>CACGLH010000001.1 GCA_902573735.1 uncultured Alphaproteobacteria bacterium
CTTATAGGTAATTCCCAGCCTACTATCCTAATTGGGTCTCTTTTAAACTTTAATATTATTTTTCCGAGTCCAAACGTTGGTTTTTTTTCGCTTATCTCAAGTTCAATATGATTATTGTATTTTTTTAATTTTGAAACTATTTCTTCACTATATAGGTTAATGTTATTTTCACTTATGAATTTTAAAGGAGTTCCTTTTATAGGATATCTTAGTGGTTCAGAATTTGAATTATAATCAATAACCGCAATTATCCCATCACTCCCAACTATCAAGTGATCAGCTTTCTGGTTATGATACTCTATTCTTAACTTACCAGGTTTTTTAAGCTTAATGGAACCTAGTATTTGATTTCCATTTTGGTTTGTTTGAATAATCTCCGAATTTAATGAGTTAATGCTATTTAAATAATTTTCTAGATCTTTTAAGGTTATTTCTTTTGAAAAAACAGGATTAAAAAAACTAATCCAAAAAAGACATGTAAGTGTTAGCAAGTTTTTATTTAAATATTGAGAAATGTACAAATTGATCTTCCAATTATATCTCAGAAATTAAAATTTCTCTTTTTCCAACATGATTAGCTGCTGAAACCACACCTTGTTCCTCCATAGCTTCTACAATTTTTGCTGCTTTATTATAACCAATAGATAATCTTCTTTGAATATAGGAAGTAGAACATTTTTGATCTCTTGCTACGATAGCTACAGCTTGATCATAAAGTGCATTTTCGGAGTTACTTTCAGAAGATGACAAACCCATAGCTTTATCAATTCTGTCCTGTGTCTCTTCATCAGGTCCATTTATGATACCAGAAACATATTCTGGTTTTCCTTGTTTTTTAAGATGATTTACTATTTCCTCAACTTCTTCATCTGATACATATGGTCCATGTACTCTGGTTATTTTTCCTCCGTTTGCCATATAAAGCATATCACCCATCCCAAGTAATTGTTCAGCTCCCATTTCACCTAATATTGTTCTACTATCAATCTTGGAAGTAACTTGAAAAGAAATTCTAGTAGGAAAATTAGCCTTGATTGTTCCTGTTATTACATCAACAGAGGGCCTTTGAGTAGCCATAATAAGATGAATACCAGCCGCCCTTGCCATTTGAGCTAAACGTTGTATGCATGCTTCAATATCCTTCCCAGAAACCATCATTAGGTCTGCCATTTCATCTACTATTATTACAATAAAAGGTAAATATTCTGGTTTAATCGATTGTTCTTCAAATTTTGGTTCTCCCGTATTTTCATCAAAACCAATTTGCACTGTCCGAGTGAAATTTTCATTATTTTTAATTGCCTCTTTAACTCTTAAATTAAAGCTTTCGATATTTCGCACGCCCATTTTGGACATTTTTCTATATCTTTCCTCCATCTCAGCAACTGCCCATTTAAGTGCTATCACTGCTTTTTTGGGATCAGTAACAACTGGGCTAAGAAGATGCGGGATGCCATCATAAACTGACAATTCTAACATTTTTGGATCAATCATAATTAACTTACATTGATCAGGAGAAAGTTTATAGAGAAGCGACAGTATCATTGTATTAATTCCAACTGACTTTCCAGACCCAGTAGTTCCTGCGATAAGTAAATGTGGCATTCTTGCTAAATTTGCAACTACAGGCTCACCGCCTATATTTTTACCTAGTGCTAATGGTAATTGATAATTAGAGTCCCCATAAGCTCTAGAAGAAAGAATTTCTCTTAATAATACTTTTTCTCTAAGGTCATTTGGTAATTCTATACCGATAACTGATCTTCCTGGTATAGTAGAAACACGTGTTGCTAACGCTGACATAGATCTAGCTATATCGTCTGCTAAACTAATTACTCTGTTAGCCTTAAGTCCAGCTGCTGGCTCTAATTCATAAAGTGTAACAACAGGGCCAGGTTTTACAGACAATATTTCACCTTTTACGCCATAATCATCTAAAACATTTTCCAACATCCTAGCGTTTTCGTTCAGAGCGTCATCTGAAAGTATGTTTTTTGTAGATGAATGAATATTTTGAAGTAATGATAGTTTTGGAATTTGATATTCTTCTGATCTTTCTTGAAAAAAAGATAATGAAGGCTGTTCCTCTTGTCTTGCTCTTTTGCTTTTGATATCAGTTTTCTTGTTTGGATATTGAACTTTAGAAAGAAAATTTACACTTGTATCTTTTTTTTCTAATATCAAATCATCATTAAAAGATTGTTGCATCGTATCATCATAATTCAAATCTTTTTCTTGATTAATTTCTTGAATTGAAGGCTGTATACTCTCCTTGTTTGAAAATTGATTTTGAATTGAAAAGGTAGGTTCTATTCTAATACTTCTTTCCTGATCTATATTTTTTTGTTTACTAATTTGTAATAGTTTTGATTTTCTATATATATCCTTAAGGCTAATTACTAATTTTATACCTTCTATTAAGGATAAAAATAGGACTTTAATTATTTTATAAAATTCTGATTTATTTACAGCAGAGACTGCACATATAAAAAATAAAGAGAGAAATCCAAAAACTAATGATGTTAATCTCAAAGTGTCATTTTGTGAAAAATTGGTTTTTTCTAATATAAAAATTAAAATTGTATCACCAAAAATACCACCTAATCCATATGAAAAGGTCCAATTACCTGATGGTGGATAGGTACTTAAAAAAATAGCTGAAGTGGCAATTGGAATTGGAATAAAAAAAACACGACTTAAAATCTTTTCCTTACTAACATTAAAAACTAAACGCCAACTCCATACAAATAAAATTAGAACAATGACTAAGTAAGACATACCTAGGCTAAGATGAACTGGATCTGCGATATTGCTTCCAAAAGATCCTAGTAAGTTATTGATATCTTGATTTGTAGAAGATCTAAAGGAGGGATCTTTAGAATCATAGCTAAACATTATTAATGAAATTATCATAGCTAATGAAAAAGTAATTATACCAATAAATTTGAAAACAATCTGTTTAATAATATTTAGGAAAAATCCAGAAAATATTGGTTTTCTATTATTTTCATGACTAGCAACTGACATAACACATCTCTTTAAATATTCTCAATCTTTTGAGAAACTATTTCTAAATTTCAAAATAATCCTGAGGTTCAAATAAAAACTAATAGAGTATAAAAAATAATTTAATAAAATTAATGATCCTAAAGGAAAATAAGAAATATAATTATTCAGTTTTTTAGACCACTCTATAGTAAACATATCTGCCTCAAAGTCGGAATCTTTGTTCCGTTATTTTCACATAATAATCATAGATTTGTTTTTGGTCTAGTGTTTTAAATCTAAAAACTTTGAATAGGTCTTATTATTCAAATATCGCTCTAACAAATATGCTGATTTTAATAAAGAGTTTTCGTTATTGGGTTTGGAAAATAGCATCAAACCACAACAATCAATTTGAGTAGGTATACTGATGGCTGTAAGGCCTAAAAGATTTGCAACTCTTGTATTTCTAAGTGCTAGTAAGTTTGATTCAGTAAAAAATTTGTCACACTCTAATAATTTTTGAACTAATGGAGGAGTAATTGGACAAGTGGGAGCAATAACTGCATCGCATTTATTTATTCTTAAAATAAAATTTTTTCTGATATTTTTTAATTCCTGCCATGAATCCCGATATTCTTCGTCAGTAATATTCATCCCACCCCTAAATCTTGATAAAACAGGAGGGTACATTAATTCAGGATTAGCCTCAATTTTTTCTTTCCAATTATTATATGCCTCATAAGGAAATAATTTTCCTGCAAGTTTGGTTGCTCTATTAATTTCAGTCAAGTCAATCTCATTTATTTTAGCACCTGATTTTTTAATTTTATTTATTGATAACTGAAAGCTTTTACTCACTTCCTCACAAAGATTCTGTGTTAAAAAAGATGTGTCTATTAGAAATTTTTTTTTGTCTAGTCTATCATTATCAATAGGATTTAGATTTTCTCCAGATAAAATTTTAAATAAATAAAAACTATCAGTTACAGTTTTTGTAATCGGTCCTACTGTATCAAAACTCGGGCATAATTTTAATACCCCTTTTAAGCTTATTTTACCATGAGTTGGTTTGAAACCAACAAGATTGTTCCATGCAGCAGGAATTCTAACTGATCCACCTGTATCTGAACCAACTCCAGCAGAAGATAAACTTAAAGCTGTAGCAACAGCTGCACCAGAAGAAGATCCACCAGGTGCTAAAAGTTTGGATTTTATATTAGGAGGAGTTGCTGTCTTTGGATTAACTCCAAGACCAGAAAATGCAAGTTCTGTTTGATGAGTTTTGCCAATTGTAATTATTCCGTACTTTTTTGCATTTTTATAAACATCTGAGTCTATTTCAGAGACTCTTTTAGATAGTAACTGGGTTCCCCCTTCACATTTTTTTTTATTTATATCAAATAAATCTTTCCAATTTATTACAATTCCATCAAAAAAACTTTTTCTGCGTCCTTTTTTTTGTCTATCTTCACTATTTTTTGCTTCACTTAAGGCATCTTTATAAAAAATCTCAGAAAAAATGTTTTTAGAATTTGGTTCTTTTTCGATATTCTCAAAAAATTGTTCTAAAAGTATTGTTGGAGATACTTGGTTTTCATGAATTGCAACTGCTTGTTCAGTCATAGATTTGGAGCTATAATCAGTCATTTGAAATCCATTTTCAATTTGCTTTAAAATTTTACTTTTCTATAAATATATCTATTTAACATATTTGACTTTACTATTAATTAGAAATGAAACAAAAGAAAAATAATGTAGCAATAATAGGTGGTGGTATAGTTGGTAGTCTACTAGCCCTTATTTTGGGACTAAATGGATTAAAAATAACTGTCATTGATAGACAAAAGAAAGATAAATTATTTTCCAAGAACCATTATGTAAAATCTTATGCATTGAATCAGGGGTCTAGCAATTTACTAAATATATTGAATATCTGGGATATAATTAAAACAAAATCTCAGCCAATAGACAAGATCCTTCTAAAACAGGGTTCTAGCATATCAAGTATCCAGCCTTTTGAATTAATTTTTTCTAATGACTACAGCAAAAACAATTATTTATTCCATATGATTGAGGAAATATATCTAAAAAAAGCCATAGTTGAAAAAATTGATAAATGTCCAAATATCGAATATTTATACTCTAGCAATGTTGTCGAACAATTTATTGATAAAAATTCTACAAAATTAGTACTTGATAATGGTCAAATCATCTATTCTGATTTAATAGTTGGGTCTGACGGTTATCCGTCATCATCTGCAAAAAAGGCAGGAATTCAACACATAAATTATAGTTATAATCAGTCAAGTATTGTTGGTATTTTTAAACATGAAATACCTCACGAGAGTGAAGCTGTTCAAATTTTTCTTCCCTCGGGACCCTTAGCAATTTTACCATTGTCTGGTAATAGATCCTCTTTTGTTTGGACTAATGAAACTAATGAAGCCGTAAGAATATTTAATTTAAATGATTTAAATTTTTTAAATGAATTGAACACAGCATTTCAGAATAGAAGGGGTCAGATTCAATTAGAAAGTAAGAAAAGTATGTTTCCTATTTCGTTAACTATTCCAAAAAAAGTAATAAAGGAGAGATTCGTTATTATAGGTGACACTGCTCACAAAATTCATCCAATTGCTGGTCAGGGTTTAAACTTAGGAATAAGGGATGTTGCAGCATTAGCAGAGGTATTAATTTTATCAAGGAGATTAGGAGAAGATATAGGCAGCAGATTAGTTTTAAACAAATATTCTAAATGGAGAAACTTAGATGTGACTAGTGTTGTTTTTTTTACAAATTTTGCAAATAAAATATTTTCAAATGACAATTTTTTAAAAAAATTTGCAACTGGTATAGGTTTTAAATTATTAAATGAATCTAAAACAATGAAAAATTATTTTATAAGCGAAGCTTCTGGTTTAAGTGGAGACATACCAAAATTGTTAAAAGGGTGTAAATTATAATAATTTACCTTGGGCTCCTCTTTGCAAGTATTCTCTGCAAAGTTCTTCTGTGCATACTTAATCTTCTAGCTGTTTCTGAAACATTTCTATTGCAGAGTTCAAAAACTCGTTGAATATGTTCCCATTTAACTCTATCAGCGGACATAGGATTTTCTGGAGGTGGGGGTTTGATGTCTTTTGTAGATAAAAGTGCAGCAACTATATCATTCGCATCGGCAGGTTTTGCTAAATAATCAACAGCACCAATTTTCACAGCAGCAACTGCAGTAGCAATAGCACCATAACCGGTCAATACTACTATGGATGCTTCCGGTCTATTGCTGCGGATAGCTTCAACTATATCGAGACCATTACCATCATCGAGTCTAAGATCAATTACTGCGTATGCAGGTGGATATTTATTAACATAGTCAAATCCCTCTTTAACAGTTAAGAGTGTTTTAACTTCAAAACCTCGCCTTTCCATGGCTCTTCCAAGGGTTCTAGTAAAAGGTTCATCGTCATCCAATATAAGCAGAGATGGGTCGTTACCTAAATTATAATCTAATGCATTCATCATGAATGCGATATATGAACTAACATTTAATTTTCAAGTATAAAATTAAATTTATCATATATTATTTTTTAAAATACATTTTATTGTATTTGACATCTTTTCAACTTTGTCTTTTCTCGTGAAGTACGTAACTAAACCCACATCTGGTAAAATGAAATAAGAAAATGTACTGTGATTAATGACATAATCACCCGATGTGTCATTAGGCATCTGAGAATAGATCATAAATATTTTTTTAATTCTATCAATTTCTTTGTCTGATCCGGTAAGTCCTATCATGTCTTTATGATGAAAATCAGTATATTCTTTAAGTGTCTCAAGGGTATCTCTTTTGGGATCAAGAGTTACAAATAAAGGTTTTATTCTTATATCTTCATTTAACAATAAGTCTACAACTTGAGAATTTCTCATCAAATCAAAAGGGCAAATATCGGGACAAAAAGTATATCCAAAATATAGAAGAGAAGGTTGGTCAATTAATTTTTTTCTTGAAATTTTAAAACCATCTTCGTGAATCAGATTAAAGGCATCATTAAATTTTTCAAACTTTTCTACTGAAGTATTTATGTTGCAAGATGCAAATTCTATTTTATTTTTAAAGTCAAAATATTTAACCAAAAAAATTGATATAAAAAGAGCAAGAAAAATAAATGTTAAGAAGTAAATATTCTTTAGATAATTGTTATAAAAATTTTTTCGCATCTTTTTTTATTTTATAAATTAAATCTCATAGTTATGAAAATGAATAACTATATAATATACAGACTGAACATCAAAATCAAAATTAATAAGGTCAAATTATAAATGAATTACAGTTTTGAAACAGCACTTAATAAGTCTGATAGAGGTGGATGGGTCAGGTTATTAACATTAACTTATCTACGTTGGATAGCAATTATTGGTCAAACTTTTGCAGTTATAATAGGTTTTTATTTTTTGAAACTTGATTTTTCAATATTTGGTTGTTTATATTTGATACTTTTATCTTCAATTTTAAACTTGTTATGTTGGTTTTTTTTTCCAAAAACTAAAAGATTAACAGAATTTCAAAACATGCTTTTATTATTATATGATTTGCTACAATTGGGTTTAATGCTCTATTTTACAGGTGGATTGACCAATCCTTTTGCTGTTTTTATATTAGGACCAGTAATTATTTCGGCCACTGTTTTAAATTTAAGATTTACAATTGTTCTTGGAACAGTAGCTATAGTTGTGGTAACAATTTTATCTTTTTTCTTCCAACCTATAATTAACTTAAAAGGCCAAATTTTGGAACCCCCTGGACTTATATTAATCGGTAATCTAATTGCTATCTCAATAGCTATTATATTTATCGCAGTTTATTCACGCAGAGTTGCTATTGAAACTTTTTCAATGTCTCAAGCACTTCAAGCAATGCAAATGGCTTTAGAGAGAGAGCAAAGATTATCTTCATTAGGTGGAATAGTTGCAGCTGCTGCACATGAAATGGGGACGCCTTTAGCAACTATAAAATTAGTATCAACAGAATTAAGACATGGATTTGATAATAAGAAGGAACTTAATCAAGACCTAAGTTTAATAAGCTCGCAGGTAGATAGATGTAAAGATATTTTAAGAAATATTGGCAGAAAGGGTAAAGAAGATATTTTTCTGAGGGATGTCCCTTTAATGGTACTTCTAGAAGAAGTTTGTACTCCAATTCTTAATTCTAAGAACAAAAAACTTATTTTTTCTTTAAATAACGCTTTTGCTAAAGATGTTACTGACTTTAAAAAACTTGACCAACCAGTTTTAACTAGAAAACCAGAATTGATTTATGGTTTGAGGAATATTATTCAAAATGCGATTGAATTTTCTAAAAGTAAAGTATGGATTGAAGTGGTATATGATTTAAACAATTTAAACATCACTATTTCTGATGATGGTAAAGGATATCCATCCAATCTCTTAGGGAAAATAGGCGAACCATTTTTAATTGATACTAATTTTAAAAAAAACTTAGAACATAATAGGCCTTATTATGAGGGTATGGGATTAGGGCTTTTTATTTCTAAGACATTACTGGAAAATCTTGGGGCAATTGTAAGCTTCAATAATGAAAAAAATAAAAAAACTGGAAAAGGTGCAATTGTAACTATAATCTTCGAAAGGAAAAAAATAGAAGTAAATCTATAAATAAATTAATTTGATAGATAATTATGACATTAATTAATGAGAAATTTTTATTCAAAAATCAAAACTCTAGTGAAGTTGCTTTAATTGCACAAAAATTATCTAAAGTTTTAGAAATTGGTGATATTTTACTTTTAAAAGGGCCTATTGGTGCAGGTAAATCTTTTTTTGCAAGATGTATAATAAAGGAGTTCTTTAAAAAATTTAATATATTTGAAGACATCCCATCACCATCATTTAGTCTTATCCAAACATACGACAACATTAAACCAAAGTTTTGTCATGTGGATTTGTATAGAATGTCATTTTCAAGTGAATTAGAAGAAATAGGCTTGGATAACATTTATGAAAATTTTGTTTCAATAATAGAGTGGCCAGAAAGACTTGGAACAAAAAAACCAAATAGATACATTAAAATTAGATTTATTTATGATGAAAATGTTAATGACGAAAGACATCTAAAAATAAGTTTAATTGGTATTAAAAGTAAAAAAATTTTTAATTGGTTACAAGATTTAAAAAAAGATTATGAGGAGCTAATTTGAGATTTATATTTTATGATTTTGAAACTACTGGTAGAAATTATAATTGGGATCAAATTATTCAGGTAGGCGCAATTTTAACAAATGAGAATTTGGAAGAAATAGATGATTTTGAATGTTCCTGTATGTTAAAACCGGGAACAGTTCCGGAGCCAGCAGCTTTACTAGTTAATAAGCGAATTCCTGGCGAAGATACAAATTTATCTCACTACAGCTTAGTAAAATTGATGTGGGAAAAATTTAATTTTTGGATAAACGAACATAGTCCAGTAGCCTTTTTAGGATATAATTCAATAAATTTTGATGAAGAATTTTTAAGAAGAACATTTTATAAAAATCTTTTTCCTCCTTTTTTAACAAGTACAAACAATTTAGGAATTTCTAACAAAAGGGGTGATATTATAAATTTAGCAAGGTCTGCCAATTATTTTTTCCCGGGTACATTAAAAACTTCGTTTAATGAAAAGGGTAAGGAAATTTTTAAATTGGACCAACTTGCAAGCGATAATATTAGCTCGGATAAAGAAGATAACTTAAAATTTCATGATGCACTTGATGATACCAGGGCAACTATAAGCATAGCTAAATTAATCAAGAAAAAAGCACCTATTTTATGGGAGTCAAGTTTAAGAACTATGAATAAAATAGATGTATATGATTTTATTGTAGGTGAAAAATTTGTAGTTTCAGCTGAGTTTTATTTTGGAGTAGCTCGTTTTTATGTGATAACTTATATATGTGAAGATAATAGCGGTAATGTTAAAGCTTTTGACTTAAGAAATGATCCTCGTCAGTTAGTTGGATTGGATTACCCTGAATTAAAAGAAACTTTGCTTAATACTACTCCAAAAATTTTAAGAACAGTTATAAAAAATAGACACCCAATTTTGATGGAAGGTGAATTTTCAAATAGAATAAAGGGATATGAAACTATTGGTTTTGATGAATTAAATAGTAGGGTTAAAGTTCTTAATGAAAATGATGAATTAACATCCAAAATAAAAAGATTTATTCTGGAGAATAATAAAGAAATTGAAATAGACCAGTCTGATAAAGAACCAGAAGAGTCTATATATACTTTCGGTTTTACTAATCAGCTAGAAAAATCATTAATGCAAGAATTTCATGAAGTAGATTGGGATAAAAAAATTGAAATTTCAAAAAAATTTATTGATCTATCAAAAAAGGATTTTAATTCAATCCAACGAGGTAAAATATATAACGAATTTTCAAAAATATTATTGTATGAAGAAAATCAAAAGATTTTAGATTTTGAAGAAAAACAAAGAATAAAAAGAAAACTTTCCAAGAGAGTGTTTTATCCAGATACTGATACTGTAAAATCACCATGGAATAATATTAATAGAGCATTTATGGAAGTAGAAAACCTCGGTATAAAACTAGAGGACGAGGGTAATAAAGAGGATTTAGAGTTTTTGTATAAAATAAAAGATCTTTTGGAAAATATTGAAAAAGAATTTAAATAACATTATGTACAAAATATCTCTAATTATAAAATGGTACTTATCATGGCAATTACACAAGTAACAGATGCAACTTTTGAAGACGAGGTTATAGGTTCAAATATACCGGTAGTAGTTGATTTTTGGGCAGAATGGTGTGGCCCTTGCAAACAAATTGCACCTGCCTTAGAAGAATTAGCTTCAGAATATGAAGGTGAAATCACAATAGCTAAAGTTAATGTAGATGACAATCCAATATCTCCTAGTAAATTTGGAGTTCGTGGCATACCAGCATTATTTTTGTTTAAAAATGGTGAAATGGTTTCATCTAAAGTTGGGGCGTCTCCGAAAGCTTCTCTTCAAAGTTGGATTGAAGAAAATAAATAGTAATTTTTTTATTAATTATTTTTTCCTAAGAAGTACCCAATTAAATAAAGTGAACCTGTAATTAAAATTGTTTTTGGTTTTGAAGAATTGTCTTTACGGACAAACTTCAAAGCTTTTTCTAAACTTTCAGAAACTTTAGAATTAATGCCAAGTTTTTTTGACTTATTTAAGATTTCATAAGGTTCATAAGAATTTTTTTCTAACGGTATATTAATTGCCACTAATTTGTTGATATATGAATTTAATGGTTTAAGAAATTTTTCTATATTTTTATTTTTCATCATTCCTATTATGATATAAAACTTACTTTCTTTCTTTTGGAATTTAATCCATTTTGATAATGAAACTCCGGCTGATGCATTATGGCCACCATCAATAAAAATTTTTCCATCAATGCCTAAATTTTTAGGACTGAACTTACCTTTCTCTATTTTTTGTAATCTTCCTGGCCAGTAAACATTTGTAAGTGCGTCAATAAGATTTTTTTTTCTACAATTTAATTTTCTCAATGCAGTAATTGCAACTGTAGCGTTATCTATTTGGTGAGAGCCTTTGAGAAGAGGCAATGGAAATATAATTTTTTTTTCATTTGTAGAATATAAAAAAGTTTTCTTATTCTTTTTATTCTTATAATCTCTACCATAAATAGTTATATCACAATTTCGATTTTTAGATATTTTTTTTAAAACTTTTAAGGCTGAAGAAGGCTGCTTAGAAATTACCAAATTTGAATTTTCTTTAATAATACCACCTTTTTCTAAGGCTATTTTTTTTATTTTACTTCCCAAAAATTCTTGATGATCCAGTGCAATCGGGGTAATTATACTTAAGTGACTTTTTTTGATTACGTTCGTAGAATCTAACCTGCCTCCTAACCCGACTTCTAAAATTGTCCAATCAGCTTTATTTCTAGAAAAAGCTAAAAAAGCCACTGCTGTTATTAATTCAAAAAAACTTAGCTCTTCTCTATCATTTATTTTTATACATTCTGCTAAAAGAAGCTCAAAATATTTTTTACTAATAATTTTTCCTGCTATTTGAATCCTTTCTGTAATATTTATCAAATGTGGTGAGGTAAATACGTGCACCTTGTCTCCCTTAGATTCTAAACCTGCTTTGATATAAGCTATTGTAGAACCTTTCCCATTAGTACCTGCGACATGAATTACTGGCGGTATATTGAGATGAGGGTTACCCATCTTTTTTAAGAGGTTAGAAATTCTTATTTTATTTAGATCTAGCCTTTTGGGAAAATTTTTAAAGATATTATTTATATCTGGTTTTTGATTTAAATAAGATATTTGTGACAGTTTAAAATGGTCCTTATTAATTCAAAAAATATAAGTTATGAATTAACTTCATTAGCATCTTTTTTTATGTCTCCTCTAATTGCGCGAGGTTTGTTCATAAGAATATGAAGTATTAGAATTAGTTCATCTCTAATTTTATCTCTAGGAATAACCATATCAACCATACCATGATCTAGTAAATATTCAGATTTTTGAAAACCATCAGGTAATCTTTCTCCAATTGTTTGTTCTATAACTCTTGGACCTGCAAAACATATTAAAGCATTTGGTTCTGCTATAGTAATATCCCCAAGCATCGCATATGAAGCAGTTACCCCTCCCGTTGTAGGATTAGTAAGAACAACAACATAAGGTAATTTGGCTTCTCTTAATGACTGAATTGCCACAATAGACCTAGGCATTTGCATAAGAGAAAGAATACTCTCCTGCATTCTTGCTCCTCCAGCAGCTGCAAATAACACAAAAGGCGTTTTAAATTTTAGTGAATTATTAACACCTGCAATTATACTGTTGCCTACAGACATACCCATTGATCCACCCATAAAGGCAAAATTTTGAACTGCCACAGTAACTTTTAGTCTTCCCACATCTCCAACTGTTAGAACCATGGCATCTTTTTCACTTGTTTTTTTTCTTGTTTCTTTAATTCGATCTGTATATTTTTTTGTATCCTTAAAATTTAATGGGTCCTCAACCACATCCTCATAATCAATTCTTGAATAAATTCCACCATCATAAAGGTCTAATAACCTTTCCTTGGGAGAAATTAGCATATGGTGGCCACATCCATTACACACATTTAAAGAATCCTTGATTTCTCTATGAAAAAGCATCATTCCACATTTCTGACATTTTTGCCAAAGATTTTCTGGAGTATCTTTTTTAGAAAAGATAGCATTAATTTTAGGTCTTACATAATTTGAAATCCAATTCATTTTTATCCTTTAAAATTTCTAATATAAATTAGTATAATGATTAAAAAAACCTATATATCCTCTATAAGAATTATAAAAAATTTATTAGACATATATTATTTAAAGTATATATACCATCTGTATACTAAAAAAAAGAGTGTAAAATTTAACAAATAGCTCATGTTTCGTAAGATACTTAAATTTTTTTTTCCGATAACCTTTATATTAATTTCCTGTTCAAATGATCAGGTAAGCGATATTCAAAAGTCAGCAGCTTACAATTTAGACAACTATCAGGTAATAATAAGATCACCTAATGGATTATGTATAAACAGTGATTTAGTAGAAGAGAAAAATAATAGTTTATTATTAATTCTAACAGAGTGTATCAAGAATCCAGATACAAATGATTTAATAAGAAGACCTATTTCATCTTTAATCACTGTTAAATTTCAAAAAGAAATAGGTTTAGATAAATTCAAAAAAATTAGTGACTTTATTAATAGTAAAGATGTTAAGCTTAAAAATATATTTAGAATAAATAATCTTGAAATTAATAAATATTATTTCAAAGGAAATACTATTTATATGTCTTTACTCTCAAAAAATAGAGATAAAACTTTAGGCACAGGAGAAAAAATTTGGAAAACACTGAGCATTAATGGAAATATTATAATTTCGACTACTGCATATGGATTTTCTAAAAAAAATTCTAACTATACATCTTACAAAGAACTTGAAAATAAATTAACGAGAGTTGTTAATTCCATTGAAATAAGAAAAATAAATCAGTCTTCATCAACATAAATTGAATATAAATTAATTATTATGAAATTGTATCCACATATTTTTAAAAAACTTGACCTTGGTTTTATTGAATTAAAAAATAGAATTATAATGGGCTCAATGCATACTGGTTTGGAAGAAATAGGTGATTGGGAACGTATTTCTGAATTTTATGCAGCAAGGGCTAGGGGACAAGTTTCTCTTATTATTACTGGTGGAATTGGTCCAAATAAAGAGGGATCAGTTTTGCCTGGTGCTGCAATGATGATGAACGAGAAAGATGTTAAAAATCATATGATTTCTACACAAGCTGTTCATAATGAAGGTGGAAAAATCGTAATGCAAATTTTACATGCTGGAAGATATGCATACAATGACAAAGCAGTTGCCCCTAGCCCAGTAAAAGCACCAATTTCTCCTTTTACACCTAAAGAATTAGATGAAGAAGGAATTGAAAAACAAATTTCAGATATCGCCCAGTCTGCATTTTTGGCAAAATGTGCAGGATATGATGGTGTAGAGATAATGGGTTCAGAAGGGTATCTCATTAATCAATTTTTAGTTAAGCATACTAATAAAAGGACAGATAGTTGGGGAGGTTCTTATAACAACAGAATTAAATTTCCAATAGAAATAGTTAAGAGGGTAAGAGAGAAAGTAGGCAAAAACTTTTTAATTATTTTTAGATTGTCTATTATAGATTTGATACCTAATGGATCTTCTTGGGAAGAAGTAATTACTCTGGCAAAAGAAATTGAAAAAGCTGGTGCGAATATTTTAAATTCTGGAATAGGTTGGCATGAAGCTAGAATACCAACTATTGCAACTTCTGTTCCTAAAAAAGCGTTTTCATGGATTACAAAAAAACTTTATGGTAATGTGAATATACCAATCATTGCCTCTAATAGAATTAATTCACCTGAAATTGCTGAAGAAGTTCTTTCTGAAAATTGTGCAGATTTGGTTTCTATGGCTCGACCATTTCTGGCAGACTCCGATTTTGTAAGAAAAGCGTTTGAAAATAGGTCTAATGAAATAGTACCTTGTATAGCATGTAATCAAGCTTGTTTAGATCATACTTTTTCGATGAAACTTACGAGTTGCTTAGTAAACCCAAGAGCCTGCAGAGAAACGGAATTAAATTATGAAAAAGTAATTCTACCCAAAAGAATTGCAGTAGTTGGTGCAGGACCTGCAGGAATTTCTTTTTCAATTGTAGCTGCACAGCGTGGACATGAAGTTTCATTATTTGACGAAAACCATGAAATAGGTGGACAACTAAATTTTGCTAAAATGATACCTGGTAAAGAGGAATTTTATGGTTTGCTTGATTTTTATAAAAATGAGATAAAGAGGCTTAAAATAAATTTAGTTAAAGACCACAAAGTAGAAATTTCTGAACTTAAAGAATTTGACGAAGTAGTTTTAGCAACTGGAGTTTTACCCAGAAAAATTAATATTAAAGGCCAAGATGATGTTAATTTTGTTTATGATTATCAAGAAGTTTTCAATAGTAAGGTTAGTTTAGGTAATAAAATTGCAATAATTGGTGCTGGTGGAATTGGTTTTGACATGGCTGAATATATTTCTAGCTCTGGGATTAGTCCCACACTAAATATAACTAAATGGATGGAAAAATGGGGCGTTGTTGACCCTGAAAAAGAAAGAGGTGGAGTTTTGCCGAAGAGTGAAATAACTCTTAATACTTCCTCAAAAGAAATTTTCTTACTTCAAAGGAAAAACGAAAAACTTGGAAAAAGATTAGGTAAAACTACTGGTTGGATACACAGAAAATCTTTAGAAAAAAAGAATGTTAAAATGTTTGCAGGTGTAAATTACGAACAAATTACTAAGGATGGTTTATTAATTTCATTTGGGGAAGAAAAAAAGGATCTTCAGACCTTAAAAGTTGACTCGATAATTATCTGTGCAGGACAAATTTCTGAAATATCTTTAGTTGAAAAACTAAATATTAATAAAATAAATCATCATATTATTGGTGGAGCAAAAGTGGCAAATGAGTTAGATGCTAAAAGTGCAATTGATCAAGGTTGTAGGCTTGCAGCCAAATTATAATTTTTTAAATTTTTCTGTTGCCTCAATTAATTCTTGAGTGATTTTTGGTTCTGACATTGCATGGCCCGAAAAATCAATTATTTTTAATTCTGATTTTGACCAAGCATCATGTAATTTATAAGCTGAATTTGGTGGGCAAACCATATCATATCTTCCTTGTACAATTATTCCTGGTATGTCCTTTAATTTTACAATATTTTTTAGGATATAATTTTCTTCTTTCAAAAAACCTTTGTTTATAAAATAATGATTTTCAATTCTAGAAAATGCTAATGCATATTTTATAGAGGGAGTATAATTATTTGAAGAATTTTGCATCGATGCAAGTGCAGTCTCCCATTTAAACCAAGAAATGGAAAACTTTTCTTGTAAATCTTTTGAATTATTAAACAACCTTTTATGATATGCCTTTATAATGTTATTTCGTTCATCTTGAGGTATCATTTTAACAAAATCATGCCACTTCTCAGGCCAAAATAAACTTGCTCCGCCCTCTTTATAAAACCAATCTAATTCACTTTTGGTCATCATAAATATCCCACGTAAAATCATGCCGATTACATTTTGAGGGAAATTAATTGAGTAAATTAAACCCAGAGTTGAACCCCAACTTCCACCAAAGATTAAAATTTTATTTAGGTTAAGTTTCTTTCTAATATTTTCAATATCATCAATTAAGTGCCAAGTAGTATTATTTTCAACAGATGCATGAGGATGACTTCTTCCACACCCCCTTTGATCAAATAAAATTATTCTATAGAATTTAGGATCAAAATATTTTCTCATATTTGGGTTGCATCCTGCACCAGGTCCCCCGTGCAAAATAAATACTGGCAGGCCATTTGGATTCCCGCATTCTTCAAAGTAAATTTGATATCCGTCTTTTGTATATATAAAACTATTGGAATAAGGTTGAATATTTGGAAATAAAGAATGAGGGCTCTCATTTTTTTTTTCATTTTTATATAGAGCCATGGTTGATCAATTCTAATCAAATATTAAATTTATAAGTGTTAGGTATATAATATGAAAAAAAATATTGAAGTAGACAAGGATGAAATTTTAAAATTCGAAGCAATGGCTTCTGAATGGTGGGATCCTTACGGTAAATTTAAGCCCTTACATATGCTCAATCCTTGCAGATTAGAGTATATTACATCTCAAATCAAAACTCATTTTAATTGTGATTATAATGACTTAGAACCTTTTAAAGGATTAAGAATTTTGGATATTGGTTGTGGAGGAGGTCTATTGACAGAACCAATGGCAAGATTAGGCGCATCCGTAGTTGGTGTAGACCCTGTTGAGAAAAATATAAAAGTTGCTAAATTACACTCAGAAAAATCTGGTTTAGAAATAAATTATATGGCCTCTACGGCTGAAAATCTTTTGTCTAAAAAAGAACTTTTTGATGTAATTTTGAATATGGAAGTAATAGAACATGTGCCTAACCCTCAAAGTTATCTCCATACCTGTTCTAAACTTCTTAAAAAAAATGGTTTAATGACATGCTCTACTATTAACAGAAATTACAAAAGTTATTTATTTGCAATTATTGGAGCGGAGTATGTAATGAAATGGCTTCCCAAAAAAACTCATGAATGGAGTAAATTTATTAAACCTGACGAATTATTTGATTTAACTGAAAAAACCGATTTAAAAGTTTTAGATAAACGAGGTTTTGTTTTTAATTTTTTGAAGTGGGATTGGAGTTTATCCAGTCAAGATCTTTCGGTTAATTATGTTTTAACATCAACAAAAATTTAATTTATTTATATTTTTTCAATTGAAGATAACCATAAATCATCAATTTCTTTTATTTTTTTTTCATCAAACTCATTCATCTTTTTCCAGTATTTTCCGTCCGGAATATAATAACCAGTTTCTTTTTCCATTCTTAAAGCGAGATCGATTTTATCTTCATTTAATCTTTTATATTCAATATTAAATTCATCCTCTATATTATTAATATTAATTTTTTTGAACGTTAGATTACTAGCAGACAGGTTTGATAAGTTGAAAATCTTGCATTTATTTAAAAGTGCTATTGCCTCTAATCTAGCTGATTTAGCTAATAAATTTTTTAGAGTTTTGTCTTTTCTAAGAGGATCTGCTGTACCTTTTCCATAAAAATGTGTTTTTTCACCTTTATAAACCATATCACATCCTTTGTAGTAAATAATGTGAGGTTTAAATTTATATAATGCCCAGTAACCTGCGGTAAATGCCATTGTTCCTCCTGCATAAACAAAACCACCAAAGTGATTTTGTGCTTCAACATAATCATTTGCAGAATGAAGGGTTTGTTTTTGATTTACTTTTTTTGGTCTCTTGTTAATTGGAAAGTCTTCTGGATAAATACAATTAGTCCAGTCTTTCCTAATTTTCCAAGCGTTATTAATTACTACTATATTATTGAATATAAAATTTTTCCAATTACTTGCTGAAACAGAATCTGGTGCACTTCCTATAATAAGGATTTTATTTGTCTTTTTGATCATCTAATTACTTAAAATACTTCTTAATTCCCGAATAATTGGTAAAACTAAATTTGCTTTATCCTTTCCAAGTTTAAAAATTACTTTATTTAGAATTGGAGTAATTGATTTAATGGCATCCCTTTGTGCCTCAATTCCAGACTTGCTAATTTTAACTTGTTTTTTTCTAGCATCATTCCAATCGGGTCTTATATTTATATATCCAGACGCTTCTAATTTTGAAAGTGTATTTGTCATAGCCCCTTTTGTTACATGAAAACTTTTAGCTAATTGCATAGGAGTCTTTTCATTTTTTATAGAAGATAAATGATTCAGAACTGATAAATGAGATATTGCCATACCGTCTGGTAATATTTTAGAAATTTGTGCTCTTATAAGTTGGTCAATGGTTGTAATTTCTGAGAATAAAATAAGTGGGGCCAAATTATTTGATTTATTTTTCATTTAGGTAATTTGAAATTTTCAATTAAGTTTTAAGCTATAATATCTCTGAAAATATGCAATACTTAATGATTTTTTAATTGTATTACATCATAATCAATTTTATTGCCCAAATCACAAAGTATTTTCCCATTTGGATCAATAATTACTGAGTGTCCCCAAGTTTTTCTTGATGAAGTGTTTTGGCCACATTGAGCTGGAGCAATAATAAAAATCTGATTTTCAATTGCACGTGCTTTTAACAAAGTTTCCCAGTGATCTTTTCCTGTTTTAACTGTAAATGCTGAGGGAACACAAATTATATCTGCACCACAATTTTTAAGGGCACTAAATAAATAAGGAAATCTTACGTCATAGCAAATAGAAAGTCCAATTTTAGCAAATGGTGTTTTAACTAAAACTAACTCTCTTCCTGGTTTGAAAAATTTTGATTCAAAATAAGTTTCTTTGCAATTAATTTTTACATCAAACATATGAATTTTATCATATTTTGATACAATTTTACCATTTTCATTTATTAATATTGACCTATTTACAAATTTATCTTTTTTTATTTTTAAAACTGTTGATCCAATCAAACACCAAACAGTGAATTTTTTGCAAAGCTTTTTAACTAGATGGATCATTGGATCCTCTTTCTCAGTCGTTAAAGTTTTATTTCTTAGTTCATTATCTGTAGAGATAAAATTTGAAACTTCTGGACTTAAAATGAAATTAGCGCCTTTTTCCACACATTGGTTAAAATAATATTCAAGTTGGCGACAATTGTCTTTTATATTATCATTTGAAGATAATTGAATGATCCCTATCTTGATATCAATATCCATTTATCTATAACTAGAGTATATAAATTAAGAACAAATAAATTTCCTAAAATTCTAAATTATCACTAAATGACAGATCAACAAAATATTTTTGATGAAAAACTTATAGATATTAGAAAAAAAAGATTAAAAAATAATTTTTCTACTTTTATACATGATTTGGCCATAAGTGACTTAAAAGATAGGTTATTAGAAATTGGTAATGAATGTCTAGAAATATTAATAGTTGGTCATTTTGCAAAATATTGGTCTAATAATCTAACAATTAAAAAAACTAAATATGTCAAAGAAAAAAAATTTCTTAATATTTTACCAAGATCTCAAGACTTAATTATTAGTGCTCTCCATTTACATAGTGCTAATGATCCAATTTCTAAATTAGTTCAAATGAGATTTGGATTAAAAACTAATGGAATTTTTTTGGGGTATGCTTTTGGTGAAAAGAGCCTTTATGAATTAAGGAGATCTTTTGAATATGCAGAGATAAAAAACTTTGGTGGTATTTCTCCAAGAATACATCCTATGATTACAATACCTACATTTGGGTCATTATTGAATAGATCAGGTTTTAATTTTTGTGTAACGGATAAACTTCATTTTGAAATTGAATATGATAATCCGATGCATTTGATCCATGATTTAAAGCGAATAGGTGAAACAAATAGTTTGTTAAATAGAAATAAAAAGATTTTGACAAAGAGTTTTTTAAAAGATGTCTTAAACTTTTATCAGAAAAATTTTTTATCAAAAAAATCAAAAAATAAATATATCTCTACATTTGACATAATTTGTTTAACTGGTTGGAATTCAAAACCAAAAAATTTGGTTTAAAAAACTTTCAAAGTTTTTTACATATTTCATTGAAAAAAAATTACACACACTTAATTAATCTATATGCAACAGCGTAAGTCTTTAAACAACAGATTTGGATATTCAATTGAATTTATATAAACCTGGAGAGGGAAGGCTAAAGTACGCCAGTAAAGATCACCCTGCACTACCTTCTGCCAAAGTCGGCATTCTTATTGCTAATTTAGGCACACCTGATAATACGGATTATTGGTCTATGCGTCGTTATTTAAACGAATTTTTGTCTGATAAAAGGGTAATCGATTACCCAAAATGGCTTTGGCAACCATTACTTCAACTAGTTATTCTATCTAAAAGACCTTTTTCTTCTGGAGAAGCATACAAAAGTATTTGGAATAATAAGGATAATGAAAGTCCTTTACTGACTACTACAAAACTTCAGTTAAAAAAAATATCTGAATTTTTTTATAAAAAATATGGGAATAAAGTAGTTCTAGATTTTTGCATGAGGTATGGAAATCCATCAACAGAAAAAGCAATAAAAAATCTTCAATCTCAAGGATGCGAAAAGATAATTTTTTTCCCCTTATATCCTCAGTATGCAGGACCAACAACTGCCACAGCAAATGATCAAGCATTTAGATCCCTTATGAAACTGAAATGGCAACCAGCATTTAGAACAGTACCAGCATATTTTGAGAATGAAACTTATTTATTTTCTTTATCAAATTCAATTAAAGAAGCCTATAAAAAAGCTAAAACAAAACCAGATCATTTAGTAGTATCATATCATGGAGTTCCAGAGAGGTATTTAATGGCAGGTGATCCTTATCATTGTCAATGTCAAAAAACAACTAGATTACTTGCAGAAAGACTTAAATGGGACAAAGCTCATTTTACAACAACTTTTCAGTCAAAATTTGGCCCTGAGAAGTGGGTTGGCCCTTCGACAGTTGATTATGTAGCTGATTTGGCAAAAAATGGTAAAAAAAACATAGCTATAATTGCTCCTGCTTTTTCATCTGATTGTGTAGAGACACTAGAGGAGATAAATGAAGAAATAGCAGAAAGTTTTTCAGAAGCTGGTGGGGAAAAGTTTCTATACATCCCTTGTTTAAATGACAGGGATGATCATATCAAAGCACTCATAAATATTTTAGAGAATGAATTATCTGGGTGGCTTTAAACCTTACCTTAGTTTATATTTATTAATAATTTTTATTAAGTAGTTAGGATCTAATCATATCTATTACTCACAGTGCTATTGAAGATAAAAGAAACCTTAAAATTAAAATTAATATTTCTGGGAAATTATTGCTTAGAGATAACGCAAAAGTTTCTGTTTTTGATAGTGGTTTTCTTTTAGGTGACGGAATTTGGGAAGGGTTAAGGCTTAACAAAAAAAAATGGGTTTTTTTTGAAGATCATATAAAAAGACTTTTCGAAGCGTTAAAGTTGGTTGAAATAAAATTTGCACTTTCAAAAGATCAAATCCTACAGGAATTAGAAAAAACAAGATTATCAAATGATATGCACACTGATGTTTATGCTAGATTTATGGTTACTAGAGGAAAAAAATCAAAACCATTTCAACACCCTGACTTTTCTATTTATGGATCCACCTACGTAATAATTATGGAGCATTCAAAACCTTCCCTTAAAGTTTCTAAAAGAAATCTTAAATTAATTACAGTCCCACAAGTAAGAGGACTCCCAATGACACAAGACCCTAAATTGAATAGTCATTCAAAACTCAACTGTGTATTGGCTTGTATTCAAGCAACTCGGGTAGGCGGTGATGAAGCATTAATGTTAGATCCCTATGGTTTTGTGAATACTACTAATTCTTGTAATTTTTTTATAGTTAAAGGCAAAGAAGTTTGGACCTCTACTGGTGATTACTGTATGAATGGTGTAACAAGACAGAAAGTTATTAATCTTTGTAGAAATTTAGGTATCCCTATTTTTGAAAAAAACTTCACTTTATTAGATACTTACTCTGCAGACGAAATATTTTTAACTGGTACCTTCGGTGGGTTAACAAAAGTTGATACTATAGATGGTCATAGCATCTTTAACAAAAACGAAAATTCGATTTTACAAATATTAAAAAATGAATATCAAGGTCTAATTGAAAAATATTAAACGTATAGCAGTATGGTCTGGTCCAAGAAATTTATCAACTGCTCTAATGAGAAGTTTTGGTTCTAGAAATGATTTTGATATATTAGATGAACCATTTTATGCCTCTTATTTAAAAAAGACGGGAATTCAACATCCTATGTTTGACGAAATTATCAAGAGCCAGTCATCAGATTATAAAGAAGTATCTGAATATTGTAAAAATGGTTATTTCAAAAAGTCATATCAATATCAAAAACATATGACACATCATATGATCAATAATGATTATTTAGATTTTGCCTTATCTCTCAAAAACGTTTTTTTAGTTAGGGAGCCAGTTTTAGTTCTTAGGTCCTATAAGAAAAAAAATAAAAATTATGATTTTCAAGATTTAGGATTTAGACAACAATTTGATATATATAAATATCTTAAAGATAGATTTGGTTTAATTCCTATAGTAATTGATTCAGATGACTTACAAAATGATCCGGTTCGTATACTTAGAAAACTTTGTGATGATTTAGAAATTCCATATTGTGAATCAATGTTAAGATGGAAACCAGGCCCAAAAGCTTATGATGGAATCTGGGGAGTACACTGGTACAAAGAAATCAATAAAACGTCTGGATTTATAACAAGAACTAATACTTATTCTTATAAAAAGGATATGGAAAATTTTTCAAAAAAAGATAAAAACATAATAGATAAAGCAAATAGATATTACTTACAAATAATTGAAAAAAAAATATAAACTAAAATTTATGAACCTATTATGCTTTGTTATTTGGTATTTCATCACCAGTTTTTTGATCAACGGTTTTCATAGATAAACGTACTTTTCCTCTATCATCAAAACCTATTAATTTAACTTTTACTTGTTGACCTTCCTTCAATAAATCCTTTGGATGTGCAACTCTTTCGGTGGAAATTTGGCTTACATGAACTAACCCATCTTTTTTACCAAAGAAATTAACAAAAGCTCCAAATTCCATGAGTTTAACAATTTTTCCATTATAAATTTTACCAACTTCTGGTTCATCAACAATAGATTTAATTAACTCTAAAGCTTTATTAATTTTATCAGAATCATTTGAAGCAATTTTAATCACTCCTTCATCATTAATATCTACTTTTGCTCCAGAAACTTCTACAATTTCTCGAATTACTTTTCCACCTGATCCAATTACTTCGCGAATTTTATCAGTAGCAATTTTCAATGTCTCAATTTTGGGAGCATATTTTGAGAATTCTCCAGCTTCACTAATTGATTTAGACATTTCTTCTAGTATATGAATCCTACCTTTATTTGCTTGCTCTAGTGCCTTCTCCATGATTTCAGGAGTAATTCCAGCAACCTTTATATCCATTTGTAAAGATGTTATACCCTCAGATGTTCCAGCAACTTTAAAATCCATATCACCTAAATGATCTTCATCTCCTAAAATATCAGTAAGAACAGCATATTCTTTTCCCTCTAAAATCAGACCCATTGCAACTCCAGCTACGGCTGATTTCAGTGGTACACCTGCATCCATCATTGATAATGAGGCACCACAAACTGTGGCCATAGAAGATGAACCATTAGATTCTGTAATTTCTGAAACAATACGAATTGTATAAGGAAAATCAGAATTTTTGGGTAGTACAGCCTGTAATGCTCGCCATGCCAGTTTCCCATGGCCTATTTCTCTTCTACCTGGTCCTGCTGCTCTACCTGTTTCTCCAACAGAGTAAGGGGGAAAATTATAGTGAAGTAGAAATTTGGATCTACCTTCACCATGAAGAGCGTCAATTATTTGTTCATCATCACCTGTTCCAAGAGTAGTAACGACTATTGCTTGAGTTTCACCTCTTGTAAACAATGAAGATCCATGCGTCCTTGGAAGGAAGCGTGTTTCAGTTTCAATATTTCTTACTTTATCAAGTTTTCTTCCGTCAATTCTCTTACCTTTTTTTAGGATATTAGACCTTACTACGGTTGACTCAATTTTTTTAAAGCAACTTTCTAATTCTTCATTTTCTAATTCTTCATCTGAAAGATTGTTTAAAACATTTTGTTTCACTTCTGATAATGCATTTTGTCTCTCTTGTTTATCAGGAATAGAAAATGCTTTTATTATATCTTTTTCTCCTAGTGATTTAATTTTATTTATTAATTCTTCATTGTTTAATGGAACAAAATTATAGGGCTCTTTTGCTGTCTTTTCTGCTAAGCCTATTATAAGCTCTATAACTTTTTGCATTTGTTCATGGCCAAATTTGACGGCTCCTAACATCTCTTTTTCACTTAGTTCGTAAGCTTCAGACTCTACCATCATGACTGCATCTTGTGTACCCGCTACTACAAGATCTAATCTTTGTTTTGAATTTTCTCTAATATTATCCATATCTTCTATTGAGGGGTTAAGAACGTATGAATCATCAACAAAACCAATTCTAGCAGCCCCAATAGGTCCTAAAAAAGGGGCTCCAGAAAGTGTTAGTGCAGCAGAGGCTGCTATCATTGCAATAATATCTGGGTCATTTTCTCCATCATGACTTAAAACTGTACAAGTCACTTGAACTTCATTTTTAAAGCCATCTACAAACAAAGGTCTTATTGGCCTATCTATAAGACGACTTGTTAGGGTCTCTTTTTCAGTTGGTCTGGCCTCTCTTTTAAAAAAACCACCAGGTATTCTACCTGCAGCGTAATATTTTTCTTGATAATTTACAGTTAATGGGAAAAAATCTTGCCCTGCTTTAGCTTCTTTTGCGTAAACAACATTAGCCATAACTACTGTTTCCCCATAAGTTGCTATTACAGATGAGTCAGCTTGTCTGGCTATCTTTCCTGTTTCAAGCGTAAGTTTTTCATGACCCCAAGTTATTGTTTTTTTTATTGCCTTTAACATATCTATCCTTTTGAAATTTTATATAAAATATCACTTTGACATTCTATATGTGCATGTATCTTTTTTTTGAAATAAGTTAATTAAATTAATTATACAAAAATTCTAATTATCTTCTAATTCCAAGCTGCTCAATTAAAGTTTTATATCGATTTTCGTCCTTAGATTTGACATAGTCCAATATCTTTCTTCTTTGTGAAACCAGTTTTAAAAGTCCTCGTCTTGAGTGGTTATCTTTTTTGTGAGTTTTAAAATGTTCAGAAAGATTAGTGATCCTAGTAGTTAGGATAGCTACTTGAACTTCTGGTGATCCAGTATCGTTTTCTTTTCTTGCAAATTTTTTTATTAGATCTTGTTTGGTCTTTGTATCTATCGACATCATTATCTCCTTCAATATGTAGAATCTGCCAGGATGTCGTCCAGTCAGTATAATTAATTCAGGATATATCCCTTTTTTAAAATTTTGAAAAGACTTTTTAAAGCCATTTTGTTAGAATTTTTTTATAACTAATATAAAGCAGGTGTTTGGGTTGATTATTTTTGGTTAAACCTAAGTGAAAAACGGGAGTTCTGTACTTCTTAATAATTTGAATAACTTCTAAATCTCTATTATGTAAAGTTCCAAATCTTCCCCAAGAACATATTATTTTGTCAGACCATTTAATACTTGTTTTTAAGAACATATTATTTAAGGAGCCTACAGGACTAGATACTTTTTTTAGTTCTGTGGGTTTAGTAGATCTAAAGGCAAATAAATTGCATACTCTAAATTGTTTATAAGCTAAGAGTTTTGATCTTTTTTCACATCTAATTATTGTTGCATCATATACTTTCTCAGTAGCTTTTGAAGGATTTAAAAGTATAAATAGCAGCTTTCCTTTTCCAGTATTAAATTTTTTTGTAAGTGAATATCTATATTTAAAACATTTAGAAAATGTAGCAGTTGATAGGGTTTGATTTTCATTGAATGTTTTTGTAATAAATTCTGGCATACATTATTTTCATGAATTATTTTCATTTTTTAAAATGTTTAGGACTCTAAATGGATAGAAAATAAAGTTTTTTATTTTTCCTATTGCTAAAGGAACGCCATTATAATGTGTCCAAGCAAATTTATGGTTTTTATAATTTAAATTTGTAAGTTTAATTGGATTACCATTTAACAAAATATTCAAATTTTCTTCAGCACACTCAAAGTCAGGATATTGTTTTAGCAATATATTTGTTGAAATTATATTTTTTACTAATTGTCCTTTTTCAAAAATTTTTAATTTATCTAGAGCAATAGTATTATTGATATAAAAGGGACCATATTCAGTTCGTCTGATGTTTTTTGCATGTGCATAGCAGCCAAGCGTAATTCCTAGGTCTCTTGCTAATGACCTTACATAACAACCTTTTCCACATATAACTTTAAGGTCAATAGTATCATTATTTTTTCTATTTATTATTTCAAGATCACTAATAAAAATTTTTCTTGCTGATAGTTGAAATTCTTGACCCTCATGAAACAAATCGTAGGCTCGTTTCCCATTTACTTTTATAGCTGATAATTTAGGAGGTAATTGCTGAATTAAGCCTTTAAAGTTTTGAAGTGTGTCTCTTATCTCTTTGGTGTTTGGCCTTTTTTTTGATTCTCCAATTATTTTACCTGATGCATCATCTGTATCTGTAGAAAAACCAAATGAAACAGTAAATTCGTATGTTTTCAATAAATTTTCAGTAAACCGTATGGTTTTTGTAGCTTCACCAATAGCAACTGGTAGCAAGCCGGTAGCATCTGGATCTAAAGTTCCTCCGTGCCCTACTTTTTTAACCCCTAATTTTTTTTTAATAATATTTACAATATCAGTAGAACCTATACCACTAGGTTTATCTACTACCAGCCATCCGTTTATGAAGGGAGATTTTATCTTTTGATCCATTTAAGAAATAATTAAATCCCATTTTTGTTTTTTGTTAATTTTGCAAGTATTTCAGAAGTTTTTTGGAAAGCATCAAAACTATTGTCTTCAATAAATCTTAACTCTGGGGTGTATTTTAAGTTTAATTTTTTCCCAAGATTTTTTCGGATTTCTTTTTTTCTATTATTAATTGCTTTTTCTATCAAATCTGAATTTTTTATTCCTTCAGGAATATAAAAAATTTTAGCAATCCTTATATCTTTACTACACTCAACATCTGTTAATGTTAGATTGAGACCTTCTAACCCATAATCTGTCCATTCCATTCCTTGTAAAAATATAGAGATCTCTCGTTTAATTAATTCATTAACTCTGAGTAGTCTATGAGAGTTATTATTAAAGGTTTTACGCATCATAATATAAATAAATTATTTTTAAATTTATTGACTTATACTTTTAGTGCATACATAACCAAGACAAAATGTTTTGTCGATACGCTATGATTATTTTTTATGAGATAGAAAATTGAATGTTAAGAAATACAAATTAAGCATTATTGGTGCCACTGGGAGGATGGGACAAATGTTGGTTCGTGCTGCCATGGAAAAAAATGATTTTGATTTAGTTGGATTATTAGAGGTAGAAGGCCATAATCTAATAGGTACAAAAGGTAATGAGTTGTTTCCAGAATTAAAGAAAGATTTGGTTTTTTCAGACTCTTTAGAGGAAATTTTAGAAATTTCTGATGTAATAATAGATTTTTCTAATCCAAAAAATTCAGTAGATGTTGCAGTAAAAGCAGCTAAATTTAAAGTTGTTGATGTAATTGGAACTACTGGTTTTTCAAAATCACAGCTTAAACAAATCGAAAAAGCATCAAAAAATACTACCTTAATTAGGGCTGGTAATATGAGTTTAGGAGTTAATATCTTAACAGGGGTAACCAAAAAAATAGCTGAAGCTTTAGATGAAGATTTTGATATTGAAATAGTTGAAATGCACCATAATAAAAAAATTGATGCTCCTTCTGGAACTGCGCTAATGTTAGGCGATGCAGTTGCTAATGCTAAAAGACAAACTTTAGATAGCTTAAAAGATGGTCAACGTGATGGGATAATTGGGCCTAGAAAAAAAGGGAAAATAGGTTTTTCTGTAATTCGAGGTGGTGATATTGTGGGTAATCATTCTGTTATTTTTGCTGGACAGGGTGAACAAATTACCATTACACATAATGCTACCGATAGGATGATATTTGCTCGTGGTGCTATAAAAGCAGCAAAATGGGGTATGACTGCGCCAAATGGCGAATATTCAATGAAAGATGTTCTTAAGTTAAATTGAATAAAATTTCATATGTTTAAATTAAATTTTATCTTAAAAATTGTAACTATTCTTCTATTAGTTGTGTTTCCTCAAAGCAGATTATTATTTGCAAGTAATTTGTACGTAAATTGTGGGGGGGACTTTAAATCATTTTTAAGAAATATAGGTGATGTTGCCATTGATAAAGGTATTAATAAAAATGATGTACTCCTTGTTTTAAAAAACAGTCAAAGATCCAAAAAAGTAATCTCTTTAGATAGGAAGCAAAGTACTTTTAGATTAAGTTTTACCGATTTTTCAAAAAAAGCTATCAATACCTATAGGTTAAAAAATGGTAAAAAAAATATTGAGAAATATAAAGAATTATTTCAAATAGCAAAATCGAAATATGGAGTTCCTCCAGAAGTAATTACGGCCTTCTGGGCTATGGAAACAGATTTTGGTGCAGTACAAGGTGATATTCATACATTTAGTGCACTAGCGACTTTGGCGCATGATTGTAGAAGGCCTGAAATGTTTCAACCAGAGTATATAGCAGCAATTAATTTATTTTCTAAAGGTATCATAGACTTAAAGACAACTGGAGCATGGGCTGGAGAAGTAGGTCAAGTTCAAATGCTTCCATCTGACATTTTAAAATTTGGCAAAGATGGTGATAATGATGGTTTTATAGATTTAAAGAAAAGTCCTGAAGATGCTATATTAACAGCAGCAGCTCTGATTTCAGAATTGGGATGGGAACCAAATCAACCATGGATAGAAGAAGTAATAATAGATGATAAAAACTTTCCTTGGAAAGAAGCTGGTTTTGGGCGTGATCGGAAAATTAGTTCTTGGAAAAAACTTGGTATTATTTCAAGAAATAAAAAATTTATGGCTAGTGATAACACAAAAGCAACTCTTTTATTACCTCAGGGTTTAAAAGGACCAAAATTTTTAGCTTATTCAAATTATAATATCTATTTAAAGTGGAATGATAGTTTTATATATACTGTGACAGCAGCTCACCTTGCATCAAGATTTTCAGGACAAAAAAAATTCCTTAGTAATAAACCTGATAAAATACTTTCTCTTGAAAAAATGATAAAATTACAAAATATATTACAATCTAATGGTTATAATGTTGGAAAAGTTGATGGAATACTAGGTCGTCAAACTAGGCAAAGTGTTAGAACTATTCAAATTAAATTAGGTCTTCCTGCAGATAGTTGGCCAACAGATGATCTACTTAATATTTTAAACTAGGACTTTAAACCAAAATAATTTTTTACAAAAATACGATCACCAGGACTTTCAAGAAAAAGAATTGAATCTCTGGGCTTCATTAATATTGCTTTATGCCCTTTTTCTAATGGTGATGTTAAATTATACAAACCTTTACAAAGGTAGATATGGCAAACCTTTTGTGCCCATTTACTATATTCTGGCATGTAAACAAATCTATGAAAGAAACCTAAACGATTAATTGGTTGTATTTTCCATCCAGTTTCTTCATATACTTCTCTTACAAGTGCTGTAATATAATGCTCTCCTTTATCTATACCACCTCCTGGAAGTTGGATTTCTTTTTCATTTTGTTCAGTAAGTAAGATATTATCATTAACTTTAATTATACCGTATATTCCTGGTCTATAGTAGTATTTTACATTTTTTTTTACTGGTTCGCCTATTCTAATCATATATTTCACTTGTTTTATTTTAACATAATTATTAACAAATATCAGTGTTTAGTCTTACCAAAATTGTAAATAGTAATGAGTAATAACAAAAAAATAGAATACGATAAAGTAATGTCTTTTCAATTTGATGATTTACCTATTAGGGGAAGAATTTGTCAAACTTCAAGGTCACTAAATAAAATAATTTCTCAACATAATTACCCTCCAGAGATTTCAAAATTGTTAGGAGAAACTATCGTTTTAAATATCTTAATGGCCGATTCTATTAAACTTAAACACAAGTTATCTCTACAGGTACATGGAAATAAAGATTTAAAATTGATAGCTTCTGATTTTGTTATTCCAAAACCTCCCCAAACTATATCATTTATAAGAGGTTATGCTAAATTTAATAAGGAGTTAAATTTTTATTCTAATAAAGTTAAGGATCTTATTGGTGATGGATACTTTGCTACTATCCTTGACCAAGGTGATGGAAATTTACCATATAAAGGTATTTCTAATTTAAACGAAAATAGCTTAAAAAAATCAGCAGAAGAATTTTTTAAAAATTCTGAACAATTAGATACCAAATTTAATATTCTTGTACAAAAAATTTCTAATAAAAAAGAAAAAATTAAATTTAAAGGTATTGGAATTATGTTACAACTTTTGCCTCAGGAAGAAAAATTTAATAACTTTAATAAAAGTGTGAAAAGTTATAAGGAATTATCCGAATTTGTTAAAAATAAAATTTTTGATAATAAGGATTGTTGGAATAAAATTTCCTGTCTTTTTGAAAATCATATTTTTTCTAAAAAAAATAATTTTAAGGATATAATTTCTGATTTGTTATTACAAAGTTTCCAAGAGAATAACATTAGAGTATTTGAAGAGAAGGAATTTGATTTTGGATGTAGCTGTAGTGTTGATAAAGTTAAACAAACTATGTCGATATATTCAGTGAAAGAAATTGATTTAATGACCAATGATTTAGGTAAAGTAACAGCAGATTGTCAATTTTGTGGGGCTAAATATATACTTAGTCCATCTGAATTAGGATATAGAAACTAAATTAGTTATAGGACACACTTGAAAAACATTTCAATTTTAAAGAAAATTCAGTTTAGTTTAAAAGAATTTAATCAGTATAAACAATTAAATTTTCCGCCAGAAAAATTCACTTCAGATTTTCATTTTGTCTACAGCGAAAAATTCAAATATGAACGAAGGAGTTATCGAAAAGCTACAGTTTTTTTTCTTTTAAGAGAGGTAGAAGAAACTTTGTATGTAGTTTTCACTAGGAGATCAAAAAATCTATCTTCTCATCCGGGTCAAATATCTTTCCCTGGTGGAAGAATTGACAAAGATGATCCTACTATTGTGGATGCTGGATTAAGAGAGGTAGAGGAAGAAATTGGTATTAAAAAAGAAAACATTGAAACTCTTGGGTTACTTCCACCGCACGAAACGGTAAGTCAATTTATAATATATCCATTTGTGGGATTTATCAAAAAACCAACTTCATTTTTCATTAACAAAAATGAAGTCGAAGAATTATTTTTTGTTCCACTTTTTTTTCTTCTTAACAATGAAAATATGCAATATCATGAATTCTCTCAAAATAAACAACGTGGGGGTTATTTTGCAGTGCCCTATGGTCCATATTATATTTGGGGAGCAACTGCTAGAATTATAAAAAGTTTTGTTGAAAAATATCAAAGTTAAAAAAATGAATTCTCTACAACAGAATAATTTTATCAAAGCACCATTTGATATTTCTTGGTTATTAGAAAAAGATATTTTAAGAATTTCAAAAATTTTAACTTCAAGGGGTGCAAATCTTTACGCTGTAGGAGGAAGTGTGAGAGCCTCGTATTGGAAAGAAGAGTTTGATAATATAGATTTTGCTATAAATATAACCCCTCATGAAGTTAAAGAATTATTAAAGAATATCAGATGTACTATAATACAGACTGGGATTGAATATGGTACATTATCGGTGATAATAAATAAAAAACTATTTGAAATTACTAGTTTTAGAAAAGATATTGAAACATTTGGACGAAAAGCGATTGTTAAATACACAAATTGTATAAAACAAGATGCTAAGAGAAGGGATTTTACTTTTAATGCTATATATCTAAATATGAAAGGTGAAATAGTAGATCCCCTTGGTAATTTCTCAGATTTAGCTAAAGGGAAAGTAAAATTTGTAGGAGATCCCAAAAAAAGAATATTAGAAGATCATCTTCGAATTTTAAGATTTTTTCGCTTTCTAAGTAAATACCCTTTACAAAATAAACGGGTAAATTTTAGAACTTTAAAAACAATTAATGAAACTAAAGACCTAGTAAAAAAACTTAGTAAAGAAAGAATATGGAGAGAGTTTAAAATGATACTTTCTAGCGATGGTGCTAGTTTAGCATTAAGATTTATGAATGAAACTGGGGTATTAAAAGTTTTGTTTCCAAGTTTTACTTTAAAAAGAGCCATAAATCTTATTGCACTAGAAGAAATATTTATAAAAAAAATATTTAAAGATGTTAGTTGCAATAATTTTGAATTTAAAAATCCAATTTTGAGATTAAGCATATTGTTAAAAAATCAACAGAAACCTATACAAGAAGTACTTAGTCTTAATAGAAATGAAATTAAGATGTTTAACTTTTATAATAAATTTGAAAAATATTCTAAAAACTTCAAATCTTTAGGTTTTAATTTCGGTCAAAAAAATGGATTAAGTCTTTTATTACTTTACATAGCTAAAAAGAAAAATTTTGATATTTATATAAAATCAAAAAAGTTCGAGCAAAAATTATTACGTTATTTTGGAGAAATAACGGTTGGTGCTAAAGCTATGAAAAATTTTCCAGTAAATGGGAATGATCTAAGTAAAATGGGTTATTCCGGTAAAGCAATAGGATCAATTTTAGAAAGATTAAAAAAAACTTGGATAGATTCTGATTTTAAGCTTAACAAAAAACAATTATTGTTAAAATTATAAACTAGGGCCATTTCGCAATAGGTGGTAAACTCATTAATACTGCCTCAGGATTATGACCAGTTTGAAGACCAAATTGTGTTCCTCTATCATAAACAAGATTGAACTCAGCGTATCTTCCCCTCTTTATAAGTTGCCATTCTCTTTCTTCTGAAGTCCAAGGTTTTTTCATGTGATGTTTTGTGATTGCAGAAAAAGTATCAAGAAATGCTTTTCCTACACTTTTGACAAAAGTAAAATCTTTTTGCCAATTCTCTGTATTTAGATCATCAAAAAAAATTCCACCAACTCCTCTGGGTTCATTCCAATGTTTGATCATAAAGTATTCATCTGCCCAATTTTTGAATTTTGTATAATATTCTTTATCAGCCTTATCGCACACTTTTTTTAGCTCATTGTGAAAGTATCTGGTGTCCTCTTCATTTTCTACCATAGGATTTAAATCTGATCCCCCTCCAAACCAGCTCATACCCTTAGTCCAAAACATTCTTGTATTCATGTGAACAGCAGGAGTCTTTGGAGACTGCATATGTGCAACTAGGCTTATTCCAGAAGCCCAAAACTGAGGATCTTCTTTTAAACCTGGTATATTATGCCTAGATGATAAACTTTTTTGAGCTAAAGGTTCTAGATTTCCATAAACAGTTGAAACATTTACACCAACCTTTTCAAAAACTCTTCCATCTCTCATTACAGACATAATGCCACCACCTCCATCTTCCCCATTTTTACTTTTTCTAAAAGTTTGTTTTTTTTCAAATTTTCCAGGTGGTCTTGAAGAAAATTCTCCTGAATCTTTTAATATTTCAATTTTTTCAAAATCTTCGCATATCATATCTCTCAATTCTTCGAACCATTCTTTTGCAATTTGCTTTTCACTATCCCCGACAATTTCTCTTGTTTCCATGCTGGTATCCTTTGAAAAATTTTTTTAATTCTTTATTTATGATAGTACTTAATCTTTTATTTATTCAAAAGAAATAACTTAATTTAATGTCAAAAGTAAATTACAGACCACATAAAAAAAATTTAAGGTTAGATTTAACACTATATAATCTAGGATTCACTGAAAGTAGAGCCAAAGCGATAGATCTTATAAAGCAAGGAAAAGTATTTGTTAATTCAAAAATTGTCGAAAAAAATTCTTATTTGGTAAATAAAGAGGATAAAATTTATGTAAAAAAAGATGTTAAACAGTGGGTAAGCCGAGGCGCAATAAAATTGCTATACGCTCTAGAAAAATTTGATTTAGATGTAACTGGAAAAATTGTTTATGATATAGGAGCCTCAACAGGAGGCTTTACAGAAGTTTGTATAGAAAAGGGTGCAAAACTAGTTTATTCGATTGATGTTGGTACAAATCAATTACATGAAAAATTGAAAAATGATAAAAGAGTAATAAATATTTCGTCTACTGACATCAGGTCAATTAGAGAGTTAAATTTATCTAACCCACAAATAATGGTAATTGACTTGTCCTTCATATCTGTAACAAAGGCATTACCATTTGTTATGTCCAAAGTACAAAAGGATACAAAAATGATATGTTTAATAAAACCTCAATTTGAACTATCAAAAAAACAATTGAATAAAAATGGCATAGTAAAGAATGAAGAGTATATTAAAGATGTAATATTAAAGATAAAACAGTTTTTTACTGAACTTAAATGGGCCTTTATTGATATAAAAGAGAGTCCGATAGTTGGTAGATCAGGAAATAAAGAATTTCTACTGTACGCAAAGAAGCAATGAAGATTTAACCAATTTGCCCTCTATTTATTAAATATTGATCTAACAGAACACATGCCATCATGGCTTCACCTACAGGTACTGCTCTTATTCCAACACATGGGTCATGCCTTCCAGTTGTTTGAATTTGAACATTATCGTAATTTTCATTTACAGTGTTTTTTGTTTTCAGAATTGATGAAGTTGGTTTTACTGCAAATCTAGTGATCAAATCCTGCCCAGTAGAAATTCCTCCTAAAATTCCTCCAGAATTGTTAGATTCATAAATAGGTAAATTTGTTTTATTTGACCTAATTTCGTCAGCATTTTCATCTCCAGTGAGAGTAGCTGAATTCATTCCTTCCCCAATCTCAACTCCTTTTACAGCATTAATAGACATCATAGCAGCAGCAATTTGAGTATCTAATTTATTGTAAATCGGTGCTCCAATACCTGCTGGAAGGTTTTTTGCAATTACTTCGATTATTGCCCCAACAGAATTTCCATCTTTACGAATTTTTCTCAAATAGAGGGACCAATTATCAACTATTTCTTTATCTGGACACCAAAATGGATTTTTTGATATTTGTTTTTGATCAAAATTATTTTTGTTAATTTTTTTACTACCAATTTGTACCAAATAACCAAATATTTCTAGTTTGGGAATTATATTTTTTAAAGCAAGTCTCGCTACAGCACCTGCAGCTACCCTTGCTGCAGTTTCTCTTGCGGATGATCTGCCTCCACCTCTATAATCTCGAATGCCATATTTTTGAAAGTATGTAATATCTGCATGACCAGGTCTAAATGAAGATGAAATTTTTGAGTAATCTTTTGACCTTTGGTCTACATTTTTAATCATTAATTGTATTGGAGTACCAGTAGTCTTACCTTCAAAAACACCTGACAAAATTTCAACATTATCCGGTTCTTTTCTTTGAGTAGTAAATTTATTTTGACCTGGTTTTCTTTTATCTAAAAAATTTTGTATTTTTTTTTCAGTTAAATCAATCCTTGGAGGACAGCCATCAATAGTAACTCCTATTGCTTTTCCGTGACTTTCGCCCCATGTAGTAAACCGGTATAGATGGCCAAAGCTATTCATAGACATAGTTTTACTCTTAAATCATATTAGAGTTATAAAAAACTTTAATTTTACATTTTGATTATTACAGAAAATTTAAAAAAATAAAAACTAAACTTGTTTTCTTTTTACATTTGCCCAAATTTTCTTATTTGTAAAATATAAAAGTATAGCTAATACTATCAAGTAGGAAGCTGCTGTAAATCCAAACTCTTTTCTAGCGTTAAGTTTTGGTTCAGCAGCCCACATTAAAAATGCAGCAACATCTTTTGCTTGTTGATCAATTGTAGCTTCTGTTCCATCTATATATTCAACATCATCTCCCCATAAAGGCTGAGCCATACCAATCCATTTTCCTGGATAATATTTATTTTCATACAATGTAACCCCGGCTTGTTCCTTTTCTTCACCAGTAAAGCCAGCTAATAAATTTACAATATACTCTGGTCCACCCATTCCTTTTATTAGTTGATTGATACCAGTACCATATGGTCCATGAAAACCGGCACGAGCTTTAGCAATAAGACTCAAATCAGGAGCGTTTTCAACACCTGATACAGGAAATTTATCTGATGGTTTTCCATCTCTAAAGTCGTCAAGTTCAGAATCATATATTTCATACTGAGCAGCGTAAGCTTTAACTTGTTTCGGTTCTAACTCTGGTCCTCCTGGATCACCTAATGTTCTAAATGCCACCTGTTTCATTCCATGACATCCAGCGCATACCTCAGTATAAACTTGAAGACCTCTTTGTAATTGATTTCTATCAAAAGTTCCGAAGGGGCCTTCAAAAGAAAAGTCAACATCTTTAATTTTTTCTGCTTCACCTGCAGAGTGGGACTCATTTACAAATAAGGTAAAACACACAAAAATTAAAAAGATCACAGAGAATCTATTCATAATAAATTTCTTCTTTAAAAAAATTTCCATTATTCTGCGGGTACTGTATTGCCATCCAAACTATCAGATTGTGAAGTCTTTTTCTTTTTGCTTGCTATGTTTACAGCTTCTTCAATTGTTTCTGGTTGCTTATCTGGAGTTTCTATTATGCCTAATATAGGTAATATAAGCAGAAAATATGCAAACCAGTACGCTGATCCAATTAAAGCTATTGTTGCATAAGGTTCTTCTGCAGGCATTGCACCGCACCACATAAGGACAATAAAATCAACTACTAATATAGCAAACCACCATTTAAATTGTGGTCTATATCTACCAGATCTAACAGATGATGTATCTAACCAAGGCGCAAGTGCCATTACAACTATTGCTCCAAACATTGCTATTACACCAAAAAGTTTAGCAGTTACTACTCCACCAGTTATAAAAGTAGTGAATTGTACAACCCATACATCTGCGGTAAATGCCCTCAAAATAGCGTAGAAAGGAAGCAAATACCATTCAGGAACAATGTGAGCAGGTGTAACTAAAGCATTAGCTTCAATATAATTGTCAGGATGACCTAGATAATTAGGCATAAAAGCTACAACTGAAACAAATGCAATTAGTATTAAAACCAATGCGAACATATCTTTAATTACGTAGTATGGCCAAAAAGGTACAGTGTCTTTTTCTGCGTCTTCTTTTGAAGTTCTCCTAACTTCAACACCTGTTGGATTATTATTACCTGTTGTGTGAAATGCCCATATGTGCAAGATCACTAATCCTAGTATGACAAATGGCAACAAATAATGAAGACTGAAAAATCTATTTAATGTTGCATTATCTACTGCTGGACCTCCTAATAACCATGTTTGAAAGGGTTCACCTACAACTGGAATTGCTCCAAAAAGACTTGTGATAACAGTTGCTCCCCAAAATGACATTTGTCCCCAAGGTAAAACATAACCTAAGAATACGGTAGCCATCATTGCTACATAAATTAACATTCCTAGAATCCAGGTTATCTCGCGAGGTTCTTTATATGAACCATAATACAAACCTCTAAAGATGTGCATATATACGGCTATGAAAAATAAGGATGCACCATTAGCGTGAATATATCTGATTGCCCAACCAGCATTAACATTTCTCATAATATGTTCAACACTATTAAAAGCATTATCAATATGTGGTGTATAATGCATTACCAGAACTATTCCGGTAATTATTTGTAAAACAAGGCAAAAAGTTAATACAACACCCCAAATCCACATCCAATTCAAATTTTTTGGAGTAGGGATCATTAATGTATCATACATCAATCCGAAAATTGGAAGCCTTTTGTGCATCCATGTCTGAAATCCAGGCTTAGGTTTGTAATGATCGTGAGGAATTCCACCCATAACTTTTTTCCTTTTTAACCGAGTTTAATAATCATATCTTCAACAAATTTTGCAGTAGGAACTGGTAAATTTTTTGGTGCAGGTCCTTTCCTGATTCTTCCAGCAGTATCATAATGTGATCCATGACATGGACAAAACCAGCCATTGTAATCTCCTGCCTCTGCTAGTGGCACACAACCTAGATGAGTACATACTCCAACCATCACAAGCCACTCACCATCTTCATCTAAAGTTCTATTAACATCACTTGCATCTGTATCAGGTTTGTTTTCATTAAAAGACAAAGGATCAGGTAATGATGCGATATCTACACTTCTAGCCTCATCTATCTCGTCTTGTGTCCGTCTTCTGATAAAAACAGGCTTTCCAAGCCATTTTACAGTTATTTGTGAACCTGGTTCTACATCCGCTACATCAACTTCTATTGATGATAATGCCTGTACATCTGCTGAAGGATTCATTTGATCAATTAACGGCCAAACAGCTGCAGCAGTGGTTACAGCTCCAGCTGCAGCAGTAGCTACATATATGAAGTCTCTTCTTGATGGCTCTTTAATTTTAGTATCAGACACAATAATCTCCTGGATATAAGTTAATAACAAAAAAAATATCTTCAACTATTTCAAGATCATATATATCTTTAAAACAAATTAGTCTAGCAGACTTTCGGACGCAGGTAATTTAAATGTCTCAACAAGATATAAGATTAGCAATTTATCAACCTGATATACCCCAAAATCTGGGTGCAATGATAAGATTATGTGCTTGTTTTGGAGTTGAAATAGATTTAATCGAACCTTGTGGATTTCCTTTTTCAATAAAGTCTTTGCGTAGAACAGCTATGGACTATACCAATTTAGTAAAAATTAAGAACCACAATGATTTTGATTCTTTTAAAATAAATTATGAAAAACAAAGAAGAGTCATTCTCCTTACAGTAAAATCACCTAACAGTATATATGATTTTAAATTCAAATCAGATGATATATTAATGGTAGGTAGTGAAAGTTCGGGAGTCTCTTCTGATGTAAGAAATTCACTATCATTTGATGTAAAGATTCCAATTTTAACTCCTGCAAGATGTTTAAATGTAACTACTGCAGCTTCTATTGCTATATCCGAAGCTATAAGACAAACTATAAAAAGACAAACTATAAAAAATATTAACAAAGATGAATCTTAAAAACTTGCCATTTCATTTCCTCTTTTATATCTTAGGCTAGATATATTTTATTATAATCGAGGCTGAAATGGACAAAATTGTAGAAAATAGAGAACTATCCTCAATGCTTGCAGATCCATCTTTATTGAAAGATCAAGCATATATTGCTGGTGAATGGGTTAATTCAAAAAACAAAGAAACTTTTGAAGTAAGAAATCCAGCCTCTTTGGAAGTAATATGTAAGGTTCCTGATTTAGGACTAGAAGAAACTAGACAAGCAATAGATGCAGCTTACGATGCCCAAAAGTTGTGGTCTTCCAAAACAGGTAAAGAAAGATCATCTATTCTAAAAAGATTTTATGAATTAATGATGGCTAATGCTGAAGATTTAGCCAAAATAATTACGGCAGAAATGGGGAAACCAATATCAGAAGCAACTGGCGAAATTGCTTATGGTGCTAGTTTTATTGAATTTTTTGCAGAAGAAGCCAAAAGAATTTATGGTGAAACTATTCCAGGTCACCAGGCTGATAAAAAAATATTAGTAATTAAACAGCCAATAGGGGTTGTCACCTCAATTACTCCTTGGAATTTTCCAAATGCTATGATTACTAGAAAATTGGGTCCTGCTTTAGCTGCAGGTTGCTCCTTTGTAGCTAAACCAGCTGAAGATACACCTTTATCAGCTTTAGCTATTGCAGTACTTGCAGAAAGGGCCGGAATACCAAAAGGTGTTTTGTCAATCGTTACGTCTAATAAGTCACAAGTTATTGGTGAAGAATTCTGTTCTAATTCCAAAGTTCGTAAGCTTACGTTTACTGGATCAACAGAAGTAGGAAAAATACTACTAAAACAAGGTTCTTCTCAAGTTTTAAAGATGTCAATGGAATTGGGTGGAAATGCACCTTTCATTGTTTTTGATGATGCAGATTTAGATGCCGCTGTTGAAGGAGCAATCTTATCTAAATATAGAAACAATGGACAAACATGTGTATGTGCAAACAGATTATATGTCCAAGAGAAAGTTTATGATAAATTTGCACAAAAATTGTCAAATGCTGTAAGTAAATTTGAGGTTGGTGACGGTTTTAATAAAAGTGTTACATTGGGACCATTAATTACTGAGGATGCAGTATTAAAAGTCGAAAGTCATATAAATGACGCTGTTTCAAAAGGGGCAAAATTAATTTGTGGAGGAAAAAGGCATGAATTAGGTGGTAACTTTTTTGAACCTACACTGCTTACAGAAGTTAAAAAAAATATGATAGTATCTACAAATGAAACATTTGGACCTGTTGCACCACTTTATAGATTTAAAGATGAGGATGATGTCATAAAACAAGCTAACGACACTATTTTTGGTCTGGCAGCATATTTCTATGCAAAAGATTTATCTAGAGTTTGGAGGGTTTCAGAGGCTCTTGAGTATGGAATGGTTGGGGTTAATGCTGGCGTCATTTCTACAGAGTTGGCTCCATTTGGTGGTGTTAAACAATCAGGTTTAGGCAGGGAAGGTTCTAAGCATGGTATTGAGGAGTTTTTAGAAATGAAATACATTTGTATGTCAGTATAAAAATAGATTAATTGATTGGGATCCCAAAAAGCTCGTTATTATACTTTTTTTCAATTTTCATATTTATTATCTCACCTATTTCTGGTCCTTCTTCAAAAGAAACTCTACTGTAGTCCTCTGTGAAACCCTTGGCGTTTCCCTCAACTAAAACCTTTTGAATACTTCCAATTTTGTTTTTAAGATGTTTATTCAATCTTTCATTACTTATTTTTCTTAATATTGATGCTCTTTTATCAATTTCCATTTTTGGGACCTGGGGCATCTTACTGGCTGGAGTACCAGTGCGAGATGAGTAAGGAAAGACATGGATCCAGTCGATTTTACACTGTTCGATAATTGAAATTGTATTTTGAAACATTTCTTCATTTTCAGTGGGAAAACCAGCTATAATATCAGCACTAAATGTCATTTTTGGCCTAATTTTCTTTAATAATGAACAAAATTTTATAGTATCTTCTCTGCTGTGTCTCCTCTTCATTCTTTTTAAAATCATATTATCACCAGATTGAAGAGAAAGATGTAAATGAGGCATTAATCTAGTTTCGTAACATAACAAATCCATTAATCTTGGATCAATCTCAATGCTATCTATTGAGGAAATTCTTAATCTTTCAAGTGAAGGAATTGAATTTAAAATAAAGTATATAAGATCTCCTAATCGTTCTTTTTTTTCAAAATCTAATCCCCAAGACGTTATATCAACCCCTGTTAAAACTACTTCTTTGATGCCATTTAAAACCAATGTTTCAATTTGTTTTTTTATTTCAGATTTTGTAATCGATCTAGAATTCCCTCTAGCATATGGAATAATGCAAAAAGTGCATCTATGATCACAACCATTTTGTATCCCTAAAAATGCACGAGTATTGGATTTTGACGGGCTTAATTTATTAGAAGGAAGAGTGTTTTCTTTCATAATATTAGAAACTAAATTGGACTTAAAATTTTTTTTGTTTTTTTTCAAAAAGTTATTAATTTTTGACCAATTTCCACTTATCAGCTTCTCTTGATTGCCTAACACTAAATCTACTTCACTCATATTTTCAAATGATTTAGCTCTAAGTTGAGCAGCACAACCTGTTACAACTAAAAAGGTATCTTTATTTTTATTTTTAATTTTTTTTATTTCACGGACTGCTTTTTTTTCAGCCTCTTGTGTCACTGCACAAGTATTAACAACTGAAAGATTTTTGATTTTATTAGTTTCTATAAAACTTTTAATAATTTCTGTTTCAAAAGTGTTTAATCTACAACCAAAAGTTTTAATAAAATTACTCATTAATTATTCCTATCATCAAATAAAAGAGAAGAAATCTTTCCAGAAAACACATACTTTATATCACCTGATACCCAAACTCCATCTTCTTTACAATGAACATCTACTACTCCACCATCTAAAATAATCTTAACGGATTCTTTTGTTAAATTTAACCTTTTTGCAGAATAGGCAACAGCACAAGCAGATGATCCAGATGCCATTGTAATTCCACTTCCTCTTTCCCAAACTTTGACTTTAATTTTGCTTTCATCAACTACTTCAGCAATCTGTACATTTGTTTTTTCTGGGAAAAGTGGATTAATTTCTGTTTCTTGACCAATTTTAGAAATTGAAAATTTATTTAAATTTTCGACAAAAAAAGTACAATGGGGATTTCCCATTGAAGTAGCAATTGGATTTCCCTCTATTGGTAATTTTCTGGTATCACATTTTTCAGATAGAGGGATATCATTCCAAGCTGTTTTTGGAATACCCAAATTTGTCGAAATTTGACCATTATCTAATTTTAAACATTTTATTTTTTCAGCACTCGTAGCAATATTTACGCTATCTAATCCTGTCTCATTCATAATTATATCAGCTACACAACGGGTAGCATTTCCACAAGTTGAAGAAGTAGAACCATCAGAATTCCAGAATTTCAAAAAGACATGAGCATTATCTTTTTCTGCGTTATACATTAAAACAAATTGATCAAAACCTACCCCTAAGTTTCTATTTCCTAACAATTTTATCTGAGCGTTAGAAAATTGGTAATCATTTTTACGACAATCAATAATAAGAAAATCATTTCCTAATCCATGCATTTTAATGAAAGGTATTTGAAATTTTTGATTATCATTTGGCATTAGGATTTATAACTCAGTGCTATTTTTTCTTCTAGTAATTTTTTTTTTGGCAATTCCTTATAAAACTTTAAAATAAACTTGACCATTTATAATTGAAATAATACACAAAAACATGTGGGCCCGTAGCTCAGTTGGTAGAGCAACTGACTTTTAATCAGTGGGTCACAGGTTCGAATCCTGTCGGGCTCACCAACTTTTTTAAAAAAGAAGATTTATCATGCAACTAGGCTTTTCCTCACCAATTCACTTAGTTGAGTCCAACTTAGACGGTACATTTTTTGAAAAATTAAAAAAGGATATTTATTCATTAAGAAAAAATGATAGTGGTTCAAATATTTCAAATAATTTGGGTTGGCATTCCGCATCAGATCTTTTTTTAAAAAAAGAAGAGACATTTCAAAAAGTTTGTACTACTTGTGCATCATCTGTTGCATCAATTATGAAAAGCTACGATAGCAAATTTAACCCAGATTTATTTGATGCAAGATTTTCGGGATGGATAAATGTAAATCCTAAAGGTGGTTCAAATATTTTGCATTCTCATCCGAACTCTCATTGGTCAGGCGTTTTATACATTCAGCAACCAACTGAAGTTGATGGTTTTTCGGGAATGATTGAATTTGTTAATCCGAATCAAGAAGGCAGAGAACTCGCCAAAATACTTCCCAAGTTTGGTTTTGATAATATAATTAGAATTAGACCAAGAACTGGCCAAATAGTAATTTTTCCATCTTATGTTTTGCATAGTGTTTATCCGAATAACTCAACTGAAGACAGGATAACTATTGCGTTTAATTCTCTTTTATTAAAAAAGAAAAAAACTTAAAACTTTATTTACCATGGATGATGTTTAGACACATTTTAGGCAGATCGTTCATTGTATAATCTCTAGCTCCCTTTTTCTTTTTTATAATCGTTTTCTTTTTATTAGGATCTGGCGGTTCTAAAGCTTTAGTAACCCACCAATATAATGTTTCATCACACCCTGTTGGACTTTTTGAAATTTGAGTTACGGTAGGTTTTTGTTTAACACATTCAGGAGAGGCTTTTGGACATTTTAGTCTTACATGAAAATGAGAATGATGGCCCCATATAGGTCTTATTTTTTGAAGCCATTTCTTTGATCCTTCCATATTTTCACACATCCAAATTTTTGCAGGAGCGTTTATAAATATTCTATCTACACGATTGTCTGATGCTGCCGCCTTTAATATTTTTGCATGATTTAAAGTCCAATTATTATTGACCTCTTTTAAATTTTTTTTTCTAACAGATACTGCTTTTAATTTGTCTCTCTTTTTTTTTGTAAGGGTTAGGCTTTTTGGCGGAGTTAACCAAATATCAACATCTAGACCCGTTTGATGGGATTGATGACCATATGGCATTGGACCCCCTCTAGGAGCTGCAATATCTCCAATATAAAGTCCTTTCCAACCTATTTGAGTTGCTGATTTACTTAAATCTTTAATATAGCTAATAACAGATGGATGTCCCCAATTTCTATTCCTACTTGGTCTCATAATTTGCCAATTGGGTCCAGTATCGCTTAATTGTACACCTCCACTTAAGCACCCTTTTGCGTAAAAACCAATAGGTTTGCTTTCACCTACTGTTGGTAAATTGAATTTTTCAAAGATTTTATTAGCAGGTAAATTTTGATTGGGATCGTGCCCAAAGCTGGGTTTCGTTAATAGTAGAAAGAAGAATATTAATAATTTTTTCCTAATATAAAACACATGTTTTTTTCCCATTATTTTCTATTGTGCACCAAAAAAAATCATTATCGAATTCAACAACGACATGTTTATGGTCACCTTCCTCTATTGTTTCTTGAATTATTCCTGATTTGATTAATTTTTCTGCTTCTTTCCCTTTGTAGTAATCTTCGCTGGAAAATGCAGTTATAACTGAAGTCATAAAAAAAAAATTTATAAATATAAAAAGTGAAAAAATCATATTCATTTCAATGTTGGCCTAATGGTTCTAATTATTCATGTACATCTAAATATGCTTTTCCAAAACCTTCAACAAAAATTTTTTTTTGTTCTGTAAATGAGTAGAAATTAAAATCCGTAAACATTCCCCACATTTTAGCGCCAGGTTCTATTTTATTGTAATTTTGTAACAACATTTGAAATTTAGGGTCATCCTTCTTTAATTCTAACTTTTTAAAAAGACCTTGAAGTGTCAATCTTGGATTATTTGATTTTATTTTGTGTTTTTCCTCTTGGGCAAAGTATAAAGATGCATAAGGATTTAAATTTAAATTTTTTGTATGTTCGCTCAAATCACTTATAAGAAGATAAACAATATCTTTATAATTCATTGGTATAACTTTAGTCACCATAGGGAACCCAGTATCATCTATAGTTCCTAAAGCAGCTTGTTGATAATTACCATTAATAATTTCTTTTATTTTAATAGCAATATCATCTGTAATCTTATGTGTTAGAGAGTCTTTTTTTTCCATTTTAAAAAATAAAAATTAATTTAGATATATTCATTCCTTCTGATTTGAGAATAAATTATTATGAGGAGATTTTTCAAGCTTTTTCCCCAATTTTTTTTCTTCTTGATCTGTATAACTAAAAAACCTACCAAGTAAAGTTTTTCTCTTTTTTAGTCCAATCAATTTGATTTCATAAACTGCAGACTGTTGAATATTCTCCAAGTTAGCTTTAGCTGGTACAGCCACATGTGGTTCAATATATTCTCTCTCTAAAGCCGCTTTAATTCTTTGAATAGCGTCACTTTTAATTCTAGCAATCCTAGATATTGCGGATCTTTCAATTCGTTTAGTCTCACCTGCAAATTCATTAAGTTGATTTTGGGTTGGCTCAGGTATTTTTATTAAAATGTGGGTTGAATCATTAACCCTATTAACTTGTTTAAAACCATTTTGTTTAATAATAAATATTATATCTTCCATTAAATTTTCACGAAAAACATTTATTTTAAAGCTATCTGTTGATTTATCTTTTTGATCAGTATTTTCATCATCATCTTCATTTATTATTTCTGAAAAATCAGATAATCTACGATTTTTTCCTTCTACTATTAATCTGACACCATAAAGAATATTTTTGAATGCATCTTTAGAACCAACAACATCGAGATCCTCAACTAAAAAACCTAATATATCTTCTGTTCTTGCCATAGCAGCTAAAGAATAGGAATCTAGAGGAGCGTCTATATCTAATTTCATAAATAACAACTAATTATTATCGTTTATTTTGGAAATATGTATTGAACAGAATTTTTATGGAATTAGAATACATAAAACTAAAAAAAAAAATTTTAATAACAAAAATTTGCTATTCTGCCAAAAAAAAAAGCAAACTTAATATATTTAGTAAACAAAATTGAAAATTAATTAAAAATATTTAAAATTAATCTGCTGTTTTCTTTCGGAGAAAATTCTTATTGAAACTTAGATCTCAAAATAGGACTGGTGCACAAATATTAGTTGGGAGCCTTTTAAAACATTCAGTAGACAAGGTTTTTTGTGTGCCTGGGGAGAGCTATTTGGCTGTATTAGATGCACTTTATGACCATAGCCATGAAATAAGCTTAATTAATGCAAATCATGAAACAGGAGCTTCGAATATGGCTGAAGCTTACGGAAAATTAACTGGAAAGCCTGGTATAGCATTTGTTACAAGAGGTCCTGGCGCCTGCCATGCATCTATTGGGGTTCATATATCAAAACAAGACAGCACACCTATGATATTATTTATAGGACAGGTTGAAAGTTCATCATATGGGAATGAATCTTTTCAAGAAATCGATTATGTCAGTATGTTTTCTAAAGTTGCTAAATGGAGTCATCAAATTTCAAATGCAGATGAAATAGAGGAAATTGTTCATAAAGCTTTTGAAGTTTCTAATACTGGTAGAAAAGGTCCTGTGGTTATTTCTTTACCAGAAGACATGTTATCAAAAAAAACTTCTCCAAAAAATTTGAAGGTTTATAAAATAAAAAAACCAAAGTTAATAAAAAATAAAATAGCAGAACTAAAGTCATTACTTGATCGATCAATAAAACCAATCATGATTTTGGGAGGTGGAAATTGGACAATAGATTCAAGATTAGGTATTGAAAAATTTTCTTTAAAAAATCATTTGCCAGTTGTTACGAGTTTTCGACGTCAAGATTTAATAGACAATAGGTGTGAAAATTATATTGGTACTTTGGGTACTTCTGTTTCTCCAAAATTGTTAGAATCATTTAGAGAAGCTGATGTTATTTTAGCTGTTGGGTCTAGATTGAGTGACATGACAACTAATGGTTATAATCTTTTTGATTCATCCTCAAACAAAGTTAAATTAATCCATGTTTATCCAGATGAAAAAGAAATCAACAGAGTTTTTCCTTCTGAGTTAGCAATCCTATCAGATATAAATGAATTTGTAGGACAGATTTCAAATTGTTCTTGGTTTAAAATTGAAAAATGGGATAAATGGCTTAGTAAACTTAGGAATGAATATAAACAAGATTTAGCTATTTCCAATAATACCCTAAATTCAGATTTCACAGCTATTTGTCATAACTTGAGTGAAAATTATTTTGGTAGTGGAGAATATATTATCACATTAGATGCTGGAAATCATACAGGATGGCCACAAAGATTTATCAAGTATCATCAAAATTGTCTACAGATTGGATCTACTTGTGGATCAATGGGTTACTCTATCCCTGCTTCTATAAGTTCTGCATTAGTTTATCCTCAAAAAAAAATTATTTCTTTTGTTGGTGATGGTGGGTTTCTTATGTCGGGTCTAGAAATATCTACCGCAGTAAATAATAATCTTAATATAATGATTATTTTAATAAACAACTCTTCTTACGGAACGATAAGAATGCACCAAGAAAAGCAATATCCCAAAAGAGTAATAGGAACTGATATTAAAAATCCTGATTTTGTTTCACTTACAAAGTCAATGGGATCTGAAGCAGTAAAAGTAAAAAATAAAAAAGAATTTTTAATAGCTTTCAATAAATTTATTAAGTTAAAAGGTGTCTATTTGATAGAACTTGTTACAGATCCCAAAGACCTTTCAACCAGACTAAAATTAGAGTAGTTACTTAAGCGTTAATTAGTTTGAACACTATATCTTGAAATCACTTAAGATTATAGACCCATTTGGTATATAAGAGCCGAGGTAAGAGGACTATTTAAGTTTCGTAATTCTCCAACTACATTAACGTGGTCATGATTCTCTACTTCTAGATAGCTAATGTCAAAACCATGTTCACGGCATTTATCAGTATAAATTCTTGATTGTCTTCTAAATTCATCAGTTTCACCTCCACCTACAGCTACCACTGTTGGTGGCATAAATTTTGGTAAGTTATGCACAGGACTAACATCGACACATTCTTCTTTAGTCATATTAAGATCAGCATTTAAATAAGAAATTCTTAGAGGTTCAAGGTCAAATAATCCGCTGATTGGTACCGTACCATTTATAACGTCAAAAGGAAGATCGTATTGTTTCCAGTTTGTTGCCATTAACATTGCAGTTAGATGTCCTCCTGCAGAATGTCCAGTAACATGTATCCTACCAGGATCTCCCCCTATTTTTTTTGCATTCTGGTATATCCATTTCAATGCGGATCTATTTTGAGAAATAATCTCCCTCATAGTAACAGTTGGACAAAGATCATAGTTGTTTAAAACTACACATGCACCCTTTTCCACAAATCTTTCTGCTATAAATTGAAACATTTTTTTGTCAAAAGCTTTCCAATAACCACCATGAATAAATAAGAGGATTGGTGACCCACCTTTTCCCTTCCATATGTCAAGTTTTTGTAAATCAGTATTTCCAAACTCTACATCTAGCATGCATTCGTAATTATTTCTCATTCTCAGATTAAGAGGTTCTAAACTTTCAAAGGTTTCAGCAAAATGTGGGCACCTTCTTCTCATATCGTATTCAAGATCAAGCTCTTCTTGTGAATAGTTTGAATATACTACTTTTGTCATTTTTAAAATATCATCCTTTTTTTGAAATTCTATATGTGATAAAGCAATCTTGCAAGCAAATATATTTATGATATATTTCAATATAACATAAGGAGAAATTATGTTTGTAAGAATGTCACATTGGAAATGTAGAAAAGAATTTTGGACAGAAGACTTTAAACTTTTTAACAAGGGTGCTATTCCGATTATGAAAAATCATAGTGGTTTTATAAAGGCAATGTTATTAGGAGGTAGGAATACTTCAGAAAGAATAGCTTTTACAATGTGGGAAAATGAAGAAGCATATAGTAACTTTTCAAGGCATAAAGATTTAGAAAAAATTATAAAAATGTTTGAGCATATGTATGAAAAAAACGGAAGTCCAAAACCATTTGAGTATGAAGTGAGGGCTGAGAGTTGAATTTATCAGGAGAATTAATATGTCGAGTTTGATGGATGTCAAAACTGCTGCTCAATATAATAAGTGGGCGAATAATCGAATTTATAACTGTTTAAAACAACTTAGTGATGACGAAAGAAAAAAAGACAGAAAAGCTTTTTTTAAGTCCATCCACAATACATTAAATCACATTTTATTAGCAGATTTGTTATATAGGCAGAGAATAGAAAAAAAACCAATTACTTTTACAGCATTAGATGAAATAATACATACTGAGTTTATAGAATTGGAAAATCACCATAGAGCAAATGATGAATGGTATGAAAGTTATTGTGCAAAATTAACTTTTAGTAATTTACAAGAGGAATTTCCATTTGAAGCTGTTGGGTTGAATAAAAGAGAATTTTTTTCATTATCATTAGGAATTTGTTTAACTAATTTATTTCAACATCAAATCCATCATCGGGGACAAATCCATCATATGATTAGTCATGCAGGTAAAGAACCTCCTCCAGTCGATGTTGTAAAATTTGCAAGGGGTGATAAGGATAAATGGACAATTTAAAATATTTTCTCAAATATGGAAAAATCTAAAAAAGTAATAATTATAGGTGCTGGTCAAGCGGGTTTAAGCGTCAGTTATTACTTAACACAATTTAAAATACCTCACTTGATTCTAGAAAAAGGTAGCATCGGAAACTCTTGGAAAAATGGAAGATGGGATTCTTTTTGTTTAGTAACCCCAAATTGGACTATAAATTTGCCTGGGAAACCCTATGCGGGTGAAGATAAATTTGGATTTATGAAACGGGATGATTTTGTAAAATATCTAAAAGATTGGGCTGAAAGTTTTTGTGCACCAATAAAAGAAAATGTTGAAGTTAAAAATATTTCTGGGAAACCGGGATTATTTAAAATTACTACAAATGTTGGAACTTACATAAGTGAAAATGTAGTGATTGCTACAGCTACTTATCAAAAACCTAGGATGCCTTACTTTATAAATAATTTGCCTAAAAATATAAATTTTTTTCATGCCGAAACTTACAAGAATCCTCAACAGATAAAATCTAAATCTGTTCTTGTTATAGGCTCAGGTCAAACGGGTTGTCAAATAGTAGACGATCTATTGAGAGCAAATTTGAATATCTATTTCTCAGTATCTTCCAATGGTAGATTACCTAGAACTTACAGAGGGAAAGACTGTATAGAATGGCAGAACGAAATGTTAATGCTTGATAGAACCCCTGATATGCTAGAGAAATCTTCTGATCGTTTTAAAGGTGATCCTCACTTGAGTGGCAGGGATGGGGGAAAAACTTTAAGTTTACATGACTTTAGAAGAAAAGGAGTTAAACTTATTGGAAAAGTTTTGGGAATAAATGGTTTTGTGCTTAAAATTGGCAGAAATGTTGAGAGTAGTATTAAATTCTCAGACTCTTTTGCTTTAGATTTCTATAAGAAAATTGATGATCACATTGATAAAAAAAATATCAATGCTCCTTTACCATCAGAACAGGATTATTTTGGCTTTAAAGATGAGGGAGATGATCCAATTATTGAAATTGACAAACTTGACCTTCAAAAGAAAAATATTTCGACAATAATTTTAGCAACTGGTTTTTCATTTGATTTTAATTGGGTTAATTTTCCAATTTTAGATGATTTTGGGTATCCAATTACCAAAAATGGGGAAACTGAAATTAAGGGTATTTATTTTTGTGGGTTAAACTGGATGAATAAAAGAAAATCTGGAATTATTTGGGGTGTAGGAGAGGATGCTAAAATAGTTTCTAATTCATTATATAAAAACTTACAAAAAATGTATGCTTAATAGATTAGAGAACAGGATTTAAAATGTATGTTGGTGTAGACGTAGGAGGTACCTTTACGGATATTGCAATTAATTTTGGAGATGGAGAGAATGTAAAATTTTATAAATTACCATCATCACCAAAATCACCTGAAAATGCAATTGTTTTAGGTTTAACGGAAATTTTTAAATCTTATAACATTTTACCTGAAAAAATAGTTAGGATGTCTCATGGAACTACAGTTGGTACAAATGCACTTATAGAAAAAAAATCAGGTAAAGTAGCTTTAGTAACTACGAAAGGTTTTAGAGATTTGTTAGAACTTGGTCGTCAAACAAGACCAACTGTATACGATATGCATAAAGATCATCCAACCCCTATAGTCGACAGAGCTTTAAGATTTGAAATAAATCAAAGAACACTTTCAGATGGAAAAACTAAATCAAAACTTAAAGAAGAGGAAATAAAAAAATTAGCAAAAAAAATTAAAAAACTTCCAATTGATTGTGTTGTAATATGCTATTTACATTCTTATGCATTTCCAAGTGATGAAGAAAAAACAGCCAAAATATTAAAAACACTACTTCCAGAGAAAGTAAAAGTCCTTACATCATCTTCTGTCTATCCTGAATTTAGAGAATATGAAAGATTTTCAACTGCTGTCTTAAATGGTGCATTAATAACTATTCTATCATCCTATCTAGATAGATTATCAAGTAAGGTTTCAGAAATGGGAATTTTTTCGGATGTAAAAATATGCCAAAGTTCTGGTGGATTAATGTCATCATCGATGGCAAAAAAATTTCCTGTTCGCGCTAGTCTCTCAGGTCCAGCTGCAGGAGTCCAAGGTGCAATAAATAGATCTGTAACAGCAGGTTTTAATAACATAATTACTTTAGATGTAGGAGGAACTAGTGCCGATGTAGCTCTTATCTTGGATGGTAAACCTATGGAAGTAAATGAGCGGTTGTTGGCAGGGTATCCAATTAGAATACCTGCTCTTGATGTAAATGCTGTTGGTGCAGGAGGTGGATCGATAGCTTGGGTTGATAAAGACGGACTTTTAAAAGTTGGACCTCAATCTGCAGGAGCTGAGCCTGGACCAGCATGCTATGGGAAAGGTGGAAAGTCTGCAACTGTTACAGATGCTAATGTTTTCTTAGGTCGATTGAACAATAGGGCTCTTTTAGAAGGAAGAATGCCGATTAAAGAATCTTTGGCAAGGCAGGCTATAGGTTCGCTAGCTAAACAAATAAATTTATCTAAAGAAGAAACGGCAATTGGTATAATAAAAGTTGCCTGCTCTACAATGGTAAAAGCTATTAGGTCAATTTCTGTTGAAAGAGGATATGATCCTAGAGAATTTGTTTTGTTTGTATATGGTGGTGCTGGGGCTCTACATGCAATTGAAGTTGCAAAAGAATTGGGTATAAAACAAATTGTGATCCCCCCTTCTCCTGGTATTCTTTGCGCGGAAGGTGCAATGAATTCGTTTCTTACTAATGAGTTTGTTCAAACTGTTTTTACTAAACTAGATGAGGAAGGTATTTCTAAAATTCGTTCATTTAGAGAAATCCTAAAACTAAAAATTCAAAAATGGTTTAGTGAAGAGGAGATTCGAAAAAAATCCCAAGAAGAAAACTGGTTTATTGGGGCAAGATATTTTGGCCAGAATTATGAGTTGAATTTACCAATAAATTTTCGGCAAAATGATAAAGAATTAATAATAAAATTAAAGAGTGAATTTCAAAAAGCTCATGAATCTAATTATGGTTTTGCTTCAGATTCTGAACCAATACAGATTGTAAATATTTTAGTAAAGGGAATCGGAAAATTAGATCGCCCAAAATTACCTTTAGAAAAAAATGGAAAAAAAAATAAACCGGAAAATCACAGAATAACTTTCTTTGAAAAAGATAAGAGTTTTAAAACACCAGTTTACAAAAGAAATCAATTAGTACGAGGGCAAACAATAAGAGGACCAGCAATAATTGAACAAATGGATTCTACAGCAATAATTTTTTCTAAAGATATTGGTAAGATTGATAATTGGGGAAACCTAATTATTTCAACCAAAGGATAAAAGACAATGACAATTTCTCCTATTGATGCAGAACTGCTTAGAAATGCAATGTCTAGTATTGTTGATGAAATGTTTATTTCTTTAATGAAAAGTTCTTACTCAACTAATATTAAGGAAAGAAAAGATCATTCAACAGCTTTATTTGATAGAAACGGTCGAGTAGTAGTCCAAGGAGAAAGTATGCCATTACACTTAGCATCGATGCTTGGTCTTGTTGAAATAGTTTTAGAAAAATATGGTGAAAAAAACATTAATCCTGGAGATGTTTTCTTATCTAATGATCCATATGTTGGAAAAGGATCCCATCTTCCAGATGTAGCAATGGCAGCTCCAATTTTTTTTGATAATCAACTATTGTTATTTGTGTGTAATATTGCACATCATGCTGATATAGGAGGTATGTCACCTGGCTCAATGGCAGGTGGTATGACAGAAATATATCAGGAGGGTCTTAGGATCCCTCCAATTCGACTTTTTAAAAGTGGAAAATTAATGGAAGACGTTATGGATATGATATTACTTAACGTAAGAGTGCCTGAAGAAAGAAGAGGAGATTACAATGCCCAAATTGCTTCTAACAAACTAGGTATAAAAAGGTGTTTGGATTTAATAGAAAAGTGGGGTCCTAAAAATATTGATGAAGGTTGCGATGTAATTATAAAATCTGTTGCTAAACGAACTAGAAAATCAGTATCAAATTTGCCTGATGGTACTTATACTTTTGAAGACATAGTAGATGATGACGGGCTATCAAGAAAAAATATAGTTTTAAATGTATCTATTACTGTAAAAAAAGATCAAATAAAATTTGATTTTTCTGGTACTGATCCTCAAGTAGAGGGTAACAACAATGTGACTATGGCGGGGCTTCAGGCCTGTTGTCTTTACTGTATTAAGGTTCTACTTGACCCTGATTGTCCACAAAATCATGGAATGCTTGATCCAATTTCAATAATTGCCCCTGAAGGTACTATTGTTAACGCAGCATTTCCTTCGGCTTCGGCAGCAAGAGCCCAAACAGGGCAAAGGATCGTAGACGTTATATTTGGAGCCTTGGCATCAGCTTGTCCAGAAAATATAATAGCAGCAGGTAACGGAGCCAACACATCTGCTGCTTTCTTTGGTAAAAGCAAACAAGGGAAGTACTATGTATATCTTGAAACGCTAGGAGGGGGTGCTGGTGGGAGATCTTACAAGGATGGAAGTGATGGAATTCAAATTCATATGACAAATACATCCAATTTACCAATTGAAGCTCTTGAGAGTGAATATCCGCTTATGATTGAAAGATACGAATTTGTAAAAGATTCTGGTGGTGCTGGAAAATATAGAGGTGGTCTGGGAATTAGAAGAGATTATAGACCTATCAAGCATGACACTACATTTTCTGGTCAGGGTGAGAGGTTTGTCAATAAACCTTGGGGTATTTTTGGAGGAAATTATGGCGGGACAGGAAATTTTTCAATAATACAAAAAAATGGAAAAAAAGTAAGGATATCTAATAAACCTTCTGCACTAAAAATAGGACCTAATTCTGTAATAAGTGTTGTCACAGCAGGTGCTGGTGGATATGGCAATCCAAAAAATAGAACAAAAAAACAAATTAAAGATGATTTTAGAAGTGAAAAATTTTCTAAAGCTTTTCTTTTAAAAAACTATCCTCAGTCAAAAAAAATTAAGTTAGAGGAAAATTAAATGGAAGAAAAAAGTAAAATAATAAATATTGAGAAAAAAATCTCTGATCACAAAATCTATCAGGGTTTGTCACTTACTAAACAAGCAACATCAGATTTAAGAAATAGAATTCTTGATCTTTCATTATCCCCAGGTGAGCATTTAGATGAAAAAATGCTTTTAAAAAAATTCCCATTTGGTCGTACACCTATTCGCGAAGCTTTAAATAGGCTAATTGCTGAAGGATTAGTTAAAACTAAAAATACAAGAGGTACTTATGTTGCCTCAATGAACATAAGTGATACTCTTCAGTTATTAGATGCATACGTAATTTCAGAAAAAGTTATATCAACTTTTGCTGATTTATCGCAAGAAAGTTTATTAAATGATTTAAAAATATTTCAAAATGAGTATGAAAAAGTTTGTTTGAAACCTGATTTATTATTGATAACTGAAATCAATAGTAAATTTCATAATAGGATAGCAAAATCTACTAATAATCAATTTTTAATATCACATTCAGCTCACTTACATAATCTTTCTAGAAGATTATCCTATTTTGTTTATAAGTTTGAAAGCCAATCACAAACAAAGCTTTTAAAACATTTGAAAAAAATAAACAAAGATCATCAAGAAATTATAAAAATGGTAGAATTTAGAAATCAAAATAAATTAGTCAAATTATGTACAGAACATGCAGAAATGTTTAGAAAAAGGTTGCAAAAGGTTATTAATAGAAAGGGTATTAAAAAATTAGATCTATCGGAAATAAAATTAAAATAATTACATTTTTTGTATTAGATCTATTACATCTCTAGTAGTTCTAACATCAGCTACTAATTGCATTAGATTTATAAGAGCAGCATTATGTTCAATGTCTGTTCTAGTTGCAGTTCCATCACTTAAGAAAAGGACTTTATAGCCTAGAGCTGCAGCATCTCTTGCAGAGGATTCACAACAGGCATTAGTTAGTGTGCCACTAATAATCAAAGTATCACAATCTTTTTCTTTGAGAACTTTCTCAATATCACTAGATCCCTGTATAAAAGCACTTGGACGATATTTTTTGCAAATTACATCTTGAGATTTGTAATCCATCTTTTCATATATTTTAAATCCTTCGTGCTCTTCACTTGTTTCTACCATCATTTTATTGATTATATTTCCATCAGCATAGTTTTCATACATCTGAAGTGTCCATTCACAATTAAAAGTAGACTTAGTCCAAATGACGTGTCCACCTGCATTTCTTAATGTCTCCGCTATATCATTTATATTTTTTATTATTCCTCTTGTTTTTGGAATTTCTAATACAGACATATTAGGTTTAACCCAGCTATTTTGCATGTCTATTACAATTAAAGCAGTTTTTAAGGGGTTAATTTTTTCAAATACATGTAACTTCCCCCTTCTTTTTATACAGGAATCAATGATTTCTTTTGGAATGGAAATAAGATGCATTTTATTTATTCTTCATTTAGTTAAATTTTAAGCATTATTATAAATACTATTTAAATATTAATGTTAATTATTGACCGTCACATTATGTCAGAATATATTAAATATATATTTACTAAATATTATGAACTGAATCAAAAGAAATATACTTATCTATTGAAGGAGGCTCTAGTGAAGAAAAATAAAAATAAATTATCTATTATTAATCGTCGAGATATTATTAAAGGTGCTGGTGCAACTGCGGCAACATTTTTAGCAACACCCTATTTTTTCGTAAAGGCAAATGCTGCAAGTGATCCAAAGCACATGAGGATGTACAACTTTGACGGTAATCTTGGCGATTTTTATACAAAGCACTGGTACGGTCCTTTCATGGAAAAATTTGATGTAAAAATGGATTTTATTAGACTTAAGGGTAGTAGGGCACCTCTTGAGAAAGTTCAAGCGCAGATAAATGCGGGGCAACCTGAAACAGATGTTTTACCATTACACCCTGATCAAGTTATATTCGCCAAAAGAAATGATTTGATGAGAAATGTTACAAGATCTGAAATTCCTGAGTCAAAGAATTTTTATGATCAATTTTTCACAGAATATGGTCCAAACTTAGTTTTATGGTGCTATGGTTTAGCTTATAATACAGAAAAAGTAAAACCTGCTCCTACATCCTGGAAAATCTTATGGGATAAACAATACGCAGGTAAAGTAGCTTTAAATGAAGGTTTAAAAGATCAAACATTACAAATGGTTAATTTAGCATTCAAAGGTAGCCCTTATCCTGTTGATGCAGAAACCTTTAAACACCTTTCTGATATAAGGCCAGGTTTGGTTTCATTATGGGGAAGTGGTGCTGATGCAGAGCAACTATTTAGAAATGATGAAATAGTGATGACCCCTTTCTGGAATGGTAGAGTAACTAAATTAAAGAAAGAAGGTCTTCCACTAGAATTCGCAACTCCTGATGAAGGTTTTTTTGTAAGATCCAGTGTTTATGGAATTCCAAAGAATGCTAGAAATCCAGAAATGGCTCTTGAATGGTTAAATTGGGTAATGGGTAAAGGCCCACAGAAGAAAATGGTGGAATTTGGTTATGGTACTCCAAATAAGTTGGTTGAACACACACCCGAAGAAGCCAAGGCAGTTATTGTTGCTGATCCTGAAGTTGTGAAAAAAGCTGTTAAAGAAGACTTTACCAGAATTCTAGATAATTCAGCTTCTTGGACAGATATGTGGACTAAGTGGAAGTCAACATAATTATATCTGAATTTAGTGGATCATTTTTCTGATCCACTAAAATTCTCAATTTTCCATTTTTTGTAATTTTTATTTAAAGTAATACCAATTGGTAGTATCCTATTAATACATGGAAAAGATAGACAATAATAAGATTTCATCTTGGTGGCTTTTAGTACCAACTAGCTTTCTTTATATAATTACTTTTTTTATCCCTCTTATAACTTTGTTGGTTATGAGTTTCTCTAGGTTTGAGTCAAGTGTAACAACTGTAGGTTTTTATTTAGACAACTATGAAAAAATTTTGACTGATGGAATTACACTAAAGATTTTTTTTCAAACCGTAGAATTATCATTAATGATTACACTTTTTTGTTTATTACTTGGATATCCTGTTGCAATGTTAATGCGAAGAGTAGGGCCAAAAGCTCGTCTATGGATATTGCTACTTGTCGTTTCTCCACTTCTTACAAGTATTATTGTAAGAAATGTTGCTTGGGTATTGATACTTGGAAGATCAGGCATGATTAACGATTTACTTATTTCATGGGGATTAATAAGTAAACCATTACCTTTAATGTATAATGCATTTGGTGTGGTATTAGCAGTGGTTCATGTTTACCTTTCTTTTATGGTTTTGCCTTTATTTGCAGCATTAAGTTCAATAAATAATTCATTAGAAGAAGCGGCCGCAAGCCTAGGAGCCAAACCTTTGAGTATTTTTTTTAATGTGACTCTCCCTTTAAGCCTACCTGGTATTATGGCAGGTTGTACACTTGTGTTTATATTATCAATGGGTGTATATCTTACTCCTGTGATTATGGGAGGGAACTTTGTTGTTACACTTCCTATGTTAATCGAAGACGCAGTTAGAAACAGATACAACTGGCCTGAAGCTTCGGCTATGGCTTTACTCTTACTTGTTGCTATTGGAATAATGATTGTTATCTCGTCCAGTATACAAAAATGGGTAAAAAGTTAATGTCAAATTTAGAAGGATATCGTTCTTTATGGCCAAGAAGAATTCTAGTAATTTTTAGTAGTCTAGTACTATTTTTTCTAACCGCTCCTTTAGTAATTTTAATAATTCAGTCTTTTACTAATGAGTCTTATTTAAGTTTTCCTCCCCCTACATATGGGACTAGGTGGTATACAGAAGTGATTTATTCTGAAGATTGGCAAAATGCAACCTTTCTGAGTCTTACAATAGCAATTATAGTGACACCATTATCCCTTGTTCTTGGGACATTAGTTGCTTTTGGATTAGAGCGCGGACCTAAAAAGGGTAAACAGACTATTCAGGCAATTATGATTTCACCTATGGTACTACCACATATAGTGCTTGGATTGGGTCTATTCAAAATAGCACTTCAATTCAATATTTCTGATAGTTTGTGGGCTTTTGTGCCTGCACACTTAACCATAACTATACCTTTTGTAATAGTTACTGTAGGAGCTAGTCTTCAAACATTTAATATTTCATTAGAGGAAGCAGCAAGAAGTCTTGGTGCTTCAAAATTTTGGGCTGTTTGGTATATAACTTTACCAATAATCAGTCCTGGTTTAATTGCGGGAGCAATTTTCAGCTTTATAATTTCATTTGACGAATTTATTATTACATTTTTTTTAGCTACTTTTCAAAGAACATTGCCCTTAGAAATGTTTTCAACATTAATGTATCAGGTTAAGCCTTCAATTGCAGCTGTATCAGCTCTTACTTTAGCTATTACAGCTATTCTGACGGTAGTATTGATGTTTAGAGGTCAAGTGGTGGGAGGTGGTAAAATAATAAAATGAGTAATATTCAATTAAAAAATTTAACAAAAAAGTATGGATCATTTAATGCTGTAGACTCAATTAATTTATCTATTAAAAATGGTGAATTTGTGACTTTATTAGGTCCTTCTGGTTGCGGTAAGACTACGACTCTAAGAATGGTGGCTGGTTTTATAAAGCCTACTTCAGGTGATTTAATTATTGGTGGTTCGAATATGGTTGGAGTACCGCCACAAAATAGAAAAGTAGGTTTAGTTTTTCAAAATTATGCACTTTTTCCACATATGTCAGTTAGAAAGAATGTGGCATTTGGATTAAAAATGAAAAAAATGCAGCAATCACTTATTGCAGAAAAAGTAAATAAAATTTTGGAAACCGTTCAATTACAAGAATTATCTGAAAGAATGCCAAGTGAATTATCCGGAGGTCAGCAGCAAAGAGTTGCATTAGCAAGAGCATTAGTAATTGAACCTGAAGTATTATTGTTAGATGAACCTTTTGGTGCATTAGATAAGAATTTAAGAGATCATATGCGTATTGAATTACGTGATTTGCAAAGAAAACTAAACATTTCTACAATATTTGTAACTCATGATCAGGATGAAGCTTTATCAATGTCTGATAGAATTGTAGTTATGGAAAATGGTAAAATTTGCCAAATTGGTTCACCAAGTGAAATCTATGAAAATCCGGCCTCTGTTTTCGTAGCTGGATTTTTGGGTCTTTCAAATATTTTTTCAGCTGTATGTACAAAAATCATTAGGGCAAAAAAAACTATAGAATTTGAGGGTTTAACCATTGAAATAGAAAGTGAAAAGTTAAATAAAAGTGATAAAATATCTATCATGATTAGGCCTGAAAATATTCAAATTTATAAGAAAAAAAATGACTCAAAAAAAGAGGATTTTTTAGGATTTATAAAATCAAAGATTTATTTAGGCTCTACAATACAATACCAAGTAAAAATTAAAGATGGACCAGTTATTTTAATAAATGCAAATAACTCAAAAATTTTAAATTACCAAGATTTTGATACTAACGAAGAAGTACGGGTTCATCTTTCCAAAAATGCTATATATCCAATAATATAAATTTTTTGGTTGGGATTTTAAACTGTATCAATTAAATGTATTTTTTCAGGTTTCAGAAATCTATTAATTACATTTTCAGTTATTTTTGATACATCGTTTTCACAATTATTCCATAAAAGAGATGTTGCCCATGCTATTGAACCTGTTGACCAAACAGCTCCTCCAGAAGATGTTGAGAAAATGACCATATCTGCTCGAACATGAGCATGTTGACTTCCATCCAGAGCACGAGTAGTGGTAATAAATTCTTCTCCTGTCAACAGTCCTGCAGAACCAATTCCAACAGATGTGGCAAGCAAAACTGTATTTTTGGGTGATCCTAAATTATGCTCAAATCTGTCTATTTCTAAACCTACACATCCACCACCTCTAAAACCAAAATTACCAAAAGTATCCTCCGAAACTCCTTCAAAAATGAAATTTAATTCAGTGGTTTCTTTGATATTAAGCTTTTGAAAATATGTTGATTTTAAAAAGTAGGTTGCACTAAAACCAATCCCAACCAAGGTTTGAGGAGCTCTTCCATTCGTTCGCCAAAGCCCTCCTAGCTCTCCATTAAAACTCAAATGGTGTTCCCCAGGTTCACCCTCCCATGTACGTACACCTGATGCGCCTCTTCTATTTTCTATAACTCCAGGAAAATTTTTTGAATATGCTATTTTCCAATAAAATCCATTGCCTCCTAAATATAAGTGTCGTCCACCATTGTTTTGAAATTCATAAATAGCATTCCACATTTCTGTTGAATAATATTCGGGGTGGGAAGCAGTAATTATGATTTTATAATTTTTTAGTAATTTTGTGCCTAAGTTATGTAATTCGTAATCTGTAGTTAAATCATAATCAAATTTTTTTAATTCTAACCACTTTATGATATGTGTATCATTAATGTAGTTAAAAGTATATAACCCAGGTCTCATATTCAATATGGGACGCTTTTCACTTACATATACAACACCTGAACCATCTGCATGGGTATCATAATGTGACAAACCTAATTCTCTATGTTTATTTAAATAAAGTTCATCTTCACTAAGTGCTATAGGTGCTTCAAAAAGATTTTCTGTATTATGACTATCAAATTTAACATGCGTATTTGAATATGAAAGATATGTAGCAGTTGGAGCAATAAAAAGTATATCTGATTTATGGACAGTTTCATCCACAGAAATAAAAAAGGGGACATCACTTTGTACTGTTTTATTAGCTAACCTTGCAATGTAGTAACCCGACTTTGCATATGCTGGAACATCTAAAATTATATTAGTTTCCCACATACAATCAGTGATATCATCTTCATGAAAGTGAATAGCAGTATAATGTTTTTTATCTTGTAGCCAACTGTGACAGCTGCCATCCCATTTGATACCTGTAGCAGCTCTCATCGGAACATTATGTAGAATTCCATTTGTAACTTGTGTTCCTTTATCGAAGATTTTATTTGAGGTAATTCCTTCAGAAAAATCCCAATAGGAAATAATTTTTTTATTTTCATTTATAATTTTTGGGCTATCAATTTTACCATTAAAATGGAACTCTGTTTTGATTTTTTCGGAATGATTATTACGTGCAGCAGCAAATATAATAGGTTCAGATTTTCTAGGAAAAGAAAGATCATTAATTTTTATTTTATTAACAATTCCTTCATCTATATTGCTAAAAGGAGATAAATATTTTGAAAATAATGATATTTGCTTTTCTCTTAAATTAATTTCTAATTCAAGGTATAGCCATTCTCTTAATTTAATTTTAGAAAAGATTAAGATTTCATCACTTTCTTTAACAACGCATAACTTATTTTGGTTGTTGATTAGAATTTTAAATTGTCCCCAGTGGAAAATAACTTGGGAAGTTTTCTTCCTCATTGTAGGGAAAACACTTAGTTGTAACTTAATAATTTTATTATCTACTATATCAGGTGCGGGATCAATAATAGCGAATGATCCTAAATTTATATGCTGGTTTTTTACTTTTATTTTTTGCTTTTTAAACCAAGAAACTTTTTCGTATTTCTCACCTGGTCCATTTGGATCAATGTCAGCACAAATCACCCTTAATACCTCCACTGTACAATCACAGGGCAATTTACTAGAGATTTTTAGTTCAGTTTGATTTTTTGGTTTTACAGATAATGGAAAAAAGTATCCAATAATTCCAGAAGTTGATTTCATAATTTTGGATCCTCTACAGTAACTTTAATCCCTGTTAATAAAAACCATCTTCTTTTAAAAATATCCCATTCTGCTTCTGCAATTGATTTGTAAATTACTCCCTTTACTATTTCTGGATTCCTTCCTCTAATTCCTGACAATTGTGCTAATTGGAACTCTTTAAAGGGTTTTTTTATTAAGATAACAAATCTTCCTTTTAAAGGAGTAGTACGCATTTTATCCAAAATTTGTTGTAGTGCTAAACTGTAAGGTCCCCTTATATTATTCCGATATTCAATAACCAAGTCCATTCGATTACCGTCAAATTGTAAAATTGCACTGTTAGAGTCATATGGTATCATTTATTTTTTTCTTTAAATTTATTTTTACAACTTTTATTATAAGTGAGTATTAATAATAGGATTTAAAATGCAATTAAGCAAAAAGATGTTGAAGATTTCACCATCAAGTACCGTAATTTTAGCACAAAAAGCAAGGCAATTAAAGGCTGAAGGTAAAGACATTATTGAACTTGGGGAAGGAGAACCAGATTTTAATACTCCAGAATTTATCATTAGATACGCGTATCAATCTGCAAAAAATGGTGCTACAAAATACACTTCGGTATCGGGTACCCCAGAATTAAAAAATAAAATTACTGAAAAACTAAGAAAAGAAAATAATATTAATTATAATGAAAACCAAATTGTAGTTGGGGCAGGCGCGAAGCAACTTATTTTTAATGCACTTTTTTGCTCCATTAATATGGGTGATGAAGTAATTATTCCTAGCCCATACTGGGTCAGTTATCCTGAAATGGTTAAAATTGCTGATGGAATACCCATTATTTTAAATTGTGACTTACAAAACAATTTCAAGATTTCTTTAGAAAAATTAGTTGAGGTAATTAATTCAAAAACTAAGTGGTTAATACTAAATTCACCGGGCAATCCGTCAGGGGCTGTTTACACCTGGAACGAGCTTTTAGAACTTTCAAAAGTTTTAATTAACTACCCCCAGATAAATATTTTATGTGATGATATTTATGAAAAAATTGTATTCGATGGAAAAAAATTCCATACTTTAGCAGAAGTAGCACCTAATTTAATTGATCGCATACTGACTGTTAATGGTTTCTCAAAATCATATGCAATGACAGGTTGGCGAATAGGTTATGCTGCAGGTCATCCTAAGCTTATTGAGGCAATGATAAAACTACAAGGGCAGTCAACAACTAATGCCTCAACAATAGGGCAAGAGGCTGCAATTGCAGCACTTGGTGCAGACCAAAAATTTCTAAATGACTGGCTTAAAGTATATACAAACAGAAGAGATATTGTTTCTAATAGTTTGGGAAATTCATTTAAGAATTCCTTTAATAACCCAGAAGGAGCATTTTATCATTTTATTTCATGTCAGGCGCTAGTTGGAAAAAAAATTAATGGTATTAATACTATCCGCAATGATAGAGATTTTTGTCAGTTTTTGCTTGAAAAATATGGTGTAGCTGTAGTGCCTGGATCAGAATTTGGTACTGCTGGCTATTTTAGGCTTTGTTTTGCAAAATCAGAAGACGATCTTAAGAATGCATGTCAAAGAATAAATGATTTCTTAAAATTATTAAATTAAAAATCCTACCTAAAATTTATTTTTTTTCCTCTGAATGTATTTTTAATAATTTTAAACCTGACCAAAGAAGTCTATCAATTGCTTGGCTTGTAACCCAAGCTGAATGCGGGGTAAGTGTTACACTTTTAGAATTAAGGAATGGGTGATTTTTAGGTAAAGGTTCTTCATGAAAAACATCCATGGCACAGTGTTTGATATGACCCGTTGATAGACCTTTAAATATAGTTTTTTCGTTTAAAATGTCTGCTCTTGATGTATTTACTAAAATAACCCCTTTTTTTGTTTTATTAAGCTTTTTGTCATCAAGAAAAGAAATAGTTTGGTCGTTTAAAGCTAGATGAAAAGATAAAATATCAGATTCAGCCAAAACTCTTTCTAAGGGCAAAAACTCGATTCCATCTTCTTCTTTTTTTGTTCTGTTCCACGCAATTGTCCTTGCACCAAGTGCTTGCGCCATTTTTGCAGTTTCTCTGCCGATACCTCCAAAACCAATCAGACCAAATGTTTTACTAGAAAATTCTTCTGTTTTAAGTAAAGACCAATTATTTGATCTAACTATATTATCCATTTCAACGATGCGTTTAAGAGATGCTAATGCTAAGGTTATAGTATGTTCTGCAACAGCTATATTCCCATAGTCTTTAACACCCTCAAATTTAATACCAAGAATTTTTGCAGTTTCAAGATCACCGTGCGTCTTCAACCCAGTGCTTAGATATGCAATTGATTTCAAATTTTTAGAAGAGTTTAAAACTTCTTTTGAGATGAAAGCCATATAAACTAAAATATTCGTATGATTTCCTATTCTTTTGATTATATCTTTTTCGTTTAATGTTTTACCATGCATAACTTTTAATTCAGGTAAAAACTCCTGCATTTCTGGAGTAAATCTTGCTGCCAAATCTCCATAACAATCTATAAATGCTATCCTATTCTTCATAAAATTTTTAACCTACTACAGAAAAACTACTTTCTTTATTAATTTTTCTCTTTCTAGAAAAAAAAGATAAGTCAAGATTATAATCAAGGTTTGGTAATTTAAAAATTAATGGGTCTTCATCATGATTATTACCTTTGGATACGTACTCAATTAATTCTGCCATCATTTTGCCAGCAACTGGTGCATTTTTAAATTGATTTCCACTACTACCTATTGCCATATAAAACCCTTCAATAGAGGATTTATCATAGATAGGTATCCAGTCGTCCGAAACGTCATATAAGTCTGCAATTCCTTGAACATTATTTGGTATTTCAAGTGATGGAAATCTTTGTGCAGCTCTCATTGCTTGCACACGTACTTGGTTAGTGGGTTCTGCATTATAATTGTCTGGATCAACCCACTCAATTTCATCACATTCGGGGTCATGACTTCCTACTAAAATTTTATTTCCAACTTCAGGTCTCCAATACCCTCCAATGTCATCATCAGAACAAATGTAACCATTCTCTTCAAAATTGAAGTTTTTAGGAGAAGGAACATGTGCCACTTCAACTCTTAAAGCTTTTGTAGAGATGGTCATATCTTTTGTAGCCTCCGCCATTTCGTTTATTTTGAAGGAATGAGGTCCAGATGCATTTATTATAATAGGTGCTGAAAATAAATCTCCTTTATCAGTAGAGACACCTGTGACTTGATTATTATTTTTGTGAATTTCAATAACTTTAGTACCAAGAAAAAATTTTGCACCAACTCTCTTAGCTGCATTTTCAATATTTTGAGTAGCAAACATGGGATCGCTTATATAACCTGCCTTTGGAAAGTGGAGAACATATCTCAGGTTACCATTTTTTTCCCCAAAGTTTTTGTCAGTTAACGCCTTTGCAGGGTAAAAATGACCAGGATTAATAATGGGTAAAAGTTTCTTCATTTTTGCAGGGGTTAAGACTTCATATGGAATTCCAATCTCCAGAGCTATTTCCTCTAATTTTTGGCCATATTGATTTTTTTCAAAGCAAGTAAAAAAACAACCAACTTCTTTATATTTAGCAAGGATTTCATTATTAGGTGCATTTAAGTAATCACGCCAATTCTCCCAGAAAGGATAGTTGGACTTTGCCATTGCTGCTCCGTCTAGGGTTGAATAGTGAGTTCTTATAATTGCACAAGAATTACTAGTTGAACCTGATCCAGTTTTCTGATTTTTTTCTATACATCCAACTTTATAAGATTTTTTGGACAACTCATACGCTATAGCACAACCAATTATTCCACCACCAATAACTATTGCATCAAAATTTTCTTTCATGTTTTTCTCCATAAATATATTTAAAATATATTATACAATAAAAATAAATATTGTTTAGTTGTTTATTTAGAAACTAAACCAAATTTTATATCATTTTTTATTTGATTTTGATCTCTATCTTTTGGATTACCATAACCACCACCACCTGGTGTAATTATTATAACCTTTTTACCCTTAGGAATTATATACATTCCTTTATCTTTAATTTTAGTTCCATCACTTATTTTAACTTGACCTGCTGATCCACTAAGTCCCCCCTTAAGGCCAGATGGACCTTTTGTTATTTTCTCAAATGCAGCTGCAGAAATTTTCATTTCTTTATTTTCAATGCATTTAATTACAATTTTTTGACCTAATCCTCCCCTATATTTACCGATACCCCCACTATTTTTCATAAACTCCTTCATTTCATAAAGAATTGGTGCTTCATTCTCAACAATTTCAATTGGAATCGAACCTACTCCTGATGGAAATGCCGTTGTGGATAATCCGTCCTCATTATGTTTTGCTCCCATTCCACCTAGTGCCACATTTAAAGAATTAAATGGCTGATCTCCATCATGTCTGAGGGATATCGTCCAAAGAGCGCCGGAGCTTTCTGCAGGGATCTTATCAGGAATTATATGGTGTAGGCATCCAAGTACTAGATCAGGTAAAGCCTGCCCAACAACATGTCTTGCTGTGACAGGGCTGGGTTTAATTGCACTTACAATTAATCCTGATGGTGCTCTTACTTTAATAAAACTTAAAGTTGCTGAATTATTTGGTATTTCTGGTGCAATTGCAGCCTTTACACCATAAGATGCATATGCAACAGAGTAGTTAAAAGGACAGTTTATACCTCTTGAAGTTGCTTTTGATGATTTTTCTAAATTGATTAATATATTTTTGTCTGTTATTTCAAGTTCAGCTTCTAAATTTATTGGAGTATCATACCCATCTAATTGGGTTTTGTTTTTAAATATACCCTTTTTTAGTTTACTTATTATTTTTTTCATTGAAATTCTTGATTGGTCAAAAATAAATTTAGAGGTACCTAATAAATTAGTTAGAGAATTTTCTTTTAATAAATCAATCAATCTATTAATCCCAGCATCATTACAACTCATTAGTGATAATACATCACCTCTAGCTTCGTTGGGTACTCGTGAATTTGCAGTTATAATTTTTAAAAGACTTTCGTTGATAGATTTTTTTTTTCGCAAAAAACTAACAGGAATAAGAATTCCCTCTTCAAAAAAGGATTTACCTTCTGCAGACCATCCTATTCCACCTACGTCTACAACATGACATGTGGATGCAAAATAACCAATTATTTTGTTTTTAAAAAATATTGGTGAAACGACTACGAAGTCAAAAATATGACCTGCACCAATCCAGGGATCATTGGTAATTAAAGCATCGCCTTTACTTAAGTTTTCTGGAGCAATTTCTTTTAAAAATTTTGGTACTGCCTCTGCCATAGTGTTTACATGACCAGGTGTACCAGTTACAGCCTGTGCAAGCATTTTACCTTTATTATTGAAAATACCTGCCGAAATGTCTCCTGCTTCTCTTACTAGAGCTCCAAAAGCAACCTTAAGTAAAACATTTGCCTGTTCTTCGCATATAGAAATTAGTTGATTCCAAATAATACTATTTCGAATATATTTTGAGTTTTTCATTTTTTTTTATTTTTTTTATAATTAGATGACCTAGACGATGTATACTAAGCTTCCAATGCTTCGGAATAATTGTAGTAGTTTGATTTTCTCTTATCAAAGCAGGTCCATATATCTTAAATCCAAAATTTAAATTTTCTCTATCAATAGTCTTATAATTTACCCAGCCATTGCATGAAAAATCAAAAACTCTATTATACTTAATAATATTTTTTTTATATACTTTAGAATTTGTCAAATTGGTCTTATTAAATGGTTCCTCTTTTTTCCTCTGCGAACAGGAAACTAATATAGATACTATTTCAATAGGTACGTTTGGCATTATAAAACCATACCTTTTTTTATATTTTTTTATAAACTTGTTTTTCAATTCTTTTAGATCATGGTGCGTTTTTAAACTTTTACTTAATCCTATTCTGAGTTGATGACCTTGCCCTTTATATCTAGCTTCTACAGTTAAAGCAGTTTTAACATTATTTTTTGTAACTCCAGTATCTATAATAGTATTTTTGGCTTTTAAAATTAATTGATGAATTATTGAATTTATTTTTTTCAAATCCAATTCATCAATAATTTTTAGTATGCTTTTTGCTATTTCATAATTTGCTTGAGTATAAAGGAAACCTAGAGCAGAACCTACCCCAGCCATTTTTGGTATAATAATCTTTTTTAAGCCTAATTTTTTTGCAATACCAATACTATGTAGTGGCCCACCTCCACCAGTTGCAATTAAAGTATGATCTTGTATTTTTTTTCCATTTTCAATTCCGTGGGTTCGAACAGAATTTGCCATGAATTCTTCCGCTATTTCAATTATTCCAACAGCTGCCCATTCCGTTGAATTAAAATTTAAAACTTTTTCAATATTTTCCTTTATTGCTCTATTAGAGTTTTTTTTCTCAAGAGAAATACTGTTATCAGAAAACTTTTTCTCAGTTATTCTACCAATAATTAAATTTGCATCGGTAATTGTTGGTTTTCTACCTCCTAGATTATAGCATGATGGTCCTGGATTTGCGCCCATGCTTTCGGGACCAATTTTAATTCTTCCAGTATCATCAACTTTTGCTATTGAGCCACCTCCAGCACCAATTTCTAATAAATCAATTGATGGTATTTTAAGGGGTAACCCACTACCTTTTTTGCTTATGTCTGATCTAGCAATTTCAAATTTTCTTTCCTTAATGGCGTTCCCATTTTTTAAATAACAAATTTTAGCAGTAGTTCCTCCAATATCGAGCGATATAGATTTATTTTCATTTAATGATTTAGATACATAAGAGGCTAAGGCAACACCACCAGCAGGACCAGATTCCACTAATCTAATAGGAAATTTCTTTGATTGCGAAATAGTAGTGATACCAGCATCAGAAGAAATCAAAAACATTTTTCCTTTGAACCCTAACTTAATTAAGGATTTTTTTAGAGAATCTAAATACCTAATCATTAAAGGTCTAACAAAACTGTTTGCAACGGTTGTTGAAAATCTTTCATATTCCCTTACTTCTGGACAAATTTGATGGCTAGTACATAAAGTGATTTTTGGAGGAAGAATTTTTCTTAGGGTATTTTTGACAAATAGCTCATTTTCAGCATTATTATATGAATGTAAAAAACCAATTGCTATTGCCTCGATTTTTAATGAAATTAATTTTTTTGCTAAAATCTTTATTTCATTAATTTTAGGCTTTAGAATTATTTTTCCTGATGATAAACACCTCTCTCTTAAAGTAAATCGAAGATCCCTTGGAACCAACGGTATTGGAAGTTTTATGTTCAAATTATATTGGTCAAACCGTTTTTCATATTGCATTTCCAATATATCTCTAAAACCATTCGTTGTTATAAAGGCTGTCTTGGCACCTTTCCTTTGAATTATAGAGTTTGCTGCAAGTGTAGTCCCATGAATTATTGTATTAATTTCATTAATTGATATGCCAATTTTTTTGAGTATACTTTGTATGCCTTTGATAGCACCTATTTCAGGATTAAAATTAGTAGTTAGAACTTTTTCTGAATATGCCTCATTACCATTGGTTAATACTATATCAGTAAAAGTACCCCCGATATCAACTGCAATTTTATACATTTAGTAACTTTTGTCTTTTTTAAAGGATAATACCTTAATTATTTTCTATTAATCTTAACATATCATCGGTACTTCTTACATCTGCAAAGAACTGTATCATATTAATAAGAGTAGCATTATGCTCTTCATCACTTCTTGTTCCATTAGCATCCTCAACAAATATTGTTTTAAAATTTAAAAACATAGCATCTCGTGTCGTAGACTCACAACATACATTACTCAAAGTTCCAGTAATAATTAATGTATCTATTTTTTTGTTTGATAAATAATCTTTTAATAAAAAAAAGTCAGGAGCCAGAGCACTAGAACGATTTTTAGTTATTATTTTATCATCTTCTTGTACATCCATTCCATCCCATAATTCGCCAGGAAACGCTCCCTCTTCAGTATCTTCTATAATTTGATTTCTATTTTTTTCGTTACAAAAATTTTCATACCAAGTAGTCCAATCAGCTGTATATCTGTGTTTAGTCCAAATAACTTCTCCACCATTATTTCTTAATGTTTGGGCAATTTTATTAATGTTAGGTGCTATTGCCCCCACACCCGGGACTTCAACTAAAGAAAGATTCGGTATAATAAAACAATTTTGCATATCTATAACTAAAAGTGCGGTACTTTTTGCATCAATTTTTTCATGTATATTAAGTTTACCTCTGCGTTTAATTACACGATCTTTTATGTAATCAGGTATTTTAGAGTTATGCATATTTAGACTCTTTTCATTATTTTAATTAGTAATTCCCCTAAGTCTTTCAGATCTTCTTCTCAATAACTCTACAACGGTTAGAAGTATAATTGAGATTATAACTAGAATTGTTGCAACTGCTAGAATTGTTGGACTAATTTGTTCTCTTATTCCAGAAAACATTTGTCTTGGTATTGTTCTTTGTCTTACGTCTGCCAGTTGTAATACAACAACAACTTCGTCAAAAGATGTAATGAATGCAAATAAAGCTCCAGAAATTACTCCAGGTAATATCAATGGCATTTGTATTTTAAAAAAAGTATTAACTGGTCCTGAACCTAAGCTTCCTGCAGCTCTGGTTAAACTATTATCAAAACCAACCAAAGTTGCTGTTACCGTTATTATTACATAAGGTGTTCCAAGCACGGCATGCGCTATAATTACACCAATATATGTTTTGGCAATGCCAACATCTGAAAAAAAGAAAAATAATCCAGAAGCAATAATTACTAAAGGTACTACCATCGGTGAAATTAAAAGTGCCATTATAGGTCTTCTATAAGGCATTTCACTTCTAGATAAACCAATTGCTGCTAGCGTTCCAATTGAAGTTGCTATTAACGTAGAAAAAATTCCAATTATAAAACTATTTCTGATAGATCTTATCCATTGAGCATTTGCCCAAAGATCTGACCACCACCCTTCAATTGCTTGAGGAGCAACCATCCCATTGTATAGGATATCTTTGTACCACCGTAATGAGTAAGCATCAGGATTGAAGTTTAGCATGCCTTCTGTGAAACTAAAGTAGGGTTCTATATTAAAGCTAAGAGGAAAAACAATAAGGATAGGAGCTATGAGAAAAAGAAATATCAAGCCACAAATAAATCTAAATCCATAAAACCATAAAACTTCCATTGAAGTTGCATATGGTGGAAGACCCAATCGATAATTACCAGAAGAAAGCCAAAAACTAATTTTCCCTAAAAACCAACCTATCAATGCTAAAACTATTGAGTAAGTAAGACCAAAATAAATTATAGAACTGAAAAATAAAATTGCGGAGCATAAAATTGAAGAATATACACTCCCTTTTAATATTTTGACACACACATAAGTGAGTGCAGCAAAAATAGATAAGCCTAAAATGGCATAAATTAGCATTAGATCTTTTTGGCCAGTTGCAGTCAAAAAACCTAAAATTGCTCCAAAAATTCCTGGCCAAAAAAGATTAAACCACATAGGTGGTTTAGGTGGTATATATTGAAATGGTTTGTGCACAGGTTATCCTAATTTCATATTATCTATTCCAACGACTCGATCATAAATCCAGTACAAAAATAATATTATAACTAGAAGTACTCCTCCCATTGCGGCTGCTAGAGACCAATTAAGAGATTTTCTCATATGATAATCAATAAAATTTGAAATCATAGTACCGTCCTGACCACCAACCAAGGCAGGAGTTATGTAAAAACTTATAGCTAAAATAAAAACTAATATAGCTCCAGCACCTATCCCCGGTATTGTCTGAGGAAAATATATACGCCAAAAAGCAGTCCAATTCGTTGCTCCCATTGATTTTGCAGCTCTTACATAAGAAGGAGGTATTGTTTTCATAACTGAATATATTGGAAGTATCATAAAAGGTAGTAGAATATGTGTCATGGATATTAATGTACCGGCTTTATTATAAATCAAAGTAAATCTATCTTCATCTGTCGCTATTCCAAAAACAACAAAAAGATCATTCAAAACGCCTTGGCCTTGAAGCATTGCAATCCATGCAGTTGTTCTAACCAATAATGATGTCCAAAATGGTAACAAGACCAAAATAAGAAGTAAATTGGAAATCCTTATTGGGAGGTTAGCCAATAAAAATGCTACTGGATATCCTAAAATTAATCCTGCAATTACAACAATAAGAGATATCTCTAAAGTTCTGATAAACAACTTTACATGTATACGCCTATCTTCAGATTTTTGAATGAAAGAACCTTCAGCAGTATATTTCATATCTAGGGCAGATGCCAAAAAAACAGGAGTTAGAGAATGCGACGTAACTTTCATTGCTCTCCAAGTCTCAAGGTCTCCCCATTTCTTTTTTACTTTAATCAAGGATTCTTTATACGGTGCTTCTAGTTTTTTTGCTTTTCTAGCTGAACTTGTGAATAAGGAGCGTGAACCAGACATTTCTCGATTCATACGACTTGCCACTTTCCCAATATTTTTTGTTTCTTTTAACCATACTAAATCTAATACTAAGGCTTCAAACATTTCTTCAGTTGGTTCGGATATTCCGTTCCATTCAGCGAGGACTGGAGTGAGATTAACCATGTATTTTTCAAAAGTATCATTGTAAATTCCACGTGTTAAAAATACCAATATAGGAAAAACAAAACCAATTGAAATTAATAAAAGTAGAGGTGTTACCAAACCAAAGGCTCTAAGCCTACTTCTAAATAAAGATTTTGATAACTTTTTTTTAAGCGGTATCCCATCACTTGTAAGCATCTGTTCATTTTTTTTATTTTGGGATGCCTGCATATTTCTCACAGATTAACTATTTATTTATACAAATGCACATAGAGATTAATCCCTATGTGCATTGACTATGTTTAATAACTAGTTAGCTAACCAAGCATTAAACCTTTCATTAAGTTCTTCACCATTATCAGCCCAGAACTCAAAATCATTTTGAAGAGCATTTTTAAGTGCTACTTCGGTAGTTGGCATATGATCAATCATTTTAATGGAAGGATCACTGTGGAAGGTTCCAATCAAAGGAATTGATGAGTTTCTAAGTGGTCCATAAGGTATCCAACTAGCCTGATCAGCTAGTCTCTTTGTATCAGTTGAGAAACGGATAAAATCCAGAGCAGCTTCTTTATTCTTACTTCCTTTTGGAATTACAAAAAGGTCAAGGTCATATATTTGGCCGTCCCATACTAATCCAAAAGGCTGTTTTTCTTGAGCAATAGCATTAAAAATTCTTCCATTCCAAGTAATGGTCATAGATACTTCGCCATCTGCAAGAAGTTGAGGAGGTTGAGCTCCTGCTTCCCACCATACAACATGATCTTTTATAGTATCAAGTTTGGCAAATGCTCTTTGAACACCCTCTTCTGTGCCTAACAGGTCGTAAACTTCTGCAGCTGGAACACCATCGCCCATTAAAGCCATTTCTAGCATTGCTTTTCCTAATTTTCTCATGCCTCGCTTACCTGGGAATTTTTCAATATCAAAAAAATCAGCCATAGTTGTTGGAGGTGTATCGAATTTAGTTTTATCGTATGCATATAAAGTGGACCAAACAATATTTCCTACTGCACAGTCTTGTAATGCACCTGGTAGAAAATCCTGTGTAGCTGGCGAACCATCTGGAGCTGCTGGTAATGTTGAATGGTCAATTTCCTCTAATATACCCTCATCACATCCTTGAAGAGCATCGGAAAGTTCAACATCTACAACATCCCATGTAACATTTCCAGATTCAACCTGTGCTTTGACTTCAGCTAATCCACCACTATAATCTTCGGAAACAACTTGATTTCCAGTTTTCTGAGACCATGGTTTATGATATGCTTCAACTTGCGATTTTGTGTAAGCACCACCCCAAGATACTACAGTTATAGATTCTGCATTTGCTCCAAAAGCAACAAATAATGCGCTGACAGTTGCAAATGTTAATTTAAATAATTTCATTTTTATCTCCCATTATTTAACGATTCGTAAAAAATAAAACGAACTAAAGTATATAATATATTATTAAGCCAATCTATCAAGAGCACGACAGTCATCTGTTGCCCAACTAACTTTAGTTTTCAGTCCTATTTTTAAATTAGAAACTTTTTTTGCATTTGGTATTTTTACAATGAAATTCTCATCACCTTCTACATTCATTCTACATCTGATGTGATCTCCAATATAGATTAATTCCAAAACTTCAGCTTCGGATGTATTTTCTCCTTTGACTCCAACATTGATACGCTCAGGTCTAATAGATAAGGTTGTTTTAGAACCAACAGTATCGCAATTTACTTTCTTACTTTTTAATAAATTTCCCTTTAATGTTTTAGCAGTGACTACTGAACCTTTTACATCGACTACTTGTGCAATAATTTTGTTATTTTCACCAATGAATTGAGCAACAAATGCATTTTCGGGTTTTTCATACAAATTTGGTGGTGAAGCTAATTGCTGAATCACACCGTCATTGAATACTGCTACTCGGTCAGACATGGTTAAAGCTTCAGTTTGATCATGTGTAACATAAACTACGGTAACACCTAGCTTTTCATGAAGATGTTTTATTTCGTATTGCATGTGTTCTCTTAATTGCTTATCTAGTGCTCCTAAAGGTTCGTCCATTAATACCAATTCGGGTTCAAATACCAAAGATCTAGCAAGTGCTATTCTTTGCTGCTGACCTCCTGATAATTGAGCTGGTCTTCTGTTTCCAAACTCATTCATTTGAACCATATCAAGAGCTCTTTTAATTTTTTCTTCTCTTATTCTTTTTGGTAATTTTCTTACCTCTAAAGGAAAAGAAAGATTCTCATAAACTGTCATGTGAGGAAAAAGAGCATAATTTTGAAAAACCATTCCTATTCCTCTTTTATGAGGAGGTATATTGTTTATTGGATTCCCACCCAATGAAATTATACCCTGAGTTGCAGTTTCAAACCCAGCTAACATCATAAGGCATGTTGTTTTTCCTGAACCTGAAGGGCCCAACATGGTAAGAAATTCTCCCTTTGGAATTTCTAGGTTTAAATCCTTAACAACTAAGGTTTCACCATCATAACTTTTTTGGACATTCTCAAATTTTACAAATGAATTATTAGCCATAGTGCTTGTTCTTTATTTATACATTGAAGTAATTAAACCTAGCCTAGCTAACTTAGGAATTCAAATCATTAAAATGTTAACGAATTATCAACAAAATTTTCACTATCCAAACAAAAATGGAATTTTGGCCGTTCCAACTGCTGCCTCTATATTTTTTCCAGATGAAATTTTTGTTTTTATAACATTTATTCTAATTTGCTCCCATACTTTGTTATTGGCGCCTCCACCTACAGTTAAAATATGTTTTGGAAAACTACCACCTAATTTATAAATAGATTCATAAGATTTTTTTTCTATTTTAGCCATAGACTCAAATAATCCATGAAGAAACAAGGAATCACTTTGGGGTCGAGGTGTTAGGCAAGGCTTAAGTTCAGGATTATTGATTGGAAATCGTTCCCCCACTTTTAATAAAGGGTAGTATTTTAATCCACTTGAACTGTGCGGATTTATATCTTTACTCAAATTTACTATCTGATCTTCATTAAAAAACTTTTTTAATACATTTCCACCTGTGTTTGATGCTCCACCGGCAAGCCAATATTGTCCTATTTTATGTGAATAAAGACCTATTTTTTCATTTTCTATTTGATTTTCTGATAATACTTTTATGGCTAAGGTGCTACCTAGAGAAGATACTGCTGATCCTTTTTCAAAATTTGTACAAGACAAGAATCCAGCATTTCTATCAGTGGTACCAGCATACATAACAGTATTTTTATCCAAACCAATTTCTGAAGCTAAAGTTTCATTAATTTTTCCAAGGTTAGCTCCAACAGGAAATACTTTAGGCAACAAGTTTTTTTTCATACCTGTTTTAAATATCCATTCAGGCCAATAGTTTTTTTCAACATTATACCCTAACTTAAGGGTGTTATTATGATCTGAAAAACCACCTTTTTTTAAAAAATTAGCAACGATAAAATCAGCCTGATGCATTAAAAACTTTGCTTCTTTTTTTTTGTCTTCTGCTATTAATTTAAGTGCTCTGGCAAGAGTTGAATTTTGACCTTTAGCAATATGTTGTTCAGGTGAATATGTTTCAATTATTTTTGCCTCTTTTCTAAATCCAGTAGTATCATACATGAGGGCTCTAGTTACAGGTTGTAATCTTTCATTTGCAAGTAATATGGTTCCGGAAGTCCCGTCTACTGCTAGCTTTTTTATTTCAAAAGAATTTATTCCTTTTTTATTAAGATCAATAAGATTTAATTTTATTGCTTGTTTGACTGTTTCCCACCAATAAGATGGATTAATCTTATCAGAATTTTGTTTTATGTGTTTAATATTTGAAGTACTAAATATTTCACTATCAGCATTTAAGGTTGCAGTTTTCACACCAGATGTACCAATGTCTATACCCATAGAAAAAGTCATTTATTCATTACTTAAAGATTTTCTATATTTTTCAGCATCCAAATTCAAAAGTTTAGCTTCTGCTTTTTCATCAATACGTTCAGTCAGCCAATCGAGAGGAAGTCTTAAAAGAATATTATATAAACATTGAAGCATAGATTTCTGTGTTATGGATGCTTTTGACTTTAAAAAATCCCAATTCTTTTTTTTAAAAAACTGGACTTGTTTTTGTGGGTCCAAAAGTTATTTTTGGACCTAAAAAATAACATTATCAGGATAATAGGAGCTAGAAGAAACTATATCAATAGTATGATCATTAAAAGCAATCCGGCTTTCTGGAGATAATATGTAGTTTGGAATATTTTCTGATTTAAATAATTGATCAATTTTTCTTATCATAAGCATTTTAAGTCTGAGTTCTACTTTCCGAGTTAAGTTGGAAACTTCCTTTATACTATTTCCAAAACATATTAACCCATGATTTTTAAAATAAAAATCTGAGTTTTAGGATTTAAGTTATCCATAATTTCTTTTGTTAGATCTATACCGGGCTTGATATATTTAGTAACAGATAAAGGCATATTATTTGATTTTTCTTTTGCTATTTTTATACCTTTTTACTTATTGCATGGACTAATTTTGATGCATGCTGAATCTTAGATTCAATTGTACAATTTAGGCAAGCATGGAAAGTTGTTTCAATAGAGGGCATCAACTTTATATTTTATCCAAAACAGCTTTTATTATATGATGATCTTAATTATTAGAAACAATATTCAAATTAAATTTATGTTTACTGGTATAAAAATAATTTATCAAAGTGAATTCGGTAGTATTTTGCAATAAGTCTTTTCCTAAATATAATTTTCATTTTTATTGATGTGTTTCATCCTTCCCCTTGAGATTGCAAAGGGTCATTACCTGATCCATTAGAAAATCATGAAATTCTCTATTGTAAAGTTTACAGTTAGACATAATATCTAAATGTTTAAATTATCAATGATGAACTGGTATCTATAATTGGATAATCTTATGACACATTTAAATGATATTTTAGTAATGGAGAAAAAATTCCAAATTATGATTTTTTTGGAGAAAATAAATGAATAAAAAATTATACCTTGGAGTAGATATTGGTACTTATGAAACAAAAGGAGTATTAGTTGACGCTACAGGTTTTGTACATAGTCAAAAATCTATAAAGCATGAAATGATAATTCCAAAATCAGGTTGGGCTGAACACTCACCGGAAGAAGTTTGGTGGGGTGATTTCGTAAATATAGCAAGGCAAATATTAAATGATACTGATATCTCTCCTGATCAAATATCTAGTGTTGCGGTTAGTGCTATAGGTCCTTGTATGCTACCAATAGATAAAGATGTTTCGCCACTATATTCTGGAGTTCTATATGGTGTTGATACTAGAGCAACAGAAGAAATAAATTACTTAAATAGAAAAATTGGAGAAAATAAAATATTTAAGTTTGGTGGTAACGCTCTTACTTCACAGTCAATAGGACCAAAAATTTTGTGGCTAAAAAACAATCATTTTGAAATTTACAATAAAGCGTCAAAAATAGTTACTTCTACTACATTCATTGTTCAAAAACTGACTGATCAATGTGTAATAGATCATTACACTGCTGCAAATTTTACGCCTCTTTACGATAAATCTTCACTCAAATGGAGCAATGAACTTTCAGAAGAAATCATTGATATTACAAAATTACCAGAACTTAAATGGTCAACTGAAATTGCAGGTCATATTACTAAAAGAGCTTCAGCAGAAACTGGGCTACCATTTGGTATACCAGTTACTGTAGGTACAATAGATGCAGCAGCAGAAGCAATAAGCGTTGGTGTTAGGCAAGCTGGTGATATGATGGTCATGTATGGTTCAACAATGTTTTTTATTGGTTTATGTGAGGGCAATAAATCGGAAAAGTCTTTATGGTCTGCTCCATGGCTTTTTGAAAATGAATTTGCATTGATGGCAGGTACCTCAACTAGTGGAACTATTACACAATGGTTTAAAAAAGAATTTGCTAAAGATTTAGATTCAGAAGAGGCTTTGCAAGTATTGTCAGTAATGGCTGAAAAAAGTCCAATTGGTTCAAAAAATTTAATTACACTTCCTTACTTTTCTGGTGAAAGAACTCCTATTCAAGACCCAAATGCTTGTGGAATAATATTTGGTCTAAATCTTACTCATAAGAGAGAAGACATCTATAGATCTATAATTGAAGGAATTAGTTATGGAGCTAGTCATATTATTGAAACATTTATGCGGTCCGATTTTATCCCAAAAAAACTGTTTGCTGTTGGTGGCGGGGTAAAGAATAAAATATGGACAAGTTCAATTTCTAATATTTCAAGTCTTAGTCAGGAATTAAAATCAAAAACAATTGGTGCTTCTTATGGTAATTCGTTTTTAGCTGCTTTATCTTTAGGTGATGTAGATATTTCAGACATTGATTCTTGGAATAAAACCAATCAAGTAATAAACCCTAAACCATCTATAATTTATAAGAAACAATTTAAAATATTCAAAAAATTGTATGAAAATAATAAAGAACTTTTCTCACAATAGTATATCGCGAAAATTAATGATGAAGATATAAGTACTTTTAAAAAAAATATGATTTATAATAATTCATATTTAAATCATAAAAAGATTCAATCTTTAAATTTTTTGGGGCTATTTATTATGAAAATTTGTATTATTGGCGCTAATGGAATGGTAGGAAAAAAATTAGTAAAAAAAATCCTATCATCCGATCTAGATCAAGCACAAATAAAAAAAGTTTGTCTTTTTGACATTAATTTGAATAAAAAAAATCACACTAGGGTAACACACATTAAAGGAAATTTAGAAGATTTAACACAAATTAGGAAACTAGCTTCTGAGCGCTTTGACATAATTTTTCATTTAGCAGCTATTGTTTCTGGTGAAGCAGAAGAAAACTTTGAAAAAGGTTGGAATGTTAATTTATTTTCAATGTGGCATTTACTTATTGCTTTAAAAACAGAACATATGAGTAGCTCAAACACTTACATTCCAAAATTAATTTTTACTTCATCAATAGCTGTTTTTGGTGCGCCTTTTCCAAATAAAATAGATGATGAATTTCTTTGTTCTCCACAAACTAGTTATGGGGCACAAAAAGCTTCAGCAGAACTTTTAATCTCAGATTTTAGTAGAAAAGGTTATATCGATGGTATTTCATTAAGACTTCCTACAATTTGTGTCAGACCCGGCCTACCAAATAAAGCAGCATCAGGATTTTTTTCCAACATCATAAGGGAACCATTAAATGGACAAAAAGCTTTTTTGCCAGTTGACATTACTGTAAGGCACTGGCATGCCTCTCCTAGAACTGCTGCAGACTTTTTGATTCATGCTGCTCTTTTGGACTACTCTCTTTTGAAAAACAGAAGATCTTTAAACTTACCTGGTGTTAGTTGCACAGTAGAGGAACAGATTGAGGCTTTAAGATCTGTAGCTGGACAAAAGGTAGTTGATTTAATTATTTTTAAAAAAGATGAAAATATTGAGAAAATGGTTTCAGGCTGGCCAAAAAACTTTTTTCCCCAAAAAGCACTAGAGTTAGGGTTTAAAGCTGAAAATAACTTTGAAGAAATTATTAAAATACATATTACTGATGAACTGGTATCATCTTAAGAGATAATAGTGCTATGATTTATATGAATAAAAAATCTTTATCCAAATGTAATTAGGATAAATACTCTAATTAGTATTAAAATGTCTTTAATCATGTAAGTAGCCTATAAAATTTTGCATTTGAATCTTGATTTTAGATCTTTTCAATGATGTTATTACCTTCTTGATTTTAATAACACAGGGTAACCTTTTTCATGGTTATAATACGGGGATAATGGGTGAATGGGGTAAATGGTGGAGCCAAGGGGGTGCTTAACCTATTTAACTCTCCTTTATTGGTATTCATTTATAAAACATTGTTAATAAACATTAAATAAGGATATTGACCTATTTCAACACAAATGTAAATAGATAATTGAATACCCTAAATGAGTACCCTTTTATAGGTCATTTTCCTTGCATTTGGATTGATTTTGAGTATAACTAGTGCTATAATGATAGTATGGAAACACACTAACATTCTATTCTTGTGATCTATTATAGATAGGTCATCTATAAAGAACCATATGTTAATTGCTACTCTTATATAAGACCCAATCAGCATATCTACTTCTTTAATCAGAATTCCATAAAATTTATCAGATGAAAGGAAATGATATGTATCATTCATTCAATTACTATCAGGCAATGAGAATTAAAAATCCATTCCTATACTATACACCATTCATTCAAAGAGAAATGAATCAAAGCTATCTAGCATTAGGTAGAGATAAATTCTTTGATGGTGGTAACAATGGTTAGAGATAAACTAGAAAGCCTTAAAAGGAAAATCAAAGGACAAGATTTCCAACAAAGAGTTCTTCGTAAGATGCTAGATAAAGCAACTAGTATAGATGAAACATTTAAAGAAGGATCAGATATATCTAGTTGTGTTTCTTGTGGTCATGGTGAAGATATTTGGCTATCAGATAAGCTAAGAAAACTCTTTCCTGTTTCTACAGAATGTAAATTCAGAACAGAAGATCATAAAACAATCAGACAGCACTACACTCAAGCTGTAAGACAAACAAATCAATTAGCTAGAACAGATAACATTATTCCCCATGTTGTTATTAATCATGGAGTAAGTAGTGAATTATCAGTCATTAAACTTGGTCACTTACTTGATCTACTAGCTACAAATCATTTGTTAAAAAGTAAAATCAAGGAGCAGACTGAATGAATATATTTGAACTAGTAAATATTACAGGAAATAAAATTGATGCAATGGACATCAATATTCCAAACTCACTAGACATTAGCTTTAATGATAAATCAGATACTGTTACAGGAATGTTAACTGCAATAGGCATCTATCCTACAACAAGAACAACATTACATGGACACCTTCACAAGCTATTCTCTGCAATGATAGTAATGGCTTATCAAGGTAATGAAACAATAGATATACCAACAAGAAAGTTATCTATCTTTCACGATGAAGGAGTAAGTACAACATTCCTAAAGTGGCTAGATAAATGCGTAAAAGAAAACATACTCATCAGTCATACTGACAGAGCAGAAGGTAGACTATCTATTGGTGATCTTATCAAGAGAACACTAGTATCTTTACAATAAGAATAGTGAGAAAAAACTCACAAATAGGTTGAACACTTGAATAGTTAACAACCAACAATCTGAAATCATTAAACAATAAGGTGTTCTACTAGAGATAGTAGGCTGAATACTCCTTGAACAGTAGAACACCTAAAGGAGCAGTAATAATGAAAGAATATAAAAGGCGTCAGATTAGATTCTATCTTAACGAGGAATCTATTTTTAAACTCACAGTTAAAGCAAAACACAGAGATTCTACTCTGTCAGATGTAGTTGAATCAGAACTAATGAAACTAGACATCAGCAAAGCAGACATGAAAGCTAAAGATAATGACACAGATAATCAAAGATAATAAAATAATAATACAGAATGAAATAGAGGTTGAAAGACTTACAGGCAAACCAATCTATGATTACACTCGTCAGGTTAACCATACTAGACTTAGAGAGCAGTTAGATTTTATAGCTGAAAACTTCTACACAGTATCAGGTAATGGACAATCACCTGTTTATAAAATGCGTCAGGCTGAACAAGGACTAGATGCTACTAAAGTTCAAGGTAGAATTGTCTATCAAACAGTATACGAAAGATTTGAAGATCAGGTTGAACCATTACTCAAAGTAGGCAACCTAATGCTGTATCTTGTACCACCTGTAGTTAATGAAAGATATGATCCAAGTACTACAGAGCAATATACAAAAACTAATAATAAAAGATATGCTAATACATATATCCCACCTAAATATTCAAAACAAACAACAACAATAGCTAGACCCAAACTTTGGCAAGAATATCTAGATAGAATAATGCCACCTGAAAACTTGTGTTGGTTTAAAGACAATCAAAATTTTAAACTCACACAACAGGATTACTTTGAACAGTGGATAGCACAAAGAATTACACAACCACATATTGCACCTGAAATAACTTTAATTCTTCGTGGCGATCAAGGTACAGGTAAAAGTTTTGTATTTGATATGTTGCTCAAAAAATTAATAGGAGAAAGTAACTACCAATCTGTTTCATTAGAACAAATAAAAAGTAAATTTAAATCTATAATGTGGAGAAAAACTCTTATCCAAATTGAAGAACTCAATGATTCAAGAAATAAAGTAAGTGAAACACTCAAACAATTAATCACTCAAACAATACATCTTATAGAAGATAAGAATGTACCACAGTATCAAGCAGAAAAACATTTTGGAATTGTGATTACATCAAATGAGAAAATACCATTACTAATTGAGAAAAACGACAGAAGATACTTTATACCTAAATTCTGTCATGTAGCAGAAGATACTCAAAACTTTTTTCAAGAGTTTGCAAACTATCTTGAATATGAAAATGGCTACCAACAAATGTTTGATCATTTCCATTCAGTAGACTTAATAAACTTTGATATTAGAAAAGCACCATTCACAGAAGATAAAGAACAACTAATGATTATGAAAACAACATCTGATCAACAACAAGAAAGAGCAATGTTGCTAGCACATGATAATAAAGAGAAGTTATTTTTTCCTGCAACACTACAGTCGTACTTTCATATTACAATGGCAGTAGCACAACAGGCATTGAAAGACGCAGGATTTGTACCTTATCAATCTAGGAGAAGATGGATAGATAAACCAATAACTGCTTGGAAACATAAAGATACTAAATCACCATATTGTATTTGGAATGGTGATAAAGACCCAATCAGTATACCTGAAGAACCAAAACCAAATCCATTATCAGCTAGAGAAATCAGAGCAATACAAAAAGAAAACAGAAACATTAGATAAAAGTCCGACGTCGGACATTTACATTGCCATGTGGCAATCTTCAATCAAGGAGTTGTAGCACCTATATGTTCTCCTTCTAAAATACCTAATCTGTGGCAGAGGTTATATATAGATACGTACAGGGGTGGGGTGGCACTTGCAGTACCCACCTCAAATAGTTTTTAACTTTTTAAGAATTAAAGGTCTTTCTGGCACCAGAATTGATACATTTCAGCAAATACTCTTGGATTAGCTTCTTCATATGCTTGCCATTTATCCAAGTCATATAGATCTTCTTTATTTTTATTGGTTTGTTTAAAGTGTGAAACTATTCTACTAGACTCAATACCACAAAACTTTAGTTCTAACTTATTCAGATGATCTTTTATTAATGGAATAGTGAACCTGTGTTCTTGTACATGGAAAAGAAAGTCTTTTAGGGTGTTCAAGCTGTAAAAGTCTGAATATTTTACAGTAAGCTTATGATGATCTATATCTGATCTTATTATTGTTTCTCGAAAAGACCTCATTTCTGAATCGATTGATCCAATGCCTTTTTGACTTATTTCCTCTCTAATTTTGACAATATGTTGCCTGGCTAGTTCACTGTATAAACCAATCAACATTAGCCCACCTGGCTTTAGGCAATCTGTAAGTACTTTCCACCCTTTCATTGGATTATCCATATGATGCAAAACGCCAACACTTTCAATGATATCAAATTGTTTGTTGAGCTGAGCCAAGTCTAAGATATCAGCTTGCATATATTCTATATTTTCAATAGCAAGCTCCTCAGTTTTGCGTTTTGCATAAGCTAAGCTCGACAGACTAAGATCAATAGCTAAGACTTTTGATGATTTAAACCTTGCTGCAGTAGTAATTGAATGCTGTCCTGTTCCACAGCCAGCGATTAAGATATTTGAGTTTTTAGCTTTGGTAATTTTATTGTCATGCAGTTTCAGTTTAATGTCATCAACTACTTTTGAGATAGGTGCAGGCTCTAAGTTTAAACCCAAGTTCACCCATCTTGGGTAGGGGCTTTCTTCGTACTGTTGCCTTACTTTTGATGATACTTTGTTACTGATTTCCTCAAGTATGGGAAGATTAAGTTTTAGCTTTTCTTCCTGATTTGGCTCTTCAACCTGACGAGTGAATACTTCTTGAATTTGATTGGTAACGATTAATGACTGACACCAGTCATACTTATAAAGTGCCTTATAGGAGGCTAGGATTAATATCATCTGTGGACTTGGTTGTTCGTTATTAGAGAGTAATTCTTTTATTTTCTTCTCTAAGACGTTAATGGCTTTTTCTTCATTTTTACTTTGACTATAGACGTATTCATTGGTGAAGCACTGTAGTGCTAAGGCTGATTGAAACCTAAGTAATTCAGGTGATCCCTCTTTGAGGGAGGAAATGTTTTCAAGGATACTAGCTCTAAGTTGTTTGAATAGTTCTTCAAGTTCTAAATCAGGAAGTGGACAAACACTCATTAGCTCCCGTAACAAGGGAAGTTCATCTAAGTCTAATACAATATCTAGAGGGTTCTGAATTATCCTGTCATCACTAACTAATTTTAACTGTTTCTGCAAAATTGGCTCAGTCTTCAAAAGACTGATAGTAGCTAAAGAAATATCCGTAGGTCGAACATACAATTTTTTATTAAGTAAAGAACTGATTGTGTTTTGAAGTCCTTTATTTGGCTTTTTAAAGATGAAGCCTGTGAGGGCAATACCCATGTTGTTATAAGCTTCAGCATAATCAGGTTTGATGGAGATAGCTTTATTATAGTTTTCAATTGCCAAGATCAAATTGTCTTTGCTACGAAATACATTCCCTAAGTTACAGTATGCGCCTGCATGTTTAGGATTATTTGCTAATACTTTATTATATTTTTCTATTGCCCCCTCTAAATCTCCTATCTCTTCTAAAGACATTCCCATATTACAAAAAGCTTCATCATAATCAGGCTTTAGATCGATTGCTTTTTTATAACTCTTAATTGCATCATTCATATTACCAATATGATGATAAGCAAGGCCTAAATTATAATAAATTGTTGGTATATTAGAGTTAAGTTTTATTGCTTTATTGAAGTTAGTAATAGCCCTTTTAAAATTCTGTAGAGCTAAATTAGTAGAACCAAAGATATTAAGCAGCTCAATAGAATCTTGATAAAGAGATGCAAATTGCTTTTCTTTTTCTAAAATTTGTAGAAATTTGCCTTGATGATATAGGTGAATAAGAGCTTTAACGACTTCTTTGGGTGCAATTTTGTGATTTATTTTTTCAAGCATAGGGTTCTATTTCAGGTTATACCAATCCTATCTCTTCGCAAGTATTATACCATATGTGAACCTACACAGTTATTTATGTAGAGAAAAAAACTATATAATACTCATCATATTTAGATGATAGTTGATCAATATTGATTTCAATAGACTTACTGTTCAGCATAAATACTAAATAACTAGATTCTAGCATAATTCTGAATCCTGCCCAGTAGTGTAGTAGAGTGTACTTATACACCACTTTTTGGTACCACACTTATCTAATGTTTACCTTGTTGTATTAGGGTAGGTGCTGAATTAAACGACAGTATTATCAGTTAGCATACTCTAAAACTACACTTTACAACATTACCTCTAAGTTCCTGATTAAATGCAAGGTTTGTAGGTTTTGACTAAGCCAAAAGTGGTTAACAAATTTAGTGCGTTTTGAAGTTATTAAAAAAACCAAATAATTGATTTTAAGGTGTGGAGAATTCTTGGAGATTTTATTTATCAGTTCCAATAAATTCATTTCGGTTCAGTAGCAGTTTCTCAGAAAAGAAGGTAAAGCATTATGGTTGTGTTGACAGTTTTCTAATCAAGGAGGTTAGGTTATACTAGTAATAATAAATAGAAATAATTGATAATAGGATTAAATTTTATGACTAAAGATTTAAAGCTAGTAAATATGACTACGCAAGATTTTGCATCTGCAAAAGATGCAGAATTATTTGAGAATAGATGGGAAAAAATGGGTAAAGAATATTACCCATTACTACGTAAAGGTGGATTGTTAAAACATTCAGTTCTAAAGGTTTGGAATAAATTAAGTGAACATAGATTCATCCATATTTTTGAGTATGAAAGCAAAGAGAGTTTTGAAAACTGTCAAAAAATTTTTAAGAGTATTGATAATGAACTTTTTCAAGGTTTATTAGTAAAAATGGTATCTGATAGAGGTTTAGTAATCAGTGAAACAGATCTGACTTAACCTATTGATTTGCTTCTGTGTCACCTTGTCACTTGCGAATAGCTGATCATTTTTGCTATACTATTTAAATGTTTTGCATCATATCCACATTATCAACACTATTGTTTCTTGGTTGGGGAGCATTATTAGGTGCTAGATGGATATTCAAAACTGTTAGAAATAACAGAGAGAATATCAGCAACTTTATTTACAATGCATACAACTTACCTGAAACTACTTTTCAAAAAGTAAAAGTAAGTTTTAAAAAGAATAAAGGTATATAAATTGACCCCTAAAGAAACAGTTCAAGTAATATATGATTCATTTGCTGCAGGCGATATGGAGAAGTTTTCTTCTGTTTTAGCAGATGATTGTACTCTTGTTATGAATGGAATGCACATTCTATCTGGAACATATGTAGGCAAAGAATCTATAATGACAAATTTTATGGCAAAAGTTGGAAAACATTTTCCTGATAATGTGAGTGGAGAGCCTGTTAAAATGATTGCCGAAGGTGAAAATGTTTTCACTTTAATGAATATAAAAGGTAACAGTTTAGACATGTCTGCAGGACACCATCATGTTGTTGTTGATGGAAAAATAACAGAATTTCACATTTTTGATGATTCACAAAAATGGGCTTTAACTTTAAAGCCATTATAAACTAAACTTATATTTAATTTTATAATACCTTAAATTGTTGATCAAACCAAATTAGAGTTTTGTTGCATATTTGATTTAAAGATACATTAATCAATTTTAAACTATACTTTTTGCTCTAACTTTCCAATTCAGTGTCATTACATTCACAATAAAATATATTAATAGTTCTGAAAAAAATACCATAACATAATAACTGCAAAGACTATTAAGCTAATCCTAATATCCCATTTCAATATAAATATTAGAAACTTTAAAACTTTTTTCATTCAATCATTCTACAATACTAAATAGTTTTGTTGATATTTTTCTAATCAAAGAGGTTGGGTAATTCTTGAGCAAAGGGAGTATTAGTGATGATCAGAATAATTGTAACAATCAGTTTATTATTTATCTCAACACAAAACTTTGCAGAAGAGATGTGGACTTTTGATGGTTGGACTTTTGTAGATTCATCAAAAAGCAATCATTCATTTCTTTTGAGAGGAAACAAACAAAGATATATTTGTAAACAAAAATATGATGAATTTATGTATGGTAAAATTATGAGTTTTTAAAAAATTTATCTATTAAAATTATGCCTCTTGATGCTGACATTTTTGTATTTATTAAAAGTTCCTTTGTTTCAGCATTGTTCATAAATTCACTTAATAATTTTTGCACTTTATTGAAGCATTTTTCATCTTCATATTCAAAGGTTACTCCAATTCTAAAAACATTATTAGAATTCCATATTTGAGAATGTGTTCTTCTAACTAATCCTGCATTTAGAAGTTTCTCAGAATTTGATTTATCATTTTCTATTTGCTCAATGTACTTAATGTATAAATTCATTTGAGCTTTAGATGGAAAGTCAATCAATGTGTAACTTAGTAATTTAGTTTTTTGCATTTATTTATCTTTTAAAATTAACTGATATATTTAATAAGGATTAATAACACCTATGCAACTGTATGATTTGATATTTTGTTTATATATAATCTCATCAAAATACTCTTGATTATTGTAAAAAAAAGAATAAAAACTACCATCTTTATCTGCTGGTCTTCTGATGGTCTTTCCATAAGTTACTATTTTTTGCATTTGTGTAAAGGTATAACTTCTAAGGATAGTTTTGTTTGTTAATTTGATCTTAACTTATAGTATTCTTTGATTAAACAGAGCACTAAAAATACGGAAAAAAATGGAAATATCTACTTTAGTTTTTCTTACCATTTTGGTACTTTAATATCAGTTGGGGTAGTAACTGATATTTATAATTATAATAAATCAAATTAGACCCTAGCCTTCCAACTGAATAACATAACACTCACCACCTATCTGATCCTTATCATTCAAATCATTATAGTCTGTAATGTATTCAAATCTTAGAATGTATGGATAACCACGATCATTACGTACCACCATATCAATCAGCCTTCGTGTTTCATTACTGATCTTACTTTCAACTAACCTATCATTAAGTATCTTAGCACCATCAATAAAAGCACCTAGACACCTTTCAGTTTCAAAGATCTCTTCAGGTTCAGAAAACCATTTTGCTACTGATTGAATAGGAGATAATAGGAGTACTACAAAAAGAAAAACTCTAATCATCTTAGCACTCTATAAACACTAGTTCTATCGCAGTTCAACTGCCTAGCAATAGCAGTAGCACCTAATCCACTATCTCTCATCTCTTGAACAATGCGTCTATCTATGCTTGTTTTTCTGCCCTTATAGACACCATTAGCTTTAGCCTTTTTGATACCTTCAGCCTGACGTTCTCTTCTCAAATTAGTTTCAAACTCTGCGAACACACCAAGCATATCTAGAAAGGCTTTACCTGCAGAAGTTGAAGTATCAATAGGCTGATCAGTAGCTACTAAATTCACTCCTTTTTTATTCAGCAGATGAACTATGTTCTGCAAATCTCTAAGACTTCTAGCAAGGCGATCAATTCTAGTTACAACTAGTTCATCTCCTTCTCTAATAAAGTCTAATAAAGTGTTCAGTTCTTCTCTATTATCTAGCTTAGTTCCTGACACTTTTTCTTTTCTGATTACTGAACAATCAGCTTTCTCTAAAGCATCAATTTGAAGAGTTAAATCCTGATCATTTGTGCTTACTCTAGCATAGCCATATCGCATTTATTTTTCTCCTCTTATAAAGTTGAAATCACAGTTATCTAATTGTTGTTTAGCACTCTGTAGAGCAGAAGGAGAGAGTGGTTCCATTAGGTAGTTCTTATCTCTATCACTCTGTGTATGACCTATAATTTTTTTTCTCGTACTATCCTGAATAAAAGCATCAGCAGTAATTCTGTTGAAGGTTGTCCTTAATGAATGAAGATCCAATCTAAATTCTTTTGGATTTAGGTATTTCAGTCTAACAGGATCAATAGCATTAATTAAAACGTCAGATGCTTCATTAGAATACTTGCCACCACTCATACGTCTGTAATAGTTAAATCTATCTACAAATAAAAATGTACTGTCTTCTTTTCTTTCTTCTTCAGTAAAAGTTTTGAGATACGCATCAATGTATTCTTGTAGAATATTAATAATAGGAATCTTTCTTCTGACTGCTCTCATATCTCCATTTCTAGGTCTTTTAACAACTAGAGATTCTCGTTCAGTACTAATAACCTTCAGTCCATTTTCTAAAGTTTTAAGATCACCCATTTGCAAAGCACAGGCTTCTTCAAGTCTACAACCTGTACAAACTAAAATACGCAGTTGGAGTTTCAATCCATCGTGCTTATCACCATCAATATCAAGTTGGAATAGTTCTTTCAGCCAAGCATCTTCCCAACTTCTTCTAGGTTTTTCTGCTACACCTCTATTTTCAAAACTAAGATCATTCCAAGTATTCAAAAAATTATAATCAGGTTGTTCTTCAGCCCATTTTAAGACTGACCTAACTGCACCAACTTTCTTACGAATAGTAGCTTTAGATAAAGGATTACCTTGTTTGTTATTGTAATCTTTATCTAGGTGATTGATATATTCCATTCCTAACTTTTTATCTATCAGAGCAATATCACGATCACCCATTGTATTCATAAAGTATTCTTGTGAACCCCTCTCTGTTTTTGTTGACTTAGCACTATAACGAGAACGTCTTTGATCTTTATGGTATTGCTCCATACATTCTGAAAACTTAACACCTTTTAAATCCGTACCTCTACCTAATGACTTTTCATATTCTTTATCTGTAAAATCTTTATAGGCACTTTGTATTTTATAATATCTATCAATATCATCTTGAGTTACTCCTTCAGCTTGAAACATCATCTGTTCAAACTCTTTCATTTGAGTAATAGACATTCTTTCTTTCATAGTTTCAGAGTTCATTATTTGATTTGTTTTATCTTTAATCCAACCAACTCTTGACCAATTATACCAAAAAGGTGTTCCTGCTTTTATAAGTTTCTCTTTCATCTGATCATTATGAAAGTTGAGTTGCTCCATCAAATCATCAGCTATCTGTTTTGAAATAGGGTCATCACGATACTTAGTAGGTGACATTATTCCACCTCTACTCATATTGATTTGAGATTCTATTGCTTTGAAATCAGAATCAATGTCTACATCAGGCACAGTGATTTCAGCATCTAAGAAACTAGACATTATTGCTCTAAGTCTGTTTACTAATCTGTCGTACTCTTCTTGATTATTTTTTGGAGTTGCTAGTATTTTACAGTCAGCCTTACTAACTTTACTTTTATGCCATTTAGATTCAGGAAGTATTCTTCCTTGATTATCGTGAGTAGCAAATAAGGATTCTAATAGTTTTTCTGCACTAAATACTAATGGATCTATTTCATAGTACTTAGCCATTATCTCATCTAATAATGCTTTTCCTTTTTCACCTTGAGAAACTGCTACTGCTTCAGGATAAGTTGTTACTTCTCTTAATGAACCACAACTTCTTTTGATCTGTCTTTTACCATTGAAAAACTTTCGTAACTCTACAGGTATAGACACAAGCATATAGTATCTTCCACCTTTAGAATTTGGCTTAATTATATTGATAATAGGTCTTTTCAAAAGCATATCTCCAAAATTGAGTACCCTAAATGAGTACCCTTTTTGGTTGATATTACACTTAAAATGCTTTATTTTCAAGCATATAAGGAGAAATAGTAGGATTGGTGGAGCCAAGGGGGATCGAACCCCTGACCTCTTGCATGCCATGCAAGCGCTCTCCCAGCTGAGCTATGGCCCCATTGTTATGAACAATTGTAATCAAAAAAAAACAAATAAAAAGATAAATTTGATAAAATTATATGTATTTAATTTTCGTCTTCATCTTTATTTACATCAGTAATTACTCCTATTGGAGACTCGTCATCTTCTTCTTCTTCCAATAAATTATCTTCTAAATCAATGGATGAGTTAGTATTTTCTTCCAAATCTTCATCCAATATTATATCTTCTGTTTCAATATCTTCTATCTCAGTGGAGGATGTTTGTGCTGAAGTCTTTTTTGATGATGTCTCCTTAGGAGATTTTTTGAATACCTCCATTATAGATTCTAAACTGAATGTATGCTCGCAATTAGGACAAATTAAGGGATCTTTATTTAAATCATAAAATCGGGTATCACACTTAGGGCAGGTGCGTTTTTTCCCCCACGACTCTTTTACCATCTATTTTCCTTTTGTAGTTTTTTGAAATGATCTGCCACAACTAATGTGAGTTGTCAAAAAATTAAACGTATATTTTAAAAAAATATTTTATTTTTGTTTGTAAATTTTATTTCTGATATAACTATAGATCGAATAAATTAATTTTTTATTTGATAATGACATTTTACAGTACTGAATTTAAAAAACCTATAACAATAAGAAGAAAAAATCATATTCGTAGGATATCTATTAGAGTTTGTACAATTACTGGTAAAATTTCAATTAGTGCACCCAAGTTTTTGTCAGAATCTGAAATTCATAAATTTTATTATTTAAATCGTAGTTGGATACACAATCAAATAAATCAATGTTTGGTTCCTAAGATTGTGAATAATGGATCATTTATTCCAGTTGAAGGTAATTTGTATGAGATAGTTGCCAAAAAAAATTGCTCCAATATTAAATTTCTTGAAAATAATCAAATCTGCATACCTAAAAATATTTCAAATATAGGGAAAGAGGTACAAACTTTTCTTCTAAAGTATTGTAAGTCTGTAATGATACCAATAATATTAAAAAAACCTAATTTGATGATACAAAAAATAAAAAAAATAAATTTTAAAGATACTAAATCAAGATGGGGGTCCTGCTCCTCAACAGGTTCTATAATGCTTAATTGGCGACTTATTATGGCGCCACCTTCTGTTTACAATTATGTTATAAGTCACGAATTAGCTCATTTAGTTCATATGAATCATGGTCCATTATTTTGGAAACTGGTGCAAGAATTATCACCCAATTATTCAAAGGACAAAGAATGGCTTAAAAAAAATGGTCGAGAAATAAGGAGATATATTTTTTAAACTTAAATGTTAGTTGACAAAGAATATTTTTTGTGATCACAAATTCTTATGAATAAAGAAAATCCTTTAAATGATAAACCTTTACCAACGCATGAATTGATATATAGGGGACTTAGATCAGAAATCCTTGGAGGTCTATTAAATCCTGGACAAGTTCTAACTTTAAGGTCCTTAGCAAAAAAATTTAATGTTTCAACAATGCCTGTACGTGAAGCTTTAAGAAGGTTAGTAGCTGAAGGAGCTTTAGTAATTTCATCTTCAGGTCGTATTTTTACTCCTAAACTTACTAATGAAAGAATTGAGGAACTTGCAAGTTTAAGAGCCATTTTGGAACCAGAATTGGCATCCAAAGCTCTTCCAAGAGTTTATGATTCACTAATTGAAAGATTAGTTTTAATAAATTATAAAATAGAAGAAATGATAGTTAAAAAAAATGCTACTGGATATATTAAAAGCAATCTTGAATTTCATAGAACATTATATCTGCGAGCGCAAGCTCCAAGTACCCTTGCATTAGTCGAAACTATATGGTTGCAATATGTTCCAATGATGAGAGCTCTTTATGATGATACTTCTAAAAGTCAAGCCCCCAATCATCATAGAAAAATATTATCTACACTAAGAGCAGGAGATGAGCCAGGTTTAAAATTAGCTGTAAGGGCAGATGTTACTAATGGATTAAGAATGTTAGTAGAAATTTAATTTAAGAATGTATAGCACCGTCTCCACATGCCAAAGCGGCTTCTCTTACTGCTTCAGAAAAAGTTGGATGTGCATGACAGGTTCTGGCCAAATCTTCTGCACTTGCTCCAAATTCCATCGCTACACATATTTCATGTATAAGATCGCCTGCTGCAGGACCAATTATATGACCACCTAATATCCTGTCAGAATATTTATCACTTAAAATCTTAACAAAACCATCTGCTGCAAGAGCAGCTTTAGCTCTACCATTTCCCATGAAAGAGAACTTACCAACCTTATAGTCTTTATTTTCCTTTTTTAATTGTTCCTCTGTTTTACCAACAAAGGCGACTTCAGGAGACGTATATATAACTGATGGAATTGTATCGTAGTTCAAATGACTTGCTTGACCTGCAAGCATCTCTGCAATAGCTATACCTTCATCTTCAGCTTTGTGTGCAAGCATAGGTCCAGAAATTACATCTCCTATTGCGTAAATTCCTGCAACATTTGTTTTTAAATTCTTGTCAGTTACTATTTGGCCCTGTTGATTTATTTCAATTCCTACTTCTTTTAGTTTTAATCCTTTAGTAAATGGTTTTCTTCCAGTAGATACCAATACAATTTCTGAATTAATTTTATGAACCTTTTTTCTATCTTTTAACAAATAATTTACAACATTTATGTTACCTGATTTTTTTGTACTTTGTACTGCAGCACCAAGAATAAATTTAATCCCCTGTTTACTTAAAATCCTTCTAAAGAATTTGGCAGTTTCTTTATCAAGACCAGGGGTTATTTCGTCTAAATATTCAATAACTGTAACATCTGTTCCTAATCTAGAGTATACAGAACCTAATTCTAAACCTATAACTCCAGCACCCACAATTGTCATAGATTTAGGGATTTTTTTTAGGGATAAAGCTCCTGTGGAAGAAACAATAGTTTTCTCATCAATATCTACACCTTTAAGATGAGAAGGCTCTGATCCTGTAGCTATAATTATTGATTTAGAATTAAAAGTTTTTCCGTTAACTTCTGTGACGCCAGGTTCTTTTATAGAACCCCAACCTTTTATTACGTCTATTTTATTTTTTTTAAACAAAAATTCTATACCTTTAGTATTTTGACTGACAATATCTGATTTATAATCAAGCATTTTGTCCCAGTTTACGCTTGCTTTACCTGTCACAATACCAAGTCTTGAAAATTTATGGTTTGTTTCTTCAAAAAGCTCTGAAGCATGTAACAATGCTTTTGAAGGAATACACCCAATATTTAAACATGTTCCACCTAATGTTTCTTTACTTTCGACACAAGCTGTTTTTAAGCCAAGTTGGGCACATCTTATTGCACAAACATAGCCACCGGGTCCTGAACCTATTATTATTACATCATAATCTTTCATTTTTTCCTCACTTAAACATCCATAAGAAGACGATGTGGGTCTTCAAGCATTTCTTTTACTCTAACTAAAAAAGTAACTGCTCCTTTTCCGTCAACTATTCTATGATCGTAACTCAATGCTAGATACATCATTGGTTTAATAATAACATTTCCATTTATTGCTATTGGTCTTTCTTGAATTTTATGCATACCAAGAATACCAGATTGAGGGTAATTTAAAATTGGTGAAGACATTAAAGATCCGTAAACCCCACCATTAGAAATAGTAAATGTACCACCCTGCATATCTTCAATTGAAAGCTTACCTTCTCTTGCCTTCTTTCCTAATTCACCAATTGTTTTTTCCACATCTGCAAATCCCATTGAATCAGCATTTTTAACAATTGGGACTACTAAACCAGTAGGAGTTCCTACAGCAACTCCCATATTAATATATTTATGAAAAACTAAATCATGGCCGTCTATTTTTGCATTAACTTCAGGAATTTCTCTTAATGCATGGCAGCAAGCTTTTACAAAAAAGGACATAAAGCCTAATTTTACTTGATGTTTTTTTTCAAATACCTCTTTAAACTTACTTCTAATTTCCATAACACTACTCATATCAATTTCATTGTAAGTAGTGAGCATTGCAGCTGTATTTTGTGCTTCTTTTAACCTTTTAGCTATGGTCATGCGTAATCTTGACATTTTAATTCGTTCAATTTGCTCATTATTATTTTCTTTTACATTTTGAACTGTTTCAGACATTTTATTTACAGAGTCATCCTTAGTCATTTCTGAAGTTAAGACATTTAAAACATCTTCCTTCATTATTCTTCCATCTCTACCTGTACCTAATAAAGTTTGCTCATTAATTTCATTTTCCTTCATAAGTTTTTTAGCGGAAGGAGCGTTTTCAATATCTTTGATTTTTTTATCATTTTTTGGGGCAATATTTTTTACTGATTTTTCAGTTTTTGTTTTTACAAATTCTCCTTCACTAACAATACCAAGAATTGCATCTAGTCCTACAGTATCACCTTCTTTGGCTATTATTTCTGACAATGTACCAGAAACTGTAGATGGTACCTCTACAGTTACCTTATCCGTTTCTAGTTCGCATAACATTTCATCAATATCCACAGTATCCCCAGGACTTTTAAACCAAGTTGCCACTGTAGCTTCAGTAACACTTTCTCCAAGGGTAGGTACTTTTATTTCAGTCATTTTTTACCTCAATTAATAGTAAGAGCCTCGTTAATTATCGTTTCTTGTTGTTCTTTATGTTGTATAGCCAAGCCAGTTGCGGGTGAAGCAGCAGCAGCTCTTCCTATAAACTTTGCTCTTTTACACTTTGCATTTACTCTGTTTAATGACCATTCTAAATTAGGTTCAACAAATGACCAACCACCTTGATTTTTAGGTTCTTCTTGACACCATATAAACTCTGCATCTTTAAACCTAGTTAATTCTTTAATAAAAGATAAAGCTGGAAATGGATAGAATTGTTCTAACCTTAATAAATATAGATTAGAAATATTTCTTTTTTCTCTTTCTTCTAAGAGGTCATAATAAATTTTACCTGAGCATATAACAACTCTCTTAATTTGAGTATCTTTTACCAGCTTGGTTGAAGAATTTCCTTTTTCGGCATCATCCAAAAGTATTCTATGGAAAGAAGATCCATTTATAAAATCGTTTTTATTTGATATGGCTCGCTTATTTCTTAATAGGGATTTTGGACTCATAATTACCAATGGTTTTCTAAAACCTCTGTATAATTGTCTCCTTAATATGTGGAAATAATTAGAAGGAGTTGTACAATTAGCAATAATCCAATTATCTTCCGCACAAGCTTGTAAAAATCGTTCTAATCTAGCAGATGAATGTTCGGGTCCTTGACCTTCATATCCGTGAGGGAGAAGCATAACTAATCCAGACATTCTTAACCATTTCTTTTCCCCCGATGATATGAATTGATCTATCATTATTTGGGCTCCATTTGAAAAATCTCCAAATTGAGCTTCCCAAATTGTTAATGAATTAGGTTCTGCCAAGGAATAGCCATACTCATAGCCTAAAACTGCATACTCTGATAACATAGAGTCTATCACTTCATAATGTTTTTGATTTTTTGAAATATTATTTAGAGGATAAAAGCGTTCTTCTGTTAATTGATCAATTACGGCACTATGCCTATGACTAAATGTTCCTCTGGTGCAATCTTGCCCAGATAATCGAACAGGATAACCCTCTGTCAATAGTGATCCAAAAGCCAGAGCTTCTGCAGTAGCCCAATCAATATTTTTACCTAAAGATAATTGTTTTTGCTTATTATCTAGCATTCTTTTAACGGTCTTGTGTGCATTAATGTGGTTTGGTATTTTTGTTAAAGCTTGTCCCACTTCTTTAAATTTTTCAATTGAAATAGAAGTTTTTCCTCTTTGATACTGCCCGTCCTTTATAACGGATTCCTTAGTATATTTACCAAGACCAGACCATTTGCCATCCAACCAATCTGCTTTATTGGGTTTATAACTTTTTGAAACTTCGAACTCTTTAGAAAGAAATTTCTGAAAACTAATTTTTAAGTCTTCGATCTCACCTTCTGGCACCAAACCTTCCTTACTCAGTTTTTCAGAATATTTTTGAAGAGTAGTTTTATGCTTTTTAATTTTTGCATACATTTTGGGCTGCGTAAACATAGGTTCGTCACCCTCATTATGACCAAATCTTCTGTAGCAAAAAACGTCAATAACAACATCTTTATGAAACTTTTGTCTAAATTCAGTTGCTACTTTTGCTGCATGTACCACAGCTTCTGGATCATCGCCATTAACATGAAAAATTGGAGCCTCTACCATCAAAGCTATGTCAGTAGGATAAGGTGAAGATCTAGAATTATGTGGCGCAGTAGTAAATCCAATTTGGTTATTTACTATTATATGTATAGTTCCACCAGTTTTATGTCCCTTAAGTCCTGATAAACCAAAACATTCAGAAATAATTCCCTGACCGGCAAATGCGGCATCACCATGTAGAAGTACCGGTAAAACTTGCACTCTATCTTCGTCATTCAGTTGATTTTGCTTTGCCCTTACTTTTCCTAAAACAACAGGATTTACAGCCTCTAGGTGACTTGGGTTTGCTGTGAGAGATAAATGTATTTTATTACCATCAAATTCTCTATCAGAAGATGCGCCTAAATGATACTTGACATCACCCGAACCTTCTACATCCTCAGGTTTATAACTACCTCCTTGAAACTCGTTAAATATGGCCCTATATGGTTTTCCCATAACATTTGCAAGAATTGACAAACGACCTCGATGAGGCATTCCAATCACAATTTCTTTTACACCTAAATTACCACCTCTTTTTATAATTTGTTCCATTGCAGGTATAACAGCCTCTCCTCCGTCTAGGCCAAACCTTTTTGTTCCCATATATTTTACATGTAAAAATTTTTCAAATCCCTCTGCTTCTATTAGTTTATTAAGAATTGCTTTTCTTCCATTTTGAGTAAATTCTATTTCTTTTCCCAAACCCTCAATTCTTTCTTTTAACCAGGCTGATTCTTCTGCATTTGAAATATGCATGTATTGTAGTGCAAAAGTACCGCAGTAAGTTTTTTTTACAATTTCTGATATTTGATTCATTGATGCTTCTTGAAGTCCTAGAACATTATCAAGAAAAATCTTTCTATCCATATCTTCTTCAACAAATCCATATGTTTTTGGATCTAAAGCAGGATCTAACTTCTTTATTTCATAGGTACTCAAAGGATCTAGATTGGCAGCTAAATGTCCTCTCACCCGGTAAGCACGAATAAACATTAAAGCTCTTATGCTATCAAGAACGGATGTTTTTATTTCAGATATTCCCGGACTGGTATTTTTATTTATCTTGAGTTCACTAGATTCAAGCCACTGTCCATCAAAAGAAGCTATTTCATCTGTTATATAGTTTGGTGGCCAATCTTTTCTAAACCATGACGGTTTAATTTGTAATTCTTCTTCCTGAGTATTTGAAATTTGTTTTGATAGGCTTTGGAAAATTATTGCCCATTTTTGGTCTAATTTTTGAGGATTGGATTGATAAATTTCATACATCTTTTCAATGATATTTAGACTATTAAAATCCAGGGATTCTAATATTTCTGTTGCATTATATATAATTTTATTCATCCTTTGCCTTTGATCTAATAACTAAGTTTTAAAATTTTTAATAGCAGAACTAACTGCAGTTCCAAGTTCACCAGGGCTCTCTGTAACAATAATACCTGCAGATCTCATTGCTTCAATTTTATCATAGGCTCCACCTTTACCTCCAGCGACAATTGCACCTGCATGGCCCATTCTTCTGCCTGGCGGAGCAGTTATGCCAGCAATAAATCCAGCTATAGGTTTTGCTCTTCCATTTTTTCTCTCATCTTTGATAAATTGAGCAGCTTCTTCCTCAGCTGTACCTCCAATTTCTCCAATTAAAACAATACTTTCCGTTTCAGGATCAGATAAAAATAATTCTAGGACATCTATATGTTCTGTTCCTTTTATAGGATCCCCTCCAATCCCTACACATGTAGATTGTCCTAACCCAATTTCTGTTGTTTGCGCAACAGCTTCATAAGTTAGGGTGCCAGATCTTGAAACCACACCCACACTTCCTTTTTTGTGGATATGTCCAGGCATGATACCGATCTTGCATTCTTCAGGTGTAATTACACCGGGACAATTAGGACCAATCAATCGTGATACTGAACCGTGTAAAGCTCTTTTGACTCTAACCATATCTATCACAGGTATTCCTTCTGTAATACAAACAATCGTTTCTATCTTTGAATCTATTGCTTCTAGTATTGCATCTGCTGCAAATGGTGGGGGTACATAAATTACGGTAGCATTAGCTTTAGTTTTTAATTTAGCATCATAGACAGTGTTAAATACAGGTAAGTCTAAATGTGTTTCGCCACCCTTTCCTGGCGTAACTCCACCAACCATGTTAGTTCCATATTCAATGGCTTGTTTAGAGTGAAAAGTTCCCTGCGAACCAGTAAATCCCTGACAAATCACTTTTGTGTTTTTATTTATAATTATTGACATTTAACTTCCTTTCACTGCAGCAACAATTTTCTTTGCAGCATCAGAAAGATTATCTGCAGCAATTACATTTAAACCACTTTGATTGATAATATCTTTGCCTTTATCTACATTTGTACCTTCAAGTCTGACTACCAAAGGTACTGAAAGACCTACATTCTTAACCGCCTCGACTACTCCCTCAGCAATAACATCACACCTCATGATTCCACCAAAAATGTTGACTAAAATTCCTTTAACATTCTTGTCAGAGGTAATAATCTTAAAAGCTTCTGTAACCTTTTCTTTGGTAGCTCCGCCACCAACATCTAAAAAATTTGCAGGTTCTGACCCAAATAATTTTATTATGTCCATTGTTGCCATTGCTAATCCTGCACCATTAACCATACAACCAATTTCACCATCTAAAGCAATATAATTTAAATCAAATTTAGATGCTGCTAGTTCTTTTGAATCTTCTTCAGTTTCGTCATGAAAAGCAACTACGGAAGGTTGTCGATACATGGCATTACTATCAAATCCCATTTTACAATCTAGACATATCAATTTTTCATCTTTTGTTAGAATTAGTGGGTTTATTTCCAGCATTTCACAATCTTTTTCACTAAATAGTTTAAACAGAGTTTGAACTAAATATACGCATTGTTTAATCTGTTTGCCTTCAAGACCTAAAGCAAAAGCAACTCTTCTTCCGTGAAAGCCTGACAGTCCTGAAGCTGGATCAACTGTAAATTTAATGATTTTTTCAGGTGATTTAGCTGCAACTTCTTCTATATCCATACCACCTTCTTTTGAAGCTACAAAGGCTATTCTTGAAGTAGATCTGTCTATTAAAACTGCTAAATAAAACTCATTGGCTATTTGACAACCTTCTTCAATGTAAATTCTACGGACTTCTTTCCCATTATTTCCAGTTTGTTTTGTTACTAGTGTCCTACCAAGCATTTTTTGGGCTTCTGCTGCTGCATCAGATGCTGATGAGGCAAGTCTTACCCCACCTTGAGTTCCAGCACTCTCTTCAATAAATTTACCTTTACCTCTTCCCCCAGCATGTATTTGGGCTTTAACTACCCAAAGTGGTCCGTCTATTTCTCCTGCTGCTGTTTTTGCTTCTTCTGCTTTGTAAATTATTCGACCATCTAAAACAGGGATTCCATATTCTTTTAAAAATTGTTTTGCTTGGTATTCATGAATATTCATACTTACACCTTAAAATTAGTAAATTTAATTTTAATTATTAATAAGTTAATCTTTGCAGTGATTCAAAAAATTTTGAAGAGATTTTTTTAAAAAAAGTCAAAATCAAACAAAAAAATTAATAATGTGATCACATTAAATTATATGTGATCACAAATTTATTTTATATCATTTAATTTAGATCCTTATCAATTTTTTTACAGTTTTGAATGAGTTTTTGAACAGATCCAACAGATTTAGAAAAATTAATTTTCTCTGTTTCATTAAGATTTATTTCAATTATTTTTTCTACTCCTTTATTTCCAATGACTGTAGGAACCCCAACATAAATATCGCTATAACCATATTGGCCTGTTAGGTATGCTGCACATGGTATGACCCTTTTCTGATCTTTAAGATACGATTCTGCCATATTAATTGCTGATGCTGCAGGAGCGTAGTAAGCAGATCCAGTTTTTAATAATGCTACTATTTCAGCACCACCATCTCTAGTTCGTTGGACGATTTCGTCCATTTTTTTTTGTGTAGACCACTCCATTTCTATCAAATCAGGAATTGGAATTCCACCAACTGTAGAATATCTTAGCAGTGGTACCATCGTATCTCCATGCCCACCAAGCACAAAAGTTTGAACATCTTTTGCAGAAACATTAAATTCTTGTGATAGAAAATATGCAAATCTACCGCTATCTAAGACTCCCGCCATACCAACTACATTTTCTGCTGGTAAAGTGGAAAACTTTTGCAAAGCCCAAACCATCGCATCTAATGGGTTTGTAATACAAATTACAAAAGAATTTGGCGCATATTTTTTTATTCCTTCTCCTACTGATTTCATAACTTTCAGGTTTATGCTTAATAAATCATCCCTACTCATTCCTGGTTTACGAGGTACTCCAGCTGTAACTATACAAACATCTGAATTACTTATATCTTCATATTTACTGGTACCAATTATGTTACTATCAAAGGAACTTATTGGGGAACTTTCTGCTATATCAAGAGCTTTGCCCTGAGGAATACCATCGGCTATATCAAATAGTACAATATCCCCCAATTCTTTTAGGCCAGCTAAGTGAGCTAAAGTACCTCCAATCTGACCTGAACCAATTAAAGCAATTTTATTTCTTTTCATTTTCTAATCCTATATATTTGACTTCAAGCAATGTAATTTGGAAGTAATTAATTATGAATCACACTTAAATTTAAAGGTTGAATCAAAAAAACTCAAAGTAAATTATACATATAAATAAAATAACAATGTAATTTCAAGTTTCATAATCTATAAGGTATTCAAACATCAAACTTTTAAAAGTTATTTGGTGACAATTGATCACATTGCATTTATCTTAATTACTAATTTATTTTGTATTAGTTGCTTATTTAAAAATGTGTAAATTATGAATAATCGTCCTTTATCACCACACCTAACCATTTACAGGCCACAATTAAATTCTGTACTTTCGATATTACATAGAATTACAGGTGTAGCATTAATCATAAGTTTGTTAATGATTATAGGTTTTTTTATTTCATTAATTTTTGGAGAGGAAACTTTTAAAGTTTTTTCAATTTTCTTTAATTCTATTATTGGAAAGATTATAATGTTTTTTTCCCTTAGTGGTATTTGGTATCACTTTTTTGCTGGATTACGGCATTTGTTTTGGGATATGGGGTATGGTTTTAATTTGAAATGGGTAGAATATAGTTCATATTCAATTTTGGCTTTAACATTCTTCTTTATTTTAGGAAGCCTTTTTGTTTAAATTTTGATAAACTTGGAGTAAAATAATGGGGCAAAACATAGAGAGTACAAGACATTGGATAAAACAGAGAATATCTTCAATATTGCTCATTCCCCTAACAGTGCTTTTTATTTACAATTTTCTTAATGTTGCGTTTCTTCCTTATAATGAAGTAATTACTAATTATGATAATATCTTTAATCTAATTATTGCCTTTTTATTTATTACAATAAGTCTTTGGCATTTTTATCAAGGTATTGAAGTTGTATTAGAAGATTATATTCACAACATAATTATAAAAAATCTTACTCTAAAAATATTGAAATACTTTTGTTGGATATTAATTATATCAGTCTGTCTATCCTTCATAATACTTTTTCGCTTTTGAAACTCGGAGAAACTTAATGAATTCATATGAATATGTTGATCATACTTACGATGTTGTAGTAGTTGGTGCAGGAGGCTCAGGTCTAAGAGCGACCTTAGGAATGGCCGAACAAGGTTTTAAAACCGCATGCATAAGTAAAGTTTTTCCAACCAGAAGCCATACTGTAGCAGCCCAAGGTGGTATTGCCGCTTCCTTATCAAATATGGGGCCTGATCATTGGCACTGGCATATGTATGATACTGTGAAAGGTTCAGATTGGTTAGGCGATGTAGATGCTATGGAATATTTGGCTCGTGAAGCTCCAAAAGCCGTTTATGAATTAGAACATTATGGAGTACCTTTTTCTCGAACAGAGGAAGGCAAGATTTATCAAAGACCTTTTGGGGGTCACACGACTGAATTTGGTGAAGGTCCACCAGTTCAAAGAACATGTGCTGCTGCGGATAGGACAGGTCATGCAATATTACATACATTGTACGGTCAGTCACTAAAAAATAATGCTGAATTTTTCATAGAATATTTTGCTATTGATTTAATTATGACAGAAGATGGGGTGTGTCAGGGAATAATAGCATGGAAATTAGACGATGGGACAATACATAGATTCAACGCTAAGATGGTAGTATTAGCCACTGGTGGATATGGTCGAGCATACTTTTCTGCTACTTCAGCTCATACATGTACTGGAGATGGGAATGGTATGATTGCTAGACAAAATTTACCCTTACAGGATATGGAATTCGTACAATTTCACCCAACAGGCATATATGGTGCTGGTTGCTTAATTACTGAAGGAGCGAGGGGTGAAGGAGGATATCTTACCAATTCTGATGGAGAAAGATTTATGGAGAGATATGCACCTACTTACAAAGATTTAGCTAGTAGGGATGTTGTCTCAAGATGTATGACTATTGAAATAAAAGAAGGCCGGGGCGTTGGCGAGAAAGGAGATCACATTCATTTACACCTTGATCATTTACCCGAAAAAACTTTAGCGGAACGTCTTCCAGGAATTTCAGAAAGTGCTAGAATTTTTGCAGGTGTTGATTTAACGAAAGAGCCAATTCCAGTTTTACCCACTGTTCATTATAATATGGGTGGTGTTCCAACCAATTATTGGGGAGAAGTTCTAAATCCTTCAATTGATGATGAAGATTTTGTTCAACCAGGTTTAATGGCTGTTGGTGAAGCTGGATGTGCTTCAGTTCATGGAGCTAATAGATTAGGATCAAATAGTCTTATAGATTTAGTTGTTTTTGGTCGAGCTGCAGCTATTAGAGCTAACGAGGTTGTAGATAAGACAAGTACAAATAGACCTTTGAATATTCATTCATGTGATCAGGCGATGGAGAGGTTTGATAAGTTAAGACATGCAAATGGAAATATATCTACCGCAGAATTACGTAAAAAAATGCAAATAGTTATGCAGGAAGATGCAGCAGTTTTTCGCTCAAAAAAAACACTATCTGAGGGATGTAAAAAAATGGAAATAGTAGCATCTGGTTTAGAAGACTTATCTATTAAAGATCGTTCCATGATTTGGAATTCCGATCTCATGGAAACACTAGAATTAACAAATCTAATGCCAAACGCTCTAACAACAATTTTTTCAGCTGAAGCTAGACAAGAAAGTCGAGGAGCTCATGCTCATGAAGATTATCCTGATAGAGATGATATGAAATGGAGAAAGCATACCTTGGCATCTGTAAATCAAAAAAATAAAGTCTCATTGAAATACAGAGGAGTTCATACCAAACCTTTAACATCGGAATCTAAAGGTGGTATTAATACAAATAAAATTGCACCAAAGGCAAGAGTTTATTAGAACTATGTTTAACTTATTAAGAACACTTATAATTTTTGCTATAATTTTTTTTATTGGATGTGCATCTAATCCTCCCAATCCTTTGACGGCTCAACAAATTGAAAATATTTGTCAAAAGAAAAAAAATGAAGCTGCGAAACCAACTACAAACTTGTCTTTGGCTACAGGTAGTGAGGGTCCAAAGTATCAGATTGGAATAACAATGAGTAGTGACTATCTTGCTGGAAGAAATCCTAATGATGTTTATAATCAATGCAAAATGTCTTATAATTAATAGTTAATTTATAAAATAAGGAAAAAAAATGGTTGAATTAAGGCTTCCAAAAAATTCAAGAATTTCTCCTAATGGAAAGGTATGGGACCAGAAAAAGTCTTCCGCAAAAAAACTAAGAAAATTTAAAGTATACCGATATAATCCAGATGAAAAAAGTAACCCTAGAGTAGACACTTATTTTATTGATACAAGTGAAAGTGGTCCTATGGTTTTGGATGCCCTTATTCACATAAAAGAAGAAATCGATCCAACACTTACTTTTCGAAGATCATGTAGGGAGGGTATTTGTGGTTCTTGTGCTATGAATATTGATGGGGTAAATACCTTAGCTTGCACACGTGGTCTAAACGAAATTAAAGGTGATGTCAGAATTTATCCATTACCCCATATGCCAGTTATAAAAGATCTAATCCCAGATTTGACTAATTTTTACAAGCAACACGCAAGCATAATGCCGTGGTTGGAAACAAAGACAGAAACTCCAGAAAAAGAATGGAAACAATCAATAGATCAACGAAAAAAATTAGATGATTTATACGAGTGCGTAATGTGTGCGTGCTGCTCCACATCTTGTCCGAGTTATTGGTGGAATAGTGAAAAATATCTTGGTCCTGCAGCTCTTTTACATGCTTATAGATGGTTAGTTGATAGTCGTGACGAAACAAGAGATGAAAGATTAAATGATATCGAAGATTCATTCAAATTATATAGATGCCATACAATTATGAATTGCGCCCGAACATGTCCAAAGAATTTAAATCCTGCAAAAGCAATTGCAGAAATAAAAAAAATGATGGTTGAAAAGAATAGCAGGAACAAACAGTAGCAATTACTACAAATCAGAAATTATAGATATTATATTTTTTTTCTAAATACTAAAGAGGCTAGAAAACCAAAAGTTATTGCTATTAAGATACTCATAATCCCATATAATTGGGGTTTTTCGAAAGCCAGGTAGTTGATCCAATTTTGTAGACCAATTTTATTGACGTAAATAATATCCTGTTTTGTTGCTAAAACTTTTTCAAAGCGTATTAAATGTATTTTGACCTTATAATTTCCTTCATTAAGGTTTGTAGGAAAATCAATTTCATTTGAAAAAAGAGTATTTTCTAACAAAGTAATGGGAGTATTATTTTCATTATATTGATTTTTATTTTTTCCAATAAATATAATCTGATCAATCAATTCATTTTCTATTTTTTGATTTTTTGTATTTATTTGTTTAACAAGCCCGATGTCATTTGCCATCGCAATATTATTGGGAAGTAATATATCTAATGGTTTTGTGCCGGAAATAGAATAAAAACTTGGTATATTTTTTAAACTACCAATTTTCCTGTTTATCCACAAACCAAACTTTTTTTCTTTCTGAAATAAATTCATTGTGATTGGAGGACCTATAACTTCGATAAGTATATCAAAGGGTGGTTGATCTATTGAAGAAACCTTAGGATTATTTTTTTTAATTGCTCCAAAGATATGAAATTTACTACCTGAGAAATTAACATTTATAGATATTACTTTTTTACTTAAATCTGTAACAAGACTTGGAGGCGCTTCTGTAGCATAAGAAGATATAAAAGAAAGGTTATAAAATAACAAAATTATAATTATTAATTTCACAATTAGTTTCATTTCATAAATCTTTTACTAAAGTAAAAATCTCTACAGGGGTAATAAAAAGCTCTAAAGTTATCTTTAAACACATGGCTAAAACTAAGAAAGCTAATAATATTCTCAATTGCTCTGCTTTTAATTTAAGTCCTATCCTTACACCAAATTGTGCTCCAATAACTCCACCTACTAAAAGTAGGAAGGATAATATAATATCAACACTAAAATTTTTAACTGCATGCAAATATGTAGTAACTCCAGTAACAAAGATTATCTGAAATAAAGAAGTACCAACTACAACTTTAGTAGGCATTCCTAAAATATAAATCATAGCAGGTACTATTATGAAACCTCCTCCAATTCCCATAATTGAAGCTAGAATACCTACAAAAAAACCTATAAATACGGCCGGTATTGAACTAATATATAAATTGGAAGTTCTAAACCTCATTTTTAGTGGAAGACCTTGAACCCAGGAATGATGGCGAGTTTTTCTTACTTTTATGTTTTTTGATTTATAATTTAATGCTCTTAAACTTTCAAAAAACATTATTATTCCTATTATGCCAAGAAATAAGACATAACAAACTTTAATAATAAGCTCTAATTGACCTAAATTTTTAAAAATTCTAAATAATTCAACTCCAAAAATTGAACCTATTATACCCCCTAAAATTAAAAGAAAGCCCATTTTTATATCGACATTCTTTCTTCTGAAGTGAGCAATAGCTCCGGAAAAAGATGCACCAAGTATCTGATTTGCTTCGCTTGCAACAGCTATCGCAGGTGGTATTCCGATAAAAAACAAAAGAGGGGTTATTAAAAAACCCCCACCTACACCAAACATACCTGACAGAATTCCAACAATTCCACCTAATCCAATTAATAAAAAGATGTTCACTGAAATTTCTGCAATTGGAAGGTAAATCTGCATAATTCAAACTAAAATAGTTAAATTTAATGTATTATTTTCAAAGCACTTACGCCTTTATTACAGTTTTCGCAACAAAGATATTATAATTTTTGAAAGTTTTCTTTCACTTAATTTTGCTATCTCCTTAGTTTGTTCATGACTTATAGTTTCATTGCTAAGACCAGCTGCCATATTTGTTACTACTGATATACCAGCAACTTTAATTTTTAAAAATCTTGATATTATTACTTCTGGCACAGTAGACATACCTACTACATCTGCACCTAAAGATCTGATAGCTTTTATTTCAGCTGGAGTTTCAAAAGATGGTCCTGAAAACCATGCATATATTCCTGTTTTAATATTTATATTTTGCTCATTTCCAGCTTTTAAAATCATTTCATTAATATCTTTATCATAGGCAACTGTTAAATTCACAAATCTATTTTCTGAATTTTCTCCAATAAGAGGATTCAAGCCTGAAAAATTAATATGATCTTCAATAACCATCAATGATCCAGTTGGTATATTATTTCTTAAAGATCCTGATGCATTTGTTAGAACAAGCTTTTTAACACCTAAATCTTTCAAAAGTTTTATAGGGTTTCTCATTGTATCGGCTTTACCATTTTCATAGAAGTGAGTTCTTCCACTTAAAACAGCAACCATTCTATTATGAATAGTACCTATTAAAAGTTTTCCACTATGCCCAGTAACAGATGGAAGATTAAAACCCTTTATCTCATTATATTCAAATTCTACTTTTTTTTTTAAAGGTATAGCTTTACCCAAACCAGACCCAAGAACTAATCCTGTTTCGATCTTTTTCTTTCCAATAATTTTTTGGATATCAGTAATTTTTATTTTTTTTGTCACTAATTTTCCTTAACATAAGCTTGTCCAATTGCTTGGGGGGGTTTGGCATTTCCCACTATTCCTGCAACCACAATTATGGTGACCAAATATGGGGCCATAGCTAAAAACTCACTGGGGATAGGAGTCCTTAAGATTGCAAGCTTTTGTTGCAAGGAATCTGCAAAACCAAATATCAGAGCAGCAAATAGTGCTCCAACAGGATGCCAACGTCCAAAAATCATAGCAGCAAGCCCAATAAAACCTCTTCCTCCAGTCATACCTTCATCAAATCTTCCAACACTTCCTAACGTAAACCAAGCACCACCAAAACCGGCAATCATCCCACCCATTATAACATGATGAAATCTTGTTTTTAATACGCTTATTCCAAGAGTTTCTGCAGCTTTTGGATGTTCTCCAACAGCTCTTGCTCTTAAACCATATGCTGTTTTAAATAGATAATAAGTACTTATGATTACAATAAATATTGAGAAATACACAAAAATATTTTGTTTAAAAAAAACTGGCCCTAAAACTGGGATATCACTTAAAATAGGCAAATTTATTGATTTAAAAACAGGAGCATCATTTAACTCAGGGTTACTTTTCAAAAGGTGGCTTGTTAAAAAGCTAGTAATGCCCAGGACAAAAATATTAATGGCTACTCCTGCAATTATTTGATCTACTCGAAAGGTGACAACCAATGCTGCTAATATAAAACCAAAAAATCCACCTACTAAAATGGCCAAAATTAAACCAAAAAAATTACCAAAAATAGATCCAAATAATGCTCCAGCAAATGCTCCAGCCAAAAGCATTCCTTCAATTCCAATGTTTATAACAGCTACTCTTTCGCACATAATTCCAGCCATTGCTGCTAAAGCTATTGGTACAGCTCTCACTACAGTAGCCTGTAACATACCTGTAAGGGAAAATGATTTTCCAGCAGTTGCCCAAACTAAAAAAGCTGCTATTGTCAAAAAAAAACTTAAAGCAATAAACATTGTAAATTTCTTTGGTGCTTTCATAATTATTCTTCCACCAAAAAAAACAATTAACAAAGCTGATATTCCAATAAAACTATGTGCGGGTAAGATCAAATTGGGAAGTGCAAACGGATCTGTTGGTCTAGACAACCTAAAATTTGCATATCCTTCAATATTAAGTCCTAAAAATATATAAATTATGCAGCCTAAAGCTATTAAGCATAATCCTACAATTATTGGTTTTTTTGTTGTATTTTTCTCAATATTGTTTTTATTTGAATTTTTCATAACTTGTAAATCTTATTTAAATATCCACGGAAATAATTTTCTTATCAAAACTGGAGCTGCAATGAATATAATTATTAAAGCCTGAATAACTGTAATTAGGTCAAGACTTACGTCTGCAGAAACTTGCATTTGTCTGCCACCTGCAATCAAAGCTCCAAATAGGATACCTGCAAACAGTACACCTATTGGGTGGGCTCTTCCTAGTAAAGCAACGGCTATTGCATCAAACCCAATTCCAGCAGAAAAACCAGGTGTAGCTCTACCCAACACGCCAGCTATCTGAGATGCACCAGCCAGACCGGCTAAAAGACCTGCAATACTCATTGCAAGTATAATTGTTACTGATGGACTTATTCCACCATACCTTGAAGCTTCTAAATTCTTTCCCACAGCTCGAAATTCATATCCAATGGTTGTATAAAAAATTAACCAATATACAATTAAAACAGCAAATATTGCTATTAAAAAACCCATATGAACTCTGAGATTTGGATCCAAGAAATACAAAATTCTTGGTAACTCAGCAGTATCTAAAATTGACTTGGAAATAGGATCATTTCTTCCTTCTTTTTGAACAGAAGGTATTCTCAGAAAAAAATCAAGCAATCTATATGCAATTAAATTTAGCATAATAGTAGTAATAACTTCGTGAGCTCCTGTAGTTGCTTTAAGCCACCCAGATATAAATGCATATAAAGCTCCAAATAAAGCCCCAGCTAAAAGTATAAGTATTAAGTGAATAAAGAAGGGTAATTGAAAGCTAAAACCTATAATAACAGCAGCCATACCACCCAATATAATTTGTCCTTCTGCTCCTATATTAAATAGTCCAGCTCTAAAACCTATAGCTATTCCTAAAGCAGCAAATATTAATGGTGTTGCAGCAGTTAATGTTTCTGAAATTGCAGATAGTGAACCAAAAGATCCATAAAACAAAGCTATCAATGCTTTAAGGGCAATTTCATTGCTTGATCCTGAAACAATAAGCAATAGTAAACCAAGGAAAATAGCCAACAAAGTGGCAAAAACTGGAATGACAATAATTTCTTGAAAAGTTTCACGGTTAGAAAAGTAATTACCTAAATAATTAAAAATTTTCACTTTTAATTTTCCCCAGCCATTGCAAGTCCAATTATATTTGGGTTTGTATCAGATGGAAATTCTGCAATTACCTTACCTTCAAAGAATACAATTATTCGATCTGATAAAGCAATGATTTCTTCTAATTCAGTAGAATTCAATATAACTCCAATACCTTTATTTCTAGCTGAAACAATTTGATTATGTATGTATTCTATTGAACCAACGTCTACCCCACGTGTTGGTTGAGATGCTATAAGAAGATTAATTGATCTTGACATTTCTCTACCAATCAAAAGCTTCTGTTGGTTCCCCCCGGACAATTTGTTGGCACTAATATTTTCAGAATTTGTTCTCACATCAAATTTCTCAATAATCTTTTTGGCTTCTATTTTAGCATTAGCCCAATTTAAAGTGATGTTGTTAGAAAATTTTTCTTCATAATAAGTATTAAGTATACTATTTTCTGTTAGAGAAAAATCACCAATTAGTCCTTGTTTTTGTCTGTCTTCTGGTATGTGTCGAACACCTAGTTGATGAATTTTTCTTGGTGAAAAATTTTTGTATTCTTTCCCAAAATAAGAAATTTTTCCACTAGATACACTCCTTAATCCAGTTAGTGCCTCTATCAATTCAGTCTGACCATTTCCTTGTACTCCTGCAATACCTAATATTTCATTTTTGTGAAGTTTTAAATCTACATTTGATAAAACATGTTCTTTATTATCAGATAAAATACTTAAATCATTTATTTCTAATAATACCTCTCCTTGTTCCATTTTTTTTCGACTGGTCCTAAGATTTACTTTTCTACCAACCATTAACTGTGCTAATTTCTTCTTATCAGTTTTTTTTGGGTATTCCTCTCCAACTATTTTTCCTCTTCTCAAAACATTTATGCGGTCACATATTTCTAATACTTCTTGTAACTTATGAGTAATAAAGATTATAGCTTTTCCAGTCTTTTTTAAGTTCTTAATTATTTCAAAAAATTCTACTACCTCTTGTGGAGTAAGGACTGCTGTAGGTTCATCAAAAATTAAGATCTCGGCATCTCGAAATAATATTTTTATAATTTCTACTCTTTGTTGTATCCCAACAGGTAATTTCTCAATAATTAGATCAGGATCAACATTCAATTTATATTCTGAACTTATTTTTAATACTTTATTTTTAGCATTTTCTAGGTCAATTTTATTAAATCTATTTGTGGGTTCTTCTCCTAAAATTATATTTTCAGTTACAGAAAAAACTGGAACCAACATAAAATGTTGATGAACCATTCCTATACCATTTTTATTTGCTTCTCTGGGATTATGAAATTCTCTTAATTTATTATCTATTAAGATCTTTCCACTATCTGGTTTATATAAACCAGTTAATATATTCATTAATGTGGTTTTTCCTGCGCCGTTTTCTCCAAGCAAACCTAAGATTTCACCACGGTCAACAGTCAAATTAATATTGGAGTTAGCTTTAACTGGGCCGAAACTTTTACTGATTTCATGTAATTTCAATTTCACAGATTTGTTTCGCCCCAGTTTTTTTAAAAATTATTTATTCATTACGATTGAACCGGATATAATTCCCTTTCTTAGAGCTTCTACTTCTGAGGCCAATTCACTTGAAACTTCACTTGATAAATCGTGATATGGCGCAATTCCAACACCTCCATTTTCCAAAGTTCCTACTGTTACACCTCCAGAATAAGATCCAGATTTAACTGATTCAATTACACTTAAAACTGTTACATCCATTTTCTTTAATACAGATGTTAGATACACACTTTTTCTAGCAGGATCAGTTTGTGTCCAATCACCGTCTACACCAATAATTTTGAGTTTATCACTTCCTAGTTCGTCAGCCAAAGAAGCAGAACCTAAACCAACAGGACCTGCGACGGGCATAACAATATCTGCTCCTTCGTCGTATAGATTTTGAGCAAATGCTCTACCGTCATCAGTAGAATCAAAGTTATTAGTAAATAATCCTTCCTTTGCGTCAGGATCCCAACCTAGAACTTTAACATTTTTTCCTTTTACTTTGTTGTAGTGTTTTACTCCCCATGCAAAGCCGTCCATAAAACCTGTAACTGGGGGTATATTAATTCCTCCAAAAGTTCCAACTATTCCAGTTTTACTTACTCCTGCTGAGACATAGCCTGCAAGAAAAGCTGCCTGATCAGTAGCAAAAACCTGTCCTAAGATATTTGGAACTGTAGGATCGTATGCAAAATCAATGATTGTGAATTTAGAGTCTTTATTAACTTCAGCTGCATTTTTTGTAGCCTCACCCATTAAAAATCCAACTGCTATGATAACATCACAACCAGCATTTACCATTGAATTCAGGTGTGGCTCATAATCAGTTTCTGATTTAGATTCGAGTAATTTAGAATCAATACCGTGTTTAGCTACGGCATCTTGCACACCTTTCCAAGCTGTTTGGTTAAAACTCTTATCATCAACTCCACCTACATCAGTCACTTGACACGCAGTGAATGCATTAGCCGAGTTTATTGTCATTAGTAGCACACCAGCAAATGCTCCACTTGATATTTTTAATAATTTCTTAAAATACATTTCTAGTCCTCATAAGTCTTTAAATATAAGTTGATTATGAGGCTTTTGTTAATTGTGTGCAATAAAAAGAATGCTTTTGCTCTGTATAAAAGCATTTAAAGTTTAATTAAATTATTTTTTTCATCAAAATGGCATTAACTTTATTATTTTTAGAAATAGAGTAATAATTTTTTCTTATTCCGAAGGTTTTGAAGCCTAATTTATCATATAAATGAATCGCTATTAAGTTATTAGATGCAACTTCTAAAAAAACTGTATTGCAGCTTATCTCTGATAAAATCTCTTCAAGTTCTTTAAGAATTAAAAAACCAATACCTTGATTCCGGAATTTAGGTAGTATTGCCATGGTAATTATTTCAGCTTCTTTTTCGTTACAACTAAAGATACAGAAACCTTTGTTTTTTTTATAGATATATGAGATATTTGGATTTTTTAATAAGGATAAAATAAACTCTGAAGAATATTTTAAGTTTTTTTGATTAAAACTTTGAGAATGTATTTTTGCAAATTGTTCAGATAAAGATTGAATTTTTTGATATACCATTAATTCATAAAATTTTTAGTGGCGGTTGTGTTGGTAATTTTGCATCAGGTCCCTTTACATAAAAAGGAGATGGTAAGTTTGAATGAAGATCAGAAGAATTAATGCAAATAGTTCCTAATTCGGAAGCTTTTGGGATACTATTTTTTTTGTCACATTTTAAGTTGAGCTTTTGAGAAATCATTAAAGAATTATCACCAGATACAATAGTCTGTTTATTATATTTTTTGTTAATTATTTTTGAGAAGTTTTCTTCAATTGGATCTGATATTGGTTTCTTTTTTTCATATATTTGAGTGAAATATAGATCATCCTTTATGTTTATAATCGCAAGTGTTGGACTATCGTTAAAAACTAGAGTTCGAAATCTATTGATCCCAATACATTTAATATCAAGAGCTAAAGCAATGCCTTTTGCAACGGATATTCCTATCCTTATTCCTGTAAAATTTCCAGGTCCTACTCCTACTGCTATGCAATCTAAATCATGCAAATCAAGATTTGCTTTTCTAAGACTTTTTTCTATTAGTTCTATTAATTTTTCTGATGGTTTTTCTTCTTTTATCATATTAATTTCAGATAAAACACCATTAGAATTAATAATAGCTAAAGAGTAGTATGAATGTGAAGTATCTATAGCTAAAACAGTATTAAGTTTAGACATTCTTATCAGAATTATGCTGCTATTGGCCTTACTTCTTGAACTTCAGGAATAAAATGTTTGAGCAAATTTTCGATACCCATTTTTAATGTCATAGTTGAAGATGGACAACCTGCACAAGCACCTTGCATATGTAAATACACAATTCCTGATTCGTAACCATGGAAAGTAATGTCACCGCCATCTTGAGCAACTGCTGGACGAACACGAGTATCTAAAAGCTCTTTGATTTTATTGACTATTTCTAAGTCAGGTCCATCATGCTCAGCATGACTTTGTTTGTTATTTTCTTCTAATAATGTAGGTTCACCTGATTGAAAATGCTCCAAGATAACACCTAATATAGCAGGTTTAATATGTTCCCAGTTAGTACTATTATTTTTTGTAACTGTAATAAAATCAGACCCAAAAAAAACTCCTGATACGCCTTCAACACTAAAAATTCTTTTGGCCAATGGTGATTTTTCAGAATTTTCACTCGACGGAAAATCTGCTGTTCCATTTTGTAAAACAGTATGACCTGGAAGAAATTTTAATGTCGCGGGGTTTGGCGTAGACTCTGTTTGTATGAACATTGTGTATATCTCCTAATTGTAATCAAATATGCTATAAAAATGATTAACAATCAATCAAAATTTAGAATCTTTCTAAACTTATACATTACGAGACTGAAATAATGGCTTCTTTAGTCATAGATCCTGGCACTATTGTAACAGGTACTGGAAGACTTCCACCTTGTCTTGCAACAAGTTGAGTAACAAGAGGTCCAGGACCTTCAGATGACACACCAGCACCTAGTACGATTATTCCAACTTCAGGATCATCTTCAACTTGTTTCAAAACCTGAGTTACTTTTTCTCCTTCTCTTATAACTAATTCTGGTGTTACGCCTTCTTCTTTTTCCATTATCTCAGAAAAAATTTTAAAATGTTCTTTAATTCTTTCTTTAGCCTCAAATCTCATTTGTTCTGCTACTCCAATCCAGTGTTGAAATTCTTCAGGAGCAATTATACCAAGAATTTCAACTTGGCCACCAGTTTTCGAAGCCCTAATTGCAGCAAATCTTAGGGCATTAACAAATTCAGGGCTATCATCCATTACAACTAAAAATTTTCTCATTTTTATATTTCCAATAAACCTAAAATACCCACCATGCTCAGTAAAAGAATGATTTCAAATATGATTATAATATCAAAAAATTAATATGAAAGAAGATAAAAATTCGAAGATATAATTTAACTATTTTTTAAGCCTAAAATTTTATAAGTTTTATCAATTATTGGTTTTGAAATATTTTTTGCCTGTAAAGAACCATTATATAAGACCTGATCAACGTGGTCTTGGTGATTTAATAATTCAGTTATTTTATTAGATATTGGCCTAAGCTCATTTATAATTAATTCGGTCAACTTAGGTTTGAAATAACTAAAAGGTTTTCCACAAAACATATCTAAAACTTCTTGTATTTTGCATTCTTCTAATGATGAATAGATATTGATCAAGTTTTTAGCTTCATGTCTTGTTTCAAGTCCAGCTATAGCATCAGGAATTGGGTCTTGGTCGGTTTTAGCTTTCCTTATTTTAAGAGCAATTTGATCTGCATTATCAGTTAGATTAATTCTGCTCATATCAGAAGTTTCTGACTTTGACATTTTTTTTGTTCCATCTCTTAAACTCATTATTCTAGGTGAATTTTTTTCTATAATAGGTTCTGGACAGGGAAAAAAATTAGGAACTTTAAAATCATTATTGAATTTTATTGCTATATCTCTTGTTAATTCTAAATGCTGTTTCTGGTCATCCCCAACTGGTACATGTGTGGCATGATATGCTAAAATATCTGCTGCCATCAATGAAGGATAAACAAAAAGTCCAACAGAGGCATTTTCTCTATTTTTACCAGCTTTATCTTTAAATTGTGTCATTCTGTTTAACCAGCCCATTCTTGTGACACAGTTAAATACCCATGCTAATTCAGAATGAGAACTAACTTGACTTTGATTAAATAAAATTGATTTCTCAGAATCTAGTCCACAAGCAATGAATGTTGCCGCTAATTCTCTTATTGATTTTTTAAGCTCAGATGGATTTTGCCATACAGTAATAGCATGTAAATCTACAATACAGTATAAAGTTTCATTTCCGGCACTTTGGAATTTTACAAAATTTTTAACTGCTCCTAAATAATTTCCTAGGTGAAGGTTGCCAGTTGGTTGAACACCAGAAAAAACTCTTTTCTTATGATTATTGTTATCCATTATTTTAACTTCCAAATTAAACGAACTCTATAAAATTAATAAAAAAAATAGTAACTTAGAATCTATACTTTATTTATTTTTTTTTAAAATACCAAGAAACCACAAAATGGCGAAATAAATACAGCTACTTACAGATATAAGTGTAAATAAGTAAATTATTTTAAATTTATTATATACTAACAAATAAAAAAATTCTTTTTCAGCAATCAATAGTATTGATGCAAGAATTAATGCTGATAAAAAAATAAGAAATATTTTTTTTATAAATTTTCCATCCAAACAAAATCCTATTTTTCTTGACTGATAATATAGAGCAAAGGCCATTATCCAACTCGAAATAGTGATACTGAAAACGGGAGCTAAGAATCCAACAAAATTTATTAAAAATAAAGCTAATATTATGTTGGATAACATAGAAAATAATGCAATCCTAAAAGGTGTTTTAGTATTACCTTTTGCGAAGAATATTGGAGTAAAAATTTTTTGTAATACAAATGCTGGTAAACCAAAAGCATATATTGCTAGAGCTGAAGCGGTATTTTTGCTATCTATACTCGAAAACTCTCCTCTTTCAAATAATACTGTAATAATTGGTATAGGCAAAATAATTAAAGCCACTGTTGCAGGTAAAATCAATATAGTCGCTATTTTTAAAGCATTGTGTACAACTCGATTCATTTCAGATACATTATCTAATAGGATTTTTTCTGATAATTTAGGCAAAAGTACACTTCCTAATGCTATCCCAACTACACCTAAAGGTAGTTGATATAATCTATCTGCATAATTCAGCCATGCTATAGCACCGTCATAGTAAGAGGCTATTTGTCTTCCAACTAGAAGGTTGATGTGTATTACTCCACCAGAAAGAACTACTGGTAAGGCTATTATCATGAGTTTTTTAATTTTTGCGTCTAGCTTTGGTAAATTAAGTTTTGGACTGTAGCCAATTTTTTTGCACGATTGAACTAATACAATTAGTTGTAAAATACCAGAAATAGGAACTGAAATTGAAAGTATTGTTCCTACTTCCCAATCAAAAACATAGGATAATATCATTGCTAAGATTAAACCAATATTTAAAAAAATGGGTGCTGCTGAAACTATCCCAAACTTACCATAGGAATTTAGTATTCCTGCAAAAAGGGATGAAACTGAAACAAAAAAAATATATGGAAATGTAATACGTCCAAAAAAAACTGAAGTTTCAAATCTATTGTCATTCCCAAAACCACTTGCCATGGCTAAAACTAGTATTGGCATTATAATTATTGAAATAGTAGTGAAGACTAATAATACTAAAATCATCACAGATAAGGTATTATTGGTAAATTTTATTGACTGTTTTTTATTACCCATACTTTTTTTAAACATAGGAATAAATGCAGCATTGAAGGCACCTTCTGCAAAGAATCTACGAAAGATATTGGGTAATGAAAATGCTATAATAAAAGCTTCTCCAATAGGACCAGAACCTAAAAATGCAGCTAACATTATATCTCTTACAAAACCAAAAATTCGACTAACAAAAGTCCAGAAACCCACAGTTATAAAATTAATTAAAAGATTGGATTTACTAAGCATTTTCTTTCATTATCAGTTAGGACCAATTAAAGCACCTGCTTGAATTACTTCTTTGATTTTTTTTTCTAGTATTTCTCTTTTATTTTGAGAATGTAATTTTAGGCCAAAAAGATCTTTAACGTAAAACGTATCTACTGCTTGTTCTCCATAAGTAGCTATTATTGCGGATGATATAGAAGTATAGTTATCACTTAATGTTCTAGCTAAATCATAAAGTAGGCCTAGACGATCTCTTGTCTCAATTTCAATAATAGTATGTATTTCTGACCCTTCATTATCGAAAGTTATATTGGTAGGAACAATAAAGTCTTTTTCTTTCCTTTTTATTTTGCCTTTTTCCTTCAAAATATCTCTAGCAATTATCTGACCTTTCAAAGCCTCATTAATTGTTTTATTTAATTTGCTAAGCCTATTTTCTTCAAATGGTTTACCCTCTTTGCTCTGTATCCAAAATACAGAGGTAGCATATCCATCAAATGTCGTATATGTTCTAGCATCAATAACATTTGCTCCAGATAAAGCAATTGCGCCCGCAAGTCTTGAAAAAATTCCAGGATGATCCTCAATTAAAAAACAAACTTTGGTTGCATCCCTACTTGTATCAGTTTCAACTTTAGAGTTTATATTTAGTGGTTGATTATTTTTGGAAAGGTTAGCAAAAATAGTTTGTGTTTGTAGGGTTAATCCCAAATAAAAACCTGTATTGTGTCTATTAATTTCATTTTCAAGTTTAGATTTATCCCAATTTTTTAGCTCTCTTCTCAAAGCAGATTTTGCATTTTCTATTTTTTCTGGTCTTGAAGCGGTTTCGTAATTTTCTTTTAACATATTTTGTGTTTTATAAAAAAGTGTTCTTATCATTACGGCTTTCCAATTGTTCCACACTTCTGGACCTACTCCCCTAATATCACAAACTGTTAAAACTGTAAGCAGTCGAAGTCTATTTGTAGTTTTAACAACATTAGCAAAATCACGGATGGTTTTTTCTTCTGAAAGATCTCTTTTTTGGGATATATCAGACATGAGTAAATGGTGTTTAATAAGCCATGATGTTAATTCAACTTCATGACTTTCAAAGCCTAATCTTTCAGTAACCTTAGTTGCAATTTTTGATCCTAATATACTATGGCTCTCAGTTTGTCCCTTGCCTACATCATGTAATAATAGAGCTAAATAAAGAACTTTTCTATTAATTCCATCCTTTAAAATTTTCGAAGCTAAGGGCAGATCCTCTCTAAGAAAACCCTGTTCAATTTGCGATAAGATTTTTACACATTGGATAATATGTTCATCAACAGTATATCTATGATACATATTAAATTGCATCATACCAACTATTTTTTGAAATTCTGGGATATATTTCCCAAGAAAACCAACCTCATTCATCCTTCTAAGTGCTCTTTCTGGATCTCCATAATTTAGAAGAACATCAATAAAAATTTTTGAAGCCTCAGAATTTTTTAAGAAATTAAAATCAACATTATTAATATTTTTTGAAATTAAATGAAGCGAATTAGGATGGATCAAACGTCTACTCTTTAAACCATTTTGAAATAATTTAATTTGATTTAATGGTTCTTTTAAAAATTTATCTTTGTCAATTACATCAATACGGCCATTTGAAATAATAAAACCTTTATCCAGTATTGAATTATTGTTTGAAATTGCAGATTTTATTTTTTTTAATAAGCTAGGACTTTTTTTTACATGCATAGATTCCATTTTTGAAAGCAGAATTCTAGTTAACTCACCAATGTTTTTTGCATGTAAAAAATATTTTTGCATAAAATTTTCAACTGCTAGTAACCCAGAATCTTTTTTAAAACCCAACAATTTTGCTAATGGAACTTGCAAATCAAAACTTAAGATTTCATTTGCTCTTTTACTAAAAATATGCAGAGCACATCTTATTGTCCATAAGAAATCCTCTGCTTTGAAAAAAATTTCTAAATCATCTTTTGTAAAAATTTTATACTTAATAAAGTCTTTTTTATCTGAAATTTTATAAACATATTTTGAAATCCAATAAAGAGTTTGTAAATCTCTTAATCCTCCTTTGCCTTCTTTTATATTAGGTTCTAATAAATATCTTTCAGCTCCTTGCTTTTTGTGTCTTAGATTTCTTTCTTCTAATTTTTTTTCAATAAACTCTGGTGCAGATTTAGAAAAAACTTCTCTCCATAGTCTATTATTAAGTTGATTAGCTAATTCAACGTCTCCAAATATAAGTCTGTTTTCCAAAAGGGATGTTCTAGCAGTTATATCATTTTTGGCTATTCTTAAACATTCATCAATGTTTCTTACAGAATGACCTACTTTTAGGCCCAAATCCCATAATATATATAGAATTGTTTCAATAACATTTTCTCCCCAAGCTGTTTGTTTATAAGGAGTTACGAATAACAAATCTATATCTGAATATGGAGCCATTTCAGCTCTTCCATAACCACCGACAGCAACTATTGATATATTTTCTCCTTTAGTTGGGCTAACAAGTGGAAACATATATTTTAATACTATTTCAGATATTGATTGTATCATAATATCATTCATAAGAGTATAGGCTGAAAGAGAATCTGGGGCTAAATATGGATCCTTATTTAGTTTTTGTTCTAATTTTTCTATTATATTTTTTTTAAATTCTTTTGACTGAATGAGTATATTATTTCTTAACTCAGTTTTGTTTTTTAAATCAATCATACTTATGATATTTTGTTTTTTAATAAGTGGAGCTATCGTTTGAAACGATTTTTTTAATGATATTTTTTTTAATTCATTGTTCACTTTGTTATCTTTTATTGAAACTGGCTTTTTGCTTGTTTAAGCATTTTAGGTTTCCCACTAATTAATTCAATAATAGACAATTCTTTTTCGGCAATTCTATCATTGTTAAACCTGAAAATTCCATCTATTCCGATAAAGCCATTTCTATTAAAAAGGCCATTGAATTTGTCAAAATAGTCATTCTCACTATTGGTTAAGTTTTTATGAAGAACACCTAAAGAAGCAACTGCGTCATAAGCTAAGTTAGATTTAGGGTGAGGGATATACCCAAATTTGTTTATAAATTTATTTTCATAAAAACTTCTAAATCTTTGATCTGGCATAGTAAACCATGCTTTTTGTAAAGCAGGTTCAGATAAAATAGAGGCAGAGTTTTCCCAGTGATTCAAACCCATAATTTGAATACCTTTGTTTATTTTATTAACAGTAATATCTGCCAGTTCAGCAGCTAAGTGAGCCATTCTTTTGTCTGGCTTACCTGTAAAAATAACTACATCTGTATTAGTTTGAATAATTTTATTTTTAATTTCTTGAGCTAAATCTGAAATAGCACTTATATCGTCTGAATAATAACTAGAAAAAGTTACTGTGCCTCTATTCATTAAAATTTTATTTGAAATTAGACTGCTGATTTTATTATTATCTCTAACTGGTCCTATTAATGCAAAGCGATATTTTTTGTTATTCATAGCATACTGAATTAAATTGTTTGCCCTATTAACTACTGTATCGCCTAATATAAATATTTTTCTACCAACAATTGTTGGGTCATCGGACAGGCTTAAAATATTTACACTATTAAATGGAAATTGATTAGAAATCTCCATGGTAACAGAAGAAAGAAATGGTCCAACGATGATTTCATTTTTTTCTTCTAAAGCCAATTTATAAGCTAGTATACCTTTTTGGTTAATTCCATAAGTATCATAAGTTCTAATTTCTAAAAAATTGTTAGCTAAATCTTGTTTAGCTAAAAAAGCAGCATCTCTAAGACTTTTACCTAGTCTTGATAAATTGTTATCTTTTGAGCCAATTGGAAGTAGCAATGCAATTTTAATTTTTCTATCTTTTGAATTTTTATACTCCTCTTGGACATTTGAAATACATCCATTCAAAATTATTATGATCGACAAAAAGATAATAAGAAAAAAGTAGTGTTTTTTTGGTCCTTTAATCTTAGTCATGGTCATAGTTTAATACTTTTTTTATATTTAGAATTTTAAAATCTTAAAAGTTTGTCTACAATAAATTTGATTAAATAAAAATATTTAAATTTTACAGGAATATAAAATTGAAAATTAACTTTCCTAAAATTGAAACTGCTTTATATCTAATTTCCACCCCTATTGGAACAATTTCTGATATTACATTTAGAGCTGTTAATGTTTTACAAAACGTCAATACTTTATTAGCTGAAGATACCAGGGTTTTAAGAAAATTAATGAATATATTAGATATAGACTTAGAGGGGAGAAGTATTCATTCTTATAATGATAATTCAGGAGATTTAGTAAGATCAAATTATATTCATGAATTAGATCGAAATAAATCTATCGCCTTATGTTGTGATGCTGGAACCCCATTAATTTCAGATCCTGGATTCAAATTAGTTAAACAAGTACTTAATAAAGGACACAAAGTTATATCTATTCCGGGGGCCTGTTCAGCTCTCGTTGCTCTATGCCAATCAGGATTATCCTCTGATAAATTTTTTTTTGCAGGGTTCCCACCAGTTAAAACAAAACAGAAAATTGACTTTTTTAACGATTTGATATCAATACCATCTACTATAATTTTTTTTGAAAGTCCTAAAAGGATAATTAAAACTTTAAAAGAATTAGGTAATGTTTTTGGAAGTTCTCATAATATAGCAATTTGTAGAGAGTTAACTAAAAACTTCGAGGAAAACAAACGTGGGTCAATATCTTCAATCATTAATTCCTTGACTAGTGAAAATAAACTTAAAGGTGAATTTACTGTCATTGTTGACAAAAAAAAAATCGATAAACCTGAATTAAATCTTATCAAATCTGATTTAAATTATTTACTTAAATCTAAAACATTAAAGGATTCTGTTTTAATTATATCTCAAAAATATTCTCTCTCTAAGAGAGAAGTGTATAATCTTGGGTTACAGATTTTGAATAGTTAAATAATAATTATTGGAGTTTTTTATGATAAAAGTTGGTTTTCAAATGGATCCTTTGGATAATATAGATCCACGTTTAGATACATCTTTTCGTCTAGCAGAGGAGGCAGAGTTAAGAGGATATTCAGTATTTCATTACCTACCAAACAATTTAACTTTTTCTAAAACAAGAATAATTGCAAACGGATATTATGTTAAATTGAATAGAAAACAAAATCCATCTTTTACAATTTTAAAAAATAAAACTATAGATATTGGACATGATCTTGATGTCCTATGGTTAAGACAAGACCCTCCTTTTAATATGGATTATCTATCCTCCACCTACCTTTTGGACTTTGTAGGTGATGAAACACTGATAGTGAATAATCCGTTTTGGGTAAGGAATTTTCCAGAGAAATTATTAGTACTTAATTATCCTCAATTAATGCCTGCCACAATAATAACAAGCCGAATAGAAGAAATTCAGGAATTTAGGGAAAAATATGGTGATATTATTTTGAAACCATTATATGGAAATGGAGGTGCTGGCGTTTTTAAAATAAATTACAATGACAAAAACTTTGTTGCCCTTTTTGAACTTTTTCAAATGAATTCGACTGAACCTTTAATTGCACAAGAATTTCTACCAGAAGTAATTAATGGAGATAAGAGAATTATTCTTTTAGACGGTGAGATTTTAGGAGCCATTAATAGAATACCACAAAAGGGAGAAATCAGATCAAACATGCATGTTGGAGGTAAGGCCGTTGCGACCGAATTGTCTATTGACGAAATAAAAATTTGCGATGAAATTGGTTCTAAACTTAAAGAACATGGACAAATTTTTGTAGGAATTGATGTGATAGGTGGTAAATTGACTGAAATTAATGTTACATCGCCTACTGGCCTTCAAGAATTAGAAAAGTTTGAAAATAAAAATTTAGCCTCAATAGTTTGGGACAAATTAATTTCAAAAATCTAAAAATAATTGAATTTTTAATATGACACGAGACATTAAAATACTATTTATCCCAATAATTGTAATGTCATTTATAGTTTTAATTTCAAATGTTCTTGTACAATTCCTTTTAGGTAATTGGTTAACTTGGGGGGCACTAACTTATCCATTCGCTTTTCTAGTAACCGATATTACAAATAGATTTTATGGTCTAACTGCAGCTAGGAAAGTTGTTTTATTTGGTTTTATCATAGGTCTTTTTTGTTCATTCATTGGAACTCAGTTGCAAGGTGAATTTGGACCACTAGTTACTTTAAGAATAGCGTTAGGTTCAGCAACAGCTTTTATCGTAGCTCATTTTCTGGATATTTCGGTTTTTAATTATTTTAGAGAAGAAAAGTGGTGGAAAGCGCCTCTAATATCCTCAATATTGGGTTCTTCTATTGACACAATAATTTTCTTTTTTATCGCTTTTTCTAGTTTTATGAGTTTTTTAGAACCGTCAAATGATGTAACTTGGGCTTCAGAACAAATTCCTATTTTAGGAATTTTAGGTACAGCACCATTTTGGGTATCATTAGCTGTTGCAGATTTTTTGGTAAAATTAAGTCTTGTTACCATTTCATTAATACCATTTAAATATTTAATCACTACTATTAAAACAAAAGAAAACATATAACTTATTCTCATATTTCATTATTTAATTTGATCAATTAAAGTTTAAAAAATTAATTTTTATTTCTTAAAAGGCGACTTTTTTGAATATTCCAATCTCTTTTCTTTTCAGTTTCTCTTTTATCCACGTTTTTTTTCCCTTTTCCAATTCCAACTAATATTTTAGCAATTCCAGACACGTTAAAATAAAGTTTGAGAGGTATTAGCGTCATACCTTCACGACCTTTATTTTTAATTAATCTTAATAATTCTCTTTTTTTTACGAGAAGTTTTCTTCTTCTTCTTTCAATATGATTAAATGTCTTCGCATATTCATAATTGGGCACATGACAATTTATTAGCCAAAGTTGGTGATCTTCAATATTTGCATAGCTTTCTAAAATACTTACTCGTCCATTGCGCATACTTTTTACTTCAGATCCCTCTAGAACTATGCCACACTCAATTTCATCTTCGATAAAATAATTATAACGAGCTTTTTTATTATCAGCGATTAATTTCTGATATTTTTGGTTCACTGATTTTTGCATATGTTAATTTATTAACTCAGCGTGTCTTAATGCATTATCCATAATTTTTTTAGTATTATCATTTACAGAAACTAAAGGTGCTCTCAATTCGTTAGAGCATTTTCCCAATTTACTTAAAGCATATTTTATTGGAGCAGGGCTTGGTTCTAAAAAAGTTGCTCTATGTAGTGGTAATAATTTATCTTGTAATATAAGAGCGTTATTATAATCACCCTGAAGCATAGCTTCTTGGAATTCTGATGATAATTTCGGTGCTGCATTCGCAATTACAGATATACAGCCAACACCACCATGAGCATTAAAACCAAGTGCGGATGCGTCTTCACCAGATAATTGTATAAAATTTTCACCACAATATTTTCTGGTGTCTGAAACTCTACTAACGTCTCCAGTTGCGTCTTTAATTCCAATTATATTTTTTAATTTTGATAATGTAGATAATGTAAATATGTCCATATCAACAATTGATCTTCCTGGAATATTATAAATTATGATTGGTAAATCACAACAATCATTAAGAGTACTAAAGTGTAATAATAGACCATTTTGATTAGGTTTATTATAATAAGGTGTAACAACTAGGGCTGCGTCTGCACCTACTTTTTTTGCGAACTTCATGAGATCTATAGATTCTTTGGTATTATTTGAACCAGCTCCTGCAATAACAGGGACTCTTCGCTGAGTTTTTTTTACAATTATTTCTATAACCTCTTGATGTTCTTCATGGCTTAATGTTGGGCTTTCTCCTGTAGTTCCAACTGCAACTAACCCATTACTTCCTTCATCAATTTGCCACTCTACAAGGTCTTCAAGAGCATTTTTGTCAATATCTCCGTTTTTAAAAGGAGTAATAAGCGCAGGAATGGATCCTTTTATCATAACAAATTCCTTAGATTAATAATTTTTATTCACAATATTAACACATCATTTTATTATGTTAAATCGTATATTTTGAATTGTATGCTATTATTAATTAAGAACATTCCCTTTTTAAGTTAAATTTAATGAACACTATTATGAGATATTTATTCATCATTAATTTCCTATCCTTTTTTGTTCTTTTTCAGGAAGTAATAGTTTTTAATAACAAAGTTATTGCTGAACAATTTGAACTAAAAAACTTCAAAGAATCCTTGAAATATGCAGATGCAAAAATTTGGGATAAGTCTTACTTTTATTCAAAAAAAAGTAAAAGTGATTTAGCAATTGATTTAATAGACTGGTTAAGATTAAGGTCTGGTGATGCCGTATTCACGGACTATATAAACTTTATAGATACTAAATCAAAATGGCCCGGCATGCCTTACCTTTTTAAGCAAGCTGAAAAAAGTATCACTTTGGATGAAGATCCTCAATTAATCATTAATTTTTTCAAAAATAATTTTCCATTAACTGGTCATGGATCAATAATGCTTTCTTTAGCACTTTTAAAACTTGGTAATACAGAAAAAGCAAAAAAAATAGCTATGATAAGTTGGTTAGACCAAAAGTTTGATGAACAAAATTTTGAGTTAATGGTTAAGAATTTTGGAAATGTTATATCAATTAATAATCATAAAAGATTAAAAAATTTACTTTGGAAAAAGGATTTAGGTTCTGTTTATCAACTTAAAGGAATAATGTCAGCTGATGATTTTTTTATAGCTGAACAAAGAGTTAAACTACAAAAATATTCAAATAGTAAAAATAATATTGAAAGCTTTACTAAACTTAATATTAAGGATCCGGGGGTTTTGTTTGATTACGCTAATTATCTTCATTCAAAAAAAGAGTATAAAAAAGTTTCTAAAATAATAATCAATTTATCAAAAGACCCTTTAAAATTTGGTTTACCATATAAATGGACTGAACTTAGAGCTTATCATGCTAGAAGAGAGTTACGTCTTGGTAATAAGATCAAAGCTTATAAAATTAGTAGTAACCATTTCATAAAAAATAATTTTTTTGTAAATAATGAATTTAAAGAAGCTCAAAAGAGCTATATTGAACTTGAATGGCTTTCTGGTTTTATAGCGTTAAACTTTCAGAATAAACCCAAAGTTGCAATAAAACATTTTTCTAATATCTCTAATCTCATTACTAATAAATATTTTTTAAGTAAAGTTCTTTATTGGCACGCTCGAGCACTGGAAAAGCTTAAAAGATTTAGTGATGCTAATGAGAATTATCAAAAAGCATCCACATACTTGAGTACTTTCTATGGGCAACTTTCGGCGGAGAGAATTAACATAAAACCCTTAGATTTATCAAATATTGAAAAAAGAAGATATGATTGTGAAAAATTAGACATTTTAGATAATCCAATAATAAAATTGGGTAAGAAATTATTAGATGCTGAGAGATTAGTATTGGGTGTACGTTTTTTTAAACATGCCACGGAAACTTTATCAGAAGAAAGTAGAAAATGTTTGCTGGTTTATTTAGACAAGGTCGATAATATTTCAGGAATTATTTCAATAGCAAACAAATTTAACATCAAAAGTGATTTAATTTTCAAATATGCTTATCCCATAATAACTAATTTAGACACTCATCAAATTGATAATTTACAGATTGTATATTCGATTATTAGGCAGGAAAGTGGATTTTATAGTAGTGCAATCTCTAGAACTGGTGCTTTAGGTTTGATGCAAGTTATGCCTGCTACTGCAAAACAAGTAGCAAATGATTTAGGAATAAAATATAATAAAAGTAGACTATCTTCAGATGAAATTTATAACATCAGAATTGGTTCTTTTTATTTTAATCAACTTTTAAAAAAATTTAAAGGTTCAATAGTACTGAGTACTGCAGCCTATAATGCTGGACCAGGTACAATAAATAAATGGTTAAAAAATTATGGTGATCCCAGAAAATTTGGGGTTGATCCTCTTATTTGGATTGAGATGATACCTTATCATGAAACTAGAAACTATGTTAAAAGAGTACTATCAAATGATTTAATTTACAGACATAAAATTAGTGATAATATTTTAATATTCGATCGTGCAAGAAAAAATTTTGGGCATAATTTTTGATAATTTTACCATATCTTTGATTGAATTTTATTTTTTATCAATATATTGTGTATCAATCTTTTTTATTAAGGTTTATTAGTTTGAATATAACCAAATTACGTTTGAACGGTTTTAAAAGTTTTGTAGACCCAACTGAGTTTGAGATACTTCCAGGACTTACTGGAGTAGTAGGTCCGAATGGATGTGGAAAATCAAATTTATTAGATGCTTTAAGATGGGTTATGGGAGAAAATAGACCTACCTCTATGCGAGGTGATGGAATGGATGATGTTATATTTGGAGGGACGAGTTTAAGGCCTGCAAGATCTTATGCTGAAGTAAATTTACAAGTTGAAAATTTTGATCCAAAAACTTTACCCACTAAAATAAATGAGAGTTCCATTGAAATTGTTAGAAGAATTAATTTTGAATCTGGGTCCACTTACAAAATTGAGGGAAAGGAAATACTTGCCAGAGAGGTTAGATTGCTTTTTGCAGATTATTCTTCGGGTTCTAATTCTCCTTCTTTAGTAAGGCAAGGTCAAATTTCAAACCTTATAAATGAAAATCCTAAATCTCGTAAAAGAATTTTAGAAGAGGCAGCAGGAATATCTGGACTATATCACAGAAGACATGAATCAGAATTAAAGCTTAATGCGTCTGAAAATAATTTGGAAAGAATAAATGATATCTTATCAAAATTAGAAGAACAATTGAAGGCGTTAAAAAAACAAGCCAAACAAGCGGAGGAATATCGTACATTAGGAGAAAAAATTAGAAAACAAGAAACACTGCTTTTATATGTTCGTTGGGAAAATAAATATTTAGAATTTAATAACTTAAAACTTGGGTTAGATAATATTCTAAAAGAAAGAACTGATCATGAAAAAGTCCTTAGAAACTTTACAGACTTAAAAGAACAAAAAGAACATTTATTACCAAAAATAAGAGAGCAACAAGCTGCAGACCAAATAGCTTCAAATCAATTTCATTCTCAAAAAACTAATATCGAAGAAAAGTATAAAAATGCTAAATCGAAAATTAATGAGTTAAATCAAAGAATTTTGGAGTTAGAAAATGATTATAAAAGAGAAAATGAATTAATTCTTGATGCAGATAGTGTTCTTAAGAATTCAGAAAATGAGAAAAACAATATTATTAATAATCAAAGTGATTTGTCGATTAAAATTAAAAGTACTAAAGAGGGTTTAGATTTTTCCATTTTTGAATTTAATAAAATTGAGAAAGAATATGAAATTGAAGCTAACAATTTCGCAGCTTCTTTAGCCAAAAAAAATAATCTTGAAACAAATTTAAAAGAAAATCAAAAAAGTTTAAAACAATTAGAAGAGAAAATTACAAAAGTTAAAAATGATAAATCTAAAGTAAGTCTTCGAAAGAAAGACATTGAAAATGAGTTAATATCTATAAGAAATGAATTAGAGATATCTACAAAAGATGTCGATATAAAATCTTCAATGCTTTATAAAACAGATGATGAAGTTCAGACTTTGAGAGCTGATTTACTTAATGCTGAAGAAAAATTATCTGAAGAAAGAAGTAAATTATTAGCTATTAAATCAGAAATGAATACTTTAGAAGAGTTTTTGAATGAGCAAGAGATTTTTGAAGATGCTATTATCAATCAAGTTGAAATATCTAAAGATTTTGAAATTGTATTTAGTGTAATTTTGAATGACGATTTAAACTATCCACCACAGTCTTCTGACAAAAAAAGTGGATGGTATTACAATGAAAATGAAATGCAATCTTTTTCCTTTCCTGAGGGTGTAAAAGTTTTAGCTGATTTAGTTAAGCATCCAAGAGAATTAAATAAAAGGTTAAGGAATGTTGGTTTAGTAAATTCAAAAGATGGTTATTTACTTCAATCTAAGTTGAAAAATGGTCAATGTTTGGTATCTATGGCAGGTGATTTTTGGAGATGGGATGGATTTTCAACAACATCAAATGACCTGAAAACAAGTAATACACAAAAATTCAAAAATTTAAATAGATTACAGAATTTAAAAGTCTTACAAAAAGAAATTGAAAAAAAAGTTTTAATCCAAACTAACCATAAAACAGATCAAGAACATATTATTAAAGAAAAAATTGAGGAATATGATAATTTAAAAAAAGATTATATTTATGAAGAAAAAAAATTGAACGAATTAAAATCAAATCTAAGTAAATTAGAGGCAGAATATGAAATTAATTGTGCTCAAATTGAGAGTTTGGAAAGTTACTATATCAATCTTAATGAAAATAATAATACAATAATTAAAAATATTGATGAAATCAAAATTTTAGATAATCAAGAGACTGATTTTCAAATAGAAGAAGAAAATATTAATATTAAGAAAAAAGCATTAGAGGATTTTAGGAATAAAAATCTTGAAAGTAGGTTGGTTCTTGAAGAATTAATGTCTCAATTCAATTTTTGTAAAAATAGATTAGTGCAAATTGATAAAGAACTACAAGATTGGTCCATTAGAAAAAAAAGATCACTTGATCAACAGGATAGTATTTTATTAAGAAAAAAAGAACTAGAATGTTTTTTAGAAAGTGCGAGATTAGAACCAAAAAAAATAGAAAATGATATTTTGCATCTTAATAACAAAATCACTGAAGCTGAAAAGAAATGCAGTATTTCTACTGATGAATTGGTAAGTGCTGAAAAGAAACTAAGGGAAGCATTGTTTAAAGAAAAAGAGGCTTTGAAGATTGCTGAGGATTTAAAAGAAAAGTATGTAAGAGCTGAAGTTTCTATTGAGACTGCAAAAGATAATTTAAATGAACTTGAAAGTCTTTTAAAGAAAGAAACTGGACATAGTCCCAAGGTCTTTCAAGACAAAAATATTGAACTGCTGACTCATAAGCTTTCAGTTGATACAATTGAAAAAAATTTGGATCACCTAATAAGAAAAAGAAATTTTATAGGACCAGTTAATTTAAGGGCTGAAGAAGATGAAAAAGAGATTGATGCTGAATATTCAGAATTACTCAAACAAAAAGAAGATCTTGAGTTGGCTGTAAAAAAACTTAGAAATGCGATCTCTAATTTAAATAAAGAAGGAAGAGAAAAACTTTTAAAAGCATTTGATGAAGTGAATAAAAATTTTAAAACTTTGTTTAATAATTTATTTGGAGGTGGGCAAAGTAATTTACTACTTGTAGAAAGTGATGATCCATTAGAAGCTGGACTTGAGATAATGTGTCAACCCCCAGGAAAGAAATTGTCTAATTTAGCTTTACTTTCAGGTGGAGAACAAACTCTTGCTGCCATTTCATTAATTTTTGCAGTCTTTATGGTAAATCCAAGCCCTATTTGTGTCTTGGATGAAGTAGACGCACCTTTAGATGATGCTAATATTGTTAGGTTCTGTAATCTACTAGATAATATGAAGGAAAGAACTGATACCAGATTTATAATCATTACCCATAATCCAATTACAATGTCTAAAATGAATAGGCTGTATGGTGTTACTATGGCAGAAAAAGGTGTTAGTCAGCTCGTAAGTGTTGATTTAGATAAAGCTGAACAATTAGTAGATGCTTAAAATTTTTTAAAATTAATATGATGAAAAAATATGTATTCATGTGATAATAAGTACTTTGTTTCTACAAACTGGCTGGAGCAAAGGTTAGGCGATCCTAATATAAGAATAATAGATGCAAGCTGGTATTTACCCAATGTTAAAAGGTCTGGGTTAAAAGAATTTGAAAACCAGCATATTCCAGGTGCAAATTTTTTTGATTTAGATAAGTTTTCAGATATTAAGTCAGAATTACCACACATGGCATTAAATGAGAAAGATTTTAGTAATAAATTTGAAATTTTTGGAATCAAACAAAATCAAAATATTATTGTTTATGATGGCTTAGGATTATTTTCTTCTCCAAGATTATTATGGTTACTCCATTTATATGGTTTTCATAATGTATTTATATTGGATGGAGGATTCCCTAAATGGATAAGTGAAAATAAACCCACAAACAGAGAGGTTTTAAACTTTAAACCTAATAAAATAAATTTTTCATATAATAAAGATCTGATAGTCTCTATGGATTTTGTAATGAAATACTTAAGTTCAGATAATATTCAAATAATAGATGCAAGATCTTCGAGTCGATTTAAAGGCCTTGAAAAAGAGCCTAGAAAGGGGCTTAGAAGTGGTCATATTCCAAATTCAATAAACCTTTATTATGGTGACGTATTAAATACTGATTATACTTTGAAATCAAATAATTTACTTAAGAATAAAATTGAAGAGCATGGTATTGACTTAAGCAAACATTTAATTACATCTTGTGGATCTGGAGTGACTGCATCAATTTTATATGTTGCCCTTAAAGGGCTTGGTGCGGAAAAGGTTTCAGTTTATGATGGATCGTGGTGCGAATGGGGAAAATTCAATTAAAAAATTCTTTCATTTTTTCATTAAAATATAAAATATTTAGTTGGGTTAAATATGTTTGAAAATTTAAAATTACAACCAGAAGATAAAATTATGGCATTAATGTCATTATACAAAGCCGACGAAAGAAAAGAAAAAATAGACTTAGGTGTTGGAGTTTATAAAAATAATAATGGCCAAACACCTATTATGAGTGCGGTTCAAAAAGCTTCTATTATTCTAAACGACACACAAAAAACTAAAAGTTACGTAGGTCTATCAGGAAATCTAGGGTTCATAGATAATATAAGTCAATTAGTTTTAGCTGATGTTGTTGCAAAAAATCAGGTTGTGGGTGCTCAAGCACCAGGTGGAACGGGAGCATTTCATCAGTTATTACTTTTGATAAGATCTATTGGAGATGATAAGCGGGTTTGGATTTCATCACCATCTTGGCCAAATCATGCAGCAATACTAAAACATTTAGGTATTCAATTTAATACTTATAGCTACTTTGATTATGAAACTTGTGAAGTAAACTTTTCTAGAATGATGTCTGATCTTGAGAAAACTAATTCTGGAGATGTTTTACTTGTGCATGGTTGTTGTCATAATCCAACTGGAGCTAATTTATTATTAGAACATTGGAAGGAGCTTACTAAGTTCTGTGAGAAAAAAAATATACTACCTTTGGTTGATTTGGCCTATCAAGGTTTTGGAGATGGCATAAATGATGATGTAAAAGGATTGAGATATATGGCCTCTAATTTGCCAGAAGTGTGTATTGGAATATCCTGTTCAAAAAACTTTGGTTTGTATAGAGAAAGAGTTGGAGCTGCGTTAATGGTAGTTTCTGATAAAAAGAATCGGAAGTTAGTAGAACAAAATTTAAAATCCTTTAATAGATTAACTTTTTCTTTTCCTCCAGATTATGGAGCATCACTTGTTGAAATTATATTAGGAGGGAATAATTCTCAAAATAACGAACTAATTAACTTATGGGAAAATGAATTGAATAGTATGAGAAATGGAATGTTGGAACTGAGAAAGTCATTGTCTGCTTCTTTAAGATTAAGCACTAACTCAACTAGATTTGATTTTATTGAAAGGCATAGAGGTATGTTTTCTCTTATGGGTTTATCGGCTGAGCAAGTTGCAAGATTAAGGGAAGAATTTGGTATCTATATGGTAGGAGATTCTAGGATTAATATTGCAGGATTAAATAAAGATCAAATTGATTATTTTTCCTCATCTATCGCTTCAATTATTTAAAAGATCATCTTTATGTACTATAACAATTTTAAGATTGAAAAAAAATAAGAAAGAAAAATATCATGGATGAAAAAATCTATTATCCCGATTTAACAAATTCCAAATCATTTAAAATTGACAACAACAAATATATGGAGATGTATCAAGAATCTATCTCAAACCCAGAAGAATTTTGGAGAAAGATGGGAAATAGAATTGATTGGATTACTCCTTTTTCAAAAGTTAAGAATACTTCTTTTTCTCAAGATGATGTTTCTATAAAATGGTATGAAGATGGATCACTGAACGTAAGTTATAATTGTATTGACCGACATCTTGAAAAAAATAGGGATAAAGTTGCTATAATTTGGGAGTCAGATGAGCCAAGCTTATCAAAAAAAATTACCTACGGAGAATTGTACAAGCAAGTTTGTCGTTTATCAAATATATATAAAGAATTAGGTGTGAATAAGGGAGATAGAGTTATTCTTTATATGCCTATGATACCAGAGGCAGCATATGCTATGTTAGCTTGTGCCAGAATAGGTGCTGTACATTCAGTAGTTTTTGGAGGTTTTTCACCAGAGGCACTTGCAAGTAGAATAATTGATTGTAGAGCCTCTTTAGTGGTAACAGCTGATGAAGGGCCAAGAGGTGGAAAACCTGTACCTCTTAAAGAGAATGTTAATAAAGCTCTAGAAATTTCAGGGGATATAAAAACTCTAGTAGTAAAACGAACAGGTGCCACTGTTTATATGAAAGAGAATAGAGATTTTTCATATAATGAAATGGTAGATCTCATAGGTGAAACTAATGATCCAGAGGTGATGTCTGCCGAAGATCCTCTTTTTATTTTGTATACTTCCGGATCTACTGGAAAACCTAAAGGGGTACAGCATTCGAATGGTGGGTATATTGTTTATGCATCTCTAACACATGAGTATATTTTTGATTATCATGAGGATGATATTTATTGGTGTACTGCTGATGTTGGTTGGATTACTGGGCATAGCTACATTGTTTATGGACCTTTATCGAATGGAGCAACAACTTTGATGTTTGAAGGTGTTCCGACTTACCCTGATTGTTCTAGATTTTGGCAAGTTTGTGAAAAACATAATGTAAATCAATTTTACACTGCTCCCACAGCAATCAGGGCATTGATGGGACAGGGTGATGATTTTGTAAATAATTGTGATTTGTCAAGTTTAAGAATTTTAGGTACCGTAGGAGAGCCTATTAATCCAGAAGCATGGGAGTGGTATAATAAGGTTGTAGGTAAAGGGAAGTGTCCAATAGTTGATACATGGTGGCAAACTGAAACTGGTGGCATACTAATCACTCCTTTACCTGGTGCAACAGCTACAAAACCTGGATCAGCTACAACTCCTTTTTTTGGAATAAAGCCTGTAATTATAGATCCTAAAAATGGCAAAGAATTGACAGGTAATAATGTTGAAGGTGTTTTAGCTTTTAAAGATAGTTGGCCTAGCCAAATGAGAACAGTTTATGGCGATCATGACAGATTTATAAAAACGTATTTTAGTGATTTTAAAGGATATTATTTTTCAGGCGATGGCTGTAAAAGAGATAAAGACGGCTATTATTGGATAACTGGTAGAGTTGATGATGTTCTTAATGTTTCTGGACATAGGATGGGTACAGCTGAAATTGAAAGTGCATTGGTATCTCATCCTCTAGTATCAGAAAGTGCTGTGGTGGGTTATCCTCACAAGATTAAAGGTCAAGGAATTTATGCTTTTGTAACACTAATGGTTGGTAAAAATTCAACCCCAGAATTAACCCAAGAACTAGAGGCATGGGTTAGAAAAGAAATTGGTCCTATTGCAAAACCAGATTATATACAATGGTCTCCTAATCTTCCTAAAACTAGATCTGGAAAAATAATGAGAAGAATATTAAGAAAAATTGCTGAGAATAAGTATGAAGACTTGGGTGACACTTCCACTTTAGCTGATCCATCAGTGGTTAAAAACCTAATCGAAAATAGGTTAAATAAATCTTGAATTTATAATTAAAAAATAGGAATTATCGAAGCTATGAAAAATTATATTATTATTATTTTATTTTTTTGTTTACTATCGGCTTGTAATACAACAACTCAAGGTACTTATGATGGTTATGATTTTAGTCATGGTGGGCCTGTTCCTCTAAGAATTGAAACTGAGGATAGTAAATCAAATAAAACAGGTGAGTGCTTAGCAAATACATTAAGTTTCCTAATTGGACAGCCAGAAACAGCTTTAGCAGCAATGGAGTATCCAGCAGACACAAGAGTGTTGAATGAAAATCAAGATCAGAGTGTTGATGAAAATTACAGTTCTAGATTGAATTTAGTAATTGGATCTGACAGAAGAATAACTAACGTTTTTTGTGGTTAAAATCTAGTTTCATATAATTGACTAAAAATTGATTATCTGTAAACCCAGCTTTCATACTGAACTTATTTATTTCCAGGCTTAAGTTTATATATCATATAATGATTATATTTTATAAAAGAACATGCGGTTCTAGTATTCTCAAAAAGTCTTTTTTCTAAACGTTTTCTCCTTCTTTTACTAAAGAAGATTTTATAGACTATTTTTAAAAATTTTAAAGTAATGGGTCTATTAACATTTAGACTAGTAATAATTCTTTTAATTGAAAAACCCAAAGTATTATAAAACTTTTGTTCTAATTCTACTGATGGCGCTACCAGTTTTGTTATTTCTTTTCTTACAAGTATTTTCAATTTTTGTATCTCCAATTCTTTTTCCATACTTTTTAATGATGCACCACCACCTGGTTGTCGAATAATTCCAATTTGTTTTTTATCGGATCTAAAACAATCTGCTATAAGTATTTCGCCATTATTTTTTAATAACATACTCGCTTTTTTGAGTGCAGTTTTTATCGGAATATATTGAAAACTTTCAGCAAATAAACATAAATCAAAGGAATGATTTTTAGGTATATAATCTTCAAAAGTTGTAATCAAAATTTCTGCCTTGTTGTTAGTATTTTTTTTGGCGTGCTCTGCTAAAATTTTGCTTGGAACAATTATTGTTACCCTATGTCCTCTTTCAATTAATTTTTTAGCATTCTCACCAGCGCCTCCACCAATATCTAAAATTTCTAATTTTTTTTGGGGTTCTTTTTTTGGTAAATATTTAAATAGCAGATTAGTATAAGCTTCTTGTGCTTTTCCTAAGTTATCAAGAGTAACATCAAGTCTTTCCCATAAACCATAATGAAGGTGTTCTTTTCCAGTCACAAAACTACTGACTTTTAGGGCTATATCAAGTCCTACTAATCTTGAGGGCTCTTTTTTTTTCTTTTTAAGGATATATATCATAATAAATTAATTTATTTAATAGTCATATAAAAACTAAAACTTTGTAAATTTCAAAAAGGAAACAAGATTTTTTTAATATTCTTTAAGGCGTATAATTATATCTACATTTGTAATTTTTGAATTTTTTGGAGGTTTGGGTAAATTCTGGATTTCAAGAAAATTCCCAGGTGCATCAGTTAATTTTCCTGTTGCTTCCCAATAAAAATGAGTATGATTATCAAGTCTTGTATCGAAATAACATCGAGAGCCATCTACAATAACTTTATTTAAAAGGCCAGAATCTGAAAAAGAATGCAAGGTATTATAAACTGTAGCTAATGAAACTTTTAATCTATTTTCTTTTGCTTTTTCAAACAGATCTTCGGCTGTAAAGTGTTGATGTCTACCATCTCCCATTAAAAGATTTGCTAACAAAACTCTTTGCTTTGTGGGCCGTAAACCCACATTGTAAAGCCAATTTGTAGCACAAAATTTTTTTGTATTCATCATATATGTTCTATTTCAGTAGTTTATAATAATATCTTTAAATTTTTTCATCAATATAAAATTGACTTTTTTATATATTTATAAATTGTATTTTTAGTTCTTTTTCTATTTTATCTTTTTTATATTACTAGGTAGTTCTTGCGCCAATATTAATAACAGTGGTATGAATAGTTAATTCTGTATATATATCGGTACATAATATGAAAATTTCTAAAGAAGAATTATTAAAATGTTCTAGTGGTGAAATGTTTGGTATTGGAAACCCCCAATTACCAATGCCTCCTATGCTAATGTTTGACCACATTTGTGAAATTTCTAGAGATAGTGGAATAAATAAAATGGGACATGTGGTTGCAGAATTGATAATTAGTCCAAATATGTGGTTTTTTGACTGTCATTTTGTTGGCGACCCAGTTATGCCAGGTTGCCTTGGCCTTGATGCTCTCTGGCAATTAACAGGTTTTAATCTAGGTTGGAGGGGTCTTAAAGGTCGTGGAAGAGCCCTAGGTGTTGGCGAGGTTAAATTTAAAGGTATGGTAACACCTAATACAAAATTAGTAAGATATGAGATTAATTTTTCTAGGGTTTTGGAAAGAAGACTTAAGCTAGGAATATCTGATGGAAAAGTATTTGCAGATGATGAAGAAATTTTTACAGCTAAAGGGCTTAAAGTTGGTTTGTTTGAAGATTAGAATTTTAAATATTCTTATATTTTAGGATATTTTTAGGAGATACTTTAATGAAAAGAGTAGTTATAACAGGTTTGGGTATTATTTCATCAATTGGACTGAACGCAACAGAAGTAACCGAATCTTTAAAAAAGGGAAAATCTGGTATTACATTCTCTGAAGAATACGAATTCCATGGTTTTAGGTCGCAAGTTCATGGTATGCCAAAAATTAATCTATCTGATCATATAGACAAAAGACAATTAAGATTTATGGGTGATGGAGCTGCTTATAATTATATTGCTATGGAGCAAGCAATTAAAGATAGTGGTTTAACTGAAACTGAAATATCTAATGAAAGAACGGGTCTAATTGTAGGCTCAGGTGGACCTTCTACAAAAAACCTTTTCGCAGCCCATCAAATAGTTTTAGAAAAAAAGAGTCCAAAAAGAATGGGTCCATTTATGGTGACTAGAGGGATGTCTTCAACTAATTCAGCGTGTTTAGCTACTCCTTTTAAAATAAAAGGAGTTAACTATTCAATATCATCAGCTTGTTCGACATCAGCTCATTGTATTGGAAACGGTTTAGAGCAAATTCAATTAGGAAAACAAGACATCATATTTGCAGGTGGGGGAGAAGAATTAGATTGGACCTTATCATGCCTTTTTGATGCGATGGGAGCAATGTCCAGCAAATATAATGATATTCCTGAAACTGCATCTAGGGCTTATGATAAAGATAGGGATGGGTTTGTAATTTCAGGAGGGGCTGGAGTATTGGTATTAGAATGTTACGAACACGCAAAAGCGAGGGGAGCAAAAATATACGCTGAAATCACAGGATATGGAGCAACTTCTGACGGCCACGATATGGTAGCACCTTCTGGTGAGGGAGGTGAAAGGTCAATGAAGCTTGCTTTGTCTAATATAGAAAATCGTAAAATTTCATATATAAATGCTCATGGAACTTCAACACCTGCGGGAGATGTAGTAGAGATTAAAGCCATTAGAAGAATTTTTGGAAACGGGGATATTCCACCTATTTCATCTACTAAGTCTTTGACAGGACATAGTTTAGGCGCTGCAGGTGTTCATGAAGCTATATATTCAATCTTAATGATGCACTCAGGATTTTTATCAGCAAGTTCAAATATTTTTAATTTAGATAGTGATTTACAAACAAACGAAATATTAATGAAATCGAGAAATAATGTTGAGTTTGATACTGTAATTTCTAATAGTTTTGGATTTGGTGGAACTAATGCAACTTTAGCTTTTAGTAAGTTAAGAGATTAATGCCGATAACAATGGAAAATAAGTGTGGTCTAATACTCGGTGTTGCAAATGAGAGATCTATTGCTTGGGGAATTTCTAAAGTATTGTCAGATTCTGGAGCTGAAATTGCCCTTTCTTATCAAAATGAAAATTTATTAAAAAGAGTAGGTCCACTAGCAGAAAGTATAGATGCTAAAATTTGTATGCTAGCAGATGTTCAAAATGAAGATTCTTTAGATAAACTATTTGAAGTGATACACAATAAGTGGGGAAAATTAGATTTTTTAGTTCATGCATTGGCTTTTTCAGATAAAGAAGAATTAAATGGAAGGTTTGTCAATTCCTCAAGAGAAAATTTTTTAAAATCTTTAGATATTTCATGCTATAGCTTTGTAAGTCTTGCAAAAAGATGTATTCCTTTAATGCCAAATGGAGGTTCTTTACTAACTGTTTCTTATATGGGGAGTCAACGTGTCACTCCTAATTATAACGTAATGGGGCCCGTAAAAGCAGCTTTAGAATCATCAGTTAGGTATCTTGCAAATGACTTAGGGCCAGATAAAATAAGAGTAAATGCGATTAGCCCTGGACCTATGAAAACTTTAGCAGGTGCAGCAATTGGGGGAGCACGGCAAGTATTTAGGACCACTGAAAAAAATGCCCCTCTTAGAAAAAATGCAGACCTAGAATCTGTTGGAAATGCTGCACTTTATTTATTGAGTAATAATAGCTCATCTACAACAGGTGAAATTTTGTATGTTGATGGTGGTTATCATATTATGGGTCTTCCGCAAATTGAAAATATCTAATAATTCTTTTCTTTATTGATAGGAGAATTTGAATGAAAAAAATTATTATTTTTGATGCCTATGGAACTCTTTTTGATGTTAATGCAGCTGCTAGAAACTATTCAAAAAAAATAGCCAATCCAGATTTTATAAAAATATGGGATAAGGTATCTAACTTATGGCGTGATAAACAGATAGGATATACATGGTACTATAATTCAATTGGTTATAGGACTAATTTTTGGAAAATAACAGAAGACGCTCTAGATTACGCATTAGAATTTTATAATTTAAAAAAAAATTATAATTTAAAAAATGACTTACTCGAACTTTATAAAGAACTAGATACGTTTCCAGAAGTATTGGGGGTATTAAAGGAATTAAAATCTTTAGGCTACCAATCTGCTATTTTATCAAATGGTACTATGGAAATGCTTAATAATGCAGCTACAAAATCAAATATAAATAATCATTTAGATATTATTTTATCTGCAGAAAAATTAGGTCTATTTAAACCAAATGAAAAAGTCTATCACTTGGTACTAGAGCATTTTAGATGCGATATCGAGGATTTTGTTTTTGTTTCTTCTAATGGCTGGGATGCAGCTGGAGGGACAGCTTTTGGATTTTCCAGTATATGGATCAATAGAAACAAATTACCTAAGGAAAAGATTCAATGGAAACCAACTTGGATTGGGAGTGATTTAAATGCAGTGCTTCAGATATTATGATGAAAAATAAAGGACATCTAAATTGTCTAATATAGATTTAATAATTCAATCACAAAAGTATGCAAGAAACATTGTTTATGAAACACCATTGTTGTTTAATTCAAAAGTTAATGAAATTTTAGGAAAAAATATTTTCATAAAACCTGAATGTCTTCAGATAACGGGTAGTTTTAAATTTAGAGGGGCTTGGTGTGCAATCTCCCATTTAAAAAAAGAAAATAAAATTTTAAATGGTGTCGTCGCGTATTCCTCAGGAAATCATGCTCAGGGTGTAGCAGCTGCCTGTAAGGTACATAAAATACCATCTCTTATAGTAATGCCCAAAGATGCTCCAAAACAAAAAATATCAAATACTTTGGATTTTAATTCTGAAATAATTTTTTATGATAGATATACTGAGATAAGAGAAAAAATTGGAGAAAATATAGCTAATGAAAAAAAACTAACACTTATTAAACCCTATGATGAAGACTTAATCATTGCCGGCCAGGGAACTTGTGGTTTAGAGATTATCAAACAATCCAGAAAATTAGGCATAGAAAAAGCCGAAGTATTAGTTTGTTGTGGAGGAGGAGGATTGTCAGCAGGTATCTCAATTGCACTAGAAAAATATGCTCCTTTTTATAAATTGAGAACTTGTGAACCAGAGTTTTATGATGATACTGCAAGATCATTGAAATCAGGTAAAAGAGAAATTAATGAAACTAACAATCCATCAATATGTGATGCGATTCTAACCCCCACACCTGGTGAATTGACCTTTCCAATATTAAAAAGAAACGCAGGTGAAGGTTTAGTTGTTAGTGACAAAGAAGTTTTAAAAGCCATGAAATTTTTATATCAACATTTTAAAATAGTTTCAGAGCCTGGAGGAGCTGTTGCCGCCGCTGCAGCAATTTTTGCTGCGGACAAACTGAATGAGAAAGATATTATAATTGTAGTAAGTGGAGGAAATGTTGATAGTGAGATTTTTTCTAAAGCAATTTCTGAAAATAGATAAATTCAAATTATTATAATTTATTTCTAATTTTTGAATTATTTTGGTCGTAAGGACTATCTTCAACTATTGTAGCAGGCCAAAGTTGATTTAACATTTTTACTTTTAATTTTTCACCAATTTTGGCATAAACTTTGTCTACGTAACCCATCCCAATTGATTTTTCAAAAAAAACTGAATACCCACCTGAAGTAAGTCTTCCAATGGTTTTATCATCTTTATAAATGGCTTCCCTTCCCCAAGGATCACAATCTTTTGGTCCATCAATCAGTAAAGTTACACACTTAGATTTTACATCACGTTTTTGAAGAGCATCCTTCCCAAGGAATTCTTTATTAAAATTTATAAATTTTTCTAATCCTGCTTCAATTAAACAAGCATCTCTACCGAGTTCATTTCCAAAGGCTCTATAGCTTTTTTCTTGTCGTAACCAGTTTTGAGCTCTTGAACCGACTAACTTAAGATCAAAGTTTTTTCCTGACAACAATAGTAAATCAAGTAATTTATTTTGAAATTCTATAGGATAATGTAATTCCCAACCTAATTCTCCTGTATAAGCTACCCTTATAGCAAGTGTTGGTATCATATTTATTTCAATCTCTTTGGACGAAAGCCACGGAAAATTTTCATTTGAAAATAATTGTTCAGGGTTTTCACTATTCGTTAAACTTATCAGTAATTCTTTAGACTTTGGTCCTGCAATAGCGAAAGTTCCAAACTGACTTGTTACGTCTTGAATCTCAATATAGCCAAATTCTTTTTCTTTATCTTGGGCCTTTTTGATCAAATAATCCTTATCATAATCTGTAAGAGCACCAGCTGATATAAGATAAAATTCATTTTCATTTTTTCTTACTATTGTATATTCTGACCTAACAGTTCCTGAAGAAGTCAGGCTATATGTCAAATTTATTCTATTGATATTTGGTAGATTATTACATGTAAACCAATCTAAAAAAAGAGCTGCGCCAGGACCTTTCACTATTTGTTTTGTAAAAGCGGATATTTCGATTAAGCCTACTTGATGCCTAATTGCTTGCGCTTCATTTTTTGAATGTTCCCACCATTTTCCTCTTCTAAAACTCCTTGATTCAATATCACTAAAATCTTTATCAGCATAATAATTGGGTCTTTCCCATCCATTAACCTGACCAAATTGTGCTCCTAAATTTTTTAATCGATCGTAACAAGGAAAAGTCCTTAATGGTCTGCAAGCAGGTCTTTCCTCATCTGGATGGTGAAGAATGTAAACATGTTCATAACTTTCTTCATTTTTTCTAGATGTATATTCTGTAGTAATCCATGATCCATATCTTTTTGGATCAAGGCTGGTCATATCTATTTCTGCTTCTCCATTGATCATCATCTGAGCTAAATAATATCCTGCTCCACCTGCTGCAGTTATTCCAAATGAGAAACCTTCTGCTAGCCATAAGTTTCGTAATCCAAATGCTGGTCCTAAAAGGGGATTTCCATCTGGTGTATAACAAATAGGCCCATTGAAATCATCTTTAATACCTAGGGTTTCACTACTGGGTATTCTTTTGATAAAAGAAAAATATTCATTTTCAATTCTTTCAAGATCTAATGGAAATAAATCAGCTCTAAAACTATCAGGCACATTATATTTAAATCGTGCTGGTGCATTTTTTTCGTATGGTCCTAATATCCATCCTCCTCTTTCCTCTCTTACATACCATTTTGCATCGGCATCCCTCAAAACTGGATGCTCATCATTATTTTTTCTGTATTCAATGAGTTTTGGATCTTCTTCAGTTACAATATACTGATGTTCTACAGGTATAGCAGCTATCTTTGTATTTATAAGTTTAGAAGTATTTTGTACATGATTTCCAGTAGCAGTTACAACTTGTTCAGCAATGTACGTGATTTTTTCCTGGCTTACTAATAAATTCCCACCTTTTTCAAACATTTTTGAGCATTGTACGTGCCAAGATTTTCCATCCCAGTAAAAGGAATCTGCTTGAGTTCTCCTTTCAATTTTTACATCATTTGAACGGGCACTTCTCGCTATTGCTTGTGTTAAATCAGCTGGATTTATGTAACCATCAGTTGGATGATAAATAGCACCTTTTAAATCTTCAGAATAAACTAAAGGCCATCTTTCTTTAATTTGTTTGGGATTTTTCCATTCATAAGGAATATTTACCGTATCTGCCGTAGAACTGTATAGCATAAATTCATCCATACGATCTTGGGTCTGAGCCATTCTTAAATTACCTACTACCTTAAAGCCAATATCGGTATTCATTTCTTTCTCTAATTTTTTATAAAATTTAACAGAGTAATCATGAATATGGCTTGTTGCATAAGACATATTGAATAAGGGAAGAAGTCCTGCAGCATGCCAGGTAGAACCAGAAGTTAACTCATCCCTCTCTATTAATACAATATCTTTCCAACCACCCTTTTGTAAGTGATAAGCAATGCTTGCGCCTACAACTCCACCTCCAACTATTAAAACCTTAACATGTAATTTCATTTAAAATCCTTATTGTTGTTGGAACTGGTATATTTTTCTTTAAGATTAATTAGTATGAATGTTAATTATAATATTTTATATTTGAATTTTTCAATCATATAATAAAAAATTCAATCAATTTTCATCTCTTGATAACTATTAAATTTTATAATAGGAATTTTTAAATTGAGAATAAATATAATGAATAAAAAAATAAAAAAAATTTTTCTAAAAACTTATGGATGTCAAATGAATGTGTTTGATTCTGAAAGAATAGAGGAGTCTTTAATTCAACACGGTATTTCTAAAGCTGATAATGAGATAAACTCAGATTTAATTATATTAAATACTTGTCACATTAGGGAGAAAGCTGCTGAGAAAGTATATTCAGAATTAGGTCGCTATAGAAAATTGAAGCAAAAAAATCCTGAATTAAAAGTTGGGGTTATTGGTTGTGTAGCTCAAGCTGAAGGAGAAGAAATAATTCAGAGATCAGAAATAGTTGATATGGTGCTTGGCCCACAGGTTTACCATAGATTGCCAGAAATTATTAAAAAATTAGAGATTAATGAAAAAGTAGTAGATACTGATTTTCCAATAGAGGATAAATTTGAAAAATTAAATTTAAATAAAAGTAATATTAGAAAAACAACTGCCTTTTTAACAATACAAGAAGGTTGTGATAAATTTTGTACATTTTGTGTAGTACCCTACACAAGAGGAGCAGAAAGGTCTAGATCTCCAAAAATTATTATTAAAGAAGCAAACGAGTTAGTAGATTCTGGTGTAAAAGAAATAACTTTATTAGGTCAAAATGTGAATGCATATTATTATGAAAATGAGAAAAATCAAAACGTAAATTTTACAAATCTCATCAAATTATTATGTAGAATTGATAATTTAAAAAGATTAAGATTTGTGACATCTCATCCAAGAGATATGAATGAAGACCTTATTCAACTATTTGGACAAGAAGAAAAACTAATGCCATATCTTCATCTCCCAATTCAGTCAGGAAGTAATAAAATATTAAAAAAAATGAATAGAGGGCATACTGTTGAATATTATTTAGATGTAATTTCTAGATTAAAAAAAATAAGGCCAGAAATTGCAATTTCTGGTGACTTTATTGTTGGTTTTCCAGGTGAAACAGAGGTAGACTTTCAAAAAACTCTAGATGTATGTAAAATTATAAAATACTCACAGGCATATAGCTTTAAATATTCGCCTAGAACTGGGACTCCCTCTTTTGAAATGAAAGATATACCGGATGATATTAAAAGTAATCGACTTTCAAAACTTCAAGAAACTATTTTTTTGTATCAACAACAATTTCAACAAAACTTAATTGGAAGTGTTCAAGCAGTTCTAATAGAAAAAATTGGTAAGTTTGAAAACCAATATGTTGGAAGAACTCCTTACATGAACCCAGTGGTTTTAAATTCAAAACAAAATCAAATTGGAAAAATTATACCTGTAAAAATTAATTCAACAAATGGATTAAGTTTATCAGGTGAATATGTTACTTAAATTGAGATATATTTATTGATTACCAGACATTCATTTTACAAATCAAAATAATAATTGTATTTTAACTTTTTAATTAGTCAGAATTTAAACCTTGTCTAAAATTGATAATTTTTTAATAGAAGATCCAGAACCACCTCTAGAAATTGAATTTCAAGATAACAGTGTTCTAATTGAACTTTGTGGAGTAAGAGATCAAAATATTATTTTTTTAGAAGATAAATTGGGAATTCAAATTACAAGGAGAGGAAATAAACTTTTTTTTTCAGGAAATTTTGATGATCAGAAAAAAGCTGCAAATATTTTAAAAAATATTTATTTTTCTTTAGAAGAAGGTAGATCTTTAGAAGGTAATGACATTATTGATTTTATTCTGACAAGCCTTAAGATGTCTAATTTTTCCCTTATAGAAAAACAACATGAAAGTCAGGTTCATCAATATGATCTAAAAACTAAGAAAAAACTTATTAGTCCTAGAAATTATAGTCAAAAAGATTTTATTGATAATTTAATTAACTATGATCTCACGTTTGGCGTAGGGCCGGCTGGTACTGGAAAAACCTATGTTGCGATAGCAGTTGCTGTATCTATGTTTTTAAAAGGTCAAGTAGACAAAGTTATTTTAACAAGACCAGCAGTAGAAGCAGGTGAAAAACTTGGGTTTTTGCCAGGTGATATTAAAGATAAAATTGACCCTTACATGCAGCCTTTGTATGACGCATTATATGACTTTCTTCCAACGAAACAAGTAACCAAGATGTTAGAGGATAAAATAATTGAAATCATCCCCTTAGCATTTATGAGAGGCAGAACACTTTCAAATTCATTTATTATTTTAGACGAAGGACAGAATACAACCTCAAATCAAATGAAAATGTTTTTAACGAGGATTGGTAGAGGTTCAAAAGCTGCAGTAACAGGGGACCTTACACAAATTGATTTACCTAAAGGTTTCGAGAGTGGCTTAGATGAGGCTTCTAAAATTTTAAAAAAAATTAAAGAAATACGTTTCGTTTATTTCACATCAAAAGACGTTGTAAGGCATAATCTTGTTCAAAAAATTGTTGACGCCTACGATTGTACGTCAAGTTAGATAGATTTGTAAATGCCTGCAAAAATTCACATCAACATACAAGAAAAAAAATGGTCAGTAATTGACTTAAAAAAAATATCTAAAATAGCCTTCAAGTCAACTTTTAAAATTTTAGCTTACTCAAAAATTTATAAATTTTTAGAAGTATCGATTTTAGCTTGTAATGACGAAAAAATGAAAGAATATAATAAAATTTTTAGAGATAAGAACAGAACCACTAATGTACTTAGTTGGCCTAAGTTGAAAAACTTGAAGTATAAAGATTTATTAGATAAAAAAGATATTTCTCACTTAATTTCATATGAAGAGGGTACTTTAGACATTGGTGATATAGCTATTTCATACGAAACATGCTTTAAAAAAGCCAAAGAGGTAAATTTAATTTTCGAAGATTATATTATTCATATGTTAATTCATTCATGTCTTCACTTGTTAGGATTTGATCATAAAAAGTATACTGAATTTAAATTAATGAATGATATTGAAATTAAATCTTTAAATGAGTGTGGAATAAATAATCCATATATAAAATATCTTAAAATTTAAATTTGTGGAATAAAATGAATAAATATCCAAAACAATCTCAAAATAAAGATAAACAAAGTTCATTTTGGAATAATGTTTTTAGTAATGAAGAAAAAAAAGAATCAATCGAAGTTGTAGACCAAAATTTACCAAGTCTAAGTGAAATAAGGGTTGAAGATATTGCTATACCTAAAGCCGACATAATAGCTGCATCAGATGAAATGAGTTCTGAAGAGCTTTCAGAAATATTTAGTAAGTATAGGTTATCTAGAATTCCTATTTTTAAAGATACCTTAGATAATCCGTTAGGTTTATTACATCTTAAAGATTTTGCATTAGGAGACGGTTTTAATAAAGACAGTATGTTAGATATTAAAAATAAAATTAGACCTCTAATTTTTGTACCACCTTCAATGAACCTAAAAACCCTTCTACAAAAAATGCAAACGGAAAGAATTCATATGGCATTAGTAATTGACGAATATGGAGGTGTAGAAGGTTTAGTAACCATTGAGGACCTATTAGAAGAAATAGTGGGAGAAATAATTGATGAACATGATGAAGATGAAGATCAACTATGGATAGAGGAAAAACCAAATCTTTTTTTAGTAAATGCTAGATTAGAATTGGACATGTTTAGATCTCAATCAGGTGTAAATCTAAGATACGATAATTCTCAAGATGAAGAATATGAAACAATAGGTGGGTTAGTTAATTCATTAATAAATAGAATACCAGTAAGAGGTGAGGTAATAAAAGACATTTTTGGAAATGAATTTAGTATAGTTGAAGCTGATGCTAGAAGAATAAAAAGGTTGAGGTTACAATTATCAAAGAAATTTAAAAGAGAAAATGTGGATAATAAATAAGAATAATTTACATAAAATAAAAAATTTAGATTTCAATTTACCTGTAATTTTGGGTGTTTTTTTATCCCTAGCTAACCCACCATTTTCCTTTCCTTATATTATTGTAGTAGTATTAGTTGTTATCGGTTTTTATTGGTTAAAAAAGAATTATAGTCCAAAAAAATCATTTTTTTTTGGTTTTTTATTTGGATTTGGTTACTTTACATTTTCTTTAGTTTGGATAATTGAACCATTTTTAGTCGAACCGAATTTAACAGTTATTTTGGCACCTTTTGCATTAATATTTTTGTCTGGAGTACTCTCTTTTTTTTGGGGAAGCGCATTTTTCTTTTCTAGTTATAAAAATGATTTTAAAAATAAAAAAATATCTCTTTTTAAATTAGCAATTTGTCTTTCATTAGCTGAAATTTTAAGATCTCATTTATTTACAGGGTTTCCTTGGGTTCTATTGGGATTAGCATTCATAGATACGCCTATTTCTCAAGTACTTTCTATTTTTGGTCCATTTTGGCTGACCTCTATTATAATTATTTTGTGCTTTATTATTCTAACTGGAAAAACAGGAATTTTAATTTCAATAACAGGATTTTTTTTACTAAATATTTATGGCTTATATCGAGATAATAATGAGGTCGATGATGAAATAAATAAACAAATAAGAATAATCCAACCTAATATATTGCAGAAAAACAAATGGAAAAAGGATTTAGAAGAAGTTAATTTTAGTAAGCTAATTAAGCTTAGTAGTATAAATTCAAAAAATGTTGACATGCTAATATGGCCTGAAACTTCACTTCCATTTTTTTTGGAGTATAAAAAAAATTTTCAAAATATAATATTAAATAATATTTCTAAGCCCATCATTTTAGGAGCTAGAAGGTATGATAAAAACTCTAATAAATTATATAACTCAGCATATTATTTAAATGAAAATGGTAAAGTGGAGCAAATTTATGATAAAAAACATTTAGTTCCTTTTGGAGAGTTTGTACCATTTAATAATTTTTTAAATATATTTGTAGAAACTGGAATTGAGAATAATGGAATTACTGGCTTTAGTGTTGGAACGAAAACAAATGAAATTATAATTGATAATTCTATCAAAATCTCTTTATTTATTTGTTATGAGTCTATTTTTTCAAATGAGATAGATGCAAATACTTTAAATTCAGACTTTATTGTCCATTTAACAAATGATGCTTGGTTTGGATCATATAATGGTCCACAACAACACATTGTTCAAATAAGAGCTAGAGCAATAGAACAAGGACTACCTGTTTTAAGATCAGCTAATACAGGAATCTCTGCGTTGATTGATCCATATGGAAAAATTCAAAAAAAAATACCCTTGAATGTTGAGGGTTATTTTGATGTTAAAATTCCAAAAAAAATTGATGAAACATTGTATTCTAAATTTGGTTCTAAAAATTGGAATCTTTTATTAATTTGTTTATTTGCAGTATTTTATTTTTTATGTTTTAAAAAGAGTAAGAATAAAAATTAGCATTTTGATATAGAATTAAATAATATGGCAGAAAAATTACAATATTATTTCACTTCCGAGTCAGTATCTGAAGGTCACCCAGATAAGGTTTGTGACAAAATTTCAGATGCGATTTTAGATGAACTTATAAGGATAGATCACCAAGCTAGAGTTGGGTGTGAAGTTTTTGCTACTACCAATCAAGTGGTAATCGGAGGAGAAGTAGGGCTTAAAAATACTATGAAAATTGAAGATCTATCTGAGCTTGTAATAGAAACTGTAAGGTCAACAGTTAAAAATATTGGTTATGAACAAAAAGGTTTTCATTGGAATGAATTAAAAATTTTAAATTTGCTTCACCAACAATCTCCAGACATTGCACAAGGTGTTGATAGGGAAGGAGCTGGTGATCAAGGAATAATGTTTGGATATGCAGTTAATGAAACACCGGAATTAATGCCTGCTCCTCTTCAATATTCTCAAGCTATTTTGAAACGGCTTAGTATTGCAAGAAAAAATGAGCTTAAAGACAAACTAGGCCCAGATTCCAAGTCTCAATTGACAGTAAATTATATTAATGGAATTCCGCAAAGTATAAAATCTATTGTTGTTTCTATTCAACATTTTGATGAAAAGCTGACTTCGGACAATATAAAAGAAATAATTTACCCTTATATTTTAGAGACATTACCTGATGGATGGATAACCAAGAATACAATTTGGCATGTAAACCCTACTGGAAAATTTGTTATAGGTGGTCCAGACGGCGATGCAGGACTTACTGGCAGAAAAATAATTGTTGATACTTATGGTGGATCAGCTCCTCATGGTGGTGGAGCCTTTTCAGGTAAAGATCCTACAAAAGTAGATAGATCAGCAGCTTATGCTGCAAGATATTTAGCAAAAAACATAGTATCATCTGGTTTGGCGACAAAATGTGTTATTCAACTTTCTTATGCGATTGGTGTTTCACAGCCTCTGTCAATTTTTGTAAATACATTTAATACTAATTCCGTTCCAGAGAGCAAGATCATTGATAGTATTTTTAAAAGTATGGATTTGAGTCCATCAGGTATAATTAAACATCTTAATTTACAAAAACCAATATATTTAAAAACCGCAGCTTATGGTCATTTTGGACAACCTCATGGGGATGACGGTAGTTTTTCTTGGGAAAAAACAGACCTTACTGAAAAACTTAAACAAAATATAACTTAATAAAATTTTTTTTAGTTTATTATTTATATGTTTAAAGTAGAAAAACAAAATAAAATATTTGGAAGGAGAAAAGGCAAAAAACTTAGTAATTTACAACAGAAAAATCTTGACAAATACCTTAACGATTTTTCCATATTCCCAAACGATAATCAAAATAAAGCTAAATTAAAAAAAATAAACCCATACAATTTATTTCATGATTTAAAAATAATGGATATTAGACTTGAAATTGGTTTTGGAATGGGTGATTTTCTTTTTGACAAGGCCTTATCATGCCCAAACGTAGGATTTATTGGTTGTGAAATTTTTGAGAATGGCGTTGCAAGTTTGTTAAATAAAATCATCAAATACAAAATATCTAATTTACGTGTCCATTTTGGAAATTGTCTTGATTTAATTTATAATTTAAATTTTTCAACCTTAAACGAAATTTATGTCTTATTTCCAGATCCCTGGCCAAAAAATAAGCATAAAAAAAGAAGATTTTTCAATGAAAATAATACTTTATATTTATGTTCTCTATTAAAAAAAAATGGAACAATTAATATAGCAACAGATATTGATGAATATGCAGCTCAAATATTAGGGATTATGGAGAAAAAAAAGAATTTTGATTTAATTAACTCGAATTTATTTCAAAGTAAAATTGCCAACACATGGAATTTCAATACAAAATACGAAAAAAAAGCTATAGATTCAGGACGAAAAACTAACTATTTAATATTCAAAAAAAAATATGAATAAAAAGTTTCAAACTATTATCTCCGGTAAATCTTCTGCTTTGAAGGGACGAATTTATGTTCCTAGTGATAAATCTATATCTCATAGAGCACTTATATTAGGAAGCTTGGCTATTGGAAAAACTATCATATCAGATCTATTAGAGTCTGAAGATGTATTTAAAACTGCAAATGGATTAAAAGCCTTGGGTGTTGATATATATAAGAAAGGGGATAAGTGGTTTGTACACGGTGTTGGCTTAGGTGGATTTTGTGAACCAGACAACGTTATAGATTGTGGAAATTCTGGTACCTCAGTTAGATTATTAATGGGATTGGTATCAACATGTCCTATTAAAGTTACTTTTACAGGAGATGAAAGTCTTCGCAACAGACCAATGGATAGAGTTGTAGAACCATTATCTGAGTTTGGTGCTTATTTTTCAACTAATTACGATTATAAACTACCTATACATGTTATTGGTTCTAATGAACCTATTCCAATTAACCACATTCTCAAAATTCCTTCCGCACAAGTAAAATCTGCTATTTTGCTTGCAGGTTTAAATGTAAAAGGTACAACAAGCATTACAGAAAATGAAGCTACTAGAGATCATACAGAAAAAATGTTGGAGTCTTTTGGTGCTAATATAAAAGTAAGGAGAAAAGGATTAAGAAAAATTATTTCAGTTAGTGGTTTTTCAAAAATTACTACAAGTGCTATTAAAGTTCCAGGTGATATTTCGTCAGCTGCATTCCCAATTGCTTCAGCTTGTATGATACCAAATTCTGAAATTGTTATAAAAAATGTTGGTTTAAATCCTTTGAGAGACGGATTTATAGATACATTAATTGAAATGGGAGCAAATATAAAAATTAAGAACAAGAATTTGGAAACTGGAGAATTAGTTGCTGATATACATGTTACTTACTCCCCTAATTTAAAAGGAATAGAAGTACCTAAGGAAAGATCTCCTAGAATGATTGATGAATATCCTATTTTATCTATTTTAGCGGCTACGGCTAAGGGTCCTACAATAATGAATGGAATAAAGGAGCTAAGATTTAAAGAAAGTGATAGAATAAGTGCTGTTTCAGATGGTTTGAAGAGAAGTGGTGTGAGTGTTTCAGAAAAACAAGATAAATTGACTATTTTTGGCAAAGGAAATCAAAAAATAAAAGGTGGAAGCGTAATCGATGCCTCTAATGATCACAGGATTGCTATGTCTTTTGCTATTCTCGGAAGTATTACTGAGAAAAGTATTGAGATACGTGGAGCATCTTCAATTAAGACAAGTTTTCCAAATTTTATTGATCTTATGAATTCATTAGGATTAGATATATCTATACTAAAGAGTTAAAAGATGTCCTTTTTTGAATTAAAAATAAACCTTGTTTTATAAAGAAAAGAATGAAATTTATCGTTGCTATTGATGGAACTGCAGCTTCTGGAAAGGGAACTTTAGCAAAAAAAACAGCCAATCATTTTGGTTTTAAATATCTAGATACTGGAATTTTATATAGGGTTGTAGCCTATTATTTAAAATCCTCAGAAATACATTCTGAAATTTCAAAACAAAACATTCAAGATTCATTAAAACTATTATTTAATAAAGATTTCCAATTAAGTCTTTTAAGAAACAAAGAAATATCGCTTAAGGCAAGCATAATATCCAAAAATAAAATTGTAAGAGATAATCTTTTGACTTATCAGAGAGAATTTGCGATGCAAGAGGGTGGTACTGTATTAGATGGTAGAGATATTGGAACTGTAGTATGTCCAAACGCTGATGTAAAAATATTTGTGGATGCTGATATAGAGATAAGAGCTAAAAGGAGGTATAACCAATATCTGAAACATAATTCAAATTTGAATTTAAGAGATATAATTGATGAATTAACAAAGAGAGATAATTTTGATAGAAACAGACAACTCTCACCATTAGCATCAGCAAAAGATGCCTACTTGCTAGATACATCAAATATTACCCCTGCAGAGGGGTTTAAAAAAATTATTCAATTAATTTCAAAAAAATTAAAAAAATAACATTGAATAGTTGAATTTATACTATATTAACATATTTCATGAATTTTTAAGAATCAAAACACTATAAGGAGACCTATATGTCAGCAGTTGCTACTATGGAGGCTTTTGAAAAATTACTTAATGAGAGTTTGGATAGCTCAACACCTAAAGAGGGTGAGGTAGTAAATGGATCAGTGATTGCAGTAGAAGCTGGCCAAGCTATTATAGATATTGGATATAAAATGGAAGGTAGAGTTGATTTAAGAGAATTTTCTGGACCAGGCCAACCTCCTGAAATATCGGTTGGTGATACTGTAGAAGTTTATCTTGAGAAGGTAGAAGGATCTCGGGGAGAAGCACTTTTAAGTAGAGAAAAAGCAAGACGTGAAGAAGCATGGGATCGCCTAGAGAAAGCATCAGGAAAAGAAGAAAAGGTAGAGGGTATTATTTTTGGTAGGGTAAAAGGCGGTTTTACGGTTGACCTTGGAGGCGCAATAGCATTTCTTCCCGGAAGCCAAGTTGACGTTAGACCCATAAGGGATACAAATTCACTCATGAATGTATCACAACCTTTTCAAATTTTAAAAATGGATAGACGTAGAGGAAACATAGTTGTATCCAGACGAGCTATATTGGAGGAATCTAGAGCTGAGCAAAGAGCTGAGTTGGTAGGTAATCTTGTGGAAGGCTCAATTGCTGATGGAGTTGTAAAGAACATTACAGAATATGGTGCATTTATTGATCTTGGAGGAGTTGATGGTCTTTTACACGTAACTGATATGGCTTGGAGGAGAGTAAATCATCCTTCAGAGTTATTAAATATTGGAGATACAATTAAAGTCCAAGTGATTAAAATTAATAAGGATACACATAGAATAAGCCTTGGAATGAAGCAACTTCAAGACGATCCGTGGAGTGATGTTGAAAATAGATATCCTTTGGGATCAAATCACACGGGAAGAGTTACAAACATAACTGATTATGGGGCATTTGTTGAACTTGAGTCTGGAGTAGAAGGATTAGTTCATGTTTCTGAAATGTCTTGGACTAAAAAAAATGTACACCCAGGAAAGATAGTATCTACTAGTCAAGAATTAGAAGTTATGGTTTTAGAAATTGATACTGACAAGAGAAGAGTGAGCCTAGGACTAAAACAAACTAAAGGAAATCCATGGGAAAATTTTGCACAAAATAACCCAGTTGGGAGTAGTGTTGAGGGTGAAATAAAAAATATCACAGAATTTGGTTTATTTGTTGGTTTAGGAGAAGATATTGATGGAATGGTTCATTTGACAGACCTCGATTGGAATAAATCTGGTGAAGAGGCACTAGAAATTTATAAAAAAGGTGATTTGGTGAAAGCTCAAGTAACTGACATTGATATTGAGAAAGAAAGAATATCTCTATCTATAAAAGCTTTAGAAAAAGATCCTTTCTCTGATACAGTAAGTGGCCTAAAAAGAGGTCAAATTGTTACTGTAACAATTTCTAATTTACAGGAAAATGGTGTTGATGTAGAATATAATGGCATTAATTCATTTATTAGAAGGTCAGATTTATCTAGAGATAGGTCAGAACAACGTTCAGATAAGTTTGTTGTAGGTGATAAAGTTGATGTTAGAATCACTAATATTGATAAAGCAAATCGTAAAGTAAATTTCTCAATAAAAGCTAAAGAAATAGCTGAAGAAAAAGAGGCAGTGCAGCAATATGGATCTTCTGACTCTGGAGCTTCTTTAGGAGATATATTAGGTGCTGCATTGAATAAAGAGGATAAAAAAGATTAAAGCTTTTTAAGATGTCTTTAGATTGGCAGATTTTAGAAGAAAATAAAAAAAAATGGCATAGAAAAGGAATATGGCGTGGCATACTAATTTCAATAATTTTAGCCATAACCATATCTTTATTTTTAAATTTCAATAATTTTTCCTCTAATTTTTCACATATAGCTAGGATAAGTATTAATGGTGTCATTTTTGATAATAGTGAAACAATTGAAATAATTGATAATTTGGCCAAAAATGACAATGTTAAATCAGTTATAGTAAGGATTAATAGTCCAGGTGGAAGTGTAGTTGGTTCTGAAAGCCTTTATGTTGCAATTAATAGTTTATCCCAAAAAAAACCAGTAATTTCTTTAATGGGAGAAATCGCTACCTCTGGTGGTTATATAGTAGCCCTTGCCTCAAACTATATTCTTGCAAGAAAGAATACATTAACTGGTTCAATTGGAGTAATTGTTCAAAATCAAAATTTCTCAGAACTTTCAGAAAAAATTGGTGTTAGTATTGATACAACAAAATCAGGAAAAATTAAGGGAGGTCAAAATCCTTTATCTCCTTCGGACCCTCTTGTCAAAATTAATAATCAAAAATTGGTAAACTATAGTTTTGATTGGTTTATTTCTATAATAAAAAAAAATAGAGATATTAATCAAAGTGTAATTGAATTAGTATCAGACGGAAGGACATTAACAGGTGGTATGGCAATGGATTTGGGCTTAATCGATGGAATTGGGTCAGAAAAAGAGGCTTTAAAATATCTGGAAAAAAAATATCCTGATTTTAAAGGCTTACCAATCATTGATATAGAAACTCCTAGTCAAAAATCCTTTTTAAATGCAATCATTAATAGGATCTCGATTGATAATTTAAAATTTGTTCCAGAATATTCAAATAGTTTAAAATTAATGTCTTTAGTACGTTGAAAATATTAATTAAAAGTATTAACATCAGATAATTGGAGTTATCTATGATCAAATCTGAACTTGTGCAAAAAATATCTGAAGAAAACCCACACCTTTATCAAAGAGATGTTGAGAGATTAGTAGAAACTATTTTTAATGAAATAACATATGCTTTATCAAATGGAAGAAGAGCAGAATTAAGAGGTTTCGGTGCATTTTCTGTTAAACATAGAAAACCTCGAATTGGCAGGAATCCAAGAACCGGTATAAGTGTTGAAGTTAATGAAAAATTTGTTCCATTTTTTAAACCTGGTAAACTTTTAAGAGAAAGATTAAATAAGTAGGATATGCTTATTGCTGTGGATATTTAAATTTGCCTTAAGTGTTATATTGATGTTTATCTTTATATGGTTTGGCGTGCTTAATTCACACATAGTTGTTATAAATTTATTTCCTGATTTTTTGAATTTGAAAAAATTTAATTTTTTAGAATATCCATTATACATTATTATTATTTTTTCTATTTTATTAGGGTTCACTTTTGGGTGTATATTAGAGAATAATAGATCTAAAAAAATAAGAAAATCTTTAAAATTAAAAATTAGTGAATTGAGTAAAAGTAATATGGAACTTAAGAAATTGAAAAAACAATTAAATTCAAAAAAAGACGATATACTTTCACTTCTTGAATAGAAATTATGATTGAAATAAAATTATGTGGTTTAAAAGAGCCATCTCACATTGAAGTAGCTTTTAATCTTGGAATTAAATACGTAGGTTTGGTTCTATACAAAAAATCTCCAAGATATTTAAACAGAGAAACTGCTAGATCATTAATTTCTAATTCTCCTCCTGGAATTAAGAAGGTTGGATTGGTAGTTGATCCTACCAATGATTTTTTAGATAAAATTTCAGATATTGATCTTGATATGCTTCAATTACATGGCTCTGAGACTTTAGACCGTGTTAGAGAAATAAAGTCAAAAGTAAACTTATCTTTGATAAAAGCCGTAGGTGTAAAAGATAAAAAGGATTTGGAATTAGTTGAAAAGTACGCTGAAATCGCTGATCAAATTTTAATTGATGCTAAACCTAACGGTAATAGTTTACCAGGTGGAAATGGTATTAAATTTGATTGGAAAATATTAGAAGATAGTAATTGGAAATTTCCTTGGTTCTTAGCAGGTGGATTAAACGAATCAAATATTGATGATGCCCTTTTTGCAACAAACGCTAAGAAAGTAGATTTGTCTTCAGGCGTAGAAGATAGTCATGGCAAAAAAAGTATTGTAAAGATAACTAAATTTGTAAAAAAAATAAGAAAATATGAGGAAAATTTAAATGTTGGATAATAGAATAAATTCTTTTAAAGAAGGCCCAGATGAAAACGGAAGATTTGGTAATTTTGGTGGTAGGTTTGTTTCTGAAACATTAATGCCTTTAATTTTATTACTAGAAAAAGAATATGAGAAAGCAAAAAGTGATGATAACTTTTGGAAGGAAATGGAATTTTTTCTTAAAGATTATGTTGGTAGACCCAGCCCTCTTTATTTTTCAGAACGCCTAACGAAACATTTTGGTGGTGCTAAAATATATCTTAAACGTGATGAGCTTAATCATACAGGGGCACATAAGATTAATAATGTACTTGGCCAAATATTACTTGCAAAAAGGATGGGTAAAAAAAGGATTATTGCAGAAACTGGAGCTGGGCAACACGGAGTTGCTACAGCAACAGTCTGTGCCCGATTTGGTTTAAAATGTATTGTTTTTATGGGTAAAACAGATGTAGAAAGACAAGCCCCAAATGTTTTTAGAATGAAACTTTTAGGTGCAGATGTAGTTTCTGTGACATCAGGTCGTGGAACTTTAAAAGATGCAATGAATGAAGCATTGAGAGATTGGGTTACTAATGTAGCAGAAACTTTTTATTGTATAGGTACAGTTGCAGGGCCACACCCTTATCCGCAAATGGTACGAGATTTTCAGTCAATTATTGGTATTGAAACAAAACAACAAATTCTTGAAAAAGAAGGACGATTACCCGATAGTTTAGTGGCATGTATTGGTGGAGGATCTAATGCAATGGGTCTTTTTTTCCCATTTTTAGATGATAAGGATGTAAAAATGTTTGGAGTAGAAGCAGGTGGAAAAGGTGTTAACAACAAGATGGAGCATGCAGCTTCTTTAACTGGAGGTAGACCAGGTATTCTTCATGGGAATAGGACTTACTTATTACAAGACAGTCATGGTCAAATAATAGAAGGTCATTCAATATCTGCTGGATTAGATTATCCTGGTATTGGTCCAGAACATTCTTACTTACATGATATGGGCAGAGTTCAATATGTATCTATTACAGATAAAGAGGCTCTAGATGCATTTAAATTATGTTGTGAAAAAGAAGGTATCATACCTGCTTTAGAACCTAGTCACGCATTAGCTTATGTAAAAAAAATTGCTTCAAAACTACCGCAAGATCACATCATGGTAATGAACATGTGTGGTAGAGGTGATAAGGACATTTTTACAGTAGCTGAAAGCTTAGGTTTTGATATAAAGAATTAGGCTATAGTTTTTGAAAATAGTCTTTTACATTCTTCATCTTCATTAGCAATAAGTAAATTTATACCTTCACAACTTTTAAGTATTATTTTTTTTAAGAACGAGACTTCTTTTTCGGGGAAATTATTAAGAACATATGATGATACACTAATTTTTTCAGGTCTACCTATACCAATTCGTATTCTATTAAATTCAGAACCTATCATTTTAATTATTGATTTCAAACCGTTGTGACCCCCATCTCCACCCCCTTTTTTTAATTTAATTTTACCTAATTCAAGATCTATATCATCATGTATAATGACTATATTATTAGGATCAATGCCATAAAAATTTTTAACTTTTTGAACAGCATGACCTGAAACATTCATAAAAGTCAGTGGTTTAAGAAGTATCATACTTTTTTGGGCAATAATAATTTTGGTAAAAAAAGAATCAAACTTTTTATCCCAGCCATCTACTGTTGATTGTTTAATCAATTTATCTAAAACCATAAAACCAACGTTATGCCTAGTTTGTTTATATCTTTCACCAGGGTTACCAAGCCCTACAATGAGTTTCATTGATAAATAAATACTAAAAAATTTTTAAGTTTTGTCGGTATCTGTTTCTTCTTTTGCTTCAGTATCCGGATCATCACTAGTTTCTTCACTTGTTTCTTCTTCCATAGACTTTAATCCAGATGGTGCTTGAATGTTAGCGATAACGAAATCCCTACCTGTAATCGTTGGTCTTGCTCCTTCAGGAAGCTTAATGTTAGAGATATTTATGGTATCACCTAATTCAAATTCACTTAGGTCAACTATTAATTCACTGGGTATTTCTTTAGCGTTTACTATAAGTTCAACTTCAGGCCTTACCACAGTTAATACACCACCTCTTTTAATACCGGGACAGATATTTTGGTTTTTAAATTGAATCGGGATGAATAGGTTAATTGAAGCATTCTCAGATAAACGCATGAAATCAACATGAGTAGGTAGATCCTTTACTACATTTTTTTGAATATTTCTGCATATAACCTGTTCTTTATTATTACCTACTCCTAGATCAATTAGAGTAGACATAAAACGTCCTTTTTTTAACAGTTTTAGAAGTTCGTTAAACTTTATTTTTATAGCCTGAGGATCTTGTTCTCCACCATAAATAATACCTGGAACTAAATTATTTCTTCTAAGAGTTCTGGCTGCTCCCTTGCCAACTTCCTTTCTAATTTCTACATTCAAGCTAATATTTTCAGCCATATTGGATGCTCCTACAGGTCATATTTAATCTTTAAAGAGGCATATATTACAAAATAAAATAAAACAAAAGAGCTTTTTCAATATATAGGTTAATAATTATAAGATTTTTATATAAAATTTTTATAATTTTTCAATTTAAAAGGATCCTTTAAATACCACCAATTGAAGTTTTTAATTGGTAAAAAAAATAGAATAGATATAAAAAAGTTTCCAATCATATACATAAGAAATATTTATATTAATATAAAAATAATAGAGAAGGAATAATGAAAGATTTGCAAAGTATTACTTGTATAGAAGATTTACGAAAATTAGCTAAAAAAAGAACTCCAAGAATGTTCTTTGATTATGTTGAATCAGGATCATGGACTGAATCTACTTTTAGAGCTAATTGTGAAGATTTTAAAAAAATTAAGTTTAAGCAAAGAGTAGCGGTTGATATTTCTAATAGGGATACTTCTGTTGAAATTTTTGGATCCAAATTTAAAATGCCATGTGCAATTGCCCCTGTCGGATTGCAAGGTATGCAGCATCCTGATGGTGAGATTTTAGCGGCTAAAGCTGCAGAAAATTTTGGTGTGCCTTATACGCTATCGACAATGTCAGTTTGTTCAATAGAAGATGTTGCAAGAAAAACAACTAACCCTTTTTGGTTTCAGCTTTATGTTATGAAAGATCATAGTTTTTCAAAAAACCTTATAAAAAGAGCGAAGAACGTTGGATGTTCGGCATTAATATTAACTGTAGATCTACAAATTCTTGGTCAACGTCATAAAGATATTAAAAATGGATTAAGTACCCCGCCTAAATTAACAGTTGGTAATTTACTGAATCTTATACAACATCCTAAATGGTGCTTAAATATGTTAAGAACACCAAGAAGAACTTTTAGAAATATTGTGGGTCACGTAGATGGTGTCTCTGATGTAAGTAAACTTTCTGCATGGGTTTCAGAGCAATTTGATCCAAGATTAAGTTGGGATGATGTGTCTCGAATAAGAGATTGGTGGGGTGGTAAATTTATAATTAAAGGTATACTTGAACCTGAAGATGCAGTCAAAGCACTAGATGTTGGAGCTGATGCAATTATTGTTTCAAATCACGGAGGAAGACAATTGGATCAAACTTCAAGTACAATTTCAATGTTACCAAAGATAGTTGAAGCAGTTAAAGGGAAATCATCTATATGGCTAGATGGAGGAATAAGATCAGGACAAGACATTTTGAAAGCTGTTGCTTTGGGAGCTGATAATACTTTAATTGGAAGAGCTATGAGTTATGGTTTAGCAGCTAATGGTATTAGTGGTTGTGAAAAAACATTAAATATTCTTCATACTGAATTAGATATGACAATGGCTTTATGTGGTCATAAAAACCTTAAAGAAGTTGATGATAGTATTTTAAAGATTGAGAATGATTTTTAATCCTCAACATAATTTCTAACAATTTCATTTGCAATAGAAAGAGAAGCAGTAAGACCAGGTGACTCTATTCCTATTAGATTAATTAGTCCTGAAAATTTATGATGATGTTCTGTTTGAATTATGAAATCTTTTTCAAAGTTTATTTTAGAACCAATTTTTGGTCTAATTCCTGAATAAACTGGTCTAATTTTTGTTATGTCACAATTAGGCCAATATTTCTTTATTTGGATGTGTGCATTTTTTACTCTATTAAAATCAACAGCATAATCTTCAGAATTGACCCATTCTGTATCAGGTCCAAACTGGCCATTTTCATTAAGATCTTGGGTGAAATGTATTCCTAAACCAGCTTTATTTGGGATAGGGTAGATATGATGGTTAAATGGTATTTTACCCTGATATCCAAAATAAGTTCCTTTGCAAAATGAAGTTTTTTTTATTAGGCTTTTAGGGAAATCTTCAATACTTTCTAAAAACTTTGTCGCATGAAGACCACAGCAATTTATTAAAGTTTTAGTTTTTAGTATAGTAGTACTATCTATTGTAAATTCAAAAAACCTTCCTTTTTTTACAATTTTACCTAAATTATGGTTAAATACAACTGTACCGTTTTCTTTTTCAAAATCATCTAATAATGATTTCATAAAACTATGACTGTCAAATATTCCTGTTTTTGGAGACCAAATTGCATTTACTGCAGAAATTTCAGTTTCAATTTTTTTTATTTCTTGTGAGTTTAACAATCTTAATTCATTACATCCATTTTTTTTTCCTAAATTGTAAATTTCTAAAAGTTTATCTTCATCCTTTGTAGAAGTCTGAACTATTAGTTTACCTGTTTGCTTAATAGAAATTTTTTTTTCATAACAATATCTGTAGAGTCTTTCCATTCCATCTCTACAAAATTTAGCTTTTAATGAATTCTCAGGATAATAAATGCCTGCATGTATAACTTCACTATTTCTTGAACTAATGCCCTCGCCAAATTGAGGATTTCTTTCAATAAGTAATACTGATTTTTTTTTCTGCGCACAAGCCCTAGCTATAGCAATACCAATTACTCCGGCTCCAACGATTATAATATCGAAATTATAAATATCTTTCATCTATACTTTAATTTAACAAAATCGAAACCAATATTGAGTGATTTTTATTTTCCATGAACAGCATTTGCTAATTTTTTTATATATTTAAAAACACTATCTAATGAATTTTTTTCTTCGATAAGTTTAACTATAGATGAACCGACAACCACGCCATCTGCGATTTCTGCCACATTTTTTGCATCTTCCGGTGTATTTATTCCAAAACCAACACAAATCGGTATTTTTGTATGATTTTTAATTGTTTTTACTTGTTCCTCTACATTTTTAATATCAAGATTTTTTGATCCAGTTATTCCAGTTACCGAAACATAATATATAAAACCAGAAGTATTTTTTAGAACTTTTGGTATCCTTTTATTACTAGTTGTTGGAGTAGCGAGTCTTATGAAACTCATCCCCAATTTTCTTGCTGGCAGACAAAATTCTTCATCCTCTTCAGGAGGTAAATCAACTATGATAAATCCATCTACACCAGATTTTTTTGATTGATCTAAGAATTTACTTACTCCCATCGAATAAATTGGATTATAGTATCCCATTAAAATAATTGGTATTTTTTCATCTACTTTTCTAATTTCTTTAACTAAATTAAAAATATTAGTTAAGGATGTCCCATTATTTAAAGACCTTTGACCAGCTTTTTGAATTAATAATCCATCAGCCATAGGATCTGTAAAAGGCATACCTATCTCTATTATATCAACTCCTAATTTGGGAAGTTTTTTAAATAAAGTTTCTGACTCTTTTATACTTGGATCACCAGCCATTAAAAAAGTAATAAAAGCCGACATATTTTTTGTTTTAAGTTCTTTAAATTTGGTTTCAATTCTTGACATTGAATGTTTTTCCTTATTTAAGGATTTTTAAACGAGTGATAATTTATCGATTAAACTTTATTGCAATTTAAATAACTATTAAAGAGAATATTAAATAATATAAAAAAACGTGGCAGTAATATATGGGATTTAAAACAGGTATTGTAGGACTACCTAATGTAGGAAAATCCACTCTTTTCAATGCTCTTACAAAAACATCAATTGCACAAACTGCCAATTTTCCTTTTTGCACAATTGATCCGAATACTGGGGAAGTTGCTGTTCCTGATGAAAAACTTAATAAATTAGCAGAAATAGCAGATTCTAAGATCATTATTCCTACAAAAATGACTTTTGTAGATATTGCAGGGTTGGTAAAGGGAGCATCTAAAGGTGAAGGTTTAGGTAATAAATTTTTAGCTAATATAAGAGAATGCGACGCTTTAATTCATGTTTTGAGATGTTTCGAAGATGAAAACATAACACATGTTTCAGGAAAAATTGATCCAGTTAATGACGCTAAAATTATTGAAACTGAGCTATTACTTTCTGATATTGAGAGTGTTGAAAAAAAAATATTCACCATCAAAAAAAAAGCTAATAGTGGAGACAATTTAGCAAAAAAAGAACTTATAATTTTAGAAAAACTTTTAATTTCCTTAAGTAATGAAATACCTGCGCGAGGAATAGAAATTGAGAAAGATGATTTTACAGTAGTCAAATCTTTGCAACTTCTTACATTAAAGCCTATTCTTTATGTATGTAACGTTGAAGAAAATTCTGCTTCAGTTGGTAATTTACATAGTTTAAAGGTTAATGAATTTGCAAAAGCTAATAGTGCAAAATGCCTTATTATTTCAGCAGTTATTGAAGAAGAAATAAGCAAATTTGAAAATCTTGAAGATATCAACATGTTTTTAAATGACTTAGGTTTAGATGAACCTGGTTTGCATAAAATAATAAAGGTAGGGTATCGGCTTCTTAATTTAATCACTTTTTATACAGTAGGTCCAAAAGAAGCACATGCTTGGACTGTAACTGAAGGCTCTATCGCCCCTCAAGCGGCTGGAAAGATACATAGTGATTTTGAAAACGGTTTTATAAGAGCAGAAATTATTTCATATAATGACTATGTCAATTGTGGGGGTGAACAAGCTTCTAAAGAAGCTGGTAAAATGAGAGTTGAGGGAAAGACTTATATCATGAATGACAGCGATATAATTAATGTACTTTTTAATATTTAATTTTTTTTAAATAAAGTCCCTCTGGTGGTGCGATGGGGCCACATTTTCTTCGGTCTTTTTTATCCAAGATAGTTTTTATATAATAAGGTTCCCATTTTCTTAACCCTACATTCACTAAACTTCCAACTATGCTTCTAACCTGATTATGTAAAAAACTTCTAGCTTTAAACTGCAAAACGACAATTTTTTTGTCATTTTTGATTTTATGTTTAATTCTTATTTTATCCATGGTTTTTATAGGTGAGTTTGATTGACATATTGAAGATCTAAATGTTGTAAAATCATGTGTTCCCAAGAGAAAATTTGAAGCCTTGATCATATTTTCTGTATCTAGGTTTTTCCATATATGCCAGTATCTTTTATTATGTAGTACTAGAGGTGCTTTTCTAATAAAAATTTTATATTGATAAACTCTGTGTATTGCTGAAAACCTCGCATGAAAATTATTATCAACTTTTTTTATTTCTAAAATTGAAATTGGAATTTTTTTTAGAAAAAAATTAAGAGCTCCTTGAAGTTTTTCTGGAATCCAATCTTTTTCAAGATCAACATGTGCAATTTGACAATAAGCATGTACACCAGCGTCTGTTCTTCCAGAGCCTGTTAAATTTACATTTTTACCAGTTAATTGATTGAATGCATATTCAATTTCTCCTTGAATTGTTTTACAATTTTTTTGTTTTTGCCAACCATGGTATAAAGTTCCGTCATACTCAATTTTTAGAAAAAATCTTTTCATTTTTTTAATTTATAATTATTCCTTAAATTATTAAAATGTGATTTTTCAATTATAAAAATAATTTTTGCAACATTTTATTTTATTGATTTACATAAAATCGTAAAAGCATTATAGGCCTATCTATATAACAAATTTTAAAATAGTGAAATTGTATGCAAAATAAAAATTTTGACTTTAAAAATACATTATTATTGCCAAGTACCAATTTTCCTATGCGCGCATCATTGCCTACAAGGGAACCAGAATGGTTAGAAACTTGGGAAAATTTAAATATTTACCAAAAATTGAGGGAAAAGAGTTCTGGAAGAAAGACTTTTATTCTACATGATGGACCACCATATGCTAATGGTCATCTTCATATTGGTCATGCACTTAATAAAATATTGAAAGATTTCATAGTAAGAAGCCAACAGATGCTTGGATTTGATTCCAGATATGTTCCTGGGTGGGATTGTCATGGTTTGCCAATTGAATGGAAGATTGAAGAAAAATTTAGACAGAAGGGTCAGAACAAAGACGAAGTACCTGTAAATGAGCTCAGAAAACAGTGTAGAGCTTTTGCTTCTGAATGGGTAGATATTCAAAAAAAAGAATTTAAAAGGCTTGGCATAATAGGAGATTGGGATAAACCATATTTAACCATGGATTTCAAATCTGAGGCAACAATTGCATCAGAATTCATGAAATTTATCGAACAGGGAACTATTTATCAAGGTTCTAAACCTGTAATGTGGTCACCAGTTGAAAAAACAGCTCTTGCTGAAGCTGAAATTGAATATAAAGATCATCAAAGTAAAACTATTTGGGTTAAATTTCCTATAACCACAAATGAATTTAGAAATCGATCGATAGTTATTTGGACTACTACTCCTTGGACCATCCCATCTAATAAGGCAGTGGCTTATAATAAAGACATCTCTTATGGTGTTTATGAAGTTATAGAAACTGAAAAAGAGTGTTGGTTATCTAACGGAGAACAAATTATATTAGCTGAAAATCTTGCAGCTGAGTGTCTCAAGCAAGCAAGAGTATTGGATGCAAAAAAAATAGAAAATGTAAATTTTGAAGATTTTAATAAATATAAAATTGAGCATCCTTTTGCAAATTTAAAGGGGTCTAATGAATTTTGGAATTATGAAATTCCCATGATTGAGAGTTCAATTGTGACAGAAGAAACAGGTACTGGTTTTGTGCATATGGCACCAAGTCATGGTGCTGAGGATTATGAAGAGTTTTTAAAAAGAGGTTGGTTAGATAAACTAACGCATAATGTCGATGAAGATAGTAGTTTTGTAAAATTTATGCCTTATTTTAATGGTCTTGAAATTTTTAATAAAAAGGGAAAAGAAGGTAGAGCTAATGAAGAAGTTATTAAAAAATTGATTGAAACCAATTGTTTAATGGCTCGAGGAAAGCTATTACATTCGTATCCCCACAGTTGGAGATCTAAGGCACCACTTATTTTTAGAAATACTAAACAGTGGTTTGTATCTATAGACAAAGATGTTTCTCATAAAGACAAATCAAAAACAGACTCAGTCTATGGAAACACAATAAGAGAACGTGCTTTAAAATCAATTGACGAGTTGGTTAGTTGGTTTCCAAAGTCTGGTAGAAATAGACTTTATTCAATGATAGAAAAACGCCCTGATTGGGTTTTATCTAGACAAAGGGTATGGGGTGTACCTCTGGCTTGTTTTATAAATAAGAACTTAACGAGCAAGGATAATAATTACATACTTAATGATACTAGAGTTAATAGCCGAATTTTAAAGGCTTTTGAAAATGAAGGAGCAGATGCATGGTTTTCTCCTGGTGCTAAAGAAAGATTTCTCCAGGATTTTTATAATCCAGATGATTATGAAAAAATAGATGATATTCTTGATGTTTGGTTTGATTCAGGATCAACACATGCATTTGTTTTGAGAGATCGTGAGGATGGAGTTTGGCCTGCAGACCTATATTTAGAAGGTACTGATCAACATAGGGGATGGTTTCACTCTTCTTTACTACAGTCTTGTGGTACAGTAGGAAGGGCTCCTTACAACGGAGTTCTAACACATGGTTTTACCTTAGATGAAAAAGGTATGAAGATGTCAAAATCATTAGGAAATACCATAAGCCCTGATGATGTAATTAAACAATATGGAGCTGATATTTTAAGGCTATGGGTGTCTCAAGCAGATTATACGAGTGATCTAAGAATTGGAAAAGAGATTTTAAAAGGTGTGGCTGATAGTTATAGAAAATTAAGAAATACAATGCGTTTTATGTTGGGATCTCTTGAAGATTTAAAAGACATAGAAAAAATTGAATTAGACAAACTACCTGAGCTAGAAAAATGGGTATTAAACAAGTTAAAAAATCTTGATAATTGTATTCGAGTTGGTTACCAGAATTATTCTTTTCAAGTTGTTTTTCAACAACTATTTCAATTTTGTACCGTAGATCTCTCTTCCTTTTATTTTGATATAAGAAAAGATTCTCTTTATTGTGATCAAGTCTCTTCTCATGTAAGAAAATCTTGCATATTTACTTTAGAAATGATTTTTCAAAGACTGGTAAAATGGTTTGCTCCAATACTTCCTTTTACTATGGAAGAAGTATGGTTACAAAGGCATTATAAAAATCCAAATATATCTATTCATTTTGAGGACTTTCCTGAAACCCCTGATAAGTGGATCAATGTTGATCTTGAGGAGAAATGGAACATTATTAGAGATGTAAGAGGACATGTTACTCTAGCCATAGAGAAAGAACGACAGAACAAAAATATTCGGTCAAGTTTGGAAGCTTTTCCTATTTTAAAATTAAAACAAAAAAAATTATTTCAAGTTTTGAATTCAATTGATTTCAACGAAGTCTGTATAACTTCTTCTATAAAATTAATTTTAGACGAAGGTGCTACTTCAAATGGTTCTTTATCTATCGAAGATTCTGTGGAGGTTGAAATAATTAAAGCAGAAGGCGAAAAATGTGAAAGATGTTGGAAGTATACTAACTCATACACTAATTTTAAGGACAATGTTATATGCCAAAGATGTAATGAAGTTCTTAAAAATTTGTAATTTCAACAAACATCAGGCCTTAGGATGAGTCTCTTTATACACCTTAATTAGTCTTTTAGGATCAACGTCAGTGTATATTTGTGTTGAGGATAAAGAAGAATGTCCAAGTAATTCTTGAATGGTTCTTAAATCTCCACCTGCTGACAATAAATGTGTTGCAAATGAATGTCTTAATGCATGAGGAGTTGCAGTTTCAGGAAGCCCTAATTGTTTTCGGCAATTTGAAATTTCTTTTTGTATAATTCTTGCATCTAATTTTTTCCCTTTTGCACCTAAAAATAAAAACTCATTTCGTTCTCCTACAAATGGGCATAAATCAATATATCTCTTTATACTATCCTCAATAAAAGGTACTACCGGAATTATTCTTTCTTTTTCACCTTTTCCAACTATTTTTAAAGTACCTGTAAACGGGAAATTATTTCTTTTTATATTCAGTGCTTCAGAAATCCTTAAACCACATCCATATAATAGTGTGAAAATACTAGCATTTCTAGCAGCTATCCAAGGTATTTTATTATTTTTTTCGGCTAAAGAAATGATTTCAAAAATATAGTTTTCTTCTATGGGTCTTGGAAGTTTATTTTCTTTTTTAGGCATTTGAACATTTAATATAGACTTATTATTTACACCTTTTTTTTCGTTTAACCAATTATAAAACTCTTTTACCGATGATAAGTATCTCCTTAATGTAGTAGTGCTTGTTCCTAATTTAATTTCATGAGTAAGCCATGATCTAAAATCACGAACAGTAATTTTTTCAAGTCTTCTTATTGAAATTTTGCTATTTTTATAATTTTCTATAAACGCAAGGAAAAAAAATAGATCCCTCGAATAAGATAAAATAGAAGAATTACTCAGTTTTCTGAAATTTTGTGCGTATTTTTTCCAATCTTCAATAAATAAATATCCAGTTTCAGAAATTATTTTGTGCTTTTCTTTCATTTTTATAATCCATTAGATTATTAAATTGGATGGAAATAACTTTTGCTAAAACATTGAGGTAGTCTGTTTTATTTGTCTCATTAAAAAGTTTTTTATTTGTAGATCCAAAAATTAAAATAGCTTCATTATTATAATTAGAATCGTTGTTTAAATATAATACTGCTTCTGAACAAATCTTTGAGGCTCTTTTATTTAAATAATGACTAATACATAGATTTTGGGAGTTAGTATTAAGTTTAGCAAGAGAATTTTTGGTTAACTTAGCGGATTTAGTTATCTCTTGAATTTCTTCGTTAGCAACATTAAAAAAATTTGGATTCTTTAGAAATTTCTCATATTGATTAGATACTAATAAAGCTGTTTCTGAACATTTAAGAATATTTTTTATATCATCAAATAAAATATGGATTAATTTCTCTAATTTATTTTGTTCCAAAATTTTAATTATGCATCGATGAAGATTATTGGCTCCCAAAAAATTTTCATAGGCCGCAGTAATTGTATGCGTATGTATCTTTGATAGCTTTTCAAGCTTTAACTTTGTTTTCTTTAAGAATATATCTCTTAAATCTACAACGTTTCCCGTATTTTTTTTATTTTCAGAGTCAATAATTTGATTTAATAAATCTAAGTCATTTGTGATCCAATGGGGATTCTGGATAAGGATATCTTTTATTTTTTTTGGAATTTTTTTATTATCTTGGATCATTTGTTTTTAATTATTTTTCAGAGTATTTTTTGACCTGATTTCTGCCAATCAGAATTAAATATTTTTAGACCCTTATCTGTGAGGTTATGATTTACTAAACTGCTAAAAACTTTTGGAGGTATTGTTACAACATCAGCACCAGCAAGAGCACTTTGTGTAACATGGTTCTTTGTCCTAATAGAAGCCGCCAATATTTTTGTTTCATAATTATAGTGAGAGAAAATCAATTTTATTTCTCTTATCAATTGAACTCCATCAACATTAGCATCGTCTAACCTGCCAATAAATGGGCTAATATAAGTTGCTCCTGCTTTAGCTGCCAGAATTGCCTGAGATGATGAAAAGCATAATGTCACATTTGTTTTTATAGACATTTCTGAAAGTTGTTTGCAGGCTTTTATGCCTTCCCAAGTCATAGGTAATTTCACAACTATATTTTTTGCCATTTTTGAAATTTTTATACCCTCATTTATCATTTGCTCACTATTTTCAGAAACTGTCTCTACGCTAACTGGCCCTTTTATTTCGCTACAAAGATTATTTATTAATTGGTCAAAAGGTGTTTTTGCTTTATAAATTAAGGATGGATTAGTTGTTAATCCATCAATAATACCTGTTTGATTTAGCCTCTTAATTTCTTCAAAATCAGTAGAGTCCAAAAAAAAATCCATTGAAAATTTTCCTTAGGTTATTTTTAATTATAAATTCATAATAAAAAAATTACTTCTTAGTTATAGCAAATTTTTCATTTATAGGAATATAATTATTTAATGAAAAATACTATCACAAATTTCAATATTACTTCTTTTAAGAAGGGAGACACAGTATCTGTTGTAACTGTTCAAAAAGGAAAGCAGTTTCTTGATTATATAGTACCCGAAAACGGAGTAGTTTTAGGTTCTATTGTTAAAGTTCCTATTAGGAACAAACTTGTAGTTGGTGTAGTTTGGTCCGAAGGTTTATCTGATCAAAACTTATTTGTAAAAAAAAAAATAAGTAAGATTATAAACATTACGCCATTATGTAGTGAAGAAAGAGAATTTATAGCTAAAGTAAGCAAATATTATATTTTTAGTCTCAATACAGCTATCAAGCTAGCTATAAATCCGAGTTTGAACTTAGAATTAAAAGAGAACTCTTTTTTTTATGAATTAGGAATAAATAAAAATTTTAAGTCAACTGTCTCTCGCAATAAAGTAATTAAATTGATTTCAGAAAATTATGATAAAAAAATATCTAGAGTAGATATTTTGACTACAACTGGTGTTTCGAAAAGTGTATTAGATGGTTTAGAAAAACTTAAAATTATAAAAAAAAGCCTTATTGAGCAAGAGAATTTATCTAAACCAAAGATTACATTTAGCAAGACGCTGACTAAAAAGCAAAAAAATATTGCTAATTCTTTAAAAGAAAAAATTAGATCTTCAAATTATTCAACTACCCTTTTACGGGGAGTGACAGGTTCTGGAAAAACAGAAATTTATATGGAAGCAATCTCAGAAGCTATTTCAATAAACAAACAAGTCTTAGTTCTTTTTCCAGAGATAAGTTTAAGTTCAAATTTTGATGAAATCATAAAAAAAAGATTTGAGAGGGGTTTTGCTGAATGGCATTCTGGAGTAAGTAGAAAGAAAAAAAGAAAAATTTTAAAAAATATTTTAAACGGATCTTTAAAACTTGTTTTTGGAGCTAGATCAGCAGTATTCCTCCCATTTAATAACTTAGGACTAGTAATTGTCGATGAAGAGCATGACAATTCTTACAAGCAGGAGGAAGGCACTAATTACAACGGGCGTGATATAGCAGTTTTAAAAGGATATTATTCAAAAGCAACTGTTATTCTTGTTTCTGCAACTCCTAGTATTGAAACATGGGTTAATGTAAAAAAATCAAAATATGACTATAAATTTATAAAAGAAAGATTTGGAGAGGCTAATTTACCAAAGATAAAAATTGTAGATTTAAAAAATAAAAAATTGCCTCACAATCGATGGATTTCTGACGATATTATTAAAAATATAAATAATCGAATAAATAAAAATCAACAATCCTTAATCTTTATAAATAGAAGAGGCTATTCTCCTACTCTATTATGTAAAGAATGTTACAGGGCTGTTAAATGTAACACTTGTGATTTTAATCTAAACGAACATAAATTTTTAAATGGTTTACTATGTCATTTGTGTGGAACAAAATATTCATATCCTGAAAAATGTGATCATTGTGGGACTAGAAATGAATATATCCCAATTGGGCCAGGAGTAGAAAGAATCCAAGAGGAAATCTCATCACTGGTTCCAAATGCAAAAGTGCAAATCATTTCTTCAGATCATCTTAAAAATATGAATGAATTAAAAAATATTTTTAATAAAATTGTTAATGGTAAAATTGATGTTGTAATTGGAACGCAAATTATTGCTAAAGGCCATAATTTTCCTTTATTAAGTTTTGTGGGAATTATTGATATAGATGTGGCTCTTCAAGGTGGCGATATAAGAGCTACTGAAAAAACTTTTCAACTATTACGGCAAGTTGTTGGAAGATCTGGGAGATTTGATGTATCAGGTGAAGCAATTATTCAAACATACTTTCCTGAAAGTGAAGTAATAAAAGCAATATGTAATGAAGATGACACAAATTTTTTGGATCTTCAAAGTGAAATAAGAGAAATTGCAAATGTACCACCTTTTAGTAGGATGATTGCTATTACTATTACTGGAGTAAATCATGAATTAGCTTTTAATTTTTCTCAACAATTAACAAAAGACATTTTTTTATTAAAAATTAAAAATATTAAAATTTATGGTCCAGCAGATGCAAAAATTTCAAAAATTAGAAATAAATATAGAATAAGGATATTAATTAAAGTACAAAAAGATGTAATGATCCAATCTTTCATAAGAAGAATAATTGAAAAAAGAAAAAGACCTGCTTCCTTGAATGTTACTATAGATGTTGATCCTATAAATTTTACATGAAATTTTTTAGGTCTTTATTTTTAATTAAAAGTTATATTTGTATTTAATTTTGGTGCAAATGGTTTTATAGAGCTAGTATTAAATGTGATTTAGTTATGAAAGATAGTTTGATATAGTTTGTTATGCAAAATAAAAAAATTAAAGAAAAGGAATTTAAGCTGTTACCTAATTCTGGAATTTTGAGTGCCCCAGTTTATAAAGGAGGCGAACAACCGGATTTATCTAAACACGAAATAATAAAACTAAATTCAAATGAAAACCCCCTCGGTCCTAGTAAATTAGCTACAGATGCATTAAAAAATTCTTTTGAGTTTATTAATAATTATCCATCTTCAAGTCACGAGAAACTTAGAAAAGCTATAGCAAAAGTACATGCAATAAATTTTGAAAATATTATCTGTGGTGCTGGCTCTGATGAATTAATAAGTTTTATTTGCCAATGCTTTTGTTCGACTAATGATGAAGTAATTTACACAGAACACGGTTTTGCAATGTATAAAATTTCAGCATTATTAAGAGGAGCTAATCCAGTTAAAGTTTTAGAAAATGAAAGAGTTGCTGATGTGGATAATATTCTAAAAAGTTGTAATAATAAAACTAAAATAATTTTTTTAGCTAATCCTAATAATCCTACTGGTACATTTTTAGATTCTAGTAAAATCAAATACCTTTTAGATAATTTACCAGATACTGTATTGATGGTGATAGATGGAGCTTATGCTGAATATATAGAAAATTTTGATGGTGGTCTTTCTTTTGTTGAAAACTATCACAACTTAATCATTTTAAGAACCTTTTCAAAGATATATGGTCTTGCTGCCTTAAGGATAGGTTGGAGTTACTCTTCTAATTCGATTACAAAAATTTTAAATCGGGTAAGGGGTCCGTTTAATGTATCTTCTCCTGCGATTGCAGCTGCTACTGCAGCTGTATTAGATTGTGAATATACTAGACATTGTGTAGCAGAAAACCTAAAAAATAGAGAATGGTTATCTAAGCAATTGAAACAACTGGGATTAAGCACCACGAATTCAAAAGCAAATTTTTTATTGGTTGATTTTTGTTCAGAAAACCAAGCAAACAAAGCTTTTGACTTTTTGAAAAATCAAAAAATCTATGTTAGAAAAGTTTTTGACTATGGTTTAAAAAAATCATTAAGAATTACTATAGGTACAGATTTTGAATGTAAATTAGTTAAAAAAAATATTCAAAACTTCCTGGAGTTATCTAATGAAATTTAATCATATTGCGCTAGTAGGATTAGGCTTAATAGCATCATCTATAGCTTTAGCTCTGAGAAGTAAGGATACAAACATTAAAATAACTGGCTTCTCTAAGACAAAAAAAACAAGAGAGGAAGCTAGAAAAATTGGTTTTTGCATAGTATGTGAAAATTATGAAGATTGTATAAAAGGTGCAGATTTAGTTATCCTATGTGTGCCGGTAGGGGTAATGAGTTATGTTACTGAAAAAATTTCCCCCTATTTGTCAAGGTCTGTAATTGTTTCAGATGTTGGATCCGTAAAGGAAAGCGTAGTGGTAGAAGTTCAAAAAAAGCTACCAAAAGGAGTTTTTTTTGTACCAGCTCATCCTTTAGCAGGTACAGAAAATTCTGGACCCTCTTCTGGCTTCGCAACTTTGTTTGAAAATAGGTACTGTATAATTACACCCTCTGACAAAATACCACTAGAGATAATAAAAAAAGTAAGATTATTTTGGGAAAAATTAGGAAGTAATGTTATAGAAATGGAGGCCAAACACCATGACTTGGTACTTTCTGTTACCTCTCATGCTCCTCACTTAATAGCTTTTGCTATGGTAGGAGTTGCAGATGATTTTTCAAAAGTTACGAACTCAGAGGTAATTAATTATTCAGCAGCTGGATTTCGGGATTTTACAAGATTGGCTGCCTCAGATCCAGTCATGTGGAGAGATATTTTTCTAAATAATAAAGATGCAGCACTAGAAATTTTAGGAAGATTTACTGAGGAATTATTTACTCTCCAAAAGGCTATAAGAAAAAAAGATGGGGATTATCTTTTGAAATATTTTGAAAGAACTCGAAAAATTAGGAGAAGTATTATTAATGCAGGGCAGGATACAGCCGAACCTAATTTTGGTCGAAAACAATAATAATTTGAAAATTTTTCACTCTTCAAAATTTAATTGTTTATTAACTAACTATAGATTTTTAATGTACTTTTGAATTATGGGTAAATCATTATTTAAATTAACATTTGTTTCTATTATTTTGATATTACCACTTTTAAAATTGATTTTTCTTTTAAACAAGTCACTGAAGTCAAGTAGGTAGGATAGCTTTAAGTTTTTTATATCATTAAATGAAAATTCATAATTAAAATTTTGATTATGATTAATAAGAGTATTTTCAAATATTGGTTTTTCTAGTTTTAAAAAAAAATCATTTTTATAATTTTCTTCCAATCTAGTAGCAAAAAGCAGATCTTCAAACGTAATTAATATTTTTTTATTTATATAAGATTGAATATTTGTTGCATGGAATGTGAAATTGTTAATCAATTTATCATTTGAATATTTAATGCTTGCATTTAAATCTCCTTCATTAATCTCGAAAAGATTTGTACCAACTTTAATATTTATAGTAGGTTCTATTGATAATATGTAGTTTTTTCTATTATAAATTAATGACATTATAAGAAGATTTTTAATAGTAATTAAATCTTTATTAGTTTTTGATTTAATCTTTATATCACTTACTGTTGTATCTACTCTATTAGGATAACCTGTAGTTTTTAAAGAATATGTAATTTTAAATTTATTTTTTAAATTTTCACTTATAAGATTTTTTATATAGGCTTCTTGTTGTTTAGCTACATGTAACCAAAATAGAAAAGTTGAAATCATTAAAAAGAAAAAAAATGTGATAATTATCCTGATCATAAATTTAAATCTTAGAAAATCTGGCTATTATTTAATTTTAATTACATTATGATTCAGATATATTAAGCTTTATAAATTAGTATTTCATAAAAATTATGAAGATAACAGATTTACAAGAAACAAAAAAATTTGTCTTTAGTCAACCTACAAGACAGACTGCACTTATGATTTTTGTATTATTATGTGTTTTTTTTATAGCATATCTTTTATTTCCTGCAGTTGCTCCCATTTTTTTATCTTCACCTTATTTAAATGGCGTCATAATTGGTGTTTTTATTCTTGGAGTTTTAGCCTGCTTTTGGCAAGTTTTCATATTAGTTAGTAGTGTTTACTGGATAGAAGGTTTTGTATCTGAACGTCCAGGTCATGAAATTGCAAAACCACCAAGAATACTTGCTCCCTTGGAAGCCTTATTGAGGGATAAACAGTCAAGGAGAAATATCAACCCGTTGTCTGCAAGATCTATATTAGATTCTGTATCTACAAGATTGGATGAAGTCAGAGATATTACTAGATATATCATTAATCTGTTAATTTTTCTTGGATTATTAGGTACTTTTTATGGTTTAGCGACTACAGTTCCAGCTGTTGTTGAAACTATTAAATCTCTAGCTCCCAAAGAAGGTCAAACAGGTTTAGAAGTTTTTGAGGGTCTCATGGTTGGATTAGAATCTCAGTTAGGTGGGATGGGAACAGCTTTTGCTTCGTCTTTATTAGGATTGGCAGGAAGTTTAGTAGTTGGTCTTTTAGAGCTATTTGCAGGTCATGGTCAAAATCGTTTTTACATGGAATTAGAAGAGTGGTTGTCATCAATAAGTAAAATTGGTCAAAGTTTTTACGATACAGAAAGTTCTAATGCACCTATTTCATCTTCTGAGTTAGTTATAAATTCTTTTGAAAATAAATTGAATCATCTGATTGAACTTTTAGAAAATAATGGGAACCAATCATTTAATAATCAAATCCAAATTAATGAATTAACAAAATCTATCGAAAAACTTATTCTTAATGAAAAAGAAGTTTCCAATTCATCTTCTAATCATGAAGTTTATAACCAAACAGATCTGAATACATTAATAAACAACCAAGATAATTTAGTTAATTTAATACGTAATTTTGTTGAAATTGAAAAAAATTCTGAGAATGAATTTAGGTCAAGAGTTAGAAATATGGATGTTCAGTTGGCAAAAATCTTTAATGAATTAAAAACTGGTAGACAGGATAATCTGTCTGAATTAAGAGAGGATTTTACAATTTTATCCAACGCAATAATAAGATTATCTAATTCAAACAACAACAATAAACCAGAGTAAAATCTATGGCATTATTAAGACGTTCTGGCAGTCGTTTCACAACCAATATATGGCCAGGATTTGTTGATGCGATGACTGCTTTACTATTGGTTTTAATGTTCGTCTTATCAATTTTTATGGTAATCCAATCTGTTTTTCGAGAAAAAATTACAGGTCAAGAAACAGAACTTTCGAAACTTGAAAATGAGGTATTAAGTTTGATATCAGATTTAAATTTGCAAAAGCAAGAATATGACAATCTAAACGCAAAGAATTTAGCTATTAACAAAAGTCTAAAAGAGCAAATAGAACTAAACGAGCGCAAGTCCCTTGAAATTAAAAATACTCTTCAGAATTTAGATTTAGCGAATATTAAAATTTCTGACTTTGAAATTAGAGTAGCTAGTTTAATTGCAAGAAGAACTGAGCTTATATCTGAAATTGAGCAAAAAGATAATAGAATTAAAGAAGAAGTTTCAAGATTAGAGGCATCTAGATTAGCCTTAGCTTCTGCAAGAAACGAAATTGATGAGAAAAAAGAATTAGCTCGATTGGCTGCAGCAAAAAGAGAAGCACTTGAATTATATATTGAGGATTTAACAAAAAATTTAAATGCACTTTCAGACAATAAAAATGAGTTGGAAGCCAAACTAAATAAAGGCAACATAGCATTAGCTTTAGCCTATGACAATTTAGAGCAAACTCAAACAAAGCTCACGTCCCTTTCTGATTTAAATACTATTTTACAAAGTACAATTTCTGATCTTAAAAAAGATTTATTAGACGAAGAAAAAGAGAAGGAAATTTTTATTAAAGATTTAAATCAAAAAAACACAATTCTTTCAGAGAAAGAGAAAGAATTAATTACATCTAAAATTTTAGTTAATAAATTTAAAGAAGATTTAAAATCAAAAGATATGAAGTTGACTGAAACTGAAAAAAACTTACTGATTGAAAAAATTGCTTTGAAAAATTTAAGGGAAAAATTAAATGAATCAAGAGCAGAATTAGAATTAACTACCTTATCTCTAGAAGAGGAAAGAAAAAGGGCTATTGAAAATTTGAAGTTAATTTCAAGCTCAGAAAAAGCTATGTTTCTTCTAGAAGAAAATAATCTTAAACTATCAAACGAAAATAATGAAATTAAATCTGAACTTATTGATTTGTCAGAACTTTTGGAGGTAAGAGAGGTATCGCTAAACAACCTAAGATCTCAGCTTTTAAACAGCGAAAACCAAAACAAAATATCATTAGACAAAGTAAAAAAATTAAATCAAGAAACGCTATCATTAGCTGCACAATTAAACGATTTAAAAAATTTATTAACTGAATACGAAATTAAAGATAAAGAAACTGTTGCACAGGTTGAGAATCTTGGCTCTCAGCTTAATTCAGCTCTAACACAGGTGTTAGTGGAACAAAAAAAGAATGCAGCTTTAGAAGCTGAGAGAATAAAAAAATTAGAAGAAGAAGCAAATGAATTACAATATTACCGTTCAGAGTTTTTTGGAAATTTGAGAAAAATTTTAGGTAAAAATAAAGGAATTGAGATAGTTGGTGATAGATTTGTTTTTCCTTCTGAGATTCTTTTTGATGTAGGTTCAGATGAATTACAAAGTAAAGGTCTTACAGAACTTTCTCAAATGGCTAAGGTTATTAGAAAGATTGTTATAGAAATACCAAAAGAAATAGACTGGATTTTGAGAGTTGACGGGCATACTGATAAAACTAAATTTCTTAATGGAGGAAAATTTAAGGATAATTGGGAGTTAAGCCAAGCAAGAGCTCTATCAGTTGTCAAATATTTTATTTTAGATGAGAATTTGCCAGCAAAAAGATTTGCTGCTACTGGGTTTGGTGAGTTTCAACCAATAGATACCGGTGAGAATGAAATTGCTTTAGCTAGAAATCGAAGAATTGAAATTAAATTGACTGAAAGATAAAGCTTAATTTTGCTACTTAGCAGCCAATAGTGGTGGTTTTTTTTGAGAAATTCTAGGTTTTTCGGGAGCTGATATTTCCAAGAAAATGTCATCATTTTTAACATAAACTTTAACTACTCCACCCTTCTTTAACTTCCCAAAAAGTATATCTTCAGCTAATGGTTTTTTAATTTTTTCCTGAATTAACCTAGATAAAGGTCTAGCCCCCATTTTTTCATCATAGCCATTTTTAGCTAACCATTCTGATGCTTTAGTAGTTAAATCGAATGTAACATTCTTATCCATAAGTTGAGCTTCTAATTGTAAAACAAATTTTTCAACTACCCTAATTATTACTGACATAGGTAGAGTAGAAAAACTAATTACTGAATCTAACCTATTTCTAAATTCAGGACTGAATATTTTTTCAATAGCTTTAGTATCTTCTCCTTCTCTACGATCTCTTCCAAATCCCATCGCAGTAGCAGCCTGTTCACTAGCTCCAGCATTTGAAGTCATAATAAGAACTACATTTCTGAAATCTACAGTTCTTCCATTATGATCAGTCAATTTTCCATGATCCATAACTTGTAAAAGTATATTAAATATATCAGGGTGAGCTTTTTCTATTTCATCCAATAATAATATACTGTGTGGATGTTGATCTATTTTATCTGTTAAAACTCCACCTTGATCAAAACCTACATATCCAGGAGGTGCTCCAATAAGCCTTGAAACAGCGTGTTTTTCCATATATTCAGACATATCAAATCTAATTAATTCAACACCAAGACAGTCAGCTAATTGTCTAGCTACTTCAGTTTTACCTACACCGGTTGGTCCTGAGAATAGATAATTACCGATTGGTTTTTCCGGTTCTCTTAGACCAGCTCTTGCCATTTTTATGGCGGTTGTTAGAGCATCTATTGCTTTATCTTGGCCAAAAACAACTGTTTTTAAAGAAATATCTAAATTACTTAAAATTTCAGCATCTGTTTTTGATATACTTTTGGGTGGTATCCTTGCAATCTTAGCAATTACGTTTTCAATTTCTCTGATTCCAATAGTTTTCTTTCTTTCCTTTTCAGGAAGTATCATTTGCGCAGCTCCTGCTTCATCAATTACGTCTATAGCTTTATCAGGTAACTTCCTGTCATGTATATGCTTTACAGAGAGATCTATAGATGCTTGGATTGCTTCACTAGTATATTTTGTATCGTGATGTTCCTCAAAATATTGCTTAAGTCCGTTTAATATTTGCACAGCTTGGTCTGGTGTAGGTTCTTCAATATCAATTTTTTGGAACCTTCTAGATAGGGCTCTATCTTTTTCAAAATGCTGCCTATATTCCTTGTAAGTGGTTGAACCCATACACTTTAGATTACCAGACTGAAGTGAAGGTTTTAATAAATTAGATGCATCCATTGCACCACCTGTGGTCGCTCCAGCTCCAATCACTGTGTGTATCTCATCTATGAAAAATATAGAGTCTTTATGTTCTTCAAGTTCTTTTAAAACATTCTTTAAACGTTCCTCAAAATCACCTCTATATCTTGTACCTGCTAATAAAGCTCCCATATCCAGTGAAAAAATAGTTGTATCTAAAAGAACTTTTGGGGTCTCTTTATTTACAATTTTCCTTGCTAGACCTTCTGCAATTGCAGTTTTACCTACTCCAGGGTCTCCTACAAGAATTGGATTATTTTTTCTTCTCCTACATAAAACTTGAATACATCTTTCTATTTCTGCATCCCTTCCAATTAGAGGGTCGATTCTTTGGGCTTTAGCTTCTTCATTAAGATTTTTGCAGAATTTGCTAAGAGCAGATTCCTTTTCTGTTTTATTTTCTTCACCTACTTCTTCTAATTCTTCATTAGAACCTGATATCTTTCTTTCTTCTGCATAATTTGGATTTTTAGCTACTCCATGTGCAATAAAATTAACGGCATCATAACGGGTCATTTCTTGTTCCTGAAGAAAGAAAGCTGCATGACTTTCTCTTTCTGCAAAAATGGCGACTAGAACGTTAGCTCCTGTAACTTCGTTTCTACCTGAGCTCTGAACATGAATAGCAGCTCTTTGTATAACTCTTTGAAAGCCGGTTGTAGGAACAGACTCAGTACCTTCAACTTGACTTATCAAATTACCAAGTTCTCTCTTTATAAATTCGGTAACTTTTTTTCTTAATGCCTCTAAATCTACATTACAAGCTTTCATTACTTTAGCAGCCTCAGGTTCATCAATTAAGGCGAGCAGTAAATGTTCAAGCGTAGTCAATTCGTGTTTATGATCATTTGCAATACCTAACGAAGTATGTATACAGTTTTCTAACGATTTTGAAAAAGATGGCATTTTTCACCTGTTTTTATTTATTTGTTTGCTTGTAATTTATAAATAATATGAGTCACGGCCTTTGCAAATTTTTTTTATCATTAAATTAAAATTTATAATAATTATAGAGGTATTTACTTTTTACTAACATATTTGCAGATAAAGTGCCAAATCAAATAAAATATTTAAATTAAAATATATCTCTTTTTTTTCTTAATTCAGCAAAAACATTTTCGTCTGATTCATTTTCCATATTCATTATTTTTTTTAATTCAAAATTATTTGCCCTTAAAAAAGGATTAGTTTCCAATTCATCTTTAATTGTAGATGGAACCGAAGGTAAACTTTTACCAACTAAATTTTTGACAGAAATGTACTTATTTTGGAGAACTTCATTATCTTTATCTATAGATAAAGCAAATTCTAGGTTTTTAATTGCATATTCATGTCCACTATAAACTTTAGTATCAAGTGGAAGTTTTTTTAATTTATTTAAAGAGTTCCACATCATTGCTGGGGTTCCTTCAAACAGTCTACCACAACCAAATGCCATAAGTGAATCTCCAGAAAAAAGAGCACTTATTTCTTCACAATAAAAGGCCAAATGACCAATTGTGTGGCCTGGAACATCTATTATTTCAAATTTTAGATCTCCAAGGGTTAGTATGGTGTTAGCATTTATCATATCTCCAAGGATTGGTAGCCTATGTTTATCTGCATCTGCTCCAATAATTGATGGGTCATATTTTTTAACTAGGTCACTAACCCCCATTACATGATCTGAATGGTGATGAGTTAAAACAATTTTTTCTAAACCCCAATTTTTTTTTTCTAAAATATCAATAATAGGATGTGACTCTGGAGCATCAATTAGAAAGGTTTCATTAAGTTTATGATTATGTATTATGAATGCATAATTATCTTGTAAACAAGGTATGGTTAATATTTCAGTATTCATGTTCAAAACCTTTTCAAAAAAATTATTAACAATAATCGATTTAAATTATAATTTAAAAATGTTAATTTAAATAAAATATTTATATAGAATTCTGCATCGGTTGTCATTTTGAATTTAGAGATAAAAGAATTACAAAATTTTTATACCAAAAAAAAATTGGGATTATTCTGTAAAAAAAATATTGGCTCTTTAATTAAGCGAAACATCAGCAATATTGTAAGAGAGAATTATAATCAAGAAAACATTGTAGGTTATGGATATCCAATTCCATATTTTGATAATTTGATAAAAAAAAACAGTGAGTTTTTATGTCTTATGCCAAAAAATCAAGGTGCTTTGTTATGGCCATTAAAAAAAAATAGAAGTATTTTAGTTGAACAAACAGAATGGCCCCTAGAATCAGAAATTTCTAACTTTGTTATCATAGCTCATGGTTTAGAGAATTCTGATAATCCAACAAAACTATTGGAAGAATCCTGGAGAGTACTTGTTCCTGAAGGTTATTTGCTAATAGTTGTACCAAATAGATCGGGTTTTTGGGCAAGGTCTGACCTCACACCTTTTGGTTTTGGAAGACCATACAGTGTATCTCAATTATCAAAGCTTTTAATTGACAACAAATTTCAAATATTAGTTACGAGCGCAACTTTGTTGATGCCACCTACTGATAATAAATTTCTTTTCAATTCATTCAAATTTATTGATCAAATTACAACTAAATATAATTCGAAAGTTTTGGGTGGAGTTTTAGTTATACTTGCAAAAAAACAAATTCATTTAGCTAATACTATAAAAATTTCTGATACTATAAAAGTGCCATTAGAAATTTTTGATGGTTTAATTAAACCCAAACCAAAACCTCAACAAAAGATTTAATACTTAATATCTCTGATTAATGGTTTCAATTGATGAAAAATGACTCAAATAAAAGTATAAATTTTATTTAGGGTAAAATTTTAAAAAAATTAATTAATTCTCATTACTTTCTTGCATGAAACTTACAGCTCTGATAACTAATAACAGATTATAGTAGATTTTTAGATTATACCTATATTTGGAGAGTTATATTGAGTGAAATTACTTCATTAACAAAAGACGCTTCTTTTAGGTACGCAAACGCTTTATTTTCACTAGCTTTAGAATCAAAAAAAACTTCTAAATATGAAAAAGATCTTGATAAAGTTTTAAATCTTTTTAAAGAAGATCCCAATTTTACGTTATTTATAAAATCTCCTCTCTATCCGAGAAATGATCAATTGTTGACAATGAAAGCAATTTGTTCAAACCTTAAATTGAGCGAAGATGTTACTAATACCATCTTAGTCATGACTTCCAAACGTAGGCTTTTTTCCTTGAAAGAAATGATTTTACAGTTTAAGGATTTATACCGTTTACACAAAAATGAGTTGATTGTGGAAATATCAAGTGCGAAGAATTTAAGTAAACCAGATTTAGATGTACTAAAAAAATCGATAAGTGCTAAAATTGGTAGCAATATTATAGTTAAATCTAAAACTGATCCCCACATCATAGGGGGGTTAATCGTAAAAATTGGTTCTATGCTAATTGATACTTCAATTAGATCAAAAATAGCAAAATTGAAAAATAACTTGAAAGAGGTAGGATGATGAACATCCAAGCATCAGAAATATCAGAAATTTTAAAAGAACAAATTAAAAAATTTGGAAAAGAATCTGAAGTAGCAGAAGTTGGTACAGTGCTTTCAGTGGGTGATGGTATAGCTAGAGTATTTGGACTTGATAATGTTCAAGCTGGAGAAATGGTAGAATTTCCTGGTGGAATTAGAGGTATGGCTTTAAATTTGGAAATTGACAATGTTGGTATTGTTATTTTTGGCTCTGACAGAGATATAAAAGAAGGTGATCAAGTAAAAAGAACAAAGGCTATTGTTGATGTTCCTGTTGGTGATGAATTATTAGGTAGAGTAGTTGACGGCTTAGGTAATCCTTTAGATGGTAAAGGCGCAATTAAAACTAAAAAGAGATCAGTTGCTGATGTGAAAGCCCCAGGTATAATACCAAGGAAATCAGTTCATGAACCAATGGCAACTGGACTTAAGTCTGTGGACTCTCTTATTCCAATTGGTCGTGGGCAAAGGGAATTGATTATTGGTGATAGACAAACTGGAAAAACTGCTGTTGCGCTAGATACAATACTAAATCAAAAAACATATAATGATGCAGCTGGAGATGATGAGTCAAAAAAGCTTTATTGTGTTTATGTTGCAATTGGTCAGAAAAGATCAACAGTAGCACAACTCGTAAAGAAGTTAGAAGAAACTGGAGCTTTAGAATACACTATTGTTGTTGCTGCGACAGCATCAGATCCTGCACCTATGCAGTTTCTAGCCCCTTACGCTGCTACATCTATGGCTGAATTTTTTAGAGATAATGGACGTCATTCACTCATTATTTATGATGATTTATCTAAGCAAGCAGTTGCTTACAGGCAAATGTCACTCTTACTAAGACGTCCTCCTGGAAGAGAAGCATATCCTGGGGATGTTTTTTATTTGCACTCTAGATTGCTAGAGAGATCAGCAAAATTGAATGATGAAAACGGAGCTGGTTCTTTGACAGCTCTACCTGTGATTGAAACACAGGGAGGAGATGTTTCAGCCTTCATTCCTACTAATGTGATATCTATTACTGATGGCCAAATTTTTTTAGAAACAGAATTGTTTAACCAAGGTATAAGGCCTGCAGTAAATACTGGTCTTTCGGTATCTAGAGTAGGGTCTTCAGCACAAACAAAGGCTATGAAGTCAGTTGCAGGTTCTGTAAAATTAGAGTTAGCACAATACAGAGAAATGGCTGCTTTTGCACAATTTGGGTCAGATTTAGATGCTTCAACACAAGCTTTATTAAATAGAGGTGCACGTTTAACTGAGGTTTTAAAACAAGCACAATATTCTCCACTTACAAATGCAGAACAAGTTGTAATCATTTACTCAGGGACTGCGGGTTATTTAGATGACATACCAGTTAATCAAGTTACTCGTTTTGAAAAAGGTCTGGTTGATTATCTAAGAAGTGATTGTAAAGATCTTTTAGACGATTTAACCAATAATGATAGAAAAGTGGATGGAGAGCTAGAAGATCTCATAAAGAAAGCTATAGAGGCTTTTAAAGGTAATTTTTCTTGATATATTTGAACACTTTGGATGCTTAATTATGCCTAATCTGAAAGATCTTAAAAATAGAATCGAGAGTGTAAAATCAACTAGAAAGATAACGAAGGCTATGCAAATGGTTGCAGCAGCTAAGCTTAGAAAAGCTCAAGAGGCGGCTGAGCAAGCTAGGCCATATGCAGACAAAATGTCTCTTGTGATGAACAAAATTACATCCTCTGATAATGTTTCAAGTAGTTCACCATTATTAACTGGGAATGGCAATTATAATATTCATTTGATCATAATTGCGACTTCTGAACGTGGTTTATGTGGAGCCTTTAACTCTTCTATAGTTCGATTGGCAAAAAATCATATTAATAAATTAAAATCAGAGGGATTTCAGTTTAAAATATTGACTATTGGAAAAAAAGGGCGAGAGCAGTTAAAAAGAGAATTTGGAGAAAATATGATTGATCATGTGGATCTTTCTGAAGTTAAAAAAATAGCTTATGAAAATGCATCAACTATTTCTGATAATATAATTTCTATGTTTTTAAATAATGAATTTGATGTTGCAACTATCTTTTACAATCAGTTTGAATCAGTTATTTCTCAAGTGCCTCAAGCCTCACAATTAATCCCTATTGAAATTAATTCTGAAAAAACACAAAATGATAATAGTATATCAAATTTTGTTTATGAACCTGATGAGCAAGAAATTATTGAAGATTTGTTACCAAAAGCAATTGCAACAAAGGTATTTACTGCTTTATTAGAGAATGGAGCTTCAGAACAAGGTGCTAGAATGTCTGCTATGGATAATGCAACCAGAAATGCTGGTGACATGATAGATAAACTTACTATTCAGTTTAATAGATCAAGACAGGCAGCTATTACAAACGAATTAATAGAAATTATATCTGGTGCTGAAGCACTTTAAAATAAAAAATGGAGAAAGAAATGTCTAGGCCAATTGGAAAAATTACTCAAGTAATGGGTGCGGTAGTTGATGTTCAGTTTGATAATCATCTACCTGAAATTTTAAATGCTCTTGAAACAAAAAATGATGGCCAAAATTTGATTTTAGAAGTTGCTCAACATCTTGGTGAAAATACAGTAAGAACGATTGCCATGGATAGTTCTGAAGGACTAGTAAGGGGTTCAGTTGTTGAAGATGTTGGGTCTCCTATATCTGTTCCAGTTGGAAATCCAACATTGGGAAGAATATTAAATGTAGTTGGAGAGCCTGTTGATGAGAAAGGCCCCATTAAAGCAAAAGAATTAAGACCTATACACCAACCAGCTCCTGAATTTTCCGAGCAATCTACTGATACAGAACTGCTTACGACGGGAATTAAAGTGATTGATCTTTTGGCACCTTATTCTAAAGGAGGAAAAGTTGGACTTTTTGGTGGTGCTGGTGTTGGTAAAACGGTTTTGATTATGGAACTTATCAATAACATTGCAAAAGTACATTCTGGGTTTTCTGTTTTTGCCGGAGTTGGAGAAAGAACTAGAGAAGGTAACGATCTATATCATGAGATGATAGAGTCAGGAGTTATAAATCCAAAGAACTTAGAAGAATCAAAGGTATCCTTGGTTTATGGTCAAATGAATGAACCACCAGGAGCTAGAGCAAGAGTAGGCCTTACAGGATTGACATTAGCTGAACAATTTAGAGATCAATCTGGAACAGATGTTCTGTTTTTTGTTGATAACATTTTCAGATTTACACAAGCAGGTTCAGAAGTTTCTGCTCTATTAGGGCGTATTCCATCTGCTGTTGGTTATCAACCAACATTAGCTACTGACATGGGTGCTTTACAAGAAAGGATTACTTCTACAAAAGCAGGCTCAATCACTTCAGTTCAAGCTATATACGTTCCTGCTGATGATCTAACAGATCCAGCTCCTGCAACCTCTTTTGCTCATCTTGACGCAACTACTGTTTTAAGTAGGGCTATTTCTGAATTAGGGATATATCCTGCAGTTGATCCTTTAGATTCTAATAGTAGACTTATGGATCCATTAATTGTAGGTGAAGAACATTATCAGGTAGCTAGGGATGTACAAGGAATACTCCAAAGGTATAAATCTTTACAAGATATCATTGCAATATTGGGAATGGATGAATTGTCTGAAGAAGATAAATTAACTGTTGCTAGAGCTAGAAAAATTCAAAGGTTTCTTTCACAACCTTTTGATGTAGCAAAAGTTTTTACAGGATCTGACGGAGTTCAAGTACCATTAGACGTTACTATTGACAGTTTTAAAAGGGTCGTTGCTGGCGAATTTGATCATTTACCTGAAGCTGCTTTTTACATGGTTGGGGGTATTGATGAGGTTATTGAAAAAGCTGGAAAACTAGAAACAAAGGTAGCTTAAATCTGAAATGTCGAATGCATTATTTAATTTTGAATTAGTTACGCCTGAAAAAATTCTTATGTCAGATTCCGTCAGTTCTGTAAGTGTTTCTGGTGTAGAAGGTGATATGACAGTGCTTGCTAATCACTCACCTATTGCTACTTCTTTAAGGCCTGGATATGTTGATATTAATACAAATGGTAAAACAGAAAGATTTTTTCTTACTGGTGGTTTTATTCAAATAACGTCTGATGAGGTTGTTGTTCTCGCAGAAAGTGCTTCATCAGAAGAGGATCTTAACTCAGAGATGATTGATAATGTTATTGAAAAAACAAAGAGCTTAATGGAAAACGCTTCAGATTTACAAAAGTGTGTTTTAGCTAAAAAACTTAATGATTTAACCAATATTAGAAATCAACTTTAAATATTGAAACAACCAAAAAAAAAAGCAATTGTGTTTATTTTTTTTACTGTTGTATTAGATATAAGTGGCTTAATGGTAATTTTTCCAATAATGCCAGATATATTGCAATCCGTTGGTAAATTTTCAGTATCAGATGCGGCTATTTGGGGTGGTTTTTTATATGCTTCATACGCTTTAATGCAATTTTTGTTTTCACCAGTAATTGGTAATATATCAGATGCTTTTGGTAGAAGGCCTGTTATATTAATTTCTCTCTTTTTAATGTTTATAGATTATTTAATATTAGGTTTTGCTTCATTACTTTGGGTATTTATCATTGGAAGAATGATAGGTGGAATAGCAGGAGGTACAGTTCCCACAGCAATGGCATATTTAGCTGACATTTCAACCTCAGAAGACAAAGCTAAAAATTTTGGATTAATTGGTGCTGCTTTTGGAATTGGTTTTGTACTTGGGCCATTTATTGGAGGAATTTTAGGTGAAATAAATTTTAGACTACCATTCTTTTTTTCCGCTGCATTATCTTTGTGCACATTTTTATTTTGTTTTTATTTTTTAAATGAATCTTTAGAAGAAAAAAATAAGAGAAAATTTAAATTAACCGACTTAAATCCATTTAAACCTATTTATAAATCCTTTTTTATTAAAGATTTAAGAATCTTTTTTGGATGCATTTTAGTAATAAGTATAGCTCATTGGGTTTATCCATCAATTTGGAGTTTCTGGAGTAAAGAAGTTTTTGGTTGGGGACCTGGTTTAATAGGTGTTTCTTTGGCCTTTTATGGTCTTGGTGTAGCATTTGTACAGGGACTAATAATAAGGTTAAGTTACATTAAAAACATTCATCCACAAAAAATTGTAGTCTTTTCCTTACTAGTTGGAAGTTTTACTCTTTTTGGTTTTGGTTCAATTGAAACTGGATGGTTAGTTTTTGCGTTAATACCGATTGCAGTTCTTACTGAATTAATGAACCCTACTTTAGATAGTTTTATTTCAAATAGAATCTCTGACGATACTCAGGGATTACTTCAAGGTATCCTATCCAGTATAAATGCAATAACTACAATTTTGAGTCCATTAATTATGACTTTACTTTTTAAATTCGGATCATCAAATGATAAAAGTTTTTATACTCCGGGCTTACCTTTTTATTTTGCTGCAACTTTACTTTTGGTTTGTTTATTCCCTGTAATTAATGTTATGAAGTCCTTAGAGCATACTCCAAAAAGAAAAATAAAATAGAAAAAACTAAGCTTTTCGTTTTTTTTCAATATGGTATTTAGGATAGTAGGGTTTATAGATTGGTCGTAATCTTTCACTATCAAACAAAGAAGATACAGAGTTTCCATTTGCTATATTAAGCAAGGCTTGAGCAAATAATGGTGCAGTTGGTACGATTCTTATTTTTGTACTATTTTTAATTTTTGAAATTATACTTATTGAGTCAGTAACAACTAGTGAACTTAAACTTGACTTCTCTATTCTTTCAATAGCTGGATCTGATAGAACTCCATGAGATATATATGCGTGTACTTCTCTTGCCCCTTTATTAATAAGCAAATCAGAGGCTTTAACCAAGGTTCCAGCAGTATCACAAATATCATCAACTATAATGCAAATTTTATTTTTTACTTCACCAATCACCGTCATGGATGCAATTTCACCGGGTTGGCTTCTTCTTTTATCAACTATTGCTAAGTCTGCACTTATTCTTTCAGCAAGACCTCTAGCTCTGGCAACTCCCCCAACATCTGGTGAAACTACAGTAAGTAATTCTTGTTTTTCAAAGTAATGTGATATGTCTAATTCAAAAATTGGAGAGGCATAAAGATTATCTACTGGAATGTCAAAAAAACCTTGTATTTGGGCAGAATGTAAATCTAAAGTAAGTATTCTTTCAATACCAGCCCCACTTAAAAGATTTGCTATTAACTTAGCGCTGATTGGAGTCCTAGCCTTTGTTCTTCTATCTTGTCTTGCATATCCAAAATAAGGGATAACGGCAGTTATTCTCTGTGCACTTGATCTACTCAAAGCATCAGCAATAATGAGTAATTCCATAATATTATCATTTGCTGGATTAGATGTAGATTGAATAATGAACATATCTTCATTTCTTACGTTTTCAAAAACTTCAACAAAAATTTCTTGATCATTAAATTGTTCAACTCTTGCCTTAACTAGATCAATTTGTGATCTGCTTAAAGAGCTTGCCCAACTAGCAATTCCTTTAGAGAGAGTTATATTTGAATTTCCAGAAATTATCTTTGGGTGTACTAACTCACTCATCTTTTATCCTTATTTCTGATAGTATCTTATAATAGCTAAATTATTCATGAGTTAGCAAGCTATAACCATTTTCAAATTGTATCATATGTTTATTTTTTTTTATTTAATGATTTAGTTATTTTTTAATTAACTATGTATTATTAATTTTTTTAGCCATATGGTTTGACATATCTGTACTATCTACATATTCCTCGCTTATAGCAAAATTCTTTACTGAATTTTTTGTATTATGTACATTTTTATTTTTATTATTGTTAAGGTGATGCCAAAATGGAAGTTCTTTTTTTTCAAAAATTAATCGATATGAGCATGATGTGGGCAACCAATTAACTAATTGATCTATGTTTTTAGGTGATAAAATTAAACAATCACTTTTTTTATTTTTTCTTTCATCATAAACTTTGCATTTGCATTTTTGGATGTTCAAAAATCTACAAGCTACATTAGTAAAAACTGGATGACTTTTTTTTGTTTTCTGAAATTTGTTAAGACAGCATTTTCCACAACCATCACAAAGAAGTTCCCATTCCTTTCGGCTGAAATCACTAAGTGGTTTATTTTTCCAAAATCTTTTTTTCATTGATAAAAGCTAATAGTTTTTAAGGCCTCTTTTGCAATCTCACAGTCTTTTTTCATTTGTAGAATAAGGTTTTCTATGGAGTCATATTTTATTTCATCTCTCTGAAATTTAATTAGTGAGACAATTACTTTTTTTCCGTAGATAAAATTTGAAAAATTAAAGATATAAACTTCGCAATTTGCTTCATTCTTACCAAAAGTGGGTTTTGTACCTATTGACGCAACTCCCTTATATAAATTATCTTCATATTCAGGTGATAAAATTTTAATGTAGCATGCATAAATACCAAATTTTGGTGCAATTATATTTTTTAATTCTAAATTTATAGTAGGAAAACCTAATTCACGTCCTCTTTTATCTCCTTGGATGACTGTGCCGTAAATTTTGTGGTGATAACCAAGCATTTTGTTAGCTTTTTCTATTTGACCTTCTTTAAGTGCATTTCTAATAATTGTTGAGGAGATTTTATCTTTTCCAAATGTTGAAAGACTTAACGAAAAAACATTAATTTTATATTTCTGACCAATATGTTTAAGTAGTTTAATATCACCACTTCTTTTATACCCGAAACGAAAATCATTACCTACAATAATTTGTTTAGCTCCTAATTTTTCGAATAAAATTGATTTAACAAAATTTTCAGGTGTGAGTATTTCGATGTTTTTATCAAATTTTAATTCAACTAAAAAACTAATATTTAACTTCTTTAACATACTGTATTTGTGTTCTTTTGTAGTCAGTTTGAAGCTAGTTAGCTCTTTTTGAAAGTAATCACGAGGGTGAGGATCAAAAGTCAAAATCCCGAAACGGCTAGAGGATGAGATTTGAGAACATTTTTTTATAATTTCTTGATGACCCAAATGAACACCATCAAAATTACCTATTACAATTGTAGATAATTCGGTAACTTCTTTAACATTTTTTAAATCACGTATAATTTTCATTTTAATCCAATTAAAACCTCAAAACGTAGAATTTTAACATAAATAATCAATTGAAAATGTAGGATACATTTTATTTTTTTTGAATAGGTTTTCTAGTTTTTTTATATCGAGTGTTGTGTTTTCATTTTTTAAACCAACTTCATCCTTTGATAGTCCACCGCATACAAAAAGTGTATCAAGCATTTCATTTTTTCCACCTAATATGTCAGTATATATGCCATCTCCTACACAAAGTATTTTGGGAGATTTTATATTATGCATTTCTAATTTTTTATGAGCTAGTTTGTAAATTTCCTTATGAGGTTTACCACAATAAATACTTATACCTCCAGCTTTATTGAACGCTGCTGCAATTCCTCCTGCACACCATACTCTTAAATCACCTACATCCACAAATATGTCTGGATTAACACATAGAAGCTTTAGATTTTTTTGTATACCATATTTTATTAAATCTTTATAATTTTCAGGTGTTTCAGTACGATCGTCAAATAAACCTGTACAAACAATACCCTCAGCGTGTCTTAATTCAACAACATTAATTTTGTTGGTTAATTTACGGTCTGGTGGAATATCATTAAAGAAACTCACATCTCTTTTTGGTCCCAAGTGAAATACTTTGGTCCCAACATCTCCTGATAACATACTATTTTGAGCCGCATCTCCCGATGTTGTTATATCGTTAAAGTGTTTTTCAGAAATACCAAAAGTTGATAAGTGAGCTTTAACTGCATTTTTTGGTCTTGGTGCGTTCGTTAAAAGCATAACAAAACCATTGTTTCTTTTAAACTCAACTAAAGCTTTAAGAGCATTTTGATAAGCTTCTTTTCCATTATGAATACATCCCCAAATGTCACAGAACAATACGTTATAGTTTTTTGATATGTCTTTTAATTGTTTAATAACTTGCATAGTTAAATAAATAATCTTTAATTCAAATTGTGTACATAAATAAATGATTAAAAAAAATTAATGAAAGTTTATTTTTTTTAAAAAATAATATTGACTTCAACAAATTTTATATTATTTAAAGGATGTTAGCACTTAAGGGCGGAGAGTGCTTTTTTTTTTGTCCGTCTCATTATACATAAAGGGAGCGTTATAATATGACATTTAAACCATTACATGATCGTGTAGTTGTTCGTCGTGTTGAAAACGATGAGAAGACTTCAGGGGGGTTAATAATCCCTGATTCTGCCCAAGAAAAACCGGCAGAAGGTGAAGTAGTATCCGTTGGAAACGGAGCAATTGACGAAAAGGGCAATCGAATGCCTATGGATGTCAAAGCAGGAGACAGAATACTTTTTGGAAAGTGGTCTGGTACTGAAGTGAAGATTAACGGTGAAGATATGTTAATCATGAAAGAGAGTGATATACTAGGCATCATGTCCTAGTTTTTTTTATTTAATTTAGGAATATAATTATGGCAGCAAAAGATGTAAAATTTAGTACTGACGCTCGTAATAGAATGATGCATGGTGTTAATGTATTAGCGGACGCAGTTAAAGTTACTTTAGGTCCAAAAGGAAGAAATGTTGTTTTGGATAAATCGTTTGGAGCACCTAGGATTACAAAGGATGGTGTTACAGTAGCAAAAGAAATTGAGCTTGATGACAAATTTGAAAACATGGGTGCTCAAATGGTCAAAGAAGTTGCTTCAAAAACAAATGATACAGCAGGCGATGGTACAACTACAGCTACAATTTTAGCTCAATCAATCGTACGCGAAGGACTTAAGTCGGTAGCAGCTGGTATGAATCCAATGGATTTGAAAAGAGGCATTGATAATGCAGTTTCATCAGTAGTTGACGCAATTGCAAAACAATCAAGACCAGTAGCTAATAGTGACGAAGTTGCTCAAGTTGGAACCATATCAGCTAACGGTGAAGCAGAAATTGGTAAACAAATAGCTGATGCAATGCAAAAAGTTGGAAATGAAGGTGTAATAACAGTTGAAGAAAACAAAGGACTGGAAACTGAAACTGATGTTGTTGAAGGCATGCAATTCGATAGAGGTTATTTGTCACCTTACTTTATCACTAACTCAGAAAAAATGACCGCTGACCTTGAAGATTGTTTGATATTACTTCATGAAAAGAAACTTTCATCATTACAACCAATGGTTCCTTTGCTAGAATCAGTAATTCAATCAGGAAAACCTTTACTGATTATTGCAGAAGATGTTGAAGGTGAAGCATTAGCTACACTAGTTGTTAACAAACTAAGAGGTGGTTTGAAAATTGCAGGCGTAAAAGCTCCTGGTTTTGGTGATCGTAGAAAAGCGATGCTTCAAGATATTGCAATACTTACTGGTGGACAGTTAATTTCAGAAGATCTGGGAATGAAACTTGAAAATGTTACCATGGATATGCTTGGTACAGCTAAGAGAGTTTCTATTACTAAAGATGAAACAACTATTGTTGATGGAGCTGGTGATAAGTCAGAAATTGAAGCTAGAGTTTCACAAATCAAAGCACAGATTGAGGAAACTACTTCTGATTATGATAAGGAAAAACTTCAAGAACGTTTAGCGAAATTGGCTGGTGGTGTTGCTGTCATTAGAGTTGGTGGTGCCACAGAAGTTGAAGTTAAAGAACGTAAAGATCGTGTTGATGACGCTCTTAATGCAACAAGAGCAGCAGTACAGGAAGGTATTGTTGTCGGTGGAGGTGTTGCATTGGTTGTGGCTACAAAGAGCCTTAGTAAACTAAAAGGTAAAAACCCAGATCAAGAAGCCGGAATTAACATAATAAGAAGAGCTTTAGAAGCTCCTTTAAGACAAATTGCTGAAAACGCTGGTGTAGATGGAGCAGTAGTTGCTGGTAAAATTCGTGAAAGTAAAGATGATACTCATGGATTTAATGCACAAACTGAAGAATATGGTGATATGTTTAAGTTTGGTGTTATAGACCCGGCAAAAGTTGTTCGTACCGCTTTAGAAGATGCGGCATCCATTGCAGGTTTGCTAGTTACTACTGAGGCAATGGTAGGTGATAAACCTGAGCCAAAAGGCGCAGCTGGAGCACCTGCGATGCCTGATATGGGTGGCATGGGTGGAATGGGTGGAATGATGTAACCCACACCTAATTAAGTAAAAAAAAAGGGGCTTTTAGTCCCTTTTTTTATTTAATTATGTTAGAATGCCCCATTTTTCTATTTGATTTTGCTTCATCTTTTCCGTAGATGTTAAGAGAACTTTCACTGTCATATCTAATATTATAAATATTTTCACCTAATATATTTTTCATCAAAATGTTTGAGTGTCTTTTTCCATCACCTATTGAGTTCCCTGTGATGGCTCTTATGTGTTGTTCAAACTGACTTATTATGCAACCACTCTGCGTCCAATGCCCTGAATTATGTACTCTAGGGGCCATTTCATTTACTAGTAATTGTTTACTCTTTGTTAAAAAAAATTCTATTCCCATGGTACCAATATATTCTAAATTTCGAATTATTTTACTAGCTATAATAATAGCATCACTTGCTATTGATAAACTAATATTTGCAGGTACTTTTGATTCTATTAATATACCATTTTGATGTACATTTTCTGAAGGATCATAAGCTGATATTTTTCCGTCCATGTCACGGCAAATAATAACAGACATTTCTAATTCAAAGTCGATCATTTCTTCAATAATAATAGGTATATTATTGAATTGTGAAGCAACTTTTTCGATTTCCTCTTTTTGGCTTATTATCTTTTGACCTTTCCCATCGTATCCAAATCGACTAGTTTTAATTACAACAGGAAGTCCAAGTTGTTTTATCCCATCAATGATATTTTCATACGATAATGCAACAACAAACTTAACTGTTTTGATTCCCATATTGTTAAGGAATTTTTTTTCATTTATTCTATCTTGACATATTTCTAAAGATCTAGAATTGGGATATACATTTTTAATTTCTTGACATACTCTTATAGTATTCAATGGTATATTTTCAAATTCATACGTAATTACATCTACATTTTTTGCAAAATTTTTCAGATTATTTATATCATCATATTTAAAAGTACTTGATAAATTAGTTACCTGTTTAGCAGGAGCATTAAAATCTGGATCATATATATGTGTTTTAAATCCTAATTGAGAAGCTGACAAAGAAAGCATCCTACCTAGTTGGCCACCTCCTAAGATTCCTATTACACTTCCTAACGGCAATCCACTTTGTTTATTCATCTTTTGGAACCATTGGAACGTTTGAGACTTTCTTTTTATGCCAAATTTTTAATTTCTTTGATATATTTTCATTATTTAGTGCTAAAATTGAAATCGCAAAAATTGATGAATTTATCGCGCCAGGGATTCCTATTGCCATTGTTGCTACAGGACAACCTTTTGGCATTTGTACAATTGAATATAAACTGTCAATACCTGAAAGTGCTGATGATAATATAGGAACTCCAATAACTGGTAATAAAGTCTTTGATGCTACCATTCCTGGTAAATGAGCTGCGCCTCCAGCTCCGGCTATTATAACTTTTATATTTTTTTTATGAGCATTTTTGGCATATTTAAAAAGGCGATCAGGTGTTCTGTGAGCTGAAATAATTTTTTTTTCGTATTTGATTTTAAATTCTTCTAATACATCACAAGCATATCTCATTGTTTTCCAATCTGATTGGCTACCCATAATTACACTAACTAATTTTTTTTCCATTTTTCTCAAAATATTTTATAGACCAACCAATTATGAATTTACTATACGAATTTTTATAGTATATATACAATTGAATTTATTGATATTACAAATATACCTCATTATTAATATTGGGAATTTTAAATGGCTAGAATATCATTTGCAGCACATCCTTTTTTATTGGGTTTTGAGCAGATAGATAGGATATTAGAGAAAACTATTAAATCTAGTAATGATGGGTTTCCTCCATACAACATAGAGTTATCTGATGATAATCATTACAAAATCACACTTGCAGTAGCTGGATTTAGTGAAGATGAGCTGAGTATAACCTTGGAAGAAAGGCAATTAATCATATCAGGGAAACAAGTTGAAAAAACTAATCAAAATACATTCATCTATAGAGGTATTGCTGCAAGACATTTTCAGAAAACATTTGTATTAGCAGATGGAGTTGAAGTAAGTGGTGCAAGTTTAGAAAATGGTTTACTTAACGTTTTTTTATTGAGAAAAAACTTACAACCTAAAGTCAAAACAATAAAAATTAACTCTAATAACTAATTAAGACTTAAAAAAAAAATTCATTAAAAATTTATTTTTCTGACAAAAATTTTTCTGCTTCCAAAGCCGCCATACATCCCATACCTGCAGCTGTTACTGCTTGCCTATATTTGAAATCTGTAATGTCTCCAGCTGCAAAAACACCAGGTATTGAAGTTTCAGTGGAATTTGGTTTTGTAACCACATAGCCTCCATTATGTGTTTCTAATTGATTTAAAATTAGTTCGTTTGATGGTGCGTGACCTATTGCTATAAAAACACCTTTGCATGCAATTTCAATTTCTTTTTTGTTTTTTTGATTTTCTATTTTGATTGCTTCTACACAAAGAGGATTATCAATACCAATTATTTCTTTCAATACACTATTCCATATTACTTCAACTTTTGGATTATTGAACAATCTCTCTTGGAGTATTTTTTCTGCTCTTAAAGTATCCCTTCTATGTATTAATATTACTTTTTTAGCAAACTTAGTAAGAAACAAAGCTTCCTCTACGGCAGTATTTCCCCCGCCAATAACAGCAATTATTTCATTTCTAAAAAAAAATCCGTCACATGTAGCACATGCAGAAACCCCAAATCCTTTATACTTATCTTCAGATTTTAAGCCTAGCCATTTAGCTTGAGCACCAGTTGCAAGAATAATAGATTCTGCTTCATATTCATTACCATTATCCGATATAGCTAAAAATGGATATTTTTTTAGGTCTAATTTCATTATAGTATTATTAATTATATTAGTACCTGCCGCTTTAGCATGATCTTCTAAATTAGTCATTAAATCTGGACCTTGGATCTCTTTTTCTCCCGGCCAATTTTCTACTTCTGTTGTAATAGTAAGTTGACCCCCTGGTTGTATTCCCTGAATAAGTATCGGATCTAATAATGCTCTAGAAGCATAAATAGCTGCAGTATATCCTGCAGGACCAGATCCTATTATTAATAACTTTGTTTTTTTTTGCATTTAACTTCTCGCATTTTTTTCATAATTTAATTAAATTTTTATTGTAGAAATCATCCTACCACAATCACCAAGATTATTTATTTGATTTCGGCGATGTGAAAAATATTTTTCTTGCTCTGAAAAAGTACACTTATTTAAAGAATGGATTTTATCTATTCCTTTTTTATTTAGTATAAATGTTATTGAACCAGGTAAATCAAAAAATATTTTTTTATTTTTATTAATAAAAAAAAAGTTTTTGAATGAAGAATTTTTATCAATAAATCTTTTATAGAATTCTATTCCGACCTCATAATTTTTTTTTTGAATACAAGGACCTACTGCTACACAGATATTTTCCAATTTTGCTCCTAATTGTATCATATTTTCTATTGTATTTTCTATCACACCATTAAAAAAACCTTTCCACCCAGCATGTGCTGCGCCAATTATTTTTTTTTCAAAATCTCCAAAAAGTACAGGTGCGCAATCTGCAGTAAGTATTCCTAAACATATACCTTTTTTTGAAGTTACCATAGAGTCAGCTTTGATATAATCAGATTTTATTATTTCTTTTATTTCTACTACGTTTGAGGAATGAATTTGACTTAGAATGATTAGATTAGAAGAATTAATACCCATTTGTTGAGATACTAGAGCCCTATTTGACACTACTGTATTTTTATTGTCACCATTTCCAATACTACAGTTCAGACTTTTAAATTCTTTATCTGATAAACCACCAGTTCTATCAAAAAAACCGTGTTTAAAATTTTTTAGCAAAGGAGTTGTTAAATATGGTTTCATTAGATTTCTAATCCAATAAGTGGGGAAGTTTTTTTATTTCTAATGCCTAAAACTTTAAATAATTTTCCCATTTGATTATAATCAATCAGCCTTTTTAACGATGCAACATGCGTATCAATTTTTTCTTTTTCCATGTTCTTAGAAAGAGCTATAAATCGCTCTTTTATTCCTAAAGATTTCAAAAAATCACCTTGATTAATCAATTTTGTAACTACCAAATTATATTCTTTTGAATAATTTTTTATAGCTTCAAAGTTTACCAAACTACTAAGATCGCTTTCTCCTTGGTATTCAAGTGGATCAGAATATTTGTGATTTTTTACTGATTGTAAAGTATTACCTATGTTATTATTTTTACCATAATCAATAATCAAACAAGCACCTAAATTTTTTTTCAAGTGTTTGGATATAAATACTATGTTTTTTTTAATTTCCGAAGAAATTTCATAAATTTGATTTTCTTTCTGTTTAAAAGAATTTAATTCTTGAGGCAAATTCGTTACTTTTTTTAGTCCAAAGCAAAATTCGTTACTTTTTGTATTATTGTAGTCCTTCAAAGACACTATAATTTCCATCCATTTATTTTTTTTAAATACAAACTGTCTTATGGGTAGGGCATCAAAAAACTCATTTGCAATAATAATGGTGGGGATATTGGGTAGGTTACTTAAATTTTTTTTCCAATTAATAGGATAGTCTTTGAGAACTTGTTTTTGTAATTTTTGTAAGGAAGGTGATATTTCTATTAATGTAATTTTTAAAGCTTTATGAAACTCTAAGATGCTTTTAGTCGCTCTTAATATGTCTTCCATTAATGTTCCGTTACCAGGACCTAACTCTACTAATGAAAATTCAGGTGGTTTATTATGATCCATCCAAGCTTGAACTACCCATAATCCTATAAGCTCACCAAACATTTGAGATATTTCTGGGCTTGTTATGAAATCTCCTTTGAAACCAATGGGGTATTGTTTTGTGTAATACCCGTATTTTGGATGCGTCATACACATTTTCATATACTCAGATAAACTTATCCCCTTTTTTTTTAAAATTGCCTCTTTGATCAATTTATTGAGATTAATTTTTTCCATAAATTAAGAAATTTTTTTGTTTGTTTTTTTGAATGAAAGTATAATGAACATAAGTCCAATTACTAGCATTGGTGAAGAAAGTACTTGTCCCATTGAAAACCCCAAGTTTTGTGAAAACATTAAAATATATCCATTTGGATTTATTGTCGTAATATACTGTGGATCAGCTTCTCTAAAAAACTCCACAAAAATTCTGGCTAAACCATAGCCAAAGAAAAAAGTTCCCATTATCCTTCCTGGATATTTAAGTAACTTAAAAAAATAAACAAAAATTATAAGAATTGTACCTAAAAATAATCCTTCTAAAGCAGCTTCATAAAGTTGTGAGGGGTGTCTAATGCAAATTTCTGATTCCCAATTTTTAGGACAAATATTTGCTGGAAATTTTGTAAATTCCATTCCTAAAAAAAATGTTGTTGGTTTTCCCCAAAGTTCTTGATTTACAAAATTTGCTAAACGTCCCAAAAAAAGACCTGGAGGGGTACTTACAGCAATTATATCTCCCATAGGTAAAATTGATATTTTATTTCTAATGCAGTAATATAAGGCACCTAACACCACACCAATGAACCCTCCATGAAATGACATACCACCTTCCCACAAATAAAAGATGCTAATTGGTGAACTAATGTAAAAAGAAGGGTTATAGAACAAAACATAACCCATTCGACCACCTAAAATTATTCCAAGTATTAGGTATGTCATCAAATCTTCAACATCTTTAGTTTTTAATGGACTTTTTTCATGCCAAAGGGATTGTTTTTTGGTTAAAGAATAAATTAAATACCAAGCACAGATTATACCGAATATATATGATAAAGAATACCAAGTAAGGGATAAATTAATATCAAAAATTCGAAAAGATAAAGCATTGGGATTTAAAAAGTCTGGAAATCTTAAATACATAAGAAATTTAATCTCTTGTCTTTTATTAATTTATTATTAACTAATATTTAGTTATTATAACATTATCTGAAAATTCTAGTATCATAGGATTCAAAATGCAAAGCAGAAATCAAATTATTGATGATTTATCAAAACTTATTACAAATGCATTTGGTTTAGCTCAGAATGCCACTGGAGAAATTGAAAATGCAGTGAAAGGCCTTTTAGATCGGTATTTAGCAGATAAAGGTTTGGTAACAAGAGAAGAATATGAAGTACTAAAAGAAATGCACTCTGAACTGCAAAACGAAGTACATTCCTTGAGAAAAGAATTAAATACACTCAAACCTAAAACAAGATCTATTAAAGCTAATACTTCAAATAAAAATAAATAAATTAGCTAATTTAAGTTTATATTATCTCTTAAAATTTACTTAACTTATCAATATTTTGTGTTATACTTTTGATAAGCTACTACAAATTGTTCTTTTAGTAAATTAATAGAAAAATCAAATTATGAATGTTCAGGAAGATTTAAAAACATACTTTGAAGCTAACCCAATTTCAAAATTTAAACATTTGGCACAAATTAAAAGTTGGGAATTAGTAAATGACACTTTTCTTTCTATTTCTTTTTATGTTGAAGGAATATGGAAAAATTATCTACATTCTTTTCTGTGGTTAGAAAAAGATCAACTGCTCAAATTGACTTGTGAATATAACTTTAATTTACCTAAAAATAAAAATACTTCTTTTTATAAGACACTGAATCTTGCAAATGAAAGATGTGGAGAAGGATATTTTACTTTTTGTGAAAATGAGCAAGTCTTAGTATTTCATAATCAATACAAAGGAACAGATGCATTAGAAATTGAAAACAAACGTACAAAAGAGATTATTTTTGAAACTACTTCTATAATGGATGAACTTTATCCTGTATTTCAACTGATATCTTGGGGTAATGAAAGCCCGGATGTAGCCATTAAGTTAGCCAGTAATCATTCATCTGGTTTTAATTAAATCACAAAAAAATTGGATAGAATGAATTTCTTATTTAGTATATTCTTTTACTAAAAAGAGTGAACAAAATGAATAATGTATTGATTGTAGGTGCTGGTAATATGGGTGAGGCAATGCTTAAGGGCTGGTTGAAAGCCAATAACATGTTAAAGCAAGTTTATGTTCGAGAACCAAATCCTTCTAATTGGCTAAAAAAAATACATAACGAAAAAAAAATCCTTCTAAATCCATCAAATATAATAGGAAAAATAGATGTTGGTATTTTTGCTGTAAAACCTCAAGTTGCAGAAAAAGTTATTTTAGATACCAAAATCGACCTTTCAAAAAAATCTTTTGTTATAAGTGTAATTGCTGGAAAAGATTTTAATTTTTTTGATAAACTTTTTGATGTACCCTATCCGGTTGTTAGAGTCATGCCAAACACACCAGTCGCCATTGAACAAGGAGTATCTGCGATTATTGGCAATAGTTTTTCTTCATTATCACAAGTTAATTGGACTGAGAAACTATTTAATAATTTAGGAAAAACAGTCATTCTTGAAAAAGAAAGTCAAATAGATGCAGTAACTGCGATATCAGGTTCAGGCCCAGCTTATATTTTCAATTTTGCAGAAACAGTTATTGAAATTGGTAAAGAATTAGGTCTATCTGAACAAATATCAAAGAAAATTGTTTTACAAACAATTGTTGGTGCAGGTCTTCTGGCTAATAATAGTGATAAATCACCTTCTAAATTGAGAGAAAATGTAACTAGTCCTAAAGGCACTACTCAAGCAGCTTTAAATATTTTAATGGATGAAAAAAATGGATGGCACGGAATAATAAAGAGTGCTGTATTTGCTGCTCATAAAAGAAGTAAAATTTTAGCAAAAAATTGAATTAATTAATTGGAAGGAAAAATATTGAATTTCATAGACTTTGACGCTTTTCAGAATGTTGAAATGAGAGTTGGAGAAATTACAAGAGCAGAACCATATCCTGAGGCAAGAAAACCTGCGATTAAATTATGGATAAATTTTGGTCCAATTATAGGAGAAAAAAAATCCTCTGCTCAAATTACTGATCACTATAACCCACAAACATTGATAGGTAAAAAAGTTCTAGCTGTAATGAATCTTAAACCAAGGCAAATTGGAAATTTTATCTCTGAAGTTTTAGTATTAGGTGTTCCTGATATAAAGGATAAAGGAGTAGTCTTAGTAGTTCCAGACCAAGATACTAAGATTGGTAGTCGTTTATATTAGCATTTTCTATTTCTTCACACCAATGCAATCTACAAAGTGAAATGTAACTTTCATTTCCACCAATTTGGATTTGTTGTCCTTTTGTTATTACTTTACCTTCTTCATTTAAACGTGCAACCATAGTAGCTTTCTTTCCACAATGACAAATTGTTTTTATTTCTCTCATTTCGTCAGCTATTGACAAAAGTACAAGTGATCCTGGGAATAGTTCGCCTTGAAAATCAACTCTTAAACCATAGCACAAAACAGGAATATTGAGATTATCAACTACTTTTGCAAGTTGCCAAACTTGTTCTTTTGATAAAAATTGTGCTTCATCTAAGAGTATGCAATTCAATTTTTTTTTTTCTGTAGTTTTTTTTATCATTAAAAACAAGTTATCTCGGTCATCAAACAGATGTGCTTTCTCCTCAATTCCTATTCTACTTACAATTTTAGAATATCCAGCTCTATTATCTAATTTTGCAGTTATTAAGAATGGTTCCATTCCCCTTTCTCTATAGTTGTAAGCAGCTTGTAATAAGATAGTTGATTTACCTGCATTCATTGTAGAATAATAAAAGTATAATTTTGCCATTTTTTTCTTTTTAATTTATGTGATCTAATTTATTCAATTCCTGAAGAGATATAATTGAAAGATTTTTTTCATTATGATATTCCATAGAATGTGCAGCTGCCCATGCACCCGAAATAGAAGTATAGTAAGAAAGATTTTTTTCTAATGCCAAAATTCTAATCCCTTTACTATCTTTTATAGATTGAATTCCTTCAGTAGTATTAATAACCAAATCAATTTTGTTATCATTTAATAAATCAATAATGTTAGGCCTACCCTCATAGGCTTTTTTTACTAGTTTAACTTTAATATTATTTTTCAAAAGAAATTCTGCTGTTCCACTCGTTGCTAAAATCTTAATGCCTAAATTATCAACTATTTGACAAATTTCTAAAAGTTTTGTGTTTTTATCTTTTCCTTTAACTGAGATAAAAGCAGTCCCCTTTTTGGGTAATTTTATTCCAGCCGCAATTTGTGACTTCAAATATGCTTTAGCAAAACTTTTATCAATTCCCATCACCTCACCAGTTGAGCGCATTTCTGGGCCTAATAAAATGTCGGTACCTGGAAACTTATTAAAGGGTAATACTACTTCTTTTATTGCAAAGAAATTTATTTTGGGGTCAAGAAGTGTATTTTTTGCAATTCCTGCCATTATCAATGACGCTATTCCGGGTATTGGTTTGCCTATAACTTTAGAAACAAATGGGAGCGTTCTAGATGCTCTAGGATTTACTTCGAGAACATAAATATTTTTTTCACGTACTGCAAATTGTATATTAATTAAACCTTTTACTTTAAGCTCTTTTGCAAGCAAAACACTTTGTTTTTTTATTTTTGTAATTAATGCATTACTCAAAGAGTATGGTGGTAAACAGCAAGCACTATCCCCAGAATGAATACCTGCTTCCTCTATATGTTGCATTACCCCTACTATTGTTACTTTTTCACCGTCTGATATAGCATCTACATCTATTTCTATCGCATCACTTATAAAACTATCAATTAATATCGGATTTTCACCTGTTACTTTTACAGCCTGATTAATATATTTTTTTAAATGAATTTCATTAAAAACTATTTCCATTGCTCTACCTCCTATTACATAGGAAGGTCTAATGACTACAGGATAATTTATTTTGGCTGCAATATTAATAGATTCTTTTTCTGATCTAGCTATTCCGTTTTTTGGTTGCTTAAGGCCTATTTTATTTAGTAGTTTTTTAAATTTTTCTCGATCCTCGGAAATATCTATTGATTCTAGGCTGGTTCCAATTATAGGAACATTATATTTTTTTAGAGATTTAGAAAGATTTAAAGGTGTTTGTCCACCTAGTTGAATAATGACTCCTAATAAATTCCCATTTGATCTTTCTTTATCAATTATTTCCATTACATGTTCAACTGTTAAAGGTTCAAAATAAAGTCTATCAGATGTATCATAATCAGTTGACACAGTTTCAGGATTACAATTAATCATAATTGTTTCAATCCCTTCTTTGGAAAGTGCAAAACAGGCATGACAACAACAATAATCAAATTCTATCCCTTGCCCAATTCGATTAGGCCCACCACCTAAAATTATAATTTTTTTATTTTTACTTGGATTGGACTCACAATTATTTTTTTCTTTTTCATTACGTCCATATGTCGAATACATATATGACGTATTGGATCTAAATTCTCCTGCACAAGTATCTACTCTTTTGAAAGTAGCTTGAATGTTTTTAGATTTCCTCAAGTTATAAATATCTTCTACTTTTAATGATGATAGCATACTTAATCTCTCATCAGTAAAGCCTAAAGATTTTATATAAAATAATTCATCTTTATCATTAGGTAATTTATTTTTCTTAATATAATTTTCAACTTTGATTATTTCATTTATTCGTTCTAAAAACCACATATCTATTTTGGTGATTTCATTAATATGTGATAATTCCATGCCATTACGAATTGCCTGTGCAATTTGAAGGATACGTTGGGGATTCTGCTTTGACAAAATATTTATCATGCCTAAGGGATCTTTTGGCATATCCACTTCATTTAAACCTGATAAGCCAATATCTAGTGAAGTAAGTGCTTTTTGAAGGCTTTCATGAAAAGATCTTCCAATGGACATCACCTCCCCAACAGATTTCATGGAACTACCCAATTCCGATGATGTTCCAGGAAATTTTTCAAATGTAAATCTTGGTATTTTTGTTACAACATAATCAATAGAAGGTTCAAAACTAGCAGGTGTAGTACCAGTTATGTCATTTTGCAATTCGTTAAGAGTATAACCTATAGCTAGTTTTGCAGCTATTTTGGCAATTGGAAACCCTGTAGCTTTTGAAGCAAGAGCTGACGATCTGGATACTCTGGGATTCATTTCAATAACAACCATTCTTCCATCATCCGGATTTATAGCCCACTGAACATTAGAACCTCCTGTTTCTACACCAATTTCTTTTAAAATTCTTATAGAGTCCGTTCTCATTTTTTGATATTCTTTATCAGTAAGAGTAAGAGCTGGTGCGACTGTAATGCTATCTCCAGTATGAACTCCCATAGGATCAAAATTCTCAATAGAGCATATAATTATGGCATTATCTTTTTGATCTCTTACTACTTCTAGTTCAAATTCTTTCCATCCTAAAAGACTTTCGTCTATTAATACTTGGTTTGCAGGAGAAATTTCCAAACCATTTTTACAAATTTGATAGAAATCTTTAATATTATAAGCAATTCCCCCACCAGCTCCACCTAAAGTAAATGCTGGTCTTATGATAGCAGGTAAACCAATCTGATTTAAGGCAATTTCAGCATCATCAAATTTTTCAATTATAACAGATTTGGGAGACTTGATTCCTAATTTTTCCATACAATTTCTAAATTTTTTTCTATCCTCAGCTTTTTCTATTGTAGATTTTGTGGCACCAATTAACTTAACATTTTCTTTTTTTAATATTCCTTTTACTTCAAGTTCTATTGCAATATTAAGGGCAGTTTGGCCACCCATTGTCGGAAGTATTGCACATGGTTTTTCTTTTTTAATAATTTTCTCAACCGTTTCAGTATTTATAGGTTCAACATAAGTTGAGTCTGCTATTTCTGGGTCTGTCATTATAGTAGCAGGGTTGGAATTGATCAGAATTACTCGATATCCTTCTTCCTTAAGAGCTTTGCAAGCCTGTGTTCCGGAATAATCAAATTCACAAGCCTGACCTATAACTATTGGGCCAGCCCCTATAATTAATATAGATGAAATATCATTTCTTTTAGGCATTTTAATTTTTTAATTCATTATTTGTCAGTTTGATGTAAATTAGGCAAGTATAAATTAAAAAAAATCGTTGTTTTATAACAATATGAAACTTAATTAATCATATTAAGGCTTTACCCTTTACTATCTTTCTATTAATTGAGAAGAGATTTAATTTGAATTGTCTTGAGGCAAATTATGGATGTATATAGAACTCATAATTGTAATGAACTATCAGTAAAGGATGTTGATAAGAAAGTTATCCTTTCAGGTTGGGTTCATAGAATAAGAGATCATGGAGGTGTACTTTTTATTGATTTAAGAGATCATTATGGAATTACACAAGTAGTAATTGATCCTGATAGTAAAGATTTTGTAACTGCAGATAAGTTAAGATCAGAATGGTGTATTCAAATTATTGGGAAAGTTAAATTAAGAGATCATGAATTGATTAATAGAAATTTAAGCACTGGTGAAATTGAAGTATTTATTGAAACTATAAAAATCTTAACGAAAGCTGATGACTTACCAATACCTGTATTTGGAGATTTAGAATATCCAGAAGAAACAAGACTAAAATATAGATTCTTAGATTTAAGGAGAGATGGTCTACACAAAAATATGGTACTTCGATCCAATGTTATTTCTTCAATTAGACAAGAAATGTGGAAAATTGGATTTAATGAATTTCAAACCCCAATTTTGACAGCTTCTTCTCCTGAAGGAGCTAGAGATTTTTTAGTTCCAAGCCGACTAAACAAAGGTAAATTTTATGCACTACCTCAAGCACCCCAACAGTTTAAACAATTAATAATGATGGGTGGATTTGATAAATATTTTCAAATAGCACCATGTTTTAGGGATGAAGATCCGAGGTCAGATCGATCTCCTACTGATTTTTATCAGCTTGATATCGAAATGAGTTTTGTAAGTCAAAAAGATGTTCTAGATACAGTTAAACCAGTTATTGAAAACATTTTTAAACAGTATGCAGGAACTAAAAAAGTAGAATCAGAATGGCCGTTAATTTCATATGAGAATTCAATGTTATGGTATGGATGTGATAAACCTGATTTGCGCAACCCAATTAAAATGCAAGTTGTAAGTGATATTTTTAGGGACTCAGGTTTTGCGGTCTTTACAAATATATTAAAAAACCATGGAACTGAAATAAAAGCTATCCCAGCACCTGGAGGTGGTAGCAGAAATTTTTGTGATAGAATGAACTCCTATGCCCAAAAAGAAGGTTTACCAGGAATGGGTTATATTTTTTGGAGAGAAGTAGACGGAAAAATTGATGCTGCAGGTCCTTTAGCAAAAAATATTGGTGAGGAAAAATCCGAAATTATAAGGAAACAGTTGAATTTAAATATTGGTGATGCAGCTTTTTTTCTTGGTGGAAAACCTTCTAATTTTGATGCATTTTCTGCAAGGGCTAGAATTCATATTGGTAATCAACTAAAACTTATTAATGAAGAAGTATTTGCATTTGCATGGATTGTTGATTTTCCTATGTACGAAAAAGATGAAGAGGAAGGTACTATTGATTTTTCACATAATCCTTTTTCAATGCCTCAGGGAGGAATAAATGCCCTAATGGGTGACCCACTTAAAGTTAAAGGTTATCAATATGATCTTGCATGTAATGGTTATGAGCTATTATCTGGAGCAATAAGAAACCATGAATTAGATACTTTATATAAGGCATTTGAGCTTGCAGGTTATTCAAAAAATGAGGTTTTTTCTAAATTTCAAGGGATCACAGAAGGTTTAAAATTTGGTCCTCCACCACATGGTGGATGTGCACTTGGTATTGACAGGATGATAATGTTATTAGCTGAAGAAGAAAATATTAGAGAAGTAATAATGTTCCCTATGAATCAAAGAGGAGAAGATCTTATGATGAATGCTCCTAGTATTCCATCTAATCAACAGCTTATAGAACTAAACTTAAAATTAATTGAAACAGAGTCTTGATTTAAGGGTTAAAATTTATGAATCAAATCAAAGATATATCTGCTTTTTTTTCATCAAGAAGATCAATCTCTGTAAAAAATTTAAATTATCCTGGTCCAAACCATAATCAAACTATGTCAATTTTAAAAAACGCTCTTAGAGTTCCTGATCATGGTAAACTTGAGCCTTGGAGAATAGTATTAATTTCAGGCGATCAGAAAAAAAACTTTATTTCTATAATAGAAAAAAGAGGAAAAGAAATAGATATAGATCCTTTAAAAATTGAAAAAAATAAAGCTAATTTATTGGGGACCCCAATTATTTTAGCAGTAATTTGTTCTCCATCTATTAGTTCAAAAATTCCTAAAATTGAACAAATCTTATCTTGTGGTGCTTTATGTATGAATATATTAAACAATTTTCTTGTTAAGGGCTGGGGAGCGAATTGGTTAACTGGTTGGATGGCTAATGATAAAAAATTTGGTGAATTAGCTTTTAATAATACTAAAAATGAATTTGTTGCAGGCTACATATATGTTGGAAGTTACGAAGTGATAAGTCCTGATAGACCAAGGCCTTCATTAGATGAAAAGATTTCTTATTTCGAATAAAAATTAACTTATTTCTTCACATTTTTTTATTCATATCAAAAAAATAATATATATTAACACCATCGAAATTAACCATATAATTGAAGATAGTAATGTTACTAAAATCATCTTCTTTTTTATATTTGCGTTTATAGGTGCAGAGGTTGGAGTGCCATACGATCGTTTACCCTCTTCTTGTTGCGTTTTAATATTTAAAGGCAATATTATAAATAAAATAAGAAACCAAAATACTGCAAAAAGAACTAAAGATGCTGTTATTGTCATACCTTGTTAATTTCACTCCTCCTGTAATTCTATTAAAGTACCATCAAAACCAGATGGATGTAAAAAAATTACAGGTTTTCCGTGTGCTCCTATTTTGGGATTATCTCCAATTATTTTATAGTTATTTTTCATCAAAATATTTATAGACAATTCTAAATTTTTCACTTCGTAACATATATGATGTATTCCCCCATTTTTATTTTTATTTAAAAAATTAAAAATAGGACTATTTTCTCCAAGTGGAGTAATTAATTCAACTTTTGTATTGGGTAATTCTATAAATACTACAGTTACTCCATGTTCTGGCTGGTCTAAAGGCTCGCCAACCTTAGCTCCTAATATATCTCTGTAAGTATTTGTCGCATACTTTAAATCAGTAACTGCTATTGCGACGTGATTAAGTCTTCCCAGCATATCATTTCCTATCTTTTTTTACGTCTATATAAAAATTATTAAGTATATCTGAATAAATATTTTCTAAACCTAATATTTGCGATGTTTGAACAGATTCATCAACAGCATGCATCTTTTTGCCTACTAAACCAAATTCAACTACAGGACATTTTTGAATAATATATCTTGCGTCAGATGTTCCACCAGTTGTAGAAAAATTTGCAGATATACCAGTATATTTTTTAACTGACTTTTTAACTAATTTAGCCAAATAACTTGGTTTAGAAAAAAAGGGCTCCCCTGAAATATTAATTTTGATATTAATTTTTGTTTTTGTTAAATGTTCAATATTATTAGCACACTGCTTTAACCAATCACTAATTTTTTTTCCAGTGTGTTTATCATTAAATCTTATATTTACAATCATTTCTACATTTTTAGGTATGACATTATTTGATTTATTTGTAGTTGATATAGATGTGGTTACTAAAGTAGATGGTTCAAAAAATTTTGAACCATTATCCAGAGGTTTATTTGTTAATAAATTTATGAGTTTCATACTAGCATGAATTGGATTAATAGCTAAATGTGGATAAGCAGAATGGCCTTGTTTGCCTAGAATTGAAAAATATCCTGTTAGTGAACCTTTTCTTCCAATTTTTATCATATCCCCAAATTTTTCAGGGCAGGTTGGTTCTCCAACTACACAAAAATCAATACGTTCATTTTTTTTATCCATCCACTCTAATATTGCTTTTGTACCATCTTGGGCCTTACCTTCTTCATCAGATGTGATTAATAGTACTATAGAAAATATAGGGGGAGTTTTTTGACTAACACTTATTGCTGCAGAACAAAATGCTGCAACAGCCGATTTCATATCTACTGATCCTCGACCGTAAATTTCCTCACCTATAATTTCTCCAGAAAATGGGTTTGATTTCCAGTCACTAATTTCACCAGGAGTAACAACATCAATATGTCCAGAAAAACCAAAGGTAGGTAAATGTTTTGACCCCCATCTTAAAAAAAGATTTTTTATTCCATTCTTATTAATCTCATGAATATTAAAATCAGTATCTTGAAATAGGTTTTTTATTACTTTAAAGGTTCCTGCTTCTTTAGGAGTAACAGAATGGCATTTAATTAGCTGTGAAGTTAAATCGATTGAATTCATATTAATATGTTAAAAATTAATCTCTAAGTAAATCATTAATAGATGTTTTAGACCTTGTTTTTTCGTCAACTTGTTTAACTATAACAGCACAATAAAGGTTTGGCCCTCCCTTATCAGAGGGAAGAGAACCCGGTACTACTACTGAATAGGGAGGAATTTCTCCATAAATTATCTCATTAGTTTCTCTTATCACTATTTTAGTTGATTTTCCAATAAATACACCCATCCCTATAACAGCACCTTTTCTCACTATACATCCTTCTACTACCTCAGATCTTGCGCCAATAAAACAACCATCTTCAATAATTGTTGGGGAAGCTTGCATTGGTTCTAGTACACCACCAATTCCTACTCCACCAGAAAGGTGAACATTTTTACCGATTTGTGCACAAGAGCCAACAGTAGCCCAAGTATCAACCATTGTACCTTTATCAACATAAGCTCCCAAATTTACAAAACTTGGCATTAATACCACACCAGGCGCTACAAAAGCAGATTTACGTACAATGCAATTAGGAACTGCTCGAAATCCACATTTTATCCAGTCATCTTCTGTCCAATTTAAAAATTTATTATCAACTTTATCCCACCAATTAGAATTTTGTGGGCCCCCAGGATGTAAGCTCATATCTTTTAAACGAAAACTTAATAAAACAGCTTTTTTTGCCCATTGGTTCACTTTCCATTTATTATCTTCAATTGGTTCTGCCACTCTCAGTTTACCAGTTCCAAGAAGGTCTAATGTTTCAAGAATTGAGTCTTTTAATTCTCCAACTGTGTTTGTGGAAATAGTATCTTTATTATCCCATGCTTTATTAATAATATTTTCTAGATTTTCAATGCCCATCCCTTTTTCCTTTCTAAGTATTTTTATTTTTTTAAGATGAATTCTCTTACCTCAGTTTCTAGCAATGGTGAAAACTGATTATCTGAAATTAATGTAAGATAAATTTGACCATCATTATCTTTCCATTTACTTAAACCCTCAAAATTATAATACTCCCAAGGTAAACTTTCCAATAATATTTCTGAATTTATAATGTTGTTTTCTTCAATTATGATCCTTCTCAATCTAATTTTAAATCCGTCATAAAATGAGAATTTTCTTTCAAGAGTTATCAAGTTTCCATCATCAATCATTTCTGCATCAACTACTTTAAAGTCTTGGCTAATTTTGATTTCATCAATTATAGACCACTTATTATTATGTAATCTATAAATAGGATGTCGTTCTTTTCCTTTTGGAGGTAATTCAGGAATAGCAAAAAGTTCTCCATTTTCTTTAATTGCAAGAGCTTCAATTCCATCATTAAATAAAAGTTTATCAAAATCTGGGTGTTTTGGTAAAAACTTACCTGGTCCATTTAAATCTTCATGATACATGACTCTATTATTTGATTCGAATGATATATAAAATCCATTGCTTTTACTTTTGACTATTGATTCACTATCAATATTTCTTCCGGTTAAATTTTCTTTTTTGCTGCTAAAAAGTTGACCTTGATCTAATATTTCAAAATCAATTATTTTGTTTAGATCGTCTCTAACTATTTTCCCTTGGAAATAATGAGATTTATCACTTATTAGAGTAAAATTTTTACCATTTTCTGATAATGTAATACCTGAAATGCCTCCAAAATTATTATCTTCATATGTGATCAACTTAGATCCTAATAAAGATATTTCCCATTTATTTGTGGTTATTGAATATGTGTAGAAAGGAATTAGATATAATAATAATATTAATAAAAACAAATCCTTTTGCATTTTAAATATAGCTATCAAAATTATATTCGGAAGATATGGATCATATACACTTTAGTCTATTATATTTTAGTTTATAGGTTATAAAGATTAATAGAATATACATTATATAAATATACAAATGGTTTCACTTATTCAAATAATATCTGCTTTGCTAAATATAATTACATGGCTTGTGATTATTGATGTTGTAATGTCTTTACTTATTCAATTTAGAATTCTCGACCAAAGGAATCAAATTGTGTCACAAATTTGGTTATCAATTAGAAATGTATTAGAGCCATTATATTCGAGAATAAGATCTTTTCTACCTAATACTATTGGTTTCGATTTGGCACCTGCAATTTTGTTGTTTGGAATATTTGCTATACAAACAATTATAAGAAATAATTTTAACCACTATTAGTATTTTTTAAATTTCTTTGTGCTAATAACTTTAACCTTAAAGCATTTAATTTAATGAAACCGGAAGCATCTCCTTGGTTGTATATACCCTCGTCATCTTCAAATGTGACTTGTTTTTCTGAATACAGGCTTTGTTTTGATTGCCTTGCTATTGATCTGACACTTCCTTTATATAGTTTAAGGGTAACTTCACCTTCCACGTATTTCTGACTGGAATTGATAAGAGATTGTAACATTTCTCTTTCAGGAGAATACCAAAACCCATTATATATAAGTTCGGAATATTTCGGCATTAATTCGTCTTTCAAGTGAGAAGCTCCCCTATCTAATGTAATACTTTCTATTGCTCTATGAGCTTCAAGCAAAATAGTGCCTCCAGGAGTTTCATAAATTCCTCTAGACTTCATTCCAATAAATCTACCCTCAACAAGATCTAATCTTCCGATTCCGTGTTTGCTACCTAATTGATTTAATTTTTCTAGCAGATCATGTCCTTTCATTTTTTGGTCATTAATTGCAATCATATCTCCTGATTCAAACTTTATTTTAATAATCTCTGCATCTTCTGGGGCATTTTCTGGAGAACAAGTTCTTTGAAAAACATATTCTGGTGCAATTTCTGAGGGATCCTCTAATACCTTACCTTCAGATGATGTATGTAGAATGTTAGCATCAACTGAAAATGGAGCTTCACCTTTCTTGTCCTTTGAGATAGGTATTTGGTTTTTTTCTGCGAACTCTAGTAATTTACTTCTACTATTTAAATCCCATTCTCTCCAAGGACTAATTATTTTAATATTTGGATTTAATGCATAACAAGACAGCTCAAATCTTACTTGATCATTACCTTTTCCTGTAGCTCCATGAGAAACAGCGTCTGCATTAACTCTGTTAGCGATTTCAATTAACTTTTTTGAAATTAATGGTCTTGCAATTGCAGTTCCAAGTAGATACTGACCTTCATATAATGCATTTGATCTAAACATAGGAAAAACAAAGTCTCTTACAAACTCTTCTCTAAGATCCTCAACAAATATATTTTCGGGTTTTACTCCTAAAAGAAGAGCTTTTTCCCTTGCAGGTTCAAGTTCTTCTTTTTGTCCAATATCTGCTGTAAAAGTCACAACTTCATAATTATAATTCAACTGGAGCCATTTTAAAATTATGGAAGTATCTAAACCACCTGAATAAGCTAAAACAACTTTCCTAGGTTTTTTATTCATCTTTAAAAACCTCCATATTATTAAATTTAATGATTTTATTAAATAATTTTATTTTTATGACAAGTAAATATGAAATCAAATTTTTAAATCTATAACGAAAGAAAATCAAATGAGACGTTACTTAATTGATTATTAAATATGTATATGCTTTAATTAATTTAATGAGTGAATTATTTAATTTTAATTTTAATACTACACCTAATGTTCGTTTTGGTTCTAACATTTTATTATCCTCTGCAGCTGAAATAAAGAAAATATTAGGGCCTAGAATACTAATAGTTACAGATCCTTTATTGTCTAAGATGGGATTATATAAACCTTTGGTAGATCAGCTTTTATCTTTGGGAGCAAAAATCAAAATTTATGATGAGGTAAATGAAGACCCTGCAATTGAAAATTTAGAAGCAGCAATTGAAGAAGCAACGATTTTTTTAACTACTGGCATATTAGGTTTTGGAGGTGGATCTCCAATGGATGTTGCAAAGTTGACTGCTTTGTTGTTAGGGTCAAATGATAAAATAGATGAAATTTGGGGAGTTAATAATGTTTTAGGCCCAAGATTACCACTCGCTTTAATACCTACAACTTCTGGTACAGGTTCTGAAGTCACGCCAATATCTATAATAACTTTATCAAACTATGAAAAAAAAGGTGTATCATCTAAAGTTATAATTCCAGATTTAGCTGTATTAGATCCACTTTTAACTATTGATCTTCCATCTAAAACTACTGCTAGTACTGGAATAGACGCTATGGTTCATGCTATTGAGGCATATACCTCTAAAAGTGCAAATAATAATCCAATCTCAAAAGTACTAGCTGAAAAAGCCCTTAATCTAATTGGGGGTTCAATTATTCAAGCCGTTCAAAATGGTAAAAATGATGAAGAATCTAGAAACAAAATGTTACTGGGTTCATTAATGGCAGGGATGTCATTTGCAAATTCACCAGTTGCTGCAGTTCATGCTTTGGCCTACCCCCTTGGAGGTAAATATAAAATTACGCATGGATTATCTAATGCATTAATCTTACCTTATGTTCTTACATTTAATATGAAAGATGAAGAAACAAAAAATTCATATCTTTATTTATCGGACATAATATTTCCTCAAATAAAGCATATTAAAAATACTCAAGACAAATCTATAGCATTCATTAATGAATTTATAAATTTATCAAAAAGGTTAAATTTACCTACAAAAATAAGAGAACTCGGTATTCCAAAAAAAGCATGTAAGGAAATGTCTATTGAAGCAATGAAACAAGAAAGATTGTTGATAAATAATCCAGTAGGTCTTACACAAAAAGATATTCAAAAAATTTATGAGCAAGCTTGGTGATAAAAAATCTGTTAATTGATATATCTCATGCTTAGCTTTAATTGCTTTTCAAATCAAAGATATAATGAATATTTAATTATAGCTCATGGTCTTTTTGGTTCAAAAAAAAATTGGACGAATACAGCTAAATTTTTAAGTGAAAATCTTAATCTTGAAGTAATAGTTGTAGATTTAAGAAACCATGGATCCTCATTTTGGTCTGATAATGGTGATTACTTATCTATGGCTAGGGATTTGATTGAATTATGTAAAAACTTTTCAAAAAAAGTAACTATACTGGGACATTCAATGGGTGGTAAAGCAGCTATGTATGCTTGTCTTTCATACCCAGAAATTTTTGATAAATTAATTGTTGTTGATATCAGTCCTGTAAATTATTTAAATTCTGAATTTGTTAACTATATAGAAACTTTACAGAGAATAGATTTGACTAAAATTCAATCTAGAAGGGATGCAGACCTTGAGTTAGAAAGTAAGATAGTTGATAAAAATATACGGTCATTTTTACTACAGAACCTTTTCAGAGAGGGCGAGAATAATTATAGTTGGAAAGTTAACTTAGAGGCTTTGAAAAAAAACATTCACCATATTATGTCTTTTCCTACCATTCAAAAAAGATTTCTAGGAAAGACTTTATTTATTAAAGGTGAAAACTCTAATTATATAAATGTATCCCACCATCCTGTGATTAAGAAATTTTTCCCTAATTATAATTTGAAAAAAATTAAAAATTCAGGACATTGGCCCCATGTTGAAGAACCACAATTATTCAGAGAAGAGATTAAGATTTTTTTTCATAAGAATAGATAAAATTCAAACTTTTTCAATTGCTAAAGCTATACCTTGTCCGCCTCCAATACACATTGTTATTAAACCTAAAGTACCATCAATTCTTTCTAATTCATGTAAGGCTTTTATTGTCAAGATTGCTCCAGTTGCTCCAATAGGATGTCCCAATGCAATTGCTCCACCATTTGGATTAACTTTTTCAGAGTTTAGGTTCAATTCTTTAGAAACAGCACATGCTTGAGCAGCAAATGCTTCATTGCTTTCAATAACATCAAAATCTTTTTCAGATAAGCCAGTTTTATCCAAAAGTTTTTTTACAGCGATTATGGGACCTATTCCCATTATCTCAGGTCTTACGCCTGAATGTGAATATCCTAATATTTTTGCCTTAACTTTTAATCCGTTAGATTTTGCAGCGGCGGCTGTACTAAGAACTAATGCAGCAGCTCCATCGTTTAAACCAGACGAGTTACCTGCAGTTACTGTCCCATTTTCCATAAAAACTGAATTTAAGCCTTTAAGACTTTCTGCATTTGTTTCTTTTGGGTGCTCATCAACGTTAAATATATTTTTTTTAACTTTAATATCTACGATTTGATTTTTAAAATAACCTTTTTCTAATGCATTTGAGGCTCTTAATTGACTTTCTAAAGAAAAACTATCTTGATCTTCTCTTGAAATTCCATATTCGCTAGCAACATTTTCTGCAGTAACTCCCATATGGCCAGTACCAAATGGACAATTTAATGCTCCTAGCATCATATCTTCTACAGTAGTGTTTCCCATTCTTTTACCCCACCTGTTAGATTTTAAAATATGGGGTGAATTACTCATATTTTCTGATCCACCTGCAAGACCAAAATTAGAATCACCTAATGTTAAACTTTGTATGACAGATACGATTGCTTGTAATCCAGATCCACACAAACGGTTCACATTCATTGCAGCAACGCTTTTTGGCAAACCTGAATTTAACGCTACAACTCTAGAAAGATACATATCTTTAGGTTCTGTATTAATAACATGACCAAAAGCAACTTGACCAACTTCATTTTTATCAACCTCTGAAATTTCTAGTGCTTTTTTTGCAACCACTGTTCCAAGTTCAATTGGTGAAACTGATTTAAGTGATCCTCCAAAACTACCAATTGCTGTTCTGGATCCGGATAATATAACAACTTCTTCTTGCATAAAAAATTTGTTCCTCATAATTTAAAACTTAAGTTTTATAGCAATATATTTATTAAGTTTTAATAAATATATTATTTGAATAATATTAATTAATTTAAGTTTAGACAAATAATAAATTTTTAAAAAATAGAATGCCAAGATTAGTTTATTTAAATGGAAAATTTCTTCCTGACGTAGAGGCACATGTATCAATCTTTGACAGGGGATTTTTATTTAGTGACGCAGTTTATGAAGTTACAGCAGTTATTGATAAAAAATTAGTATCTTGGGAAGGACATTTGAATAGACTGAGGTATAGTTTGAAAGAATTAAATATCGATTTTACAAAAACAAATGATGAACTTTTATTTATCCATAGAAGACTTATTGAACAGAACAATATCACTGAGGGTTTAGTTTATTTACAAATATCCAGGGGTAAAGCTGAGCGTGATTTTGCATTTCCAATTTCAGAAGTAGAACCAACTATCGTTCTTTTTACACAACAAAAAAAAATTATTAATAATCAAAAAATATTATCTGGTGCTAAAGTTATTTCTTGCCCTGATCTTAGGTGGGGAAGAGCAGATATAAAAACTGTTCAATTACTTTATGCTTCAATGATGAAACAAAAAGCACTAGATAAAGGAAAAGATGACGTCTGGTTCGTAAAAAATAATTTTATCACTGAAGGAAGTTCTAACAATACTTTTATATTATCAAAAAATGGGACACTTATAACAAATTCTCTTTCTCCTCAGATCCTTCCTGGTATTACAAGAAAATCAATTTTAGAATATGCCAAAAATGCCGATTTGATTGTTAAAGAAAAACCATTTACTATTGAAGATATTAAAAATGCAAGAGAAGCTTTTTCTTGTTCGTCCACAACTTTTATATTGCCAGTAGTTGAAATTGATGACTTCAAGATTGGTAATGGATCTCCAGGAGATCATACTTTAGGGTTGCGTCAATTATATATTAATAATGTAAAAAAAGAATTAATCTGAATTTGCTTCTTCATTTTTTTTCATTACTTTTTCTATGTCCAGTGAATTCCTTTCCAGTTGAAATTTACCTTTCCACTTTTCATAAGGCATTCCGTAAATCAACTCTCTAGCCTCATCTTTATCTATATTGAGACCTTTTTTTTCAGCCTCCTCGCTATACCATCTAGATAAACAATTTCTACAAAATCCAGCAAGATCCATTAGATCCAAATTCTGAACATCGGTTCTATTTGAAAGATGATTAAGTAGCCTTCTGAAGGTTGCTGCTTCTAATGCTTCATTAGTTTTTTTCATTTTAAAAGTCTCATAGATTTTTATTTTACAAGCTGTTACTATATATCTTAACACAAATATATAGATAATTAGATGCCAATTTATCACAACATTTGGCTTTATGTATCATAAATAATAAAATTGTTAATTAAAAAATAAATTCAACTATTCTCCAAATAAAGTAGTAAAAAATGGATTAAAACTCAATGGCTAAAGGCTTAAGAAGAAACAGAAATGTCAAAATTGTTGCAACATTAGGACCTTCATCCAGTACTGAAGACATGGTATCTAGATTATTTGAAGAAGGTGTAGATGTTTTTCGTTTAAACCTAAGTCACGGTTTACAAGATGAAATAAAAAAAAGACATGAAATTATAAGAAAAGTTGAAAATAAATTTAGAAGACCAATTTGTATATTGGCAGATCTACAAGGTCCAAAATTAAGATGTGGAGATTTTAAAGGTAAACAAGCTGAACTTGTTGCTGGCCAAACATTTGTTTTTGATAAAGAAAAAACTCTTGGAAATTATAAAAGGGTTTACCTTCCAGAATTTGAAGTTTTTAAGAGTTTAAAAAAGGATTCAAAAGTTCTTGTCAATGACGGCAAAATAAAACTTGTTGTCAAAGAAGTTAATGAAAATTTTGTAAGTACAGAAGTATTAGTCGGTGGTATTATCTCAGATAAAAAAGGTATAAATGTTCCAGACCAAATTTTACCCTTGTCTGCACTTTCAAAAAAAGATTTAAGTGATTTAGAATTTGTATGTAGCCTTGGAATAGAATGGTTAGGATTGTCCTTTGTTCAAAGAGCAAAAGATATTAAAGAAGCAAAAAAAATTGTCCGTGGAAGAGCAGCAATTTTATCAAAGATTGAAAAACCTTCAGCAGTTGATGCATTTAATGAGATTTTAGAAGAAACTGATGCAGTTATGATTGCTCGTGGAGATTTAGGAGTGGAACTTCCAATTGAAACTCTCCCGCCCATTCAAAAAAGATTAGTAAGGCAGTGTAGAGATTCTGGAAAACCAGTTATTGTAGCTACTCAGATGATGGAAAGTATGATAAATTCACCAGTACCTACAAGAGCTGAAGTTTCTGATGTTGCTCAAGCAATTTATGAAGGTGCAGATGCAGTTATGCTCTCTGCAGAAAGTGCCGTTGGTAATTATCCAATTGAAGCAGTAAGAACAATGAATAGCATAGCTACAGAAGTAGAAAAAGAAAAAACATATCGACAATTAATAGAATCCTCTAGAACTCCACTTAAAGGAGATGTGTCTGATGCTATTACTGTGGCTGCAAGAGAGGTTGCTGAAACTACTAATGTAAAAGTGATTTGTTGCTTTACTGAAACAGGTACAACAGCTTCACTCACTTCAAGAGAGCGACCCAAAGTACCTATAATTGCACTAACACCTAAAATCACAATAGCCAGAAGGCTAACTTTAAATTGGGGGTTGCACTGTATAGTCACAGAAGAACTTGAAAGATTCAAAATGGCAGTTGTTAATGCAGCAAAAGCTGCAAGAATGTACGGGTTTGCTAATAATGACGATAAAATAATTGTAATAGCGGGCGTTCCTTTTAATGTGTCTGGAACAACGAATATACTTAGGGTTGCACCAGCTGACGAAAAAAAAATATTTGAAGGAGAAAGTACTTAAGTTTTAAATTAATAGTTAATATTTCTTTAACTTTTTATCTTGCAAATTTTTTTAATAAATACTAATACATAAAAAAATTTAATATGGTGATTGCATGCCAAAAATGAAAACTAAATCTGGTGCCAAAAAAAGGTTTAAGCCAACATCTTCAGGCATGTTGAAAGCTGGTCAGGCTGGTAAAAGGCATGGTATGATAAAGCGTTCAAAAAAATTTATAAGAAATGCACGTGGAACGACTACTCTTTCAAAAGCAGATGAAGGAATTGTTAAGACCTATATGCCATATGCAAGATAAAGGATAACAAATGTCACGAGTAAGACCAGGTCCAGTAACAAAATCTAGACATAAAAAAGTTCTCAAAGCTGCTAAAGGTTACTATGGAGCAAGGAGTCGAACTTTTAAAACTGCTGCTCAAGCAGTAGATAAAGCACTTCAATATGCGACAAGGGATAGAAGAGTTAAGAAGAGGACTTTTAGATCGCTATGGATTCAAAGAATTAATGCAGCTGTTAGGGAATTAGAACCTAGTTTTAACTACAGCAAGTTTATAAATGGTTTGTCAAAAGCGAATGTATCAGTTGATAGAAAGATACTATCTGAATTAGCAGTAAATGAACCTGAAGCTTTTAAAAAAATTTTTGAAATTGCAAAATCAGAAATAGCATAGACTATCTTATAAAAATGTAGGCAAGACTACTGATATGAGTTTATAGTTTGTATCGTGCGTCTTTTAAACTAAATGTGTTGGGGCTCAGATGAGTGACATAAAGCAAATAGAAGACATTTTTTTAAAACTTATAGCGTCTACAAAAAATATTGATGATCTTGAATCAATAAGAATTAAAGCTTTGGGAAAAAAAGGTGAAGTAACAAAACTTATGAAAACAATAAGTTTGATGGAGGAAGAAGAAAGAAGAACAAAAGCGCCTTTACTAAATGCTCTTAAAGATAAAATAATTCAAAATATTGAAAAAAAGAAGTTATCTATTAACACAGATATTTTAAATGAAAAGATTTCTACGGAGTGGTTAGATATATCAAGACCGTCGAGATCATGGCAAAAAGGAAAAATACACCCTATAAGTCAAGTAACAGAGGAGATTGTAGAAATTTTTTCAGATCTTGGTTTTTCTATTGCAGAAGGACCTCAAATAGAAAGCGATTGGTATAATTTTGACGCATTAAATATTCCTCCAGAGCATCCAGCCAGACAAGAATTTGATACTTTTTATATTGAAAAATTAAAAAATAAAATTGGTGAACCTAATGTCCTAAGAACTCATACTAGTCCAGTACAAATTAGGCATATGGAAAAAAATAATGGTGTTCCGTGTAGAATAATAGTTCCAGGAAAAGTTTTTCGTTCTGACTATGATCAAACACATACCCCCATGTTCAATCAACTAGAGGGTCTAGCTATTGATAAAGATATAAATATGGGTCATTTAAAATGGACTTTAGAAGAATTTTGCCGAGTTTTTTTTGATATTGATGATGTGGTATTAAGATTTAGATCAAGTCATTTTCCTTTCACTGAACCTAGTGCTGAAGTTGATATAAAATGTTCATGGGATGACGGTTTGCTAAAATTAGGTCAAGGTGAAAGTTGGTTAGAAATTTTAGGTTCTGGAATGGTTCATCCAAATGTACTAATGGCTTGTAATGTTGATCCATTAGTTTATCAAGGTTTTGCATTTGGTATGGGGATAGATAGGTTGGCAATGCTCAAGTATGGTATACCAGATTTAAGATCTTTTTTGATAGTGATATTCGTTGGTTAGATCATTATGGTTTCGACCCTTTACACAAACCCTCTATTCACAACGGATTATAAGGTCTTTAAAAAAATTCATGGGTGTCTTTGATTATGAAATTTTCAATTAGTTGGTTAAAAACATACCTACAATATAATGAAAATATTGATGTTGTTTTAGATTGTTTAAATGATCTTGGTTTAGAAGTAGAAAGTGTTGAGGACCCAACCAATATTTATAGAAATTTTATAGTTGGAAGAATTAATAAAGTCGAAAAACATCCAAATGCTGATAAGCTTAAAGTGTGCAAAGTTTTTTTAGGAAATGATACCAAAGATATAGTCTGTGGCGCTAATAATGTAGAAACAGGTATGGGTGTTGTAGTAGCCCTACCTGGCACTTATATACCAGGCTTAGGTAAAAAGATTTCAATAGGAAAAATACGTGGAGTTGAAAGCCACGGTATGATGTGCTCAGAATTAGAATTAAACTTATCTGATGAACATGATGGGATAATAAGTTTAAAAAACCCAAAAGTTGGTGTAAATTTCAGTGAATGGTTAAGTTCTAATGACCCTAATAAAATAGATCCTGTTATTGAGATTGGTATAACTCCAAATAGACCAGATGCACTTGGTGTTTATGGAATTGCTAGAGATTTATATGCTAAGGGTCTAGGAAAATTAATTCCAAGAAAAATTGAAGATATTTATTCAACCTTTGATAGCCCAGTTGATGTAGTACTTGACAACAGTGTTTCAAAAAAAGATTGTCCCTATTTTTTAGGAAGATATATCAAAGGAATTAATAATAGTTCATCACCTGATTGGCTTCAAAATAGACTTATAAAGATTGGCCTTCGACCTATATCCGGTTTAGTTGACTTAACTAATTTTCTGACTTTTGATAGTGCTAGGCCTTTGCATGCATTTGATGCTGATAGGTTAGAAGGAGATTTAGTCGTAAGGAAAGCAAAGAATGGTGAAGAATTAAAAGCACTTGATGGAAACGTTTATAAACTTGACGATACAATGACCGTAATTGCAGACTCAAAATGTGTACAGGCAATTGGAGGTATTATTGGAGGAGAAAACAGTGGTTGTTCTGAAAGTACTAAAAATATTTTTATAGAATCAGCTTACTTTGACCCAATATCAACTGCTAAGACAGGTAGAAAATTAGGCTTAATTACCGATGCAAGGTATAGATTTGAAAGGGGCATTGATCCTTCATTTACCAAAACTGGATTAGAATATTATACAAAGTTAGCATTAGGTTTATTTGGGGGTGAACCATCAAACTTAGTTATTTCTGGTAAAAACCCACATATTCCTAAAAAATTCGAAATGGACCATGCTAAAGTAGAAAAAATAACAGGGATAAAAATAAAAATTGAAAAGCAAATTGATATTTTATCAAAGTTAGGATTTACAGTTGAAAATAAAAATAGAAGCTTAACGGTGCATGTACCCAGTTGGCGTCCTGACGTTAGTGGTGAGATTGATTTAGTAGAGGAAGTAATAAGAGTAACTTCTCTAAATAAATTAAATTCCACACCATTACCACGTACTGATTTTGGCGTTTCAGTTAACAAAATAAATAAAAGGCAAAGAAATATTAGTAAAATAAGACGTCTCTTGGCATCAAATGGGTTAAAAGAGACCATTAATTACAGTTTCATTGATAAAGAGAGTGCAGAAATTTTTTGTGATGATAAAGATTTAGTCATGCTTTCTAATTCAATAAGTAAAGAAATGACAAATCTAAGGCCATCTTTAATTCCTGGATTACTTGATGTTGTGAAAAAAAATCAAGCTCGAGGATTAAACGATATTGCTATCTTTGAAATTGGTCAAATTTTTTATGGATCAGAACCTGGAGAAGAAACACTAGAATTAAGTGGTGTGTTTTCTGGTTATAGTAATAATAGGAATGCTTTTCAGGATAGACGTAGTTTTGATATTTATGATGCCAAGTTTTGTATAGAAGAGTCGCTAAAGACTGTGGGCATTAATTTAGATAGTCTATTTCTGGATAGGGAAGTTCCAAGCTACTTTCATCCAAACAAATCTGCATTTATAAAACTAGGGAAGTTTAAAAAATTAGCAATTTTTGGAGAATTAAATCCAATCATATCAAATAAATATGGGCTAAAAAACCACCCTGTCATTTTTTCAATATTCCTGGAAAAGGTAACTGAAAATAAAAATAAGTCAAAAAATGTTAAATTCATTAACTCACCTTATCCATCTGTCATTCGCGATTTTGCATTTGTTGTTGATAAAAAAACAGAAGCTAACGAAATTATTAAAATTATTAAAAATATCAATAGAGAATTAATAACAGGAATTAAACTTTTTGATGTGTTTGATGGACAAAAAGCTCACGATCAAATTGGAGCTAATAAAAAATCTTTGGCATTTGAAGTAACAATTCAATCAAACGAAAGAACCTTAAAAGAAATTGAAATTGAAGATTTATCTCATAAAATTATTTCTAATGTCACTGAACAAACAGGTGGCAATTTACGTTAGTATAATAGTATTTCAGATATACTCTATATTTATTATTTCATAGTGCTTTGTCCCTCCTGGGGACCTTACTTCCACACTATCACCCATATCTTTACCAATCAGTGCTCTTGCTAAAGGAGACTTTACGTTTAATTTGTTGTTTTCTATGTTAGCTTCTGGCTCTCCCACTATTTGATATATTTTTTCTTCATCGTTATCTTCATCGATAATGGTTACTGTTGCTGAAAATTTAACACTACCAGAAAGCTTTTTTGGATCAATTACTTCTGCTAAACTTATTATTCCCTCAAGTTCTTTAATCCTTCCTTCTATAAATGATTGCTTTTCTCGTGCTGCATGATACTCAGCATTTTCAGAAAGATCGCCATGCTCTCTCGCCTCTGATATAGCTCTTATAATATTTGGCCGTTCGTTAGACTTAAGGTGTTTTAATTCTTCATTGAGAGATTCGAAGCCATTCAAAGTAAGAGGAACTTTATCCATGTTTGTCTCCGCTTAATTTTAAAAAAATAATCATTAAAAATATTCAACCTTATATGTTATCCCAAGAAATATTTTTTAAATTATATAACTAAAAGAGACCCTTTAAATTACTTCATTTAAGAACTATAATAATAAAAAATAAATCTAAATCATTATAAGTGTCAAGAAAAGGTATTTTAGGAGATTTTATGTCCGAAATAAAAAGAGAGTCTATTGAATATGATGTAGTTATTGTCGGAGCTGGTCCTGCTGGTTTATCTGCCGCTATTAAATTAAAACAATTAGATGCTAATTTACAAGTTGTAGTTTTAGAAAAAGGTTCTGAGGTTGGTTCTCATATAATTTCAGGTGCTGTATTAGATCCTATTGGGTTAGATAAATTAATCCCAAATTGGAAAGATATGAATTCACCAATTAAAACAAAAGTAAAAGACGACAAATTTTATTTTCTAGGCCCTGCTGGTGGAATTCGGATTCCAAATTTTTTGATGCCTCCATTAATGTCAAATCATGGTAATTATATTGTCTCTATGTCAAAAGTTTGTAGATGGCTTGCAGTTCAGGCAGAACAATTAGGAGTGGAAATTTTTCCAGGAATGGCTTGTTCTGAACTAATTTATGGTAATTCAAATGAGTTAAAAGGAGTAATAGCTGGTGAATTTGGTAAAGATACTGATGGAAAACCAGGACCAATGTATGAACCAGGTATGGAAGTTATTGGCAAATATGTCTTCATAGCAGAGGGTGTAAGGGGTTCCTTAGCAAAAAAAATTATTGCAAATTATAATTTGTCTAAAAATTCGGATTATCCAAAATTTGGAATTGGGATTAAGGAAGTTTGGGAGGTAAAATCTGAAAAGCATAAAGAAGGTCAAGTCCTTCATACAATGGGATGGCCTCTTGGAAATTCCACTGGTGGAGGATCTTTTTTATATCACGGTAGTGACAATCAGGTTTATATCGGTTTTGTGGTTCATTTAAATTATAAAAATCCTTATTTATTTCCCTACAAGGAATTCCAAAAATTCAAACATCACCCCTTTATTTGTAATTTACTAGAAGGAGGTAAAAGAATTGAATATGGAGCTAGAGCAATAAGTGAAGGGGGAATTCAATCTGTACCAAAACTTTCATTTCCTGGTGGAGTTTTAATTGGTTGTTCTGCTGGTTTTGTTAATGTGCCTAGAATTAAAGGAAATCATAACGCAATTATTTCAGGAATTGCAGCAGCTGAAGCCGCTTACTTTGCTTTGAATAATGGAAGATCAAACGATTCTCTTGTTGAGTATGAAAATAAGATTATTAGAGGACCTGTATTTCAAGATCTTTCTCCAGTTAGGAATGTAAAACCATTATGGTCTAGGCTTGGTCTTTTCTTAGGAATAACATTAGGTGCTATTGATATGTGGTTTGCAAGCATATTTGGAAAAAATTTGTTCGGAACATTAAATCATAAGTATCCTGATCATAGCAGCCTAGAACCAGCATCAAAATCTAAAGTAATTAATTATCCAAAAGCGGATGGTAAAATAAGTTTTGAACGTCTTGATAATGTAAGTTTTTCAGGTACTTCTCATAGTGATGGACAAGAGTGCCATCTAAAATTAAAAGATGATACAGTCCCAATTAAATTTAACTTACCCAATTTTGATGAACCCGCTCAGCGATACTGTCCGGCTGGTGTTTATGAAGTACTTCAAAATAATGAAACATCAAAATCAAAATTTCAAATTAACTATCAAAATTGTGTTCATTGTAAAACATGTGATATAAAAGATCCAAGTCAAAATATTACATGGATTACTCCTCAGGGCGGAGAGGGTCCGAATTATTCTACTATGTAATTTAATAAAATAAAATTTTCTAGGTACCTGTAAAAATATTATTAATGAAAATAAGTTCTTTCTTTTTAACATTTGCGTTTATATTGGCTACAATTTCACCCTTGCGTTGTAACTCAATATCAGGATCAATACTGGCTTCAAAATATTCTTCATCCATAAATGATTTTAAAAAATCTGCTGAATTTAATTTAGATATCTTAAATTATGGTATTAAAGACTCAGCATTTTATAATGATGCACTTCTTTATTTAGTTGCATCGGGAAATTTTAAGGATGCATTTAAATTATCTAAAGAAATGTATGATTTAGATCTAAGATCTCCAGCTCTTGGTTTAGTTTTGATAATTGAAAAAATTAGTAAGGAAGAACTCAATGAGAGTTTGTCATTAATAGAGTTATTTGATAAAGACCTTCCTCCAGTTTTAGTCTCTTCTCTAAAGGGATGGATTAATTTAAAACAAGGTAACCTAGAGGACTCATTAGTTGAATTCAATAAATTAAGTGAAAGCAGTTTAAATTTTGATCTTGGTGCGTATTATTCATCTATTGCATATTTGCTAGCTTCAAAAGCAGAGAAGGCTTTAGAAATCATAAATAAGAATAATTCTGATTTTAAAATTTTGGGAAAATTCTACGAAATCTTTAAATCAGAAGTTATGGCCAAGAATGGACAAAATGTAAAAGCTCATAAAAGTTTAAAACAATCTCTTAAGGAATTTTCAAATGATATAACTCTAAAAGAGTTATATTACAAAATTAAAGTAAACAAATTATTTAATTATCAAATCTTTAGGAATGAAAATGATGGTATTTCTGATACATTACTTCTCTTTGCACAAGGAGAGAGTCGACAAATAAATCAAAAATTAGTTGAAGTTTTTTATTGTCAATTAGCGCATTATTTAAGTAAAAATAATTCTAGATATAAGCTTGAATTAGCCACAGCATTAAATGAATCTGGTTTATTTAAAGAATCTAAAGAAATTTTACTCACTATCTCTAAAGATGATATCTTTTATACTGAGTCCAGGTTAATTTTGGCTGACTTTATTAATGAAAATTCTTTTGAGAAAGAAGCTATTAATATTTTAAAAGAACTAATTAAAACTCAAGAAAAGAATTTTGAAATTTACGAACTTTTAGGAAATATTTACAGATATCATGAAAAATTTGATTTAGCCCAAGAAGCTTATTCTGAAGCCATATATTTACTCCAAAATTCAGAATTTGATAATAACAATTTATGGCTTCTCTATTTTTTTAGAGGTATTGCATTAGAACAATTAAAAAACTACGAGAGATCTAAACAAGATTTAAGAAAATCTCTTGCAATGATGCCAGATCAACCTCAGGTCTTAAATTATTTAGGCTATATGTTGATAGAGCAAAAAGAGAATTTAGAAGAAGCATTAGGAATGATAAGAAAAGCAGTTAAAATAAGTCCGCAAAGTGGTTATATCATAGATTCTTTAGCATGGGGACTTTATCAATTAGGAAGATATTCAGAGGCAATAGAACCAATGGAAAGAGCAATAGAATTGGAACCAGAAGATCCAATAGTTAATGACCACCTTGGTGATATATTATGGAAAGTTGGTAGAAAAAGGGAAGCATATTATCAGTGGAAAAAAACATTACTTTTTAATCCAACACCAGAGCTGAAATTAGAAATTGAAAAAAAATTAGATACAGGACTACCATAATAGTCTTATTTGATTTTATATGAATTATATTAAATTACATTCCATATCTAGAGTTAAAGTAAATCTTTATTTACATGTTACTGGGAAAAGAAAAGATGGATACCATAATCTTGATAGCTTAGTTGCCTTTCCTAATATTGGTGACAAAATAGAAATTTATCCATCTAAAAATATTAATCTCACAATAAAGGGTAGACTTAAAAAAGAGCTTCCTACAAAAGAAAACTTAATTTTAAAAGCCTCTAAATTATTTAAAAATAAAAAAATGGGTGCTGATATTCACTTGAATAAAAATATACCTATTTCTGCAGGATTAGGCGGTGGTTCTTCAAATGCTGCAGTTGTTTTAAAATTACTTTCTAAACTTTGGAATGTACCATTGCCATCTATTAAGGATATAGTCTTACTAGGTGCAGATATTCCAGTATGTATGGATTGGCGATTACAAAGAATGCAGGGTATTGGAGATAATACATCATTCATTTCTTTCCAAGGCCATTTATGGATTCTATTATTAAATAATGGTGACAAAACACCAACAAATTTAATATTTAAGGATCTTTCACAGAATAACTTTTCAGATGTAATTAATATACCCAAATTTAATGATGCTAGTTCTTTAATAAAGTTTTTGAAATCTACAAGAAATGATTTAGAAAAAGTGGCAATTAAAAAGTTTCCTTCTATTAAGATCCTTCTAAATCATTTTGAAATGACGAGTGGCTGTCTTATTTCAAGAATGTCAGGGTCTGGATCTACTTGCTTTGGATTATATGAAAAGAAATCTGAAGCTGTAAAAGCTAAAAATTTCCTTTTACAAAAATTTCCAAAATCTTGGATAAAAGTTGCAAAAATTTTATCATGATGATCTTGAAATTATACTATCAGCAAGTTCTCGAAGTAAACTTGTAATAGTGTTTTGTGGAATTTTTTGAATTTCTTCTTTTGCTTTTTTTGACCATCTTATAGCCTCTATTTTTGTTTTTTTTAAGGCATTATTATTATCTAAAATTTCTAAAATTAATTTTAAGTCATTTTTTGTCTTTTGCTTCTTTTTGAAAAGTTTCTCAATTTTTTCTTTTTCAGAATTAGTACCTTCATTAAGAGTTATTATGATTGGATAGGTTAATTTTGAGTTAAAAAAATCATTTCCTATTAACTTTCCCATAATTTTTTTATGGCCCATATAATCTAGATAATCGTCAATAAGTTGAAAACAAATTCCAATCGATTTTCCATATGACTTAAAACTTTTTATTTGATTTAAATTGCTTGTAGCTATCATAGCACCAGTTTCACATGCAGCAGAAAAAAGTTCAGCAGTTTTTCCTTCAATAATTTTGAAATAAGTTTTTAAGTCAATATTGATATTTTTAATATTTGTAAGTTGTAAAACTTCGCTTTCAGCAATTAAAGCAGCGGCATTTGATAAAATTTCTAAAACACTTAGTGATTTAGTTGCGACCATTAATTGAAAAGCTCTAGAAAATAAAAAGTCACCAACTAAAATTGAAGATTTGTTATCCCAAAGTATATTTGCTGTTTTTTCTCCTCTACGTGTTGAACTTTCATCTACTACGTCATCATGTAATAATGTAGCAGTATGAATAAATTCAATAGTTGCAGCTAAAAGTATATGTTTATCTAATTTATAATTTAATGCCTCAGCAGTAGCAATACATAATAGAGGTCTTATTTTTTTTCCTCCTGACTCAAATATATGTTTTGTAATTTCAGGTATTCTAGGAGCACTATCTGATTCCATCATTTTTGAAAATAATTGATCCATTAAACCTAGCTTGTGGCTAAGTAATTTTTGTAATTTCAATATTGGATCATTTTGAGACATAACAACTATACTTCGATTTTAATAGAATACAGGATTTAAATAAGTACTTAATTTTTATTTACTATTAACAATTTTTGTAAAAAATTTTAATACAATATTCAATTAGTATATATTAATTTAAAAAAATTAAATAAATTCTATGGACAATCAAATTACTGATATAACAAAAGATTTATTTTTGGGTGGAAAATTATCGTTACTACAACCAAAAAAAGGTTTTAGAGCAGGGTTAGACTCAGTTTTATTAGCAGCGGCAGTAAATGCAAAATCTGGAGAAAAAGTTTTTGAAATTGGATCAGGAGTTGGAACAGTTTTATTTTGTTTGATGAGTAGAATTTCGGGTCTTAAGGCAACCGCCATTGAAATCATGAATGAATATTATTCTCTTTCTTTAATAAATGCTAAGCAAAATAATTTTAAAGCAAATTTAATTTTAGGAGATTTTCTGAAAGATCAAAAATTAAAGCAAGAAAGTTTTGACCAAATTTTTTTTAATCCACCATATTACCCAATTCATAATTATAAAATTTCTGGTAATAAATTACTTGAAATTGCACATATTGAGTATCCTGGAATTTTAAAAAAATTGCTTTCTTATGCGTTAAAAAGATGTAAACCGTATGGTTATATAACATTAATTCATCGTCCTGCTAGACTTCCAGAAATTTTATCTATTTTAACAGATGGATCAGGTGATATAAAAATCCAACCAATTACAAGTTCTCACTCTAAAATTTCATCTAGAGTAATTATAAGAGCAAGAAAGTCAGCAAAAGGAGAGACTAAACTTTTTAATCCTATATCTCTTTATAAAAATTCAGACAAATCGGGGTTAAAAAAACAATATACCTCTAAAATCCAGGAAGTTTTAAAAAATGGTAATGCTTTAAATTTTTAAAAAATATTTGCAACAACATTTATTTAGTGTATCTTGTAAATGTACAAGGTTTTGGGGGATCACAAACTAAGGAGAATCCAATGACTTTGGAAACTTACGTAGCTGAGCTGAAGAAAAAACATGCTAAATTGTCTCTAGATGTAGATAATGAACAAAAAAAGCAATTTCCTGATATGATGCTACTTTCAATTTTAAAAAAAGAAAAATTAATTATTAAAGAAAAATTAGTTCAAAAAGCTAGATTACTCTAAGAGCTGAAAGTAGTGGTTTAAAAATTTTTTGATTATCAGTTTTTTCAGTTAAGCTATCTAAAGCTTTATTACCTACTTTGTTTGGTATTGTTTGTCCTATTCTTCTTTTTATAATCATTTCTAAACAATCCTTTTTAAATTCGGGATGACTTTGAATAGATATTGCAATTGGTTTTTCTAAATTGTCATAACACAAGATAGAATTTGGGCAAAAACTAGATCCATAAATACGAAATGCGTTTTCAGGTTTAATTACAACTTGGTCTTGGTGGCTGGCATACCCAAAAAAATAATCTCCTATAATTTTTGACCATTTTGGATTCAATTTTCTTTCATATCTATGTACCCCAACTCCCCATCCTTTACTTGATTTTTCTACTTTTCCACCCAAAGCCTCAGCAATAACTTGGTGTCCAAAACATATACCAATAAGAGGAGTTTTTAATTTATAGATTTTTTTTATCAGATTTTTTAATTTACTAATCCAGGGAACATTTTCGTATACTCCGTATGATGAACCAGTTATTAGCCATAAATCTGTATTATCAAGATTTTTTGGAAAGTCCTTATTTATCAAGTCATAGGTTTTTATTTCAAAATTTAAATTTGATTGTTTGAGTAAGTCATTAAACATTTTTGGATAATCCCCAAATTTATTTTCTAAATTTTGAGGCAACTTTCCTGTTTCTAATATCGATACTTTCAAAACTTTATCCCATTTAGTTTTTAACCTTTAAGATACTTTTTCAACTAACTCTATAAATAAATCCTGAACTTCTTTTTTTGACCAATCAATTGGACCAATTAATTGGCCTATATTTCTCTTTTCTTTTGATATAATTACTGAGAAAGGTAAGCCAATTACACCCAGCTCTAAAGCTAATTTTCCTTTAGGATCTCTATAATTTTCTAAATTCGAGAGGTTATATCTTTTAAAAAAAGCTAAAATCTTTTTAGGATTATTTCTACCAGTTGCTACTGTAACTATCTTAAGTTTTTTCGTATCAAATTTAGATTGCAGTTTATTTAAAGATGGCATTTCTTTCGTGCAAGGACTACACCAAGTTGCCCAAAAATTTATCAACAGTATATCGGTATTTTTATTAAGAATGTCTATTTCATTATCATTAATATCTAATACGTTCAAATTTTTAAGTTGTTGAGAATTTTCATGAAAAAAGAACTTATTAACTTCGTTTTTTTCAGCAAAAGAGATATTTGCAAAAAACGTCATCAAAGCGTATAAAAAAAAGAAACATCCAATTCGCATATTTAATAACAAATACTTTCAAAAATAGTTAGAGGCGGAAATGTCAAACAAAAAATCTCATGATACAAATTTAATGTGGGGAGGACGATTTTCAAGTCCACAGGATAATATTATGGAGGCTATTAATTCTTCGATAGATGTGGATCATCGTATGGTTCTTCAAGATATTGAAGGTTCTATTGCTCATGTGAATATGCTTAAATTTCAAAAAATAATATCAACAAAAATTTGTGATAATATCATTAAAGGTCTCATAGTAATTCAAGATGAAGTAATTAACGGTAAGTTTATTTATGATAGGAAATTTGAAGACATTCATATGAATGTTGAAAAAAAATTATATGACATAATTGGAGGCGATGCTGGATATTTGCACATTGCAAGATCTAGGAATGATCAAGTAGTAACTGATTTTAAAATGTGGGTTAGAGACTCTATACAAAATTTAGTTTCAAAAATTTCTGCAAATATGAAAACTTTTTTAATGATTGCAGATAATAATTTTAATACTTTAATGCCTGGATTTACTCATTTACAAACTGCGCAGCCAATCACATTTGGCCATCATATTTTGGCTTATATAGAAATGCTTGATAGGGATAAGAATCGGTTTATTGAAGCAAAAAATAGGTTAAATGAATGTCCATTAGGCTCTGCTGCTTTAGCCGGAACTTCTTATCCAATTGATCGCTTTTTTACATCTGAAAAACTTGGTTTTGATAAACCAACCTCTAATAGTATTGATGCTGTTTCTGATAGAGATTTTGTACTTGATTTTCTATCTGCATCTTCAATTTGTGCAACGCATTTGAGTCGTTTTGCAGAAGAACTAGTAATATGGGCAAGTGATGGTTTTGCTTTTATTGAGATATCAGATAGTTTTTCAACTGGATCATCCATTATGCCACAAAAAAGAAATCCAGATGCTGCAGAATTAATTAGAGCTAAAGTTTCAAATATAACAGGGTCTTTATTTTCAATGTTCACTATACTAAAGGGTTTGCCATTAGCTTATTCTAAAGATTTACAAGAGGATAAAGAGCTAGTTTTTAGATCATATGATAATCTATCGCTTATGCTTGAAGTAATGAATAAAATGATGAAAGAAATAACTATTAACAAAGATAACCTTAGAAAAATGACTTCATCTTATTTTATAACTGCGACTGATTTAGCAGATTATCTAGTAAAGCACTATGATTATAGTTTCAGAAAATCACATCAAATTGTTGGGAAATTAGTGCTTAAGGCGGAAAAGCTTGATTGTGATTTAAAAGACCTTAAGTTATCTGAATTTAAAAAAATAGATCCAAATATTGATGATAGTGTTTATAAGATTCTTTCAATTGAAAATTCAGTTGATATGAGAACATCATATGGTGGGACATCTCCATCAGAGGTAAAAAAGAGAGTAAAAGAATGGAAAAAAAAATTAAAATAAGTATTCAATTTATATGTTTAATTACACTTAGCTTTTTATTAGGATGTGGTGTTAAGGGTGATCCACAGGAACCTTTGATTGGATCAACACATAGTAAAAAATAAAGAAATTTTTAATTCCAAATATTAACAATATTAAAACAAAAAATTATGTCTGAAAAAATAACAAAAAAAATTAATGATTTTTTTATTTATAAAAATAATAATTTGTATGTGGAAGATGTTTCGGTCATTAACATTGCAAATAATATTAAAACCCCATTTTATGTATACTCAACAGCGTCATTGAGAAGACGATATATAGATTTGGCTACAAGCCTAAGAAATATAAAACATTCGTTATATTTTTCAGTAAAATCAAATTCAAATCTTGCAGTATTGAGAGTGTTATCTTTATTAGGTTCTGGAATGGATGTTGTATCTGGAGGTGAATACCTAAGGGCCCAAAAAGCAGGTGTTCCAGGTTATAAAGTTGTATTTTCAGGAGTTGGAAAAACTTTTGATGAGATTAAATTGGCTTTAAATGGTGGAATTCGGCAATTTAACGTTGAAAGTATACCTGAAATTATAATGATAAACAAAATTGCTTCATCATTGGGTAAAAAAGCGCCAATTTCAATAAGAGTGAATCCTGATGTGGATGCGAAAACTCATAAAAAAATTATGACAGGTACGTCAGAAAATAAATTTGGGATTCCCCTCAATTCTGCATTAGAAGTTTATAAAATGGCTTCTGAATTAAATAGTATAGAAATAGTTGGAATTGATCTTCATATTGGAAGTCAGATTACGGATTTATTACCATTTGAGACTGCGTTTATAAAAATTGCTAGTTTTATTGAAAAATTAAGAGAAGAAGGTCATTCAATAGATAGAGTAGATATAGGGGGTGGGCTAGGTATAAGCTACTCCACAAAAGAGGAAGATCCTATATCAATTGACAAGTTTTCGATCATGTTGAGTAAGATTTTTAGCAAATTGAATATAGAAATTCAACTTGAGCCAGGAAGATTTATATCAGGTAACTCTGGTCTTTTGATAACGTCAGTAGTGTATTTGAAGGAAGGGACGAATAAAAATTTCTTGATAATTGATGCAGCAATGAATGATCTATTAAGACCAGCTATATATGACGCAGAGCATGAATTTTTACCTGTAAGTGAGTCAAAAAATAATGACAATAAAATAGTCGCAGATATCGTGGGACCTATATGTGAGAGTTCTGATGTATTTTCAAAAAATACAATCCTCCCAAAAATGACAAGTGGTGATTTTTTGGCTATTTATTCTGCAGGAGCATATGGGGCTGTTATGTCATCAGAATATAATTCGAGACCCTTAATACCAGAATTAATAGTTAATGAAAACTTGGTTTCAGTCATAAGGAGTAGACCAAAGATTGAAGAAGTTATTAAAAGAGACCAAATCCCTTATTGGTTGAGATGATTAAAGGATTATTTATTTCATCAATTGTCTTTGAATGATTTGACTTAAATTAGTTACAAAAAAATCAATATAATCTTTAAACATCAGTAATTCCTCCTCATATATTGTGTTTTGACCAATAAAAAATTCAGGTATTTGGTAAAAAATGTAACCACTGATAAAAAAAATACTTATTATTATAAATCCTAGATAGCTTTTATTTAGTCCCCTTTCACTCTTAATTATAGTTGGTTCATCTTTGTTTTTTAATTTATCTCTAATATTTTCAACCCTATTCATCGAATTAGAGTTGGTATAAGACAGATTATTTTCACTATTTCGATTTTTTTCAATTTCAGAAATAGCCAATGAGGATAATAACTCTTTTTCTTGTTGTGAACTTAAAATACTTTCTTTTTCACCTGTTTCTTTTGAAATTATTTTACTTTTATTTAAAGAATTTTTTATTAAATTTTCTCTTCTATTTAATTCAGTAGAAAATGAATCTTCTAAATTTAATTTAGTAACTTTTCCATCAACATGCTGGTACCAATAATTTGAACAATTAAAACACTTTACTTTTCTTCCTTTCTGAGAAAGCAGTTTTTTTTCAATTTCATAATTTGAGTTACAATGGGGACACTTTATAATCATGATAATTTGTCATTCAAAAAAAATATTAATGTATTAAGAGTTATGAAATTATGATTTAAATATAATTAAATTATTTTTTTAATTTAAATTTTAGGTGCATTAGTATTTAATTTGTTTTGAGTTTGTAATAATGAAATTTATCATAACAATAATTCGTGGATTAATAAATGACATATTGATATTTTTTTCTATGTTTGTTCTTGGTATTATAGGTCTACCATTTTCTATTATCTCAAAGAAATGGGCTTACAAGTTTATAAAACTTTATTGCTTGTCATGTTTTTTGATTTTAAGAACAATTTCAAATATTCGTGTAGAGTGTAGAGGTAAAATACCAACAGAAAACGTTTTAATTTGTTCTAAACACATGTCATTTTTAGACATTATTATGCTAGCTTATTTTCTTCCTGAATTTAGTTTTGTAATGAAAAAAGAGATTGTGTTTACTCCAATAATCGGAATTTATGCTTTAAGAGTAGGGTGTGTGCCAGTTAAAAGAGGCTCTAGATCAAAAGCATTGACTAAAATGGTTTCAGATTATGATCAACATTCATATAATCAGGATAACCGACAAATAGTAATATATCCGCAAGGAACTAGGGTTTTACCAAATCAAACAAAGGAATATAAAGTTGGAGCAGGTGTATTGTATGGTAAATTTAATTTGCCTTGCCATTTGGTAGGAACAAATTCTGGCATTTTTTGGCCAAAAGGAAGTTGGGTGCGAAAATCAGGAACAGCAGTTATTGATTTTTTTGAAGTAATTGAACCTGGTATGTCATTAAACAATTTTATGAAAAGAATTGAAAAAAATATTGAAGATCGCTCTAATCTATTGATGAAAGATTATCTAAAGTAAACTGTTCATTTTATAATTTAAACTTGCCTACATCCAAAAACTTTTTTCTTCTTTCTTCTAGTATTTGGTCAGGAGTAATTTTATTGAATTTTTTTAATGATCTTTCTAGAGATTTCCCAACTTTTAAAATAATTTCATTTATATTTCTATGAGCTCCACCTATTGGTTCTGATATTATTTCGTCAACTATTCCTAATTTAGTTAAATCCCCTGCAGTTAATTTGAGAGCTTCTGCTGCTTCTTTCATTTTATCTGAATTTTTCCATAAAATTGAGGCACAGCCTTCTGGGGATATTACTGAATAGATTGAATGTTCAAGCATTATAATTTTATTCGAAGAAGCAAGAGCCACTGCTCCCCCAGATCCCCCTTCACCAATGATAATTGAAATTAATGGAACTTTTATTTGCATACATTTTGCTATTGAGCTAGCTATAGCTTCAGCCTGTCCTCTTTCTTCCGCACCCTTCCCTGGATAGGCACCAGGTGTGTCAATAAAGGTTATTACAGGAAGATTAAATTTGTCAGCTAAATTCATTAATCTTACTGCTTTTCTATAACCTTCGGGTCTTGCCATCCCAAAATTATGTTGAATTCTTGACTTTGTGTCGTCTCCTTTTTCATGTCCAATGATAACAATTGGTGTATCATTCAATCTTGCTAATCCTCCAATTATTGATTTGTCTTCTGCAAATTTTTTATCACCTGCAAGTGGTATAAATTCAGTCATAAGTTTTTTTATATAAAGAGATGAATGTGGCCGTTCAGGATGTCTTGCAATCTGACATTTATGCCAAGGTGTTAAGTCTGAATATAATTTTTTTAATAATTGTTTTGATTTTTTTTCAATTTCTTTTATGTCATCATTTTTTTGTTTTTCTTCATTTTGGGATGAATTAATAGAACGTAACTCATTGGCTTTACCATCTAGTAAAGCAAGCTCTTTTTCAAAATCTAAATAGTGTTGCATTTTTAAATCTTAAATTATTCTTTTGATTTAATTGATCGAACTACTCTTTGATAAAATTTCATATATCAGTTAATATTATTTATCCATATAAATTATTTTATTTTATAAAATTTTATATTTATTTAAAAATTGATCTAAGTCTATCTGTACTTTCTTTGACCAAGTTAGTTGAAGTGGCTAAATTAAATCTAAAGTGGTTGTAACCACCCAATCCAAAAGTAGATCCACGCTTAGAAATAATCTTAGCATGATTTATTAGTTTTTTATAATTAGTATTTTCTGTGTCTCCAGTTTTAGAAAAATCAACCCATGCTAAATAAGTAGAGTCGATTCTCATTGCATTTAAATGTTTTATACTTTTGATTTCTTTATCAAAAATATCTTTATTTTTCTTTAAATATTTGAGCAGATCATCTAACCATTCATGACCAGATCTCATAGCTACTTCACCTAAAATCATACCAAATCTATTTGGAGTTTCTCCTGTTGCAAAATTTGCTTTTTTAAATTTATCTCTAAGTGAATTATTTGGAATAATTACGTTGCCCATCAACCCACCTGCGATATTGAATGTTTTTGTAGTAGAAGTCATTAAAATATAGTTTTCAAAAAAGTTTTCTCCTATTTTAGGGAATGTAATATGATTATTTTCTGGATTTACAAGATCATTGTGTATCTCGTCAATTATCAAAATGAGATCATGTTTCTTACAAAAATAAGCAATATCTTTAAGCTCATGTTCACTCCACAACCTACCACTTGGATTATGAGGTGAACACAAAATAACTACTTTTTCATTACCCTTTATTTTATTTTCTAAATTATCTAAATCCAGATTATATGTTCCATTTTCTTTTATCATTTCACTTTCTATAAACTCTCTATTATTAGCTCTAATTATATTTCGAAATTGATGATAGACAGGTGAAAATATAATAATTCCATCGTTTTGGTTTGTAAAAGCTCTTAAAACTGTTCCTATGGCTGCGACAAGTCCATGGGCCGTATTTATCCATTGTGGTTTTGGTTTCCAGTCATGTTTTGTTTCTAACCATTTTACAACTTCTTTTCTGTAGCTTTCTATGCCGCCATAATAACCAAGAAAACCTCTTTTAATCTCATTTTCTAGTGCATTTAATACATCAATTGGAGGTTTGAAAGACATATCAGCAACACCCATTGATAAAAATTTACAAATATCACTGTTGTTAGTGGCCTTAACGGCTTCGTATTTTAAAGAATTTTCTGGAATTTCTGCTAAGTAATTATCAAAATCATATTGCATCAATTTTTACCACAACCTTAACTTAATCTTGCTTCAAAGATTTTATTAATTTAAATAATCTTTTATGAGTGAACTGACAGTACTTTTACATCCTGATCCTAGACTTAAAAAAACATGTACTCCTGTAACTAATATTGACAAGAGTATCAAGAAGCTTTGTTTAGATATGATAGAAACAATGTATAATTATTCTGGTGTAGGTTTAGCTGCATCACAGGTCGGAATATTAAAAAGAGTTGTAGTTATGGATTGTTCTGAGGAAGGTGAAAAAAAACCCAAAATACTTATAAACCCTGAAATAATATGGTCATCTGAAGATTTTTCTCTTTTTGAGGAAGGTTGCTTGTCCATTCCTGATATTCGTGAAGAAATAAAAAGACCTTCATCGGTTAGAATTAAATTTACTGATATAAGTGGAGTATTAAAAGAGGATTTTTTTGAAGGTCTATGGGCTACTTGTATTCAACATGAAATTGATCATCTCAATGGAAAGTTATTTATTGATTACTTAGGACCCATAAAAAGGTCATTTATTACAAAAAAAATGAAAAAATATAAAAAAGAAATAAGTAAAAATAGTTGAGGTTTTTTTGCAAATTATACTTTTTGCCAGTTCAGGTTTTTCTCTTCCTTTAATAGACATTATTTACAATTCTGACCATAAACTATGTGCGATATATACTCAACCACCTTCTATTTCAGGAAGAGGTATGAGATTGAGAGATAATGCAATAGGTGTAAAGGCTAAGGAATTAAATATTCAACTTTTTTATCCCTCTAACATTAATAACACAATTGAAATAAATAAATTTAAAAGTTTAAATCCAGATATTGCTATAGTATCTGCTTATGGTCAAATACTGTCTTCAAATTTACTTAAAGTACCTAAATTTGGATTTATAAATTTACACCCGTCTTTGTTACCAAGATGGCGTGGAGCAGCACCAATTGAAAGAGCTTTAATGTCAGGTGATAAAGAAACTGGAATTTGCACCATAAAAATGGTTAGGGAACTTGACTCAGGTCCTATATTGGCTAGAGAAAAATTTGTAATTAATTCTAATGAAACTAACACCAGTTTATCGCACAAACTAAGTAAAATTGGAGCACTTCAACTATTAGAAGTTATAAATAATTTTGAATTTATTTCTGAAATTCCTCAAGAAAGTGATGGAATTACTTACGCATCTAAAATCCAAAAAAGTGAAACAAGAATTAATTGGAATTTATCTGGTATAGTAGTTGATAGGATGATTAGAAGTTTATCTGAAAAACCTGGGGCTTGGTGTATTTTGAATGGTGCTAGAGTAAAAATATTGAACTCGAAATATTTAAAATTAGAAGGAAAAACAGGTCATAATATTATATCTTCTGCAAATAAATCATCTCTTATTATTGCTTGTAGAGAAGGTGCAGTAGAGATAATGACTCTTCAAAAAGAAGGAAAAAAACCTATTTCTGCAAAGGAATTTCTTAGTGGTTATAAAGAAAACAATATCTATTTTGATTAAAGATTAGCTCTCAAATTTAATTTTGTTAATTTCTTCTCTAGCCAAAAAATCTGCTCTCTCATTTTCTATATTGCCAGCATGTCCTTTAACCCATTTCCAATCTACTTTGTTCTTATTTACTAATTCTTCTAATTCTTCCCAAAGTTTTTTATTTTTTACTTCTTTTTTAGCTGAAGTTTTCCAATTATTTCTCTTCCAGGAAGGGAGCCATTCAGTTATGCCTTTCTTGACATAATTACTATCGGTTATGATTATTATTTTTGTTGGCTTTGTTAATGCCTTTAGGGTTTCAATAGCTGCTATTAGTTCCATTTGGTTATTAGTCGTTTCTTTTGCACTGCCAGAAAGTTCTTTTCTTTTTATTATTTCTTTATTTTTTTCTGCTAATAAAACTGCCCCCCAACCACCTATACCTGGATTACCAGAGCAAGCTCCATCAGTATATGCCTTGAATTTAAACATTAAATCCCAATACAACTAGTAAAATAATCATTGCTGTGGTTAGTCGAAATCTTAATTTGAACCACCAATTCGGGAAACTTATAATTTTTGCTTTTGACAAGGAACGTTCTCTTTCTAGAGTAGCTAAAAATCCAATAGCAAGTAAAAAGCAAGTCATTGGAAGTAATAATGATAAAACTGCCCAAATTGACGGGCACATCGAAATAAATAATCCTTTAAAATCAATTTCTGATTTATAATGGGTCTCAAGAATAAATAATCCACCTCCCAGAAACGAAAGAATTGCTGCACTAAAAAGTACTCCAAACTCAATAAGTAAATCATTTATATTTTTACTAATGAAATTCAAATCAAACGAACCAATAACACCAATAATAATAGGAATGATGCCTGCATAGCTTAAATATTTTACTTTAGAAGGGATCTTTATCATTAATTCCTTATAGAATTGGGTATTTTAAATTGTATATCTTCTTTTGTAATTTCTATAAATTCAATTGTTGCCTTAAATCTTTTTTTAAATTCTTCGATTACTTGGTTAATTAATATTTCAGGAGCTGAAGCACCTGCAGTAAGTCCAATAGATTCCGACCCTGAAATTGATCGCCAATCTATATCATTAACGTTGTCAATTAGCTGAGAGTATCTGCACCCAGCATTTTTCCCAACCTCTACTAACCGTTTTGAATTCGAAGAATTTATTGATCCCACTACTAATAATCCATCTATAAGTGGTGAAATTTTTTTAACTGCATTTTGCCTATTAGTGGTGGCATAACAAATATCTTCTTTGTGTGGAGAAATAATACCAGGAAATCTATTTTTTAGCGCGTTTCCTATCTCTAAGGTATCATCTATAGACAAAGTAGTTTGTGTAACATAGGCTAATTTATTTTCATCTCTCGGATTTATAACATCCACATCCTTACAATTTTCCACTAGTAATACCTCCCCATTGGGGAGTTGACCCATGGTGCCAATCGTTTCGGGATGGTTTTTATGGCCAATCATTATAATCTGATATCCTAATTTATGATATCTCTTTGCTTCAATATGAACTTTAGTAACAAGAGGACAAGTTGCGTCTATGTATTGTAAATTACGTTCTTCAGCTTCAGAAAAAACTGACTTTGCAACACCATGTGCAGAAAAAACTACTGGTCTGTCTTTTGGACATTCAAATAATTCATTGACAAATATGGCCCCTTTTTTTTCTAAATCTTCTACAACATATTTATTATGTACAATCTCATGACGTACATATACGGGTTTTCCATATTTTTGCAGGCACTTTTCTACAATTTCTATTGCACGATCTACACCTGCACAAAATCCTCTGGGAGCAGCAACTAAAAGTTTCATAAGCCTTCTGAATAATTATTGATATAAAGATAATGCTGTTACAAATTTTGGTCAATATTTATATAATTTGCTATATTTAAATAATTTTTGAAATATTATGGTAAATATAAATTTTAACAAAAAAATTTAAATAATATGATCAAATACTACATTGCTCTTGGGAGTAATTTAGAAACAGAAAATATGAATAGATTAGAGATACTTAATAAAGCTCTAGAATATTTCCCAATGTTCAGTATTTCATTAGTTAAAGTAAGTTCATTTTGGGAAAGTAAATCATATCCAAATAATAACCAACCAAATTTTATTAATGCTGTATCTGAAGTACAATCTATATTAAATCCTTATCAAACATTATGTTCACTAAAAAAAATTGAAATTATCCTTGGAAGAAAAGTTAATTGTAGGTGGGGAAGTAGAGTATTAGATCTTGATATATTAGCAGCAGGTTCTTTAATATTACCAAATTTGCGTATATTTAATAGATGGCTGAAAATGCCTCTTCAGCACCAAATTCAAAATCAACCTAACCAATTAATTTTACCACATCCAAGAATACAAGACCGTCTTTTTGTATTAAAACCTTTAAGTGAAATTAATCCTAACTGGATTCATCCTGTACTAAATAAAAAACCCTATGAACTCATTGATCAGAATAATTGGAATAAAGAAAGTTTATTAAGTTTGGTAGATAATAAAAATTTTATTCTATAGTATTGATTTTTTTTGAATATAATAATATTAATCTCATACTAAGGAGATAAAGATGGCAAGAATCACAGTCGAAGATTGTATTGACAAGGTTCCTAACAGATTTGATTTAGTTCTGTTAGCAGCTCATAGAGCTCGTGAGATATCATTAGGTGCTGAGCTCACTGTAGATAGGGATAAGGATAAAAATCCTGTAGTAGCTCTTAGAGAAATAGCTGATGAAACTTTAACTGCAGATCAAATACGTGAGTCTGCTATTGAAAGTAGACAATTACAGATTGAGGTCGATGAACCTGAAGAGGACCAAATGGCAACTCTTATGGGATCTGAAGCAGTTGAAGAAAGTCCTGAAGAAGAAATTTCTGAGGAAAATCTCTTGAGAGCTTTAATGGAAGCACAAGAAAAAAAATAATTTTATTTTGAGTGGCTTCAATAATGCTTAGTATTGGAGATCTGATTAATCAAATTAAATTATATAATCCTAATGCAGATTTTGATTTAATAAAAAAATCCTACAATTATGGGTTTAATGCACACAAAGGTCAGTATAGAGCATCAGGTGAAATATATTTTACTCATCCTGTTCAAGTTGCTAAAATTGTAATCGATTTAAAATTAGATGAATCAACTATAAAAACAGCTCTTTTACATGATACGGTTGAAGATACTGACAGCTCACTTAACCAACTAGAGATTGTTTTTGGTAAAGAAGTATCGCAACTTGTTGACGGTGTTACAAAACTCACAAATCTAGAATTAAGTTCTTTAGAAACAAAACATGCTGAAAATTTCAGAAAACTATTTATGGCTATGAGTAAGGATGTCAGGGTCTTATTAGTAAAATTAGCTGATAGATTACATAATATGAGAACAATTAAGGCTTTACCCACAGATAAACAGGTTAGAAAATCAAAAGAAACAATGGAAATTTTTGCTCCATTAGCTGGTCGTATGGGTATGCAATTTATGAGAGAGGAGTTAGAAGACCTTAGTTTTCGAGTTCTTAATCCTGAAGCTAGAAATTCAATTATCAGAAGATTTATAACCTTAAAAAAAGAAACTGATGATTTAGTACCTAAAATTATAGATGATATAAAACAACAATTAAAAAAAGCAAATTTAAATGCTAGAGTTACTGGAAGAGAGAAAAAACCTTATTCCATATGGAGAAAAATGCAGTACAAAAAAGAGGGTTTTACAAGATTATCTGATATATTTGCCTTTAGAATAGTAACTAAAAATGAAACAGATGCATATATTGCAATGGGTTCGGTTCATCGTAGATGGAGAGCTGTACCTGGTAAATTCAAGGACTACATTAGTCATCCCAAAAGTAACGGATATAGATCAATTCACACTACAGTTTCTGGAAGAGATGGTAAAAGAGTTGAAGTTCAAATTAGGACTGAAGAAATGGATGAAGTGGCGGAAAGTGGAGTAGCAGCCCACTGGTCTTATAGGGATGGTGAAAGAGTAAAAAATCCATTTGTTGTTGATCCTTTTAAATGGTTAAGAGGATTAAGTGATGGACTTATAAAGAGTCAAAATCCAAGTGAATTTTTCGAACATGTAAAATTAGAAATGTTTCAGGATCAGGTATTTTGTTTTACCCCAAAAGGAGAAGTAATAAAATTGCCAAGAGGAGCAACACCTATAGACTTTGCTTATGCCATTCATACCAGGATTGGTGATAGTTGTGTTGGTTCGCTTGTTGATGGACAAAGAGTTCCTTTATGGACAAAATTAAAAAATGGGCAATCAGTTTCAATTATTAGATCAGAAGCACAAAAGCCACAATCAAGTTGGGAATCAATGGTTTGTACAGGTAGAGCAAAAACAGCCATAAGAAGAAAATTAAGAGAAGAAAAAAGAGAAGCAAATATAAAAATTGGAAAAGAAATTGCTCGTGTCTCATTTGAAAATATTGGAAAAAAAGTTTCTGAAAAAGCATTATTAATTGCAGCTAAAAAGTTGGTTATAAAAAATGTTGATGATCTTTTAGCTTCTCTTGGTTCAGTGGAATTGACAGGTGATGAATTGATAAAAACCCTTTATCCAAAAAAGGTAACTGGTCTTACAATACAAAATTTTGGTGAAAGAAAACTTTCTTTTGTAGGTTTGGATCCTAACCAACAAGCAAATACCGCTTCTTGTTGTAAGCCAATCCCAGGAGAAAGGATTGTAGGTATTGCTGAAAAAAGTAAAGGAATAATTATACACGCTATAGATTGTGATTATTTAGAAAATTTAGATATTAAATCAAGTAACTGGTTGGATTTAAGATGGCCAGAAGGTGACATTGAAAATTCGCATCCTACAAGTTTAACTATTTCTATGTACAATGGTGTTGGAGTTCTTGGGAGAATATGTTCCTTAATTGGTGAAAGAGGAGCAAACATAACTAATATTGATTTTGTTGATAGAAAACCAGACTTTTATAGTATTGTCATAGAAATGCATGTAAAAGATCTGAAGCATCTATCTGACATAATGACATCTATTGAGGCAGATACTGATATTGCAATAGTTATAAGAACAAAAGAGGTTTTGGAAACACCTAGTAATCAAAATACTCAGTCACTATCTAACTATTGATAGATATATCATAATAGTTGACATGGTTTTTAAAAGAAAAAAAAAGCTTACAGCATTTAAAAATCTCAAAGCCTTATTTTTTCCTGAAAGAGGATGGAGAAGAGCAATTGAGTATTTAAGTCACAGAATTAAAAGATTACCAGATACGCCTCACAGGATTGCGTTAGGTCTTTCTTTTGGAGTTTTGGCATCTTTTTCTCCATTATTTGGCTTTCATTTTTTATTAGGAGCTTTTTTAGCATACCTATTTAGTGCAAATGTCTTTGCATCCATTTTGGGAACTTTTTTTGGAAATCCTATAACTTTTCCGTTTATTGCAGCTATCTGTGTAAGAACAGGTAGTTTTATATTAGATAGGTTTTCTATAATTGAAAATGAGTTAAGTATTTCTGATGCTTGGGAATTCAACTCTGAAATTACTAGTTTGAGTGTTTTTGAAAAATTTCTAGTTGAGGTTTATTTTGAAAAATTTATTCCCTACAGTATTGGAGGAATAATATGCGGTATTATTGCCGCATTAATAGTATATATATTATCAAAACCACTTATAAGCTCTTATCAAAAAAGAAAAAAAAAAAGAAAAAAAATTAATGCTAAATTATAATGGAGTAAATTTTTATAATGAATCAAATTACTAGAATTCGTTTAGGTGTAAATATTGACCACGTAGCAACGCTTAGAAATGCTCGAGGTACCTTTTATCCTGATCCTTTAAAAATGGTAAAATTTCTGGAAAAATTAGATGTTGATGGAGTAACAATTCATTTAAGAGAAGATAGAAGACATATTATTGATTCAGATGTTAAAAGGATTAAGAAAGAAACTTTTCTTCCAGTTAATTTAGAAATGGCAGCTACAGAAGAGATGCAACAGATTGCAACAGAAGTCATTCCTAATGCTGTTTGTTTGGTTCCAGAGAAAAGAGAAGAAAGAACCACTGAAGGTGGTCTAGATGTAATTACTGAGGAAAACAAATTACAGTCTTTTTTAGTTCCCTTAATCCAAAAAAAAATACGAATTTCTTTATTTGTTTCACCTGATCTTAAGCAAATAGAAGCAGCTTCTAGAGTTGGAGCAAATATTATAGAACTTAATACTGGAACTTTTTGTGATTTATTAATTGAAAATAATAAAGAGTATGTGGAAGAGTTTGAGAAACTTAAGGAAGCTGCAGTTTATGGGAAAACCCTAGGATTGGAAATTCATGGTGGTCACGGTTTAACTTTTGATAGTGTAAAGTATATTGCATCTATTCCTGAAATAAGAGAATTAAACATAGGTCATTTTTTAATTTCACAAGCAGTTTTTGATGGTATAGAAAAAACAATCAATACAATGAGATTAGAAATAGATAAATCTCAAAAATAATAGGTAATTTATGCTCCTTGGTCTAGGAAATGATATTGTTTCTGTGAATAGAATAAAAAATTCTTACAAAAGATTTGGTAAACGTTTAGAAAAAAGAATTTATACAACGTCAGAAATTAAGTTAATATGGAAAAGAGGATCACCCTGTTTTAAGACACTTTCTAGCCGTTGGGCTGCTAAAGAAGCATTTGTAAAAGCTTTAGGTACAGGTTTTAGTAAGGGAATTTTTTGGAAAGATATATCTGTGTTAAATAATTTGAATGGTAAACCTGAACTAGTTATAAGAGGTAAAGCAAAAGTTTTTTTGAATAGTATTTTGCCTTCGAATACAACTCCAATTATTCATATATCCATTTCAGATGAAAAGGACATTGTTAATGCAATTGTGATAATCGAAGCAAGATATTTAAATCATTTGAATTAATATAGAGAATAAAAAAATGCCGAAAAAAGAAAAAAATTTTATTGAGAGTATTAAGGAATTTATTAAAACAATATTTTTTGCTTTATTGATTGCTGGATTAATTCGAACTCTATTTTTTCAACCTTTTTGGATACCTTCTGGTTCTATGAAACCTAATCTTCTTATAGGTGATTATATTTTTGTAAACAAATTCGTATATGGATACTCTAAATATTCATGCCCATTTTCGTTATGCCCATTCTCAGGAAGAATATTTTATACTGAACCTAAAAGAGGGGATGTTGTTGTTTTTAGACATCCAGTAAATGGAAAAGATTATGTAAAAAGGTTAATAGGACTTCCTGGCGATGAAATATCAATAAAAGACGGACGTATTATAATAAACGGTAAAAAAATCAATACTCAACAAATTGATCCTTTTTCTGAAAAAAAGGAAATGCAAGGCCCTTTAGCTTCTATTCCTAGATGTAGTAATGCTCCAGTTTCTTTAGGTGCTCAATGTGAAAAAAGACAATACCAAGAAGAAATTTTAGATGGTTTAAAGGTAAATGTTCTTGATATAGCAGATAATGAATATGGTGATAATATTACATCACTGAAAGTTCCTAAGGATAACTTCTTTTTTGTTGGTGATAATCGCGATAATTCATTAGACAGTCGATTTGGTAGAACAGCAGGAGGGGTTGGTTTTGTTAAATCTGAAAACCTCATTGGAAGAGCAGATGGAATATTATTTTCATCTGCTGGAAAGATGCTTATATCTTTTTGGTCATGGAGAAAAGATCGTTTTTTTAAGGCAGTAAATTGAAACTTAATTCAAATCAAAAGGAATTATGTAAAAACATAGACTATTCATTTCAAAATCTTTATCTTCTTGAACAGGCCCTAATACATTCTTCTTTAAAATCAAGAGGTTTCAATAATAATCAAAGAATGGAATTTTTGGGAGACAGAATTCTTGGTTTTGTCATTTCAGATTATTTATTTAATCATTATCCAAAATGGAGAGAAGGTGATCTCGCACTTAATTATAATGCATTAGTTTGTAAAGAAACATGTAGTGAAATTGCAGAGCAAATTGGATTAGGTCAGTCACTAATTATGGGTAAATCCGAGTCAAATCAAGGTGGTCGACTGAAAAAAGCTATTCTAGCAGATGCTATAGAAGCTCTTATTGCTGCAGTATATCTTGATTCAAAATTAAGCACAGTCAAAAATTTAATTTTAAAATTATGGTCTTCAAAATTAAATAAAGTAGGAGATATTGAGTTAGATCCTAAAACAGCATTGCAACATTGGGTACAAGAAAAAAAAGGTAGATTACCAAATTACACCGATATGAAGAGGGAAGGATCTGATCATGATCCAATTTTTTATGTAGAAGTTAAATTGGAAAATGGTTTGTCTGCTATTGGGAAAGATAAATCAAAAAGAAAAGCACAACAAAATGCTGCTCAAAAATTATTATCCAAGATAAAAAATTGATAATGCTCAATAATCCAAAAAATTCTGGTATTGTTACAATTATTGGGGAAGTAAACGTTGGTAAGTCTAGTTTATTAAACATTCTTGTGAAAAAGGATGTTTCAATAATAACGCATAAATCGAATACTACGAATAAGCAAATAAAAGGTATAAAAAGTTATAAAAACTCTCAAATTGTTTTTATTGATACTCCTGGTTTGTATATAAATAAGGGAAAGACTAATCGTAACTTCTTAAGTGAGATCTGGAGTGCGGTTACGGAAGCGGATTTTTTATGCATAGTAGTTGATGGTAATAGAACTGTATCAAATGTTTTGTATCAATTGCTTGAACAGATTAATGAAAAAAATTTTCCAAAAAAAAGAATTATACTTGCAATTAATAAAATAGACTTAATTTCAAAAGATAAATTATTAAAAAAAACACAAGAAATAAATGAGAAATATGAATTTGATAGAATATTTATGATTTCAGCCTTAAAAAACGACGGCATTGATGATTTATTGAATTGGTTTACTAAACATTTGCCTAAAAAAAATTGGTCATATCCACCACACATTATTTCTGATCAATCTTTTGATCAGCAATTAAATGAAAAAACCAGACAGATAATTTTGCTTCGTATTCATGACGAAATACCTTATAGTATTGAAGTTTCATCAGATAATATAATTAATGTTTCCAAATCAAAATTGAGGATTTTTCAGTCCATTTATGTTCACAATCAAAGGCATCGAAGTATTTTGATAGGAAAAAAGGGGGAGACAATAAAATCTATATCCATAGGTGCAAGAAAAAAAATAGAAAAGTTTACTAATAAAAAAATTGATCTTTTTTTGGAAGTAAAAATTAAGAAAAAAGGTGTATTGGTTAATTAAGGTAAATTTAATAAAAGTATGAAAATTTTAAGAGTAACTACTGAACTTTGGATTTCAGCGTATCGAACGAAATTAGAAAAAGAGGGTATTCCTTTTTATTTTTATAAAAAGGGTGATTACTCTGCAGGAGCAATATTAATTAAATTTTACAGTTTTGATGGTGAAGTAGAATTATTTCATAGGGTAATAGATTTAAATGGCAAACAAAAATGGGAATTACTTTTGATTGGTAGTGAACAAAAAATTGACAATGCTATAAAACGGCAATCTGACATAGATCCAGATATATGGGTTTTGGTAATTGATGATCTTAGAGGTAAAAATTATTTAAATGATTTTGACGAATTATAATTATGAATTGGACTGACGAAGGACTATTATTAAGTGTTAAGCCACACGGAGAAAGGGCTGCAGTTATTCAAGTTTTAACTGAAAATAAAGGTCTTCATGCTGGATTAATCCAAAACGCTTTTTCGAGAAAAATGAATTCTACTTTACAACCTTCTAATCAACTTCATTTAAATTGGTCAAGTCGGTTGGAAGAACATTTAGGAATCTACAAAGCAGATTTATTGAGGAGCAGAATTGATATTTTTTTATCAAATAAACTCGCTTTAAATGTTTTTAATTCGATATCTGCTCTTTGTTTGTCGACTTTAGCTGAAAGAGATCCCATACCAGAACTATATAAAAAAACTACAAATTTTCTTGACCAAATAACTAATTTAAAAAAATGGGAATTTTTATATATTCATTGGGAATTGAATTTATTAGCATCTTTAGGTTACGGTCTTGATTTACAAAAATGTGCAGCGACTGGGACCACAGAAAATCTTTTTTATATTTCGCCTAAATCTGGGAAGGCTGTTTGTAAAGAAAAGGGACTAAAATATGATAAAAAACTTCTAAGATTTCCTATAATTTTAAGGGGTATGAAAAAACATTATGAATTTAATAGGTCAGATTTATTAGATGGTTTAAAGGTAACAGGTTTTTTTTTAAAAAAATGCCTTATTGACTCCTTACAAAATAGTCAGACTTTTATTATAAGGCAAAGATTAATCGATACCCTATCCAATGAGGAAAATACCTGATTTAAGCCATATAAATAAGGGGTGTGATTTTCTATTTCTCTGAAAAAGGCTCTAAAGGGGCACTTAAAGGGGCACTTCGTGAGAGTTTTGTAAGAACATAACAATCATAACAATCATAACACCCACCCCTAAGATATATCCTTGAGGTACCTCAAAAACCATATCCTATTATTAGCAAGTACTACTGCTCACACATTTTAGTTTGGAAAGGTATTTAGTTTAGATTTTTAAGCTACTATATTATACTCTACTAAAAAATCATTAGTTGAATAAAGGGTTAAGCCTTCAAGTTGAATGGATAATGATCCCCATGTGATAGTATCTCCTGAAAAGGAAACACTTTGGCTGTCACCACTTTGTATAAAAAAAGCCAGCTTATCCCCATCTGTTTTGTTATAATCTTTAATGATGTCGTTAGCGGATTGATTACAAAATTCAAAGGTATCGGCACCATTTCCACCTATTAATTCATCAATACCGTTACCTCCAAATAATATATCATCACCATCTCCTCCATTTAGGATATCAGTCCCAGCAGAAGACCAGATAATATCATTTCCAGCCCCTCCATTGAGGATCATAGAATCTGATAATTGTGTATTTGGTGAAGTTAAGTCAATCAAGTCATCTCCATCCCCACCATTAATTGTCTCCACTGACACAATACGGTCAGTATTCTGGTTACCAAAGGTATCGTTAGATAGGGATAAACTACTGTGAAAGTTAGCATAGGTATCATGAAGAAAAAAAGCATCCGAGCTTGCTGTTAGGTTAATAGTATCTGTATTATTTCCACCTTGAATCACATCTTCAAATTTATTTTTTCCATTAATTTTTACCTTGTAATAAATAATATTTGATGAATTTATGTTCACAGCTTCATGTAGAGTAAATGGAGTATTCCAAGTTCCATCTGCCTCAAGATATATTGTGTCAGTCCCATTACCACCATTGATCAAATCAGCTCCACTACCACCGTTTAATAAATCATTACCGTCCCCACCATTGAGGGAATCATTTCCTGCGTTTCCTGTCAAATGATCATTACTAGAACCACCAATCATGGTATCATTGCCATCCCCTCCATGGGTATAATATTTAAATGTATTGGGTAAAGTAATAATATCATCACCCTTATCTAGAAATATTTCCCCCCATTGTTCTACACCGGAGTTGATGGTTAACCCATTAGGTATATTGATGACGTCATTTCCTGTAGTTCCAGCAAGCATGAAGTGAGAATCCGTAATTTCTGAAACGTTTGAGACAAGTTTGAGTTTATTTTTATATTCAGCAGAGTAGGAATTATCCTTATTAGGATCTGCAACCCAAGTCATATATTCAATTGATTTTGATCCATCCTGATTTTTTTGCATTACTACTTCTTGACCACTAGCAGTAATCCAAGTTATGGCGGTATTGCTTTCATAGAGCCTGTAAGAGTCCTGACCTTTGGAGTCTAAAACTTCAAGAGTATCATTTGTTCCACCACTGTCTGTAATAGTGTTTTTTCCAGAGATTCGGCTATCACTAAAGTATGTGTCATCACCTATGCCACCATTAACAGTGTTATTTCCAGCACCAAAATCAATCGTATCATTCCCGGACCCACCTTGAATAGTATCGTTTCCCTCTCCGCCATTAATGATGTCATTACCATTTCCACCTTCTAAGGTATCATTGCCCGTTCCACCTATCAGGACATCATCACCCGCTAAAGTCTTTATAATATCATTCCCTTCATTTCCTCCATAGAAATCCCTACCAGCGGTTCCAATTAACGTATCATTTCCATCATATCCTGTAGCTGAGACCGAAGAGGCTGAACCTCCTTCAATCATATCATCTCCAGAAGTTCCTGCAAAAAAGTGTATGCCAGATGAAGGAACTAAACTATTAACAGAAACCAGCCTTACAACCGAACTATCGGTGTATTCGATATTCTCTAAGCGATTAGCTGTTGAATATGCTCCTACAACTTTTATAAAATTTGTACCATTGTTAGCATAGATAATAAGATCATCCCCATTCCTATATTCACTCCAGCCAGTGATGTTACTGACCTTGAGGGTATCATTGCCCGCTCCAAAGGTTACGGTATCATTGCCTTCGCCGTTGTAGATGACGACATCATCCCCATCCCCGGCATTAATAGTGTCATTGCCTCCACCACCATTTATCGTATCATTACCATCACCACCATTAATTACGTCATTTCCAACACCACCATTGAAATAATCGTTGGTAAGATCTGATCCAGTAAAAGTAATCCCAGTAATTCCAGAATAACTTTGAAGGTCTATTGATGTGTTGTCAGGGAATAAAACTTTAAAGGCTGGAATTGTGATACCATTAAAGGCAACTGAAGTATCACTTCCATTACAATAAATACCTCTTCCCGACCATGAGTTTGGAATCTGTGCTCCATTAATTTGCAAGTTAGCACCATTTTTTGTGATGAAACTATCAAAATTAGTCCCTGGAGTAGTGAGTGAAAGGATAAGGTCACCACTGCTCCCATAGGTTGAAGAATTAAGGGCATAACGACCATCAATAACTACTATATTATCTTTAGTTATAGTCGAAGTATTCAGATCAATAAGAGTCCTGTTTTGTACAGGGTCATAGGATACCCAAATTTCGTCAGCATAATTCGTGCTGTTAAAACCAAAGGCACCATCTAGTGTAAGGGCATCTCCAGTTACAAAGTCCTTGATTACAAAGAGCTCTTTATCTGCACCAATAGAATAACTATTTTTGTTTGGATTCGTATTGGATTTGAGGTAGATGCTTAGGTCTTTACCATTATCTTCTATATCATAATAAGATAAAATAAAATTACCATTTTGTAGTTCTACTACATTATTTTTGTTAAATGCTGATGTATTGATAGAGATGAAAGTACTATTAGAACTGTTACTGTAGGCAATAGAAAATTGAGTTTCAATATCAGCTAGACTGAAATTATAATCACTAGTCGCATTCCACCATTGATCCTCAAATTGCAACCGTTCATAACTCTCATAATCTGTAATTGTGAGTTTAGTTTGGTTGCTAAAAATTTCGTTAAATTGATCAATTCCAGCACCTCCCGTGATTACGTCAGTGCCCCCGCCGGCAAAAAACTCTTCAGACCAGGAGCCTCCCATTACAGTATCATCTAAACCACTTAATCCTACATATGCAATATTTGTTGCTGTCATCGATCCATAGTTATTTGCTACAGTTATTGTTCCTGAACTATTATCAATTGTGAGGCCTTGATTAGTAAGTTTGGTAGCAGTCCAAGGAATAATTAGGCCAGTGACCTTGCTTCCATTGGTAGACCCCACATAGGTGTCAGTACCAGTTGACCATGTCATGGCGGTATATTCATAAATTGATCCACCATTGAAATAATCATTAACGTTATGTGATCCCTCAAACCAAAGACTTTTAACACCATTATAAGATTGAAGATTTGATGATGTTCCATCTGGAAACAAAACTGTGAAAGCCGGTATATTTACGTTATTATGAGTAATAATCTGGTCGGTAGCATTGATGTAAACCCCTCTATTGTTCCATAGATTGAGCTGCCCAGACGTATCAATAGTTAACCTATCACCGTTTTGAGTAATTACGTTTGCAAACCTTGTCCCAGGCGTTACAAGAGATATTTCGACTTCCTGGTCATCTTCTAACTCCAACTTACCTAATTCAAACTCACCATCAATTATAACCAAATTATTTTTTTGATAAGTTGATGTATTTACACTTATGGTTGTTTGCTGATTTTGTGAATTATAGTTTACTAAGATTTCATTTGCATAATTTTGGCTGCTAAAACCAAAGTCATCATTAAAATCAAATTCTTCTCCAGAGATAAAATCCTTAATGACCATTAAATCATAATCAGTTTGAATTTTATACTCAGTCTCTCCTCCTTGATGTGTGTAAAAGTTATTTTTATTTGCGGAGGGAGATTTTAAATAAAGTGCAAGTTTATCTAAATTATCTTCTAGGATATAATGAGATAAAACAAATTCACCATTATCCAACGTGACCACATTATTATTTGTGACATTGCTGGTATTAATTGAAATGTTCGTTTTGTCATTTACACTATCATAGTTAACGGTAAATTGGTTCTCAACATTACCCACATTAAAACCGTAATCACCATCTGATCGCCAATTAGCATTTTCAAATCGTAGTTGTTCATAACTCTCATAATCAGTAATGGTGATTTTATTTTGATGTGGGAAAATATCATTATATCTATCTATCCCAGCACCACCAGTTATCGTATCGCTTCCACCACTGGAGTAAAGAATTTCACGCCAAGACCCTCCAAAAATTATATCATCCACTTCAGTTGGACTTATATATTGGATATTGGAAGCAGTTGTGGTTCCATAAGTAGTCGTTACCGTTAGTGTTCCAGTTCTATTATCTAGCGTCAGTCCTTGATTAGTTCTCTGATTAGAAGGTTGTTGGGACCACCAATCCCAAAATGCTACTTCTCCTCTACCCTCATTAGATACAACAGAGCCAATTAGAGTATCATTACCTCCTGACCAGCGCATATATGTATAGCCATAATTCCCACCATTAAAGTAGTCATTAGTATTATTAGATCCCTTAAAATCGATTTGAGTTGCTCCAGTAAAGGATTTAAGATCAACACCTGTATTATCAGGAAAAAGTACTGTGAAATCTGGTATTAAAATGTTATTGTAAATGACTGCTTGGTCACTTGCATTCACATAAAGCCCACGTCCTGACCATAAATCCGGAAAATGACCAGCATTAATTGTAATTTTATTTCCATTCTGTGTGACTTTATTGGTAAACCGAGCCCCAGGGGTATCCATATTAAGACGAACTTTATCATTTGATAATTCTAAAGAAGAAACTTCAAAATTACCGTCAACAACAACAAGATCATCTTTTGTAAAATTGGTTGAATTAAGATCGATTAATGTTTTATTTTGACTGCTATCATACGATACCGAAATTTGACTACCATAATTTTGACTGTCAAAACCAAAATCATCATCAAACTCAATCCTATCTCCTGATACAAAATCTTTTATTCCAAAGACATCTACGTCATCTCCAATATAATAGTGATTTTTATTATTTGCTTGATCATCCTTTAAATATAGCTCAAGGCCAGTTAAATTATCTTCTAAAGAGTAATGTGAGATTTCAAATTGACCATTTTCCAAGATCACAAAATCTTTTTTATCAACACTACTAGTTTTGATTGAGATTAATGTGCTGTTACTATTTGTGTCGTAATTAACAGAAAACTGATTGGCAATATTCGCCTTTGTAAAATTGTATGATCCATTTGTATCCCAAGTTGCATCTTCAAACTCAACTTCTTCAAAGCTCTCATAATCTTTGATGGTTAATTTTTGCTGATCAAGAGGTCCATTATAACTATAAATATCAGCAAATTGGTCAGAACCATTACCACCTGTTATAATATCTACACCACCATATGGGTAAAAATCTTCGTTCGAGTCATTACCTGTCAAGGTATCATTAACAGGTGTCCCAACCACTGTTTCAACATTCGTTAAAGTTGTGGTGCCATAAGTAGTAGATAAATTTATTGTTCCAGAACTATTATCAATAATTAGACCTTGGGAGCCCCTTTGGTTTTGGGGAACATGCCAATACCAATCCCATGAATTAAATCTGGCATCATCATCTGTACCAATATATTGATCATTACCTGCAGACCAATGATAAGAGCTACCATCTTTAAAATCTGTAGAGCTCCCTCCGTTAAAATAGTCATTTGTATTATCTGAACCTATGAAATTAATTTCATCAATGCCAGAATATGAATTAATATTTATAGAAGTATCGTCAGGAAAGAGAATTGTGTAGGCAGGTATTAAAATACTATTATGGGTAACCGCTTGATCACTAGCATTGATATAAATACCTCTATTATTCCAATTATTAGGCATATTAGATGCATTGATTTGTAACCTATCACCATTTTGTGTTACTACGCCTTGAAAACTAAAAGATTGTAAATTCAATGTTAAAGTACCTTTCACATTGTTTTCATGTTAGGTTATTTAAAATAATAAAAAAGTAAATATTTTGTAAGAGTAATTTTAGGTCACATAACATAACAATCATAACATCAAAATTACAGGGTGGGTAATATCTTAGTTCTTTTAGCTTGCTCATCATATTCTGTTTTTATCTTTCTTTTTTCTTTAAGCTTCTTCAAAACTGCTGATACCTGTGGCTGAGACATCTGTGCCATATCTTCAATATTCTTATTATAACAATTAACTCCCATCTCCTTATGCTCTCTAACAATATCCATAACTCTATTATGAGCAGGGGTATGTGATGGATCACTAGGCTTACCTTCTTCAATGTAAGGGGCAGAAAATTTTTTTCCCTCTTTTGTTTCTAAATCAATCTTCTGGTTCTTAAAGTAGATAGGGTCGTATTTCTTTTCTAAATCTCGTTGCTTAGTAGCTCTGCATGAGAAACCATCATTTGTTGGTTCTAGTGATAGTTCTGTATCTATAGAAGCTAGTTGGCTAGAAGCTCCTCTACCACCATTCTCGGCATTTTTTCCAAAGTGATGAAGTACCATAACAAAGCAGTTAAGCTCATTAGAAACTTGTCTAAGCCTTCTTATAATTGTCTTCATCTCTTCAATATTATTTTCTCTAGCATTATGAACTTCAGAAAGTGTGTCATAGAAAATCATGCTTGGTTTGTTATTAGTTTCTTTCATTTGTCTGATAAGTCGGTCTTTGTCATAGTCGGTAGACAAATCAAAAGGTTCTCGCGTAGGGTGAAAATAACCAAAAGCTTTTTCAGCAATTTCTGGTTTAGCTTTTCGTATTGCCCTAATTCTTTTTGAAATTCCTTTCTGCCCACCTTCTAAAGCAAAAAAATATACATGACCTTGCTTTACTTTGTTTCCATACCAAGAAAGACCAGACGCTAAGTGCATACCCATATCAATAGCAAAGTTAGTTTTACCAACATTGGATTTAGCAATTATCCAACCTAGTCCTATAGGCTCAAGCCAATCATTAATCAAACATTCAAGGTCAGCTTGTTCTAGGTAGTCATCATAATCCTGACAGGTAGAAAAATGAAAAGGGATGTAGTCCTTTTCCTCCTTTGGTATTTCTACATAATCATCATCATGGGTTTCTTGGTAGTTCATGACTTAATCTTTCTTTTGTGAAGAGGAACACAGCCAGGTACTCCCCAAAGCATATAGATGTAGTCGAGATTTTTTCCTTTAAGCATCTTAATTATCTTCTTCTGAATTTCTGAAAAAGTTTTGTGGAATACTCCTACTATACGTGCATAGGTAGGGGGGCATAACATCGGTTTTGCAAGGGGGGTATGATACGTTAGTAACATTAGGCAAAGATGAGCATACTCTCTGACTTTCTTTATCAAAACCCAATGTACGTTGGCTAAAATATATAACATAGATAGCAAAGGGGGTAACAAAGGGGCAGTTTGTATTGCTACAGAACTTTTTATTGGTAGATATATGTTATCTCTGTTATCTCTGTTATGTTGCATTGGGGAAGAAAATTGCGGATTGGTTACAGGTAATATCTGCCGTACACACAATTTTGTTTTATAATAGTAAAACACAACGTTACTAATAACCATGAGGCGGTTTCCTTACTTCAGATAAATAATCTGATTTAACTTCTTCCCAACTTGGAATAGGATCAGAGGCTAGTGTTGGTATGAAATATCTGTTTCCTCTTTTGAATGAGCCTCTTCGTTTTCGGCCTTGTGGCTGTAAATCAACAACATAATTTAGCTCTCGTAATAATTTCATTTGCTTGCTTATGTTTGCTTGTGTGCAACCTCGAATTGATGCCAACGTTTCTTGATTTGGAAATGCAATTCCCATCTGTGACGTAAAAAGACAAAGGCTTGCTAAAGTCCGAAAAGAGCCGTTAGACAAGTCTTGATCTCCGACTGCTCGGCTAGGAACTAATGCGTATCTCATCTTCATCAGAAGCACCTTCTTGGTTTTGGACAGTAGCTTTTCCGATTTGCTCCTCGATAAACCAACCACAAACAGCTTTTCTATTTCCTATTTGGACACAAGGAACAGTCCCTTTATTTATTTCTCTGTACCAATGAGCTTTTGAGAATGGGAACATCTCTACCAGCTCGTTTACATTGTAAGCAAATTTCGTTTTCACAGTTATCTCCTTGGAATTTATTTGACTTTTAAAACTATTGAGAATAATTATAGAGATAGATGTGACCCCTACAACAGGTTACGTATGGGTCACAAGGAGAAATATATGCCATTACCAATAAGATTTAGGTGCGAAATAGCTACTCAAGGCTACGAAATGAAAGATGGTATAATTAGTGAAAAAGAAAAAAGCAGCTCACCACAGTATCATTTTAAACAATTTAATTATGATTGTGTGGATCAGTTTCATTGGTTGATAAATCGTCTAAATGAAAAAGGTGATATTGTTGATGAAGCAATAGTTGAGTTTTCAAATTCATGGGGGCATTTACTTTATGCACCTTCTTTTCGTTTCTCTGATGGAGAAGAAAAAGGAAAGCCTCAACCAAAAGCACACATGTTTGGCATGGATTATCGCATGCTAATTAAAACAGTTGAGGATCAACTTAGAACAGAAAACTCTCCTCTAATTGGTCGTTCAGTTACATTAGAATATTACAGAATTGAAGGTAAAGTTATGCCCTGTGCAGTACCTTCTAATCTTATGTGGTCTTTATTCTATGAATACAGAACTAATTCTCCACAAGAATATTTTACCTGTGAATTTTATAAAAGAAATGGCAACCGATCTAGACCAAGAAGAGGGATTGACCCTGTTACCAAACAACCAAGAAAATGTCCTGTAGGTTGCAGAATATTAAGAACATCTCCTACTCAACAATGGGGAGAAGGCTGTAAGTCGGCATGGAAAACAAGAAAATCTAGAGGAACATTAGTTATAAGTAACGATGACACGCGCGAGCAGACGCAAACACAGAAGAAAGGAACTAAATAATGACAGTATATTCCTACAAACTAGAAAATGGTAAGTTAAGTTGGGTAGCTGATATTCGGCTTACAGGCAAACCAAGACACAGAAAAAAAGGTTTTAGAAATAAAACTCTAGCTAAGGATTATGAGCTAAAGTATTTAGCTAAACTAAAAAATAATGAAGCCATAGTTTCAAATAAGCTTGATCTTGCTACTTATCTAAATAATTGGATTAAGGAAGCTAAAGACGTAAGAGGTATTAGAGATACAACGAACATCAAATATCAAAATCAAATCAAACTTATTGTTCCTCAAATAGGTCATATTAAGATACGCGATTTAAAAATTAGTCATGTAATTAGTATGCGTAATAAATTATTAAAAAAATATTCAGCTAAATATATTGCTTCAACAGAGGTAGTGCTTAAATCTGCATTAAAAGAAGGTGAAGAGCTTATAGGTTTAAGTCCTCTTAGAAAACTCAAGGCAATGGGCAAAAAGCAATTAATGGGTATTACAGGTAAGTTTGAAGATATACTTACTAAGAAAGAAAAGATTAAGTGGTTTGAACCAGAAGAACAGGAGAAGCTTCTACAAACTGCGTGGGAATATGCTCATGGTAAAAGAGTTTATAATTATACAAACAAACCGAGATCAAAAAACTTAATACCATTTATGCTCATTTACTTAGCTCTTCATACAGGCGCGAGACGAGGCGAATTGTATGCTTTGTCTTGGTCAAAAATTGATATGGAAATGGGTACTATCTTAATAGATCGTAGCATTGAATATAGTGATGGTGATAATTTTGGAAAACCTGATTTAACTAAAACTGATGAAACAAGGACTATTGAAATTACTAAACAGGATATTGAGATGCTCAAAAGCTATAGAGTTTGGGTTAAAGAAAAGCTCCTTCCTTTGAGAGCAGACATAAAAAAAGTACCTGTTTTCTTTGCTAGCGATCTTGGGTTCTTACATAGTACTCAAGCTTGGAAGCAGACAAAGACTGTTATTCGTCAGGCTAAACTAATGCCTGAAGGTGTTAAGGAAACTAGAACCTTTCATGACTTAAGGCATACTCATGCAAGTAATTTGATTGATAAAGAAGTATATCCACCCAAAATTCAGAAAAGATTAGGTCACGCATCTTTGAAGATAACAATGGATACTTATGCTCACTTCTTTGATAAGCACGATAAGAAGATGGTTGATACCCTAGACGCTATACAAGGGGCACAAAAGGGGCACTTTTTTTAGTGGAGCAGAGTTAATCACTGAGAGACATGATACTATAGCTAACACTAAACCCCTTGTTTTGTTAGGTTTGTGAAAATGCTGAGACTATAGCTAGCTAGTACAGAGAATAATCGATACCCTATCCAATGAGGAAAATACCTGATTTAAGCCATATAAATAAGGGGTTTAATTTACTTTTTCTCTGAAAAAGCGTTTAGTGGTGGGAATAGTTGTGTGTTTTTTGAATTTTTCATTTCCAATATGACAGATATGACACTTATGACATCCACCCCTAAGACATGTCCTTGAGGGTGCCCAAAAAACCATAGCCTATTATTTCAAGTACTACTGCTCCAACATTTTGATTGGAAGTTGTTAGAATACTAGCACTACATATCATGCATATCCTACATGTATTGAATAATTACGCTGAGTTGAAAAAAAGTGATATAATTCGTAATCTACTTACAATGATTAAGATTCTAATAAATTTAAGTACTATTTTTTTTTCTTATTTGCGATCACAAAATTCATTCGAATTAGACACCTTAATTAGAACTGCTTTAATTTAGTGGGCGACCGCCCAATACTTGGCCAATTGATGTACTTTCCGAACGTTTAAGCATTGCGTTATAAAAGGGCATGAGCCTCTTAGCATGTTCATGAATTTGTTTAAGGTTTTTTTTACTTTCTTTCATGGCCTCAAAAATCTCTGATCGGATAGAATTCTCATCTATCGTTAGAATCTGCCCATCGCGCATCACTACTTGGCCTGCTACCATAGTCATCCTCACTGAAGCTCCGGTCTCGCAAAATAATAGCTGGCGACGAATATCATTGAGAGGGGTAAAAGCGATCGAGTTTAAATCCAAAAGAATTAAGTCGGCTTCATATCCAGGAGCGATAACCCCTATACGATCAGAAAGCCTTAATGACTTTGCGCCGCCATTGATTATACATTTTAAGATTTCGGGAGCTTTAGGCCACCGTTCCCAATCTTGGCTGGAAATACGACCAAGTAATGCCGCTTGCTTACCAGCAAGCCAAACATTGCAGCTATCATCTACAGCTGCTTCATCGGTTCCGATACAAATAGAAATTCCTGCATCTCGGATTGCTCTGAATGGCATAATTCCTGACCCAATTTTTATGTTACTAATTGGATTATGGCAAACTATACAGTTTGATTTAGCCATAGCAGAAATATCACTTTCATCAACCCAGATTGAGTGGATAACAACTTTTCTCTCATCAAGGGCTCCAAGGTCATTAACATATTGGATTAGCGACTTACCGAATTTTTCTTGCCCAAGCACGCGCTGAAGTCGTGTCTCAAGAATATGGATATTGAAAGGTAGGTCGTGACGTTGGGATAGGTCAGTTAGCGCAAGTAGGTATTCAGGCCCAACCCGTTGAGGTGCTGAACAAGAGGTTGAGCATCGAAGCCTTCCATCTGATTGTCCATGCCAGCGATTGATAAAGTCATCATAAATTTGCAATAACTCACGATCACTTTGTCGCGGCGTAGCTTTCATAGCTACTATCTCTTTCTGTGGTAGTATCTCCTCCAGGTAAGGATATTTTTCGTATTCAATCAAATTTGGTTGATCGATAGCTACAGTTGCGCGCATACCAACATCAGCATAAGCAGACATTATTGCATCAATATTTTCTTGTGTGGGCGTTGGATTGAAAAATGCATCATCATGCACTGTCGTGATACCAAGCTTCAGCATCTCGATTGCGCCTAAAACAGTGCGCAGGAAATTGATACGGCCATTCTCGGGTTTATCTCCCAGTGGAGGGACTTCATATAGCATAAATATCTCAAGAGGAGCATCGTCAAGCGCCCCTTTGAGTAAGTTCGCAGGTGAGTGCAGATGGGCATTGACCAACCCTGGCATCAACAGATGTCCCTTAGCTTCAATCACTTCTACAGGACCTGGTGGTCGAGAAATATTCGGGCCTACGGCAACAATTTTGGTGTCTTTTATAAGCACATCTGCTTGTGAAAGTTCTCGATCCTCTGTATCAAAGGTCAGAATATTTGCGTTTTTAATCAGAATTGACATAAAATTACTCCATGTTACATCCACCGAACACGCAATATCCGGTTACTTTGACAAATTAGCCTGATAACTCAGAGTTGCACGAGCACGTGGGTCCAGTGCATCTCTAATTCCATCCCCCAGTAGATTACATGCTATAACAAACAACGTCAATGCAGCTCCAGGAAGTGCTGCAACATGTGGGGCAATAAATATGACATTGCGTCCTTCAGAAATCATAACACCCCATTCCGCGAGTGGAGGTTGCACGCCTAGCCCAAGAAATGAGAGACCAGCTGCAGTTACCACAATTGAGCCAAGAACTGTCGCTCCATAAACAATGGCAGCAGGTGCAACATTTGGAAGAAGTTCAACAAACAGAATTGTTCGAACAGGTGTTCCGGAAACCCTCAATGCCTCTATGTAAGGAAGAGCTTTTTGGGATGCAGCAGCTTGATGCACGATCCTGACATAATATGGCAATAAAACTATTACCAACGAGATTAGCAGATTAATTATTCCTGCACCCAGTGAAGATGTAACTAGAATCGCCAGTAAGGCCATGGGAAAAGCAAACAAAACGTCCATCGTTCTTAATATCAGCACCCCAAGGCGTTCGTACCAGGCTGCTAATAGACCGAGTGGAAGCGCAACCAAAGCCCCAATAACCACTGGTGTTACAGCAGTAATTACTGTCAATCGAGTACCATGAATAATCCTAGAAAGAATATCACGACCTTGATGGTCAAGGCCTAACAGATGCCCAGGAGTTCCTGGCGGTGCCAATCTAAGGGAAGGTATAGCTTCGTTTGGCCCATAAGGCGCGATTATTGGCGCAAACAGAACTATTATACCAAATACAATTAGTAACCAAAGTCCTGTCCAAGCCGACTTATCTCTTTGCAAGGTCCTCAAGAGTTCATATGCTTTAGAGTTGCTTAAAATTGATATAAGCCTCAACCACGCCTCCTTGGATCTAGCGCAATTGACAAAATATCGGCAAGAAGGTTTCCGACTACGAATACTATCGCTATAGCTAGAACACAACCTTGCACCACCGGAAAGTCACGCTGAACAATTCCTAGATATAGTTGCAGCCCAATTCCTGGCCAATTGAAAACAATTTCAGAAAATAGAGCACTACTGAATAAAAAACCAATCTGAAGACCTGCAATAGTGACGAAGGATGGTAAGACATTACGCATTGTCTCAATCGAAATTATACGTCTCTGTGAAAGGCCACGTGCGCGGGCCGCTTGAACGTATGGTTCACCCATCTCATCTATAAATGCACTTCTTGTAACACGGGCTACAACTGCCAGTGATGACGCAGCGGTAGTTACAGCGGGGAGAATCAAGTGCATTGCCACAACATACAATGTTGCGTCATCAGCCATTGCCCCCACCCCTGAAATTGGAAAAATCCTCAATTTTAACCCAAATATTATAAGTAAAACGATACCTAACCAGAATGGTGGTAAGCTGGCAAGCAAAAGCATTAATAGGGTTATTAACCTATCCATTAGTGACCTATGGTAACCACCAGAAAGTGCAGCAAATAAAAGACCAAAAGACACTGTTAAAAAAAAGCTTGCCCCCATAAGTAAGAGTGAGGCCCAAATCTTGTCAAATATTACTTCCGACACAGGGACACCCAATGAAATCGAACGACCTAGATCACCCCTTAGAAGGGCCATCATCCAATCCCAATATTGAATCAAAAGAGGGCGATCTAAGCCAAGTTCCTGCCGGAGCGCTTGAACACGCTCCTCTGTGGCACCTAAACCCAGTATCGTTCTAGCAACATCACCGGGCGAGAAATGTAAGGCAGCAAAAACGACAAATGAAACGCCAATCAAAACTAAAATTGTGGCAAAGATGCGATTAATTATCAAGCGTATCATTTTTTAAAATTCAAAGCTAAAATTAAAGCGCGCCCTTGTATGGCGCGCTTTTTGGGTTCATTCTTTGTAAACACTTGTGTAATCAGCCCAATGCTGGGGTGCTAGTACAAAACCCTTCACTTCTGGACGCATGGCATAAACCTGAATTGGAGTGTACAGTGGTATGAAAGCCACGTCATCAGTTACAATATCCCTGATCTCATGAAGAATTTTAACCATCTCAGCTTCGCTAGAAGTAGCACGAGCTGAGGCCAACAATTCGTTCATTTTAGGATTTTCGTAGTAACCACTATTGAACCCGTTTGGTGGCTGTGCAGTTGTTGGCAAGATCAGGTCAAGCCAGAAAAAGCCTGTTTCTCCCCAAGAAACTTGCATGCAGCAAGTACCTTCTCGTGTACCTTTGGCAAGCATATCCCAGTATGTTCCATTATCAAAAAGCTCAATTTTGGCGCGGATCCCAATTCTTCCAAGATCGCGTTGAAGCCATTCGGCGTCTGCGCGTGTGTTAACATCTCCGCCTCCACCCATTGTCCAGTCTAGGCGGGTTTCAAAACCGTCTGGGTATCCAGCTTCAGCTAATAGTTTTTTTGCACCTTCTGGATCATATGGGAAATCGCGATATTCAGGATCCCAACCTGGACCACCATAATTAAGTATACCATAAGCAGGAGTCGCTGTTCCACGTCGCAGATATTTGGTCATACCTTCACGATCGATCGCCATTGCCATAGCGCGGCGGACGCGAACATCCTTTAACGGCCCTTCGCGAAAATTTAGCCAAATTGGGTAGATAGTGGAAACTGGACCTTTAACCATAGTCATGCCCTGCGCCTCAAGATACTCTAATGAGTCAGGCGAAGGTGTTGAAATCATATCAAGTTCACCAGTAAGCAATCCAAGTTCCCTAGTAGTAACTTCTGGTATTCCACGCAATATTAACCGTTCAAATTTAGGAACCCGCTTTTCGTCCCAGTAACCACTATTCTTGACTAATACTGTTTGGACACCAACTTCACGCTCACCAAACTTAAACGGTCCAGTACCAACCGGGTTAGTGTTTATCCCGTCATTGCCGTATTTCCGAACAGCTGCAGGACTTATCATTCGTGGAGTACCGGATCCACCTGCCGAAAGGCGTCTAAGAAATTCAGCATTTGGCTGTTTTAATTTAATTTCAAAAGTGAAATCATTCACTACTTTATAGCTCTCAAGATCACCCCAAACCCAACTTAGTAATCCGACAGATCCGGGTTGATGAAACTCAAAATCAGGGTTGGTCATACGGTCAAGATTAAACTTTGCAGCTTGAGCATTCCATGGTTCGCCATCGTGAAATGAAACACCTTCGCGTAATTTAAATGTGTAAGTCTTTTTATCAGCGCTTATCTCCCAGCTCTCAGCTAAGGAAGGCACAATGGGTGGTGTTTCGACATTCTCTGCAAGCAAATCCTCCGCAACAAAACCTTCATACATGTGCAAAAGTGCTTTGAATGTGTTCCATGTTGTTGATATGTGTGGATCAAGACGGGCAAGATCAGCTTCGATTCCGATAGTAATTGTATTTTTTTCAGCCAAGGCTGGCGAGGTGATTGTGAGGGATGCCAGAGCTATTGCCAGAAAACCGCTCAAAAAACTATTCTTAACCTTGTGAAAGTTTTCTTTATTAAATTTAATCATTTGATTACTCCTTTAAATAAAAACAAAACTTGATATTATTTGTGCGAGATTGAAGCTTATTGGTTTTTTTAAAAAACAATAAAAGCTTCGATAAAGTGCTAGGACCTTTTTCTCGATGATGCCAAAGAGGGGGCCCATGTGAGAGCATTGATGCTTTCGCATTTTCTGCGTTGGGAGGGAATCCAATCATCTATTTTCTCCTTTCTGTTGGATACATTTGGGTTGTTTCCTTAGCCTTCGGTTTAGCTTCAAAACTAGTCCACTCGGGTGGTTCATTTAGGCTTAGTACACCTCTAAGAAGGCTTTTCGTATATCGATGTTTAGGCTCATTAAACACAGAGTAGCTGCTTCCACTCTCTACGATGCAACCATGGGACATTACCGCGGCTTCATCTGCCATAAGTTCTACTAACTTCAAATCATGGGTTACAAAAAGATAAGCTAGACCTCGGTATTCTTGTAGATCAAGAAGTAATTCCAGTATTTGAGCTTGTACTGATACATCTAAAGCTGAAGTAGGTTCGTCAAGAACAAGGAATTTTGGTTCTAAGGCTAATGCACGGGCGATTGCTACCCGTTGGCACTGGCCGCCGGATATTTCACCAGCGAAGCGATTTCTAAGACCAACATCTAGTCCAACATCCTTTAATAGTGCCTCAACACGATCATGTAGCTCAGTACCACGAACACCAGCATTCTCAAGGGGACGCCTAAGATTAGCTTCAATAGTTCGTCTAGGATTTAGTGATAATTGTGGATCTTGAAAAACCATCTGAAAACCATGACGTAAATCAAATAGTGATCTCTCCCCTAGGTGAGATAAATCATAACCATTAAAAAATATATTACCAGAATCAGGTGAGATCAGCCGCATTAGCAGCCGAGCTACAGTAGATTTACCAGATCCAGACTCACCAACGAGTGCGAGCGTTTTACCCCTGTTAATAGAAAGACTTACCCTATCGACTGCAGTTACATAATCTGAACGACCCAATCTTCTTATAAGAAATCGTTTACAAAGTCTTTCTGCTACTACTAGCGGCTTGCTAGTCTCACTGACAGATCTCATATCATTGTTTGGTGATGACGAAGATAGTCGGTTTTGGTCCAAAGATTGGTCAGGTCTTTTTTGAAATTTACCAGTATCTGGAAATGCATTTAGCAAATCTTGTGTATAAGAATGAACAGGCTGAGTTAAAACGTTATCGGTTTCTCCATTTTCTTTGACTTCGCCATCTCTTACAACAACAATCTTATCGGCAATCGCTCGTACAACCGAGAGGTCATGGGTTACTAAAATTATCGATATTCCTAGTTCATTTCTAAGGCGGCGTAAAAGGGAAAGGATTTCAAATTGCACTGCCGCATCAAGAGCGGTTGTCGGTTCATCAGCAATCAAAAGTAAAGGATCGTATGCCAAGGCCAAAGCGATTGCTACTCTCTGGCACATGCCTCCAGAAAGTTGGTGAGGAAAGCTATTACACACGCGTTCAGGGTCTGCAAAGCCCATCGGCGCAAGTAGTTTTTTAATACGGTTATGTGCCTCTGGTATTTTCATGTAAGGCTCAGATGCATATAAGACAGCTAATATTTGATCTCTGATACGTAAAGCAGGATTTAAAGAGGCTCTTGGTGTTTGCGATACAAATCCAATTTTCCGACCCCTTAGCCGATCCATTTTATGCTTGTCCAAGTTGAGCAAATTTGAACCATTAAAGTAAATAGATCCACTGGTAATTCGGCCAGGCGCTGGAATTAACTGCAAAATAGACAAGACTGAAACGGACTTACCAGACCCGCTCTCACCTACTATGCCAAGTATCTCACCTCTTTTAACTTCAAAAGTAAGTTGATTACACGCTACTGTTGATGTGTAGTAAGAGGGGAACTCAACACAAAGTTTATCTACATGGAGTAAAGTCTCGGATTCATCAAAGTAATCTTTTGACCCTTTACGCCGCCCTTTTTCTATAGATTTTTGTTTTACTAAATAATCTGGATTAGAATGCATAATTTACACCGCAATAAGTTCTGCGGCACGCCAACCAAAAGTACTTAAACTTGAAATACTTGCGCTAAAAATCTATAAAATTGTAGGAATAACCGTTTTGTCAATCGAACTATTTTTTGAAAAGCTAAGATTTCTCGAGTTGTTTATTATTTAATCAAAATTTGACCTTAAGTGCTAAAAATAAACCAACTTTTTTTGGATTATTTTATTTAAATGTCACAGATGTCTTCTACCCAAAGACATATCCTTGGATACCCCAAAAACCATATCCTATTATTAGCAGAGTACTACTGCTCACACATTTTTTGCTAGTAAAGTTAGGAAGTATAATCTTTTCATTAATTAATTTTTGATTCATTATTTATTCATGATTAGAATCTTATATATGTTGAGCTGTTTGCTTCTTCCTTCTTATCTTTTCTCAGAAGAAAAGAAATATGTCATTTTAGTCAGGTATTTTTAAAATATGATAGTTATGACACTTATGACATCCACCCCTAAGTCATATCCTTTAGGGTACCCTAAAAATCATAGCCTATTATTTGTAATGATTGGGTTGATGGTTCGAGTCTCTTTGGAGGCACCACCTGAATCGAATTTAAGAGCTAGTATAAATAACTAGCCCTTAACTTAATTTTAACTACATTGATAAATCATAAAACTATTAATTTACTGGTTTCCATGAATAAACTGAGGTTGATGCATCAACCTGTATGTCATTTCCTCCAATAAATTGATTGCCATTGTAAGCCTCCCACTTACCTGTTCCTGCAACTTGTGTAATTAGAAATCGACCACTAGGTTGAGGTGCTCCTACACTGATTGATACATCGCCATCTGGATCAACTGAGAGACAAGTAAAAGAAGCTCCTACTGGTTGTTCTTGACCTGTCTTAAATGCTAAAAACTGAGAACAAGTAGCCGTTGTAGCTTTAGGAAAACCTTCTGGTGGGTTATCCCACATCCAAACATCTTGTGTGGTATTCTTAACAAGAACTCCTGATTTGCCTTCCATCACTTGATTATCAATAGTAATACCAGTGCCAACTCCTCCATTGAGGGCGGGATGGCCATCAGAAAAACCTACAAGAGGAAAAATTCCAAATAAAGCACACAAAATTAATTTTTTCATATTTTTACCTTTCTATTTTCTAAAATTACAATGTCAAATTTGTTCATCACGCATATTTAATGTCAATGATGACGCAAGGGCACATATTGAATTAGTATTTTTTTAAAGATTACAATTTTGAAATAATGGTGAAATTATGCGTCCTTCCAGGGACGCCCCTTTTAAATTAAGGAGAGGTTAGATGTCAAATTTTGAAAGGTTTTTTTTAGAGGATGGATCTTATATCCGTTTTAAAAAGTCCGGATCCGGCAGACCATTGGTTTTACTGCATCCAATTAGAAACCGTCTTGAATATTTTGATCGAGTGACTCTTTTTTTGACTAAATTCTTTACAGTCTATGCCATTGATCTACCTGGCTTCGGAGACTCACCGGTTCATAAAGATGTGAATTATGACCAACAATATATTGCTAAAGCGGTGGTGGATTTTGTTGCTAAGAAAAAACTCTCAAAATTAACTTTTGTTGGTGAGTCAATTGGTGGGGTATTATGCACCACAATTGCATTGATGTTGCCGAAGAAAGTTGAGCGCATTTTTGTTTTTAATCCTTATGATTACGATACTTTTTTCGGCGAGGGGGTTCGTCGTGCTAATCAATTTGCGAGATTTATTATTTGGAGCATGAGCTTGCCTGTAATTGGAAGCTTCTTTACTGCCCTTGAGAATAAACTAATTTTGTGGCTGATCTTTAGAGGTGGAGTTTACAATAAAAAGGCCATAACTTACCGTTATGTTTCACTTCTTAGCACCTCAATACGCAAACCGTTGAATGTGTATCACACACAAAATGTGTTTTCAAACTACAAATCCTGGACAGACTCAAAAAAACAGTATGCCAACATTGCAGTGCCAATTACACTTGTATACGGAGAGTATGATTGGTCGTCACCAAGAGAAAGAGGCGAAAGTAGAGCCTTGTTAAGGCCTCAAAATTATGTCGAGCTGGAGGATACTGGACATTTTTCCATTCTCGAGGCGCCTGAAAAGGCTGCTAATATTATCAAATCTCATGGATAATATTGGAATAACCTGCCCACATGGTATCTATTTTTACTTACTGAAACACTGATTTAAGCCCTATAAATAAAGGGCTTGATTTTCTATTTCTCTGAAAAAGGCCCAAAAGGGGCACTTAAAGAGGCAGTTCGTGAGAGTTTTATAAGAACATAACAAACATGTCACCCACCCCTAAGACATATCCTTGAGGGTACACAAAAAAACCAAATTATATATATTGGTAAGTAGTAAGAATCTATTCCATAATCAAAACCAGAGCACCTTTCAATAAAAGTCATATCACCAAATTCATACTTTTAGATTATCAAATGGCCATCTTTTCTTTATTCAATTAACATAAAAAAATTTCATAAACTTGTCATAAAATTTAAACAATTTTTAAAATAATAATGATCATTCTTTCTTTTAGGGTTAGTCTTTGGGTTCTTCCTTCGTTTTAATACTCATTTACCCAAAGGCTAGCCCCGAATATAATTAAGAAACATATAGAATCATTTCATTTAGAAAGGATAGAAAAAATGAAAACACTAAGAATTTTAGCTGTTTTAGTTACTACATTTTTTATAATTACTGGGCTTAAAGCTGAGCAACTCACTATTTTGCATATTAATGATCATCATTCACATTTAAAACCAGATAGTAGAATGAGTTTAGTTTTAGATGGTAAATCAACTCGGGTAAAATCTGGTGGAATGCCTGCAGTTGTTGCTAAGATCAAAGAATTAGAAGCAGATAATAAAAATGTAATTAAACTACATGCAGGAGATGCAATCTCAGGATCACTATTCTTTACTATATTTAAGGGTGAGGCAGACGCAGCACTAATGAATGAAATATGTTTTGATGCTTTTGCACTTGGTAATCATGAATTTAATGATGGAGACAAAGGGGTTGCAAAGTTTATAGATTTTTTAAAATCAGAAAAGTGCAATACACCTGTCTTAGCTGCTAATATCAAGCCTGAGGTAGGGGTATCAGCTCTTACTCCTAGCAGTGAAACTGATTATATACAACCTTATACAATTATTGAAAGAGGAGGTATCAAGGTAGGTATTATTGGTATCGACATCGTTCGCAAAACAGTTATGTCTTCAAGCCCAGATGAGAGCACAATTTTTCTCGATGAGGCTGAAACTGCACAAAAAATGGTAGATGAACTTAAACAGTCTGGCATCAAGCATATTATAATTCTTGCGCATTATGGTTACAACAATGAGCTTGAACTTGCTAAAAAAATTGATGGTGTAGATTTAATAATAGGTGGTGACTCACATACACTTCTTGGAGATTTTGATGATCTTGGACTGAATGCTTCTGGGCCTTACCCAACAATTGTAAAAGGTGTTGATGGAGCTTCAGTTTGTGTTGCCACTGCTTGGCAATATAGTCAAATTGTTGGTGAGCTATCTATTTCTTTTAATGAAGCTGGAGAAGTTGAGTCCTGTAAAGGTATCCCACATGTAATGCTGGCAGATAGTTTCAAGAGAAAAAATAGTGATGGAGATAGAGTGGAAATTGAGGGAGTTGAACGCGATGCTGTGTATTCACAAATAAAAGCTGATCCAAAACTTTCTATTGTTGAAGAAGATGCCTCAGCTGCTGCATTATTGGAGTCCTTTAATATCAAAGTAGAAGAAATGCTTTCGATAAAAGTGGGAGAAGTAAAAGAAAATCTGTGTCTTGTAAGAATCCCAGGTGATAGTCGCTCAAAAATTTGTTCTCCAGAACAAACAGCCAGTAAGGGTTCAGATATTTCAATGGTAGTTGCTCATGCATTTCGTGAGATGGCTAAAGCTAGTGATATAGCCATTCAAAATGGAGGTGGAGTAAGAACGGATATAGCCAAAGGTGACTTTACAATGGGTGACGCTTACAAACTACTCCCTTTTGCTAATACTCTAGTTGAAATGGACATGACTGGAGCCGAGATCAAAGCAGTATTAGAAGAGGCTCTGGATTATGCATTACAACCTGATGGTTCTGACGGGGCATATCCTTATGCAGCAGGTTTACGCTGGAATGTCGACACAACTAAACCAGCTGGAATGCGTCTTAGTAAAATGGAGTATAAGGGTCGTAATGATAATTCATGGGTTCCTCTAGATAAAGGCTCTAACTATCGCATAGTAACTAACAACTACATAGCTAGTGGACGTGATGGTTATCTATCGTTCAAAACAGTAAAGAATGATGGGCGATATACTGACACTTATTTAGATTATGCTCAATCATTTGTTGATTATGTTCTTGAGCGTGGAAGTATAGGTAAGTTGCCTGAGTCTGAGTACTCAACACAGTCAATTAAATAACATTTATATAGAGATTGAGGAGGTATTTAAGTATTGCCTCCTCTTTTGATTAGGATTTATCAAATACTTCTCCAAATTTTAAGTTTTTAAATATAGCATTACTTTAAAAACGAAGACGTATTTAGAAAATACAAAGTTGGCCTTTTTTGAGTTTTAGTTTTTAAGATAACAAACATGTCATACATGTCATCCACCCCAAAGACATATCCTATAGGATGAGAACATTACCAACTATAAAATTTCTTTCCTCTGTTGAAAACTATTTTGGAAACAAATTCTTGAGCAATATCTCCCCACTTTGACCAAAGTTTCTGACATCGAACAAAGGCCTCTTCATCCTTATACTCCCAAATAATCAAAATTTTTACAAGGTTTTCATCTGCAATACGAATACAACTAACATTTAATTGGCCTGATTTTCTCAAAAATTCTTTTGATTTATCCGTATTAAATAATTTAAAGCTATCTGACCATAATTTATAATCACCTTCTGAAGGAAAGGTCACAATTGCAGAAGAAAAATAACTGTCTTTATCCATAAATAACACCTTTTAAAAATTTAGCAGTCCTATTTTAGCTTATGATAAAATTAGAACGTTTTCAATTTATTGATTAAAGTTATAAAGGATATTTGAACCTTTTATGAATTAATAAATACTCACAAAAAAATCTATTTGTGTCGAATATAACAAACATAACAATCATAACACCCACCCCTAAGACATATCCTTAATGGCACCCCAAAAACCAAAGCCAGTTATTAGCAAGTACTACTGCTCATATGTTTTGGTGGAGAAGGTATGCATTTATTATCTTTTCAGATAAAAAAATTCATGTAGGATAATTAATATGAGAAAATTTGTTACAACTCTGTGCCTTATTCTAAGCCTTGCTCTAGGAAGCTTAGGTATGGGTTGGAGTGCTGATTTTCAAAAGGGTATGGAAGCCTATAATAATGGTGATTTTGCCACTGCATTGAAGGAATGGAAGCCTCTTGCTGAAGGAGGTGATACAGACGCCCAATATAATCTAGGTATTATGTACGATGAAGGACAAGGTGTACCTCAAGATTATCAAGAATCAGCAAAATGGTATACATTGGTAGCTGAAAAGGGGTATCCAGAAGCCCAGCGTCATTTAGCAATTTTGTATTATGAAGGAAAAGGAGTACCCCAAGATTACCAGGAAGGAGTGAAATGGATGACTCTAGCTGCCAATCAAGGAGATGTAGCGTCACAGTACAATCTTGGTTTATTTTATAAAAATGGTGATATTGTTCCTCAAGATTATAAGGCTGCAGCAAAATGGTATAAGCTAGCTGCCGACCAAGGTGATACAGATTCCCAGCTTCAATTAGCACTATTGCATTATAATGGACAAGGTGTACCCCAAGATTATCAGGAAGCAATAAAATGGATGACTCTAGCTGCCAATCAAGGTAAAGCAGAGGCGCAGAAAAATTTAGGTTTTTTATATAGAGATGGAGAAGTTGTTCCTCAGGATTATCAGACCGCAGAAAAATGGTTTGAGTTAGCAGCTACTCAAGGCGATATAACATCACAAATCAATATTGGTGTTCTTTATTACAATGGACAAGGTGTTCCTCAAGATTTTCAGACAGCAATAAAGTGGTTTGCTTTAGCTGCTGAACAGGGAAGTTTACAAGGCCAGCATAATATTGCTTATATGTACTATAGTGGGCAAGGGATTAAAATTGATAAAGTCTATGCACATATGTGGGCTAGCATAGCTTCATCACAAGGATTTGAGAATGCTAAAGGATTGTTAGATGCCTTGAATATGGAGATGACCCCTTCCCAAATCCAAGAAGCACAAAGACTAACCGAAGAGTGTGTGAAGAAGAACTATAAAGGGTGTTGAATATAACAATGATAACACCCACCCCTAAGATATATCCTTGAGGCCACCCCAAAAACCATAGCCTATTTTAGCAAGTACGACTGATCACATATTTTGATTACAGGTACTTTAAACCACTATCACAACCAAAAGTAACAATATTTTCCTTAGGCGACATCTCCCGTGCAAGCTTAATTGCTCCAACAACATTCATCCCCGTTGATGTGCCACAGAAGATTCCATGTTTTTGAGCAAGAACTTTTCTCATTTCAAAAGCTTCGACTTGATCTACTGCATAAAATTGATTAATTTGTTTAGAGTCTAAAAATGGAGGATAAAAGCCAACACCAACACCTTCAACCTGATGAGACCCTCCAAAACCTTGAGTCATTAAGGGAGACTGACTTGGTTCAAAAGCTATAACATTTGGAAATTCATCTTTTTTATTTAACCCTTCGAGAGTTCCCATCAGAGCTCCCCCAGTTCCTACTGATGCACAAAGCAAATCAACTTTGCCTTCTATTTGTTGAGCAATCTCAAAACCCATTGGTTGATACCCTAGCACTACATCCTTTGAACCAAATTGGTCTGCATAAAAACCATTTATTTTATCAACTTTTTCATGAGCAAGTTCTTTCATTTTTTTAATAAGTTCTGGTGAGATTCCTTTTCCATAGGACGGAACTACAATAACCTCTGCACCAAATGCCTCCATTGCAAGCTGTTTCGAATGAGAAAAAGCGTCTGAAAATATAGCAGTGAACTTTATACCTGAACAAGCACATGCAAAAGCCAGCGCAGAGCCAGTACTACCACCAGTATATTCTACTACCGTCTGGCTCAAAGTTAAATTTCCTTTACGGATAGCTTCCCCGATTACAGAGATCGCCATTCGATCTTTGTAGGAACCTGTTGGGTTACCGCTCTCAACCTTTAACCAAATTGAAGCACCTTCATCTGGTTTTAAAACATCGAGTTTTATTAGAGGCGTATTCCCTACTTGTTTAAAAGAACTTTGCATTGAGAATTAAATCCCTTACTTTCATAGAAATAAAATAATATTTCTAGTACTATTACAAGAAATATCGCAATTGGCCCGACAACGGTATAATGTATTGTTCTACAAAAATTAAATAAATACCCTATCTAATGAGGAAAATACCTGATTTAAGCCATATAAATAAGGGGTTATATTTTCTATTTCTTTGAAAAAGGCTCTAAAGGTGGAGTAAAAGGTGGACTTTTTTGAGTTTTCTTGAAAATGAAGTTATAGATGATTTAACAATCGATATAAAATTATCAAAAGCAACAACCACTGAACCTTGGGATCAGTGGGCATTTGATTTTATTTAAGGTAGAGGCAGTATGAAGAAAACTATCATATCAGTAATTATTGCAACGGTTTTAATGGCTGGTTTTGCAGTTGCTGATCCTTACAAGATTGATGGTATAAACTTTTATGAAATGGGTAATGATGGTAACCCTTGGTTTACTATTGATAAAGGTAAAGATCTAATTGATCTTGATAATATTAATTGTGAATGGAGTCATGGTGGTACTACTGATTGTGCTACTATTGTTTCACCATTTGTTAATTTTCCTAAAGATACTATGGTAATCCAGTCTTATATAGTGAGGTCAGGTGAGGTTGCATGGAAATTTGCTAATGGCGAAGGTCACTGTGGACAACATGGGAAAGGTGGTAAAGGTCTTAATGATTGTATTACTAATCGTGAAAGGTCTGAAGTTAGCATGAATGCTTTTAAAACTGGTGATAGAGATTACTGGTTCAAGTTTAGTATGTTTATACCTGAAGAAAGTGTTTTTAATGCAGGTATTTGTAATTCAGTTTGGCAGATCCATTCTAAAAAAGGACCCGTAAATTTTCAGTTTAGGATTGGTCCACAAGGTGATCTGTCATGGACAGATTTCATTAACAGTAGTTTTGGTGGTCCAGAGCATAAAGAAATTCTTGCCAGCAACTTTGTAAAAGAACAGTGGAACGATTTTGTTGTTAAAATAACTTTCGTAGAATTTCCAAACGTTGGACATATCAAAGTTTGGGCAAATAGTAAGTTGGTTGTTGATTATGCTGGTAAAACAAACAACTTTCAAAGTAACAAAAATTATATGAAGTTTGGTATCTATAAGAGCAATATTCATAGGTATAACAACAAATACATGGGAAAAGAAGTTCCTAGTAGAGGTACTAGTATTGTGTACTATGATGCAATAGCTATTGGTGATAATTGTAAAGAACTTAACCTTGAGAAAGAAGGTTACAGTTGCAACAAACTACAATAAGAAAAATTCAATAGTCCTTATATATTGGTACATTATTAAACACATACATTCTTCAAACATTTGTTACTAAATAAAATATAATAGGATTAATAGAAATACTTTGGTAAGATACAAAAATTAGGGTAAATACTAATAAATATTATAAGTGACCATAAAACCTTTTAACAAAATATACTAACAAACATAACATCCAACCTAAGACATATCCTTGAGGATACCCTAAAATCAATAGCCTTATTTTAAATTGCTAATACAGGCTGATTTACGTTTGCAAAAAGTTGAGTTACATTTTGTAATTATAGTTATGTTTTTTCATGTAGTCATTTAGGATTTTAAATAGTGATTAGTCTATTAAAATGGATTTATGATTTTATCAAAGGTTATATAATTACAACATTTTTTTTCGCCTTTCTACTGATAATAGGTATTTCAATGTGGAAAGATTTTGTAGATGTTTTTTATCCTTACAAAGATTTATTTCCAGGAGTTATTTTAGTCTTACTTTTTATAAGACTTTTAAATCCTTTTCTTACTAGAGAAAGAGTTTCTAGAGTGAGATTTCCCGAAACTGAACTCTATGAAAAAGGTTTTGCAGATCATTATGACAAATATTTAAAAAATAAAGTAAAAAAATTTGAGTTAAATAGAATTGCTGCTCTGAAAATAGCGAGGCGCAATTTTTTTATCGGTTTGCCCATAGCTCATTTTGTTCCATGGGGTATTTGGCGTATTAATGGATTTTTATATGATATCTTGTATGATGTCTTGTGGGGTTGGCCTTATATTTTAATAGTTTTTTTGGGACCATTTGCCTTATTATTTGTTTTTTGGTTAATAGTAATGGGTCCAATTTGGCAGTATAAAGAATCTATCAAAACAAAAATCTTCCCAAACATCTTAAATTTTTTAGGAAAGTTTACTTATACTGTTAATCCCAAGAACAAATATGTTGGGCAATATGATTTTATGGGGTTTTTCCCAATATATGACAAGTCAATCAATGAAGATAATATTAGAGGTGAGTATAAAAGTGTAAACATTGATCTATTTGAGACTGTGCTTGAAAGGGCTAGAAAAAGTAAAAATGGAGGAACATATTATGATAAAGTGTTTAGGGGAATTATTATAGATTTAACTTTTAATAAGGCCTTAAAAGGAACCACTATAATAAGAAAAGATTCAGGAATAATAGGTAATTTATTTCATGAAAAATTATCAAATCTGAAAGATATAAAACTTGAAGATCCAAAGTTTAATAAAATTCTTCAGGTTTATTCAGATGATGAGGTAGAAGCTCGTTACGTTTTGTCAGTTTCATTTATGGAAAGACTAAAAGAATTATCTGAAGCATTTGGTAGTAAGGTAGTTCAATGTTGTTTCTACCAAGAAAAAGTAGTTTTTGTTGTTCCTATTAAGAAAAATATGTTTGAACCTGGATCAATTTATGCAAATGAAAATTTTATTGATGATGCTAAAAGTTTATTAGAAGAAATGGATTTGATTTGTAAAATAATTGATATTTTAAGACTTAATATTAAAACTAATATTTAAAAAGATACAAATGGAAGTAAATAATTAATATTGATTTTATTTCTGTTAAGCTTATAAAACCTCAAAGGTTTGCAAGAGAATGTGTGAAAAGAACAAAAAAGTGTGTTGAACATAACAACCATAACATCCACCCCTAAGACATATCCTTGAGGTACCTCAAAAACCATATCCTATTATTAGCAAGTACTACTGCTCACACATTTTGGTTTGGGAAGATAAATTTCTCTAATCTTCACACATAAGATATTTCGTGTAATGTAGTTCTTATGAAAAGGTTAATCATAACTCTGTGCCTTGCTCTAGGAAGCTTTGTTGTGGGTTGTAGTGATGATTTTCAAAGGGGTGTAGAAGCCTATAATAAAGGTGATTATGCCACTGCATTGAAGGAATGGACACCTTTAGCTAATCTGGGAAATGTAAAAGCACAGTATAATCTAGGATTGATGTATGATATGGGAAAAGGAGTTCTCCAAGACTATAAAGAAGCAGTTCGATGGTATCAACTTGCTGCTGAACAGGGCTATTCATCTGCACAACATAACTTAGGTTTGTTGTATTTTAATGGACAAGGTGTACCTCAAGATCATCAGATAGCAGTAGAATGGATAACTCTGTCTGCTGACCAAGGTAAAGCAGAATCGCAGAAAAATTTAGGTATTATATATAGAGATGGGGAAGTAATTCCCCAGGATTATCAGACCGCAGCCAAATGGTTTGAATTAGCTGCTACCCAAGGCAATATAACATCACAAGTCAATATTGGTTTTTTTTATTATAATGGACTAGGTGTACCTCAAGATTATCAAGAGGCAGTAAAATGGATGACTCTAGCCTCTGAACAGGGAAGTCCACAAGCCCAACACAATATGGCTTACTTCTACTTCAATGGGCAAGGTGTTAAAATTGATAAAGTTTATGCACACATGTGGGCAAGCATAGCCTCATCAAATGGATTTGAGAATGCTAAAGGATTGTTAGAAGCCTTGGATAAGGAGATGACCCCTTCCCAAATTGAAGAAGCAGAAAAGTTAGCAAGAGAGTGTGTCAAGAAAAACTATAATGGGTGTTGAATATAACAATCATAGCACACATTCCTAAGACATATCCTTGAGGGTACCCCAAAAACCATAGCCTATTATTAGCAGGTACTACTGTTCACACATTTTGGGCGCGGAAGGTCAGAATCTAATATCTTGTCAGACAAGAAATTTCATGTAATATATTTTGTATGAAAGCATTTTCTTTTTTTTATCGGCTATGTCTGAGCTTAATTTTTTTTGCAGTCATGGCTTTGCCGTTCGCTTACGCTGATGCCAAATACATGACTGAGTGGACAAATCCTGATGGAACCAAGAGTAAGTCTCCAGCAACATTTTATAGCATGAAAGAAGCAAAAACTCAAAGCACTCCAAAACTTTTAAGTTGGGAATGTGGGATGCAAGAACATGTTAAATGGGTAAATTGGGAAATTGATTTTGAAAAAAATGTACTGAGGTCATGGTGGCAAAATCATGACTCTGGTGATTATAAACCTTCTACTGTTGACAAAATTTTGTCGGCTAAAGATGGGAGTATCAGAGTACAGGGTTACCTAAGAGATGGGAAAAAGGTCGATAAGGATAAGGTTGTTGTCTGGGAATTTCATTATCCGTCAGACCCATCAGCTACATCCGATCTTTATTCTATTTGGAATGGAAATAAACACTTTTTTAAATATTGCAAAAATACGACACCTGTACAGACAGCTTCAACGCCCCAGCCAGCTGTTCGCCAAATAGGCCACTATGCAAATGATAAAAGAAACAGATTTATCGGTTCCTACAAAGATGGGGGAGCTTCTTTTGAAGGTTATTGGGTTCAAGATAAAAGTGGTCAGGAATGTAACAGCCTTGTTGATGGAAGCCGCTTTTATGGAAAAGCTTGGTTTAAGATGGTTTCAGAAGGAAAATTTGAAGGAAGGTGGGGATATTGTGACACAGCGCCCATATTTGCTTGGAACGGACATCAAGTTGCTTTTACTTCTGACGTAACTAAAACGCTTTCTAGTAAACAGCAGCGTGTAAAAATACAAAAATCTTTAAACTTTTTTGGATTTAATGCAGGTTCTCCGGATGGAGTGTTTGGGAAGAAGACTAGGAGTGCCGTGGGAGACCTCCAATCCTGTTGGTCTTCTCTTGATCCGAGCGGAGGGACCTTGCCTGCGTCAACAGAATTTGGAGTGTTGACACCCAAACAATCTCAGTTTCTGATGGATAGCTTCGATAAGGCCAAGCAACAATATTCAAAGGCTAATTGTTTTTATTTTGCAACGTTGTTGTGAGGTATATTACCAACTATAGTAATCAATAGGTTTTCTTGAGGTCTCTGCGGATAATGACAAAATCTTTAGAGTGTCTTTTCGGAGAGAGTTTATAAAACCTTAAGCAGAGGATTATTTTACTTTTGCAAGTGCCAATTTAAGGGTTTTATGGAAAACAAAGTTCGTACTCATATATAGGCAAATTTAGGCAATTCAAATGGTAGTAAAAAAGTGTCAAAAGATGGATTTTTTTGAGTTTTAGTTTTTAAGATAACAAACATGTCATACATGTCATCCACCCCTAAGACAAATCCCTGAGGGCACCCCATAAACCATAGCCTATTATTAGCAAGTACGACTGCTCACACATTTTGAATAAAAAATTAGATCTAAATTTGAAGATAAAAAGTAATTGTATTATATTTAATTAATCAACATTTATTCACAATTTTTATATTCAAAATCTGAAAGTATTGGAGAAATGCTATGGCAATATCACCAGTTAATGTCCCCAAAATTTTTGGTGACGTACCAGCTTTTATGGGAATTGACTATCATCCTAATTTAAAAAATATTAAAGCAGATGCAATTATTTTAGGGATGCCATACGACGGAATATCAACATTTAGAGGAGGTGCAACAAGAAGGGCTCCACAAGAAATTCGTAAATACTCTCTTTTATTTTCAAGTTATAATTTTGATTGGGATATGCATGCTTTAGATTATATTAAAGTTCTAGATTGTGGAGATGTAGATGTCCTTCCAGGAAATACTATTGAAAGCTACAAGCGATTAGAAAATAGAATTTCTGAAATTCAAAATTGTAATGCTGTTCCTATAATGATGGGTGGAGATCATGGTGTTACTTTTCCAGCAGTAAAAGCTGTTGTTAGAAAAACGGGTAGTCCTACTGGGTTCTTATTATTTGATACGCATCTAGACTTAAGTGAAGATTTTAATAATGACTTACTGACAAGAGCTTCTCCCGTAAAAAGAATATTAGAGCTTGACGAGATTGATAAAAATAGAGTGGCTATTATTGGATGTAAAGGACCTAGGAATTTACCAGAATGGACACCACTTTATAAAAAACTAGGTCTAAAAGTATACTCTGATAGAGAAGTTCAAGTACGAGGCGTCGAAAATGTAACTCGTGAGGCTCTAAAAATTGTATCACCTGATGGTAAAAGTCCCTACATAAGTGTTGATATAGATGCCATAGACCCAGCTTTTGCACCAGGTACAAATTCCATTGAACCAGGTGGTCTTACTTCCAGAGAAATAATTAATGGAGTTAGGATAGCGTGTGAAAAAGGGTTTTGCGGGTTTGACCTTGTGGAGGTATCACCTGATTTTGATGTTAAAAGTGGTATAACAAGTACCTTAGCAGCCAAAATAATTGTCGAGGCTATTTGTAGTTTAGCTGCATTGCGTTGTGAAAAAGTTGGGGCTTGGGATTTTAAATGATTTTATTTTTATTTTTTTATAACTCTCAACCTTTGTCGATTATGACATTTGAAACACCCACTCCTAACAAATGTCTTTGAGTTCACCCCAAAATCATGCCAGAATTTTTCATAGATAGTCAGCATTGTAAACTTGCTTATATCCCTTTCATGCTTTGCGTAGATAACCACCAGTTTCATGTTCATGTCTTACCTTTTTACTAAAAAAATAGTTTAAAGCTTCAGTCAACTTTCTTAATATTAAAAGAAGTTATCGCATCCAGATACAATTGGCCAAATTTTTTATTTCTCTGAAGTTTTTTCATTAAGTTTGCGTATTTCGCTGGATTTGGATTAAGTGACAAAACCTTTTTGATATTTTCTTCAAATAAATCCAATTCATCTAAATTAAAGTGAGCAACTGACATATGGAGATGAGCACGCCAAATATCCGTCTTCTGACTAGTATCAGTTTTAGAGACTGGTGTGAGCAATCTAATAACTTCTTTATAATTGCCTAACGCTAAGTGCGCCAATCCTAATTCGTTCGCGAACCATAGTGGGTAGTATGGTTCTAACCTCATAGCATTGGAAAAATACTGAGTCGCCTTTTCGTATGAACCTGAACGACTTGAAATTAGCCCAGCCATCGCATTGGTCATTCCATTAGAGGGCGATAGGATTACGGCTTGTTCAGCATTAATCAAAGCTTCGTCATACTTACCCTCAAAAATATCTAAATTAGCTATAGTTAAAATAGAATCGCTGTCTTGCATTATGCTATAAGCTTTACCAGCAGCCTCTCTACCCTTCATAACCGTAGCTTTGGTATCATCAGTCCATCCCCAAATTGCCTTTTGCCACTGTAAGGCAGCTAATGAGGTATAGGCAGGTCCTGCATTTGAGTTTTTTGTGATAAGATCTTCAATCAATTTTTCAGCAATCAAACTTTTTTCCCTATCATGCTCCACAAATAGAGATTGTGCCCTGAGATAATCCCTTAATTCCTCATGATTTGAAAAGTAGGACATTTTCCCACGGTCCTTTGATACGAGCTGCACTTGCAGGTTCTTAAAAATTTCAGTGAGGATTTTTTCTTGTATTTGGAAAACTTCATCTAATAATCCCTGATATTTTTGACTCCAAAGCACTCTTCCTTGAAGCGCATCTGAAAGATTTATGTCAATTTCAAGCTCTTCATCCGAACCTTTGAAAGTTCCATCTACAATATAACGAACTCCCAATTTCTCAGCCACTTCTGCTACACTGAGACCTTTTATATTTTTAGAAGAGGTCGAATTTTCAGATATTACAAACATATTAGGAGTTGAAGCTATGACTGAAATTAGGTTTTTTATAATTGCGTCTGCTAAATATTTTTTTTCACCAGAAATCTTATCAAACGGCATTACCGCAATGGATGGTTTATCCGGTAATTCATATGCAAATTTAGTCTCGTCGGCTGGAACAAAGTCTGTTTGAGAAAAATAAAAATAACTCCCTACGCTACTAAATATTATCAAACATATCCCAATGGCTGCAAACCGCCCAAGCCTTTTGAGCCAATCTATTTTTTTTTGTCGAGTTAAATCTCTTCTTTGGAAAGGCTCCAAGACGATATCATATGCGTGAAAGTAATTTTCTTTAACTTTTTGAAACCCTAAGTCATTGTATTGAAAATCTGATTTAGTTTTAACTTGTTCATAAACATCTTTAGAAATTGAAATTCCAGAAGGTTGAGATAGTGACTCCAGCCTCGCCGCTATATTTACAGCGTCCCCTAACAGATTTCCGCTTTTTTGAACCACTAACCCTGAATTTACTCCAATTCTAAACTCTAACCTTATCATATTATTTTCTGCAAAACTGTGTAATTTTAAGGCATTCTGAAACTCTACTGCACACCTCACTGCAGAAATTTCACTCTCAAATTCAGCAAAAAATGAGTCTCCTCCAGTATTAAATAGCCTAGCGTTATGCTTTTGAAAAAGAGTTTTTATTATTGTCTCGCAAGCAGCCAAAGAGTTAAGAGTGCCTAATTGATCTTGCTCCATATGCTTACTATAGGCAACTACATCGGCTGCAAATATTATGCCCTTACGCTCTTTCGTTCCATTTGTGGCCATAAACCACATCCTTTTTTTCAATATACAAAACTAAATATAATTAAGTACATCAATACATACATGTAAAGTTATAAAGGATCTGATTGTTAATGAAGGCTATTTTTTAACCTAAGTAAACTAAAAAGTGGTCGGGGCGATTGGATACGAACCAACAACCTACGGTACTTAGAAACCATAGCCTATTGGCAGCAAGTATTACTACTCATACATTTTGGTTTGGGAAGATTAACCGTAACTCTGCGCATAGAAGTTTTGTTTTATACATCTATTAGTTGATATTTTTTTTGTATCCCGCTAATTTATTGTATTAAATATTTGAAGTTATGTTTTAACAAATTTGATAACAATGAAAAAAAAATCAAAATTAAAATACTAAGTAAAATATACTTAAATAATTTTTCAGAAATAATTTTTGACAAAAATGTCCCAATAATTAAACCAATTGCTAAAAATGGGGATAGTTCCAGACTAAGATAAAGAATATTTGCTGGTATCCCTGTAACTACTATGTAAAGACCTACAATAGTTCCGTAGACAAAAACAAAAAAGATAATTACGCTTGCACGTATTTCTTTTTTAGAAAATCCTTTAAAAGACATCCAAGCTGCAGCAATAGGACCTGGGATTGCTAGGATACCTCCCATTATTCCAGCGATAATTCCTACAATCTTTATTTCTAAAAATGTTGGAAATTTTTTTAAATTTTTAAACTTTTTTTTTGAGGTATTTTGAAAGAGAGAAACAGCAACAAAACAAATAACTAATGTTGCAAAAATTTTTAAAAAATTTATATCTACCAAAATTTGAATTATGAATCCTATTAATGTTCCTAGTAGACCCCCTATAATTAAATTTTTTAAAAATTTTCTATCAATCTCTTTGTAAATCAAAAATGTAAGGATAACTGCTATAGCTAGATTGTGTAAAGCGCTTAGTTGTAATGCTTCATCACTATTAAAAATAAATAAAAATACAGGTCCTGCAATAACCCCATATCCTAATCCAGTAGCAGATTGTAAGCATGAAGCACAAAACACTACCGTACCAATCAGAAAAAATGTTTCAATGCTCATTTAATATAAACCCTGTGTTAAAAAGATGGGTAACTTTTTGTATAGCTACTTAGATTTTAGTTTCATTTATGAGTTTTGCTTATATTAAGAAAATTTAAGATTTTACAAAATTAGCAATATCTTTTGCTAGTTGCACAGATGATTTAATTCGATTTGGTTGGCTATAAAGTGTTAGTCCCCAAGGAACATTTTCTGAAGATTTGCCAAATGGTATAGCTAAGGCATTCAAACCTAATAGATTTGCAAAATTGGTGTAAGTACCATTTTTAAAATTTGGACCTAAAGGATCACTCTCACAAATTTTCTTTGTGTATAGCGCTCCAACCGTTGGTGTAATTAATACATCATTTTGGGACCATAATTTTTGAGTAATTTGTTTTATCTCTGTAGTTTTATAGATTGCTTTAAATGCATCAGCTGCTGTGAATTTCCTACTACCTTTGATTATATTTTTGACTATTGGGTGGCAGGCATCTGGATTTTTATCAATAAATTTACCTACTGAAACATCACGTTCTGCTAGATATGGTCCAAAAAAAAGTAAATCGTTTAATGATTGAAAAGGTTTAAGGTCAGCATCATTGATAACTAGATTTTTATTTAGAACATGATGAGCTTTTTTATATAATTCTTCTACATGTTTGTCACCAAAAGTATTAATTTTATGAGGTGGAGCCATAGCAACACAGATTTTTCTAGGAGGATTTTGTGATATAATTTTGGTACTAAAAGCATCAGTTGGATCATATCCTTTAACAATACTGTCAACAAACAAAACATCCTCTAATTCTGCTGCAAAAACAGATGGGGTATCAAAACTACGGCAAGCATAGACCAAACCTGATCTACTCCATGAACCTGGTACTGGTTTAAAACCATAAATTCCATTATAACTAGCTGGTATCCGTCCTGATCCACCTGTATCAGTTCCTAAAGCAAAAGCAACCATTCCTGTAGAAATTGAAATTGCTGCACCTGATGAAGACCCACCAGGTATATAGTTTTGATTGAATGGGTTCTTTGGTATTCCATATGGTGAACGTATCCCTACAAGACCAGTTGCGAATTGATCAAGATTAGTTTTACCGAGGCATATAGCTCCAGCTTCCTCCAATTTAGATACAATAGTAGCTGATTTTTTTGGTTTGTAAGCAAACTTTGGACATCCCGCAGTTGTTTCAAATCCAATTGCATCAATATTGTCTTTCACAGAAAATGGTATCCCATATAAGGGGAGGTTTTTCTTCTTACTTTTTTCTTCAAGATTAACGCAACGACGAAAGAGTTCACTCTTAGATATGGTTGAAATCCATACTGCGTCCTGATCACTATCATTTAACCTTTCTAAGATTTTTGACAAAACTTCAACAGGTTTAGCTACACCACTAGAGTAAACTTTCTTTAAATAGTTTATTGTCAAAGATTTGTTCATTTTAGATCTTAAATATCTAATAAATAAGTATTAAATTGTATAAAGCGTGCTATTAAATTTGGAGAATAATTTGAACCAAAGTCTATTTAAACAAAAATGCAATGCAGCAGGTTTGTTATAATTAATAAAAAATAAAGTTTTGAAACAAACAATATAGACCGAACAAAAAAAGAATTTTATATAATTATAACAAAACATATTAATTTATTTATTACCAAAATTTTTTTATCTTTTGATTTAAGAGGCTTTTAATAAACGCAAAATTGTGACAGCATAAATTTTTGCTGCCTCAATAGATTTGGGTATAGAAATCCATTCATTATCTGCTGCCCATCCGTCTTCTCCAGGACCAAAAGTTATTGCCTTTATTCCGGCCTCACGAAACCTTATTGTATCATTAAACGCATTTTTTCTATTAAGTTTAGGGAACTCACCCCTCATAATTTTATAAACTTCACTTAAGGTATTAACCGGCTCCTCATCAGAACTTACACTTTCTGTACCAGCTACAAATAATGATCCTGGCAACTGTCTCACCTCAGCATGTATGTTATTTTGGTGTCCAATTTTTGAGTCAACAACTTTATTTATATCATGCAATACTGTATCTAGCGTCATACCTGGAATAATACCAACAACTGCTAGTGTAATGGTACAAGTATCAGGAGAAAATTGAATCTCACCTTTAAGTCCGCCTTTTATACGAACAACTGAGCACATAGGTGGGGTATGACCCATAAACTTATCTGGGACGTACTCAAATTTCATATTTTCTAAATCACTTAAAAGGCGTCCTGCCTCTAAAATAGGGTTTGAAACAATATCAGGCCGCCATATATGTCCTTTGGTTCCTTTAATATCAATTTCTATAAGGCAGTGACCTGAATTTGCTGTAGAAATTGACATACCCCAAGGCCCGTCTGCACCTCCCCACGCAGTAGGTTCTGCAGTTATAGAATAGTCGGGATTAAGGTTTTTCTCTTTTACCATGTAGACAGAACCATCAGTTCCATCTCTCTCTTCGTCAACAGTAAAGCAAGCGATTAATTCACCTTTAAGTTTAATTTTTTCACTTGTTACAGCACGTAAAGCTAATAGTGCACTCGCCAAATTTCCACGAGTGTCAGAAGTACCTCTTGCGTAAAGTTGGTTTCCATGTTTCGTTGCATTATAAGGATCGTAATTTGTTTTATCCCATTTTTCAGGTTCTACTACTGGGTATGTGTCCAGGTGGTCATTGATCATAAGGCTTGGACCATCAGATCCTTTTATCCGTCCTATAACATTAGGCCTTCCTACCTTTTTAGCTGGCATTTCTACCTTGAAACCCATCCCCTTTAATTCACCGGCAACCATATGTGCTATAGCTTCTTCTTCACCATTAGGTAAATCTGGATCAAGTGCATTTCCGGAAGCAGGCTGACCACACCGTATCAAGTCAGTAGCTAAATCCAACCATGATTCTTCTGTTATTTTTTTTATGACTTTTTGTTCTAACACTGTAAGTGAATTTTTTGACAAAAGATGTACCTCCCTTGTTCTTAAATTATCTTAGTTAATAAGAATATTCTGCTGCTATATTATTCATCAAGTATGACGAAATAATCACCACTTTATGACAATAATATTTATTAAAAAATCAATTAACAGCTGGCTGAATAATATTCTAGATACAAAAGTGACCTACTTAATAAATAAAAAATTACAAGGAGGATTAAAAAAAAATTTCTAATTGATTTTTGGTTTATTGATTTTTTTAAAATTTCTTTCAAACAAAATACTATGCATCTTCCAAATTCTGTAAAGTATCTGCTAACTGAAGAGCAAACTTGGAAGCAGCTATTGGCAAATTACGGCTTCTAAGATGATTAATATATATTAAAACTGATGTATCCTGAGGTAGTTTTACAGGTCTAGAAATTAGACCGTTGGAATTTTTTTGTGGCATACCAATTTCTAGTTCAAAACCAATTGCATTTGAATTACTAATATAATTTTGAAGGAAAACATAGCTATCAGCTTCAATTGTAGGAGTAATTCTTGTCAGTAGTTTATCAAATATATTTTCAAGAGTTTTTCTAAGTCCATATTTTTGGGTAGGTAATGCTAAAGGATAGTTTAAACATTCTGAAATTGAAACTTGTGATTTTGACGCCAAATAGTGGCTTTTAGCCATAATTGCATGAACTGATTGTGGTATTGCGGAAGCTGTTTGAAAGTCTGATTGTCTCAGTTGGTCAAAAACTAAAGCAATGTCAGCAGTATGGTTTAATAAAGCAATAGCAGCTTCTGTTCCGTCTTTGTTAAGTACACTAAAGTTTACTTGTGGAAATTTTTTTTGATACTTCTGAATTTCATTTGGAATAAAAAAAGGGAGTGCTGCTTGTGTACAAGCTATGGTGACATGACCTCTACGCAACCCAGATAAATCTTCAATTTGAGATTTTAACGTTTCTGTTTCTGAAAGGTGCTTTCGAATATGATCAATAAATAATTCACCTGCGGTTGACAACCTAACTCCACGACCTAATCGTTCAAAGACTTTTACACCTAATTCTTGTTCTAGTGCTAAAAGCCTACGATTAAGGGCTGAAGGTGTAATGTATAACTGTTCAGCTGCTTGACGTATCGACCCAGTCTTAGCAATTTTGTCTACATACTTGTATATACGTAAATTTTGCATTTTGTGGAAAATAGTGAGTTTTTCGTCATGGTCAAGAGATTAATTAGCAGCAGAATGCAACACTCCTTGTGACTATAATTTCTATATATACGTCGATTCTTATTGATGTTTTTTAAATTATTTCAAAATTTTTAGATTTAATAAATGTGAGTATACTATTCTGTGAATTTACGGTTCTTTGAAATATATAGAAGTTATGAATATCTTGAACTTTTAGCAATTGGCATTTTTAATTCTGTAATAATAACCACATGTGCAGGTATAATTGGTTTTAGCCTTGGAGTTCTTTTTGCTGTTCTTAGATATGAAAAGATAACAGTACTTGGTCTTATATGTGCTAGTTACACGGATTTTGTTCGTAATACTCCACTTATAGTGCAAATGTTTTTCGTTACTTTTGGCCTTCCACAATTACTTGGATATGAATGGCCATTTTGGGCCCATGCAATATTGGCTTTAACTTTAAATTTCTCTGCTTATTTCTCAGAAATAGTTTGGGCAGGTCTTAAAACAGTTAATAAAGGTCAAATTGAAGCTGCAAAGTCAATGGGCTTACCAAGGTGGAAAATTCTTTGGACAATACTGTTACCTCAAGCAATTGCAAAAATGTTCCCTTCTCTAAATGCACAGTTCGTTTTTCTATTTCTTACTACTGGAATTATGTCAGAGATAAGTGTAATGGATCTCACATATGCAGGAGTATTTATCGATAGTAGAACTTTTCGAAGCTTTGAAGTATTTCTTACACTTACAATACTTTATATATTAATAGCATTAGTTTTTAAATTTTTAATAACTTTGATTGAAAGACGAGTGATGCGCTGGAAGTTTGCATCATGAAGGACTTCTTTATTTCTATATTTGGAAAACCTGAAGGTATAATTCTTTTTCAGCTAATTGAAGCAAGCCAGTTCACAATTTATTTGTCGCTTATCGCATTCATTGGGGGAGCATTTGGTGGTGCCATTATAACAACACTCCGAATTTTACCGAACAATTTAGTACAAAAAAGTGCTACAACCTTTGTATGGCTCTTTCAGTCTACCCCATTGCTAATGCTTCTTTTCCTTACTGGCTTAGGAGCACCTAGACTATTAGGATTGAATACAGATCCCTGGCTTGCAGCTATTATTTCTCTTACATTACATTCCACAGCTTTCATGGCAGATGTGTGGAGAGGAGCAATAGAAAGTGTTCCTAAAGGGCAATGGGAGGCTGCACGTGCGCTGGGTTTAGGCTTCTTTAGAACTTTGCAAAAAATTATTATGCCACAAGCATTGCGATCTGCTATGGCCCCAACTGTAAGTTTTATGGTTCAAATTGTAAAAGGTACATCACTTGCTTATATCATTGGATTCCATGATCTTATGGCTATTGGTAAAAGATGGGCAAATTCTACTGTAGCTGGTTCTGAGCCCTTCATAATCTTTCCTCTTATGGCGCTTATATATTTTTCAATATGTTATCCTCTTACACTTTGGTCTCGCCATTTGGAAAAACGCCTTGGGAATGCGTCTAAAGTCCCAATAATAACAACAGCTTAATAAAAAAAGGAATATATAATGAAAATATTTAAATTTATAATAACTACTTTAATTTTATTGATGCCTTTTACTGAAACTGCTAAAGCCGAACTAGCAGATATTCTTGAGTCAGGTGTTGTAAAGATTGGTGTTCCTGAAAGTTTTCCTCCATTTGGATCACTTAATGAAGAAGGGGAGCATGTTGGATACGATGTAGATGTTGCAAAACTTATCGCTGAAGATCTAGGGGTTGAGGTAGAGATAATTCCAGTCGTTTCCAAGCAGCGCATTCCTTTTCTAGAGACCGATAAATTAGATTTAGTCATATCTACCTTGGGTGCTAATCCAAAACGTGCAAAATCTATATGGTTTTCAGCAGCTTATGCACCCTTTTATACCGGTGCATTTGGAAAGAAGGAATTGCAAGTTGAAAGTATTAATGATCTTGCTGGTCTCAAAGTTGGACTTACAGGAGGCACTATTGAAGATATTCAGGTTACAGATGAAGCGCCAGAAGGAACACAAATTTTAAGATTTGGGGATAATGCAGCAACGCAGGCATCTTTTGTTTCAGGGCAGGTTGACGTAATAATTACTTCAAATGTTGTTGCTGCAGCTATGTCTGAAGCAAATCCAGACCTAGATATATCTACAAAATACATATCGAAGTATGGAGCATCCTTTATTGGTGTAAAAAAAGGTCAAATTGATCTTTTGCAGTGGGTTAATGTTTGGATAATGCACAAAAAACTCAATGGAAAGCTTAATGAAATATCACTAAAATGGCTTGGTCAACCTTTACCAGAATTACCAACTTTTTAGTACTTATAGTATAAGGGAGCTTAAATTAAGCTCCCTTATTTTAATTTATTGCATATGATTCCCCATATTTTATTGTTAGCAATTAACTTTTAATAAATTGTTCCAAGGTTCTTATCCTACCACATCAGCCATATAAATAATGTACTTAATAAGTTCTTATATTTTCTTTTATTGAAAATTAGCTTTTATTGGCCCAAAAGTTGCCCAAATTATACTTTTTATTCTCAATATGACAGTTATGATATTCCCCCATAGACATATACTTGAGGGTACCCCAAAAACCATAGCCTATTATTTGTAATGATTGGGTTTGGAGTTCGAGTCTCTCTGGAGGCATCATAATATTTGTCTTATTTTCTTTCTAAAGAAAAACAATATGATAGAATGACCTAACGTAATTCTTGTATGAACCAATTTTTTTAGTTTGACTGTTCAAATATTAATTTTTTGGAGATAGTTTTAATGAAAAGATTTTTTGTTTTTATTTGTTTTTATTTTTTTTCAGCCTTTTCAATTTTTGCAGGTGGCCATGATAATGCAAATGCTTTTGGATTTGCATTAAAAGTTCCAATGAGTGAAGTGGAAAACATTGAGAAATTACTTAATGACCATTATGAATTTATGAAAAAAACTCATTCTGTTACTGGTGAAAAAGAAATAAGATTAAATGCCTACACAGTACTTAAAGGTCCTGAAATGGTTGATCCAACTAATCCTGAAAAGGGAACAACTGGCAATATGTTTTATATTTTGACTGAACATTACGAAACACCTAAAGGGTTTCAGAATCATTTAGCTGCAGGTTCTAAATGGGAAGGGTTTCAACAATTCAATGAAATGTTGCTAAAGTATCGTGTTGCTATGACCTTCCCTGGAACACTAGTATCACAAATGAATAGATAAAATCATAATCTTATACCAATTAATTGTCTGCCATTATTTATTTTTTTAATCTAATAACGCTCCTAACCTTAGAACTTAAAAGTTAGGAGCAATTGATTTTTAATAGTGGGTTGGGAGTTGTTATCTCTTTACAGATATTATCTTTTCAATAACTTAGCATTAATCGTCACTTAATTTACTTTTTGGGGCTACATTGTGCTATCGTTTTAATGATAATAAACTTATATCTAAGTGATTTAGGGAGGCATCCCAAAAACCATAGCCAATTATGAGCAAGTACGACTGCTCACACATTTTGGTTTGGAGTGGTAGAACTAATTATTAAAATATGCATCACATTCTTAACGCTACGTCATGTTTGAAGTAAATAGTGGCTTTTCTTAACATTATCTTTATCGGAGAGAGTGATGGCTGAAAAAGAAATAGATCGTAAAGTTGCTATTATTTTAGCTACGGATGTTGTGAATTATAGTAAACACATGGAAGCTAATGAAAGTGAGACGGTTAAGAACCTTCGTGCTTGTGAGCTAATCTTACAAAAAGTAATCAAAAAACATGATGGCCGTCTTTTTAACTCAGGGGGTGACTCTTTCTTTATTGAATTTCCAAGCGCAGTGGAAGCCGTTGAATGTGCGGTAGCTTTTCAAAAGGATATTAAGAAAAGGAATAGCACAGATAAAATCACAGTTCCTTTAGAGTTCAGAATAGGGATTAGTATGGGAGATGTGATTAAAGAGAAAGAAAATCTCCTCGGCGATGGTGTTAATATAGCTGCTCGGTTAGAAGCATTAGCTCAAACAAATGGGATAACTATTTCAAAAAACATCTATGATTTGGTTAAAGCAAAAACATCTCATCAATATAACGACTTGGGTATTCAAAAGGTGAAAAAGAATGAATTTCACGCTTATGATATTCTCCTTGATCCATCACAAAAAAGAAAACTGAAAACGCAAAAATCTAATAAGTCCATCTTAGCAATAGCAGCCTCTATTCTAGTGATAGCAGTCGTAAGTTTATATTTCTTGTTTCTACCAGAAAATAAAAATTTGACGGCAAAAGCTGATCAACCTTCTATTATTGTAACAAAAATTCAAAATAATTCTGGCGATGAAAAATTAAATTACATAAGTACGGGTATTACTAATTCTATAATTACTGCTCTATCAAGCTATTCACAGTTAGCTGTTCAATCAATGAATACCACAGAATACATCACTAAAGAAAACATTTCTGATAAAGATTTAGTTTCTAAGTACGGTATTGATTATAAAATTTTTGGAAATTTTCAGGTATCTGGAAAAAAAATAAGAATAAATTTTGAATTAATTAATTTGAAAAGTAATGAAATTATATTGTCTGAAAAATATGATTCTAGTAATAATGATTTTTTCCAAGTTCAAGATGAGATAAGTAAATTAATTCTAAAAGAACTCGGTGTTAATCTAACAATGGGAAGCCAAGCAACTACATGGATGAACTTGTTAGAAAATTTAGAACAATACCAGCTATTTATGGAAGGAAGAGCATCCTGGCAACTTAGAAATGAAGCCGCATACTATCGTACTGAAGAATTATGGGGTAAACTAATATCACAATTACCAGAAAATCATCCATTTGTTCCAGGTTTAAAAGGCTGGTTGAAATTGTTAAGAGTGACTTTAAAAATGGATAATAATCCTTTAGAAACAGCTGCTGAAATTATTGAATTGAGTAAATTGTGTAGTGAATTTTCTCCTAAGCTTGCAGATTGCTATAGCTTAAGAGCATTTGTAGAAGGTACGGTACTTAACAATTGGTCAGCAGCTAAATTAAGCGCTGACAAAATAATTGAAATTGGTGCTACTAGCTTAGATGCAATGTCAGTTGCTGCAACAGTTTTTGGAAATAATGGAGATTGGAATAAAGCATCGAGTACATATAAAAAAGTTTTGGCATCCACTATACACCCTCCATCATTTTTAAGTGCAAATTATATGCGATCTTTAATGGAACTAAAACAATTTGATGAAGCAAAAATAATTGCTGAAAATTTATATTCTAAAGATCATATTACTCCTGAGTATAAATCATTAGGGCTTGCAGTTCTTATATATATAGATTTGAAAATGAATAATATAGATTTAGCAAATGAATATTTTGATATATTGATTAATTTAGATCCAAAGTTATCCGAAACTTTTATAAGAAAAATTTGGACTAATCAAAATACGGAATTTGTAAATGACTTAGTTATAAGGCTGAATGAACTTGGGCTTTAGATTTGCAAATATAAATAAATAATTGTTAATTAATAGACTATAATAGGCATAATAATAATTCGTTGGTAAAATATTAAAACAAGAGCAAAATACTATCAAACGTTATAAGTGATAAAAATTTTTTAATCAAATTTAATAAAAAACATAACAACCAAACCTAAGACATATCCTTGAGGGTACCCAAAAAATCATAATTAGTTATTTCGATATAATTGATAAGTATTGAAATAAAAACACATAAAAATTACTATTATCATTATTAAAAATATAAGAAAACCAAGGATTAAAATGATTGTCGATTGTGAGGGTTCTTCAATTGAGTGTGGCCTATGTCATGGTGAGGAGGCAAGAGAACTTATTAGGTATGCAATAAAACAATGGGAAGAAGAAATTTTATCTAAAAAGGGAAATAATCGATCGGTACTTAAAAATTATATAAGTGATTTTCTTAATAATACTTCCCTTATAGATTCTATGAAATATCAAACCCCTGACCTTATAGAAGAGATGAAAGGAATTGCAAAAGGAAGTGGAATTTCCTTTGAAAAAATTGCTGCTTACAATCTTATGGATGAGCAATGGTGGTATGACCTTTCAATAAGAAATACTGAACCTGGATGTAGTCTAATTGGAATAAAAAAAGGAAAGAATACTATATTGGGACAGAATATGGATTTACCAGCATTTATGGACGGATCGCAAATTATTTTAAGAATTTCATCATTAAACAAACCAAGAAAAATATTACTTACTTCGGCAGGGCAAATTGGTTTAACTGGAGTTAACGACCATGGTATTGCAGTTTGTGTAAATACACTTTTAATGTTGCGTTCAAATTCTAAGGGTCTGCCAGTTGCAGCAGTATTAAGGTATCTTCTTGAAGAAAAAAATTTAGAAAATGTTAAAAATAAATTAATAAACATTAATCATGCATCTGGACAACACTATGCATTTGCAAATAAGAATGAAATAAGTGGCTATGAATCTTCAGCTTCTGGAAGCATAGAAAGTTCAATTGATGGGAGACAAATTCTCTTACATACTAATCACCCCTTAGTTTCTAGGGATATAAATTCAAGAGCCAAAAAAATTATAAAAGAAAATGGAAGAATTAAAAACTCAGAGGAAAGACTTCGTTTTTTAACAAATCAAATAAACAAAAAAATGACTGAAATAGACATAATTGAATTACTTTCAGATATAAGTACTCCGCTATGTGCGAAACCATCACAGAAACACAGAAGTCAGACTTTTGGGTCAATTCTTTTTAAACTAAGTGAAAATGTGAAAATATTTTATTGTTTGGGAATGCCTGGAAAAGTCCAATGGAAATCATTAACTTTTTAATTTCGTAAATTATAGTTTCTATTTATTATTAGAAATTTTGTTATTGATGCATCAAATGTAAAAAAATATATATTTATAAAATATCGAAACTTAATTTAAACTTATTTGTGTGGAAGATAACCTTTCACATCCTTCATCTGTGACTAGAATAGGTTCTCCAACATATATTTGTATTGGATAATCAGCTAAGTTAAAAACAGGAAAACGCGAAACCAAAAAAAATGTCATGTTTTTTTCAAGAATATGATAGTCAGTTTCTTTAATTCGTAAATCGTCTAACCAAGTAGGAGGATAACCAATTCCAATACCATATCCATGATGTGCTCCAGGAATGTGCAAATCCTTTTCAATTAACGTTTGATTTATTTTTCGGGCAACATCAGCGGAAGCAATACCAGCTTTAATTATTGAACGTGCCTCTTTTTGGGCAGTAATTAGTCCATCAAATGTCCTTTCAACTTCTTTTGGCGGTTCACCTAACCACCAAGTTTGTACGCCAACTGCATGATACCTAAAGCGGGAACTTCCAGGCTCTATTGTAATATGTTCACCTAATTTGATTACCCGGTCAACAGCAGCACCATGAGTGTTAGACATTGATCTTGGACCACTTGATATAGGAGGTACTATGGCAGGTACATGACCTCCAGCTTCGAACATTCCACTCATTGCAGCTCCTAAAACTTCAGTTTCTAGTACTCCAGGTTTAAAAACATTAAGTGCTGCATTATAGGCTGAATCCAAAACCTTTCCTGCTTCTTTCATATAAACTACTTCTGACTCAGTTTTAATTTGTCTAAGATTGGTAACTATTCGAGATGCATCTACTAAAGAGCATTTATCTTTTAAGCTTTTTTCTAGTCCTACATAATATTTAGGTAGTAAAGCATGGCTTCCTAATTCTATTCCAATTCTTTTTTTGGGCTTTAAGGCTTTTAAATCGAAAAGCATCTCAATTGTTAATTCAACTGGACTTTTGTTGGAGTCGTCTATCCAATTACGTACTTCTTTTACATAAGGAAGACCCTCAATAAAATTATGATCAGCTGGTCTACATAAAACAGTTATATCTTCTTTGTTAACATCGATAACAGCAGTTTGATAAACCCAATATCCTAATTGGTCATAACCAAATAAATAATACATGCTCTCCTGATGAAATAGCAATAAGAAGTCAATTTTTTCTTTAATCATCTGGGAACGGAGAGCATCAATCCGATTTTTATATTCACCATTTTTAAATGGCAAAGGCATTCCTATGACAGTTGTCACTTCGTCCGTAGGATGATATGACATTTTTTCTCTCCTTTATGTATACAAACAATTCTATTATAATCAAATTGATGTGTATTTATAATTTTATTGTTCAAATTATCAAATAATTAAACTTAACATTTTTTTACATTAATTTCATCTAAGCAATTTACATAATTGTGATAGATTTTTTACATCCTTAAAATTAAGCAAAATATCAATAACTTCATTTGTTTTTTTCCTCCCCAGATAAGGTTCTACTAGTTGACAAAATTTATTTGTAATTTCTTTTGATGACCAAGGATGGTTAGTTCCACCTCTTGCAACTAATACACGATGAGAAAAGGAACGTTTATCAGTAGTCCTAATTGTTACTACAGACATAGTTTTTCTTTCATCACTAAAATGACGCCTCTGTGCTTCTTTCTCTTTATAACTATGAATAATGTCAGCCACGGCATGAGCTTTTGGATCTCTTAGTATCGATTTAGAATACCATTTTGGTCCTTTCGGTATACCAAGCAACACCATGGCCATTGGCCATTGTAAAGAAAATTCTGCGTCAACCATACTTTTGGGTCGTGAATCATTAAATAGAGTTACCACGTCTTCAAAAGTTCCTACATCAACTCGAGCAATATTTGATAACTTTAAATTATTCTGTTTAATTATAATTTCAGTAGCTTCTAGTGCTGAATGAACCCATCGACAAGCTGGATATGGTTTAAAGCTTAATTCTTCCACCGTCCAACGAGTTCCAAGCTGGTTTGTTAAATATTCAAAATTGCAGCGGTCCGAGCCTGCCATGATCCAGAAACCAGATGGTCCATCTAAGATATCTCGACTTCCTTGCCATCCATTTTCTGCTAATATGGCAGCACGTATTCCAGCTTCAGCTGGTAAAGCAGTCATGTCTTTTGTTGAAGAAAGAGGCCTATCCCTCCAGTTCCATTTTCTAGCTGCAGGAAGCGTTGAAAATGTTGCTGCTAGTCCAAAGGCATTTCTTAATTGCTCAATTGAAAGTTTCATTAATTTGGATGCCACTATCGCTGAACCAAAACTTTGGTGTACAGCTACCCCCCAGACTTGTTTATGTCTTTTTGGAGTAGGTTGTATAGCTTGAATAATTCGGTTAGTTACTTCATAACCTGCAACAATTGCTGAAAGAATTTCTTCACCAGATGCACAAACTTTTTCGCCCACAGCAATTGCTGTTGGAATAATTGTAGAACCAGGGTGACCCATACCCTTCCCATCATTTTCAAATGCATCATCATAGTCTAATGCGTTAGCTTGTATACCATTTTGATACGCTGCCAACGCCATAGAGGTTTTATATTTTCGCCCCATTACAGTTGATTGGTTTGTTCCGCCTAATTCTTTAACCATTTTTTCACTAGCTATTGCTAAACTAGTATTAGCTCCCCCTATAGTACATCCTATATTATCCAATAAAGCTTTTAATGTAGCCTTCAAGGCTGATAATGGAACCTTTTCAATAGAAATGTCGTATGCAAAATGGGTAAGAATTTCTGTTTGGCTTTTGCTATTTATTATGTCAGGATTTAGCATTAATTTATTTCCATTTTTCTAAATATCATTTGAATTTTACTTTTTTAAATTATAACTTATAAAATGAACTTTATTGTCAATTAATGATAAAATAAATTAAACCTAATAGTAAATTATCTTTACATATTTTTTCTTGAAACGATGAGAAAATGGTCGTTTCCCAGGTAGTTATTCAAGGGGGATTATAAGGGGTAGAATTTTGAGTTTTGTTTTCAATATGACAGTTATAGCACTCTTGTAACCCACCCCTAAGACATATCCTTAGAGATAGTAGTGTTCAAAAACTATGGCCTCTAATTTTTGGGTCTATGCTGAGGCTACATTTTAACAAACTTTTACGCCTTTTTAATCAGAAAGCCCAAGCGGAATAAGGATATTCCCTATATCAGTCAAAAAATTTTTACTTTGAAATGCAGGATAGTCAGAAAAAGGGGTTTGTGCAGTATATTTTCTCCCAATCCCGTTACTAATTTCTAATGTTTGAGCAGCGAGTTTATTATCTTTTTTCTTTTCATAAGAATAGGCTAACAAAGCTGAAATGGTTGGTAATGCCATTTCATCATTATGTTGACTTTTTGAGTTCTCTGAAATCCAAAGACTATTCAATTTCTCAGTACTCATCCCATATTGGAAAGTAAGATAAGCATATCCATAAGCAAGATACTTTGCATTAAAAGCGCTTGGCCTCAATTCAAGTGATCTTTCCATATGGCTCACGCCCAACTCAAATTGATCTTTTGAACTTCCATTTGAAGAGCACACTTGGTAAAGTAGACCAAAGTCAAATTGACTCAGATGATCATCATAAATCCTATTCTCATATTGTTTAAGATCTGGAATAATGGAACAAGCCAAATCAAACTGCTGTAAAATTGCTTGATAAATGCTTTTTTGTGCAAATAAATAAAGATATATTGGATCAGCTTTCTTAACAAATTTAATGCCATTAGACAGATATTTTATAGCTTTGTTTATTTCTGATACTGGGTCATCAACAAGTTTTAAGCTTGTACTCGCAAATGTATGAAAAGCTGCTAGTTGTAAAATATGAGGATCGTTTGGAGAAGACTCTAGATTCTTTTTCAGTAGTTGGCCTGCATAAGTAACACTTTCGACTGTTGATTTAAGAATAGCCTTGTCAATTTTTATAAGATCAAAGTAAGTTGAGGGTTCGTTCGTGTATTTGAACACGTGTTGCTTGGACAAAATATGCCTTGATAATCCCTTCATAATATACATTGCTACTTTTTCCTGTACGCTTATCATTTGATCTTCTATTGAAAAATCATATTGCTCTTTGAAAATGGTTTCAGAGGATGCAGCTTCAACAACTCTGAATTGAACTCTAATAAACTCCTTTGAGTTTTGTACCGTACCTGTAACCACAAAGCTGATGTCATTATTTTCAGCTAAATCTTTATAGGAAAAGTTTTCTTTGGTAAGCAATTTTGTTTCGTTAGAGTCTATAAATTTAACATCAGTATTCAGATCTGATAAAGTATTATTGATACTTAAAGAGAGGTCAGCTTGCTCACCTCTAAAGTTTGCTTCAGTAGTTTGGATTTCAAATGGAAGGATGATTATTTTTGGTCTGATGTCAGAAAGAACATTATTTGAGATAGTTTGGTCATCATTAGATATAAAAGCGAAGTAAGTAATGGAAACAAAAGCTATTAGAATTAATACAATCAATCTAACCATAGTTAGCTTTTTGGATCCAAATTGAGACCTCAATTTTCGTTTATGTGTTGGGTCTAATATGACATCGTAAACGTGAAATCTATTACTCTTAACCTTCTGCATGCCTTGATTTACGAAAGAAAGTTTTGTCTTGGAAGATACATATTCGAAAATTCCTTTTGAAATAGATATTCCACCTGCTTGAGCTAAGGATTCAAGACGGGCAGCTATGTTTACGCCATCTCCTAAGAGATTTCCTTTTTCCTTTATTACATCTCCAATGTTTATCCCGATGCGAAACTCTAATTTAACTGTTGCTTCCAGTGTTGAATTTCTTCTTTTAATGGCATTTTGAAATTCAACGGCACATTCAACAGCGGCAACTGCACTTTCAAACTCTGCAAAAAATGAGTCTCCTCCAGTATTGAAAAGTCTCGCTTTATATTTCCCAAAAATATCGTTGAGTAAACTTTCGCACGCCCGCAAGTTTGTGATGGTAGCACTTTCATCAGTTTCAATGTGCTTACTGTATCCAACAACATCAGTTGCAAAAATTACAGCAATCTTTCTATCAATATTTTGAGACGACATTTAATACCTACCTAATTGATCAATTATTATACTATACAATCCAATAAAATTATCCATTTAAACAATTTCATTTTCTCTATAACTTTTTCATGACGCATAAAAAAGTAGCAGTTCATATTAATAAGTGCTTAAGAAATTAATTAATCTCTGTATTCCAAGTTCCAAAATTTACAAAATCCATAAGGTCATAATCAAATAAAGAATAGCTTAAAATAAAAAAATTCTAATGGCATAAATTATTGAATATAAGGACAAAAAAGCCTTTACTAAGGGGCAAGAGTTGATAGCTAAGATAATTGCAGAAATTAAGGCTTTTTTTTAAAAAAATAAATTTAAAAAGAACCTCAAGTAGATCAATAAATCTTTTAGATTTTTATGATTAACGAGAAAATAATTCAATAATTTCATTTTTAATTAATATTTTAAAAAAAGTATGTAATAATATAAATGGAGAAGTTTATGAGATTAGATTCGCATATTCATTTATGGTCACTTGATGATGGTCAGAAGCATTGGATGAGAGACAAAATAGCTGGACTTCATCGAGATTTTACTGAGACTGATTTAAGGAACTTAACAAGTAAATGTTCTGTTGATTATGCTATTGTTGTTCAGGCTCATCATACAAAAGAAGAAACATTTCATTGGCTGAAAAGAGCTAATATAAATAAACAATTAGTTGGTGTAATTGGGTATCTTGATATTTTAGACAATAATTTTGAAAATGATTTAGAAAGCTTTCTTTCTAATCCAAAATTTGTTGGTTTAAGACCTTTACCTAATGATACCTTTGGAGGTGATTGGTTTAAAACAGAGGCTGCTGTTGCTTCAATGAAAATATTAAATAAAAAAAATGTAAGTGTTGATACTTTGCAACCAGTTGAAAATCTATCTAATGCCCGGAAATTTTTTAGAAAATTTGATGGTCTAAAATTAGTTCTAAATCATGCTGGAAGACCAGCTGTTATGACTGGAGAATTGAAAGATTGGAAGAATGAGCTTAAATTGTTTGCGCAAGAAACTAATGCTATGGTTAAATGTTCCGGATTAGTAGAAAGAGCAGGGGTTGAATGGACAAAAAAAACTATTAGCCCATATGTTGAAACTATAATTGAAGTGTTTGGATCAGAAAGGGTCATGTTTGGAACTAATTGGCCTGTTATGACTATAAGTTCTACGTATGACCTTTGGGTTAACACACTAAATGATATCTTAACTGATTTGAATTTAAGTCAAGAAGTTATAGACAATATAATGGGTAGAAATGCTTTCAATCATTATGGAATAGGTAGTGTCTTAGACTAAATAAAAAAATTATGATTAAACCTCAAAATTTATTATTTATATTATCCGATGAACACAATAAAAATATTATGGGTTGTGCAGGCCATCCACAAATAAAGACTCCTAATTTAGATAAATTAGCTAATAACGGAACACATTTTACAAATGCATATACACCTTCTCCTATTTGTGTCCCAGCTCGAGCTTGTCTAGCAACAGGTAAGAATGTTTATCAGACAGGTTTTTGGGATAATGCTTCTCCATATGATGGTTCAATAAAAAGTTGGTCTCATAGTTTAAGAGAAAAAGGACATGATGTTACTGCCATTGGAAAATTACATTACAGAAATGATAAAGACGATTCTGGATTTACAGAAGCAATAGACAATTTGCATGTACCTGATGGAGTTGGTGATGTGATTGGTTTAGTTCGTGAAAATGCTCCTGAGAGAGGAGGAGCAAAAAAATTTGCAACTGAGATAGGTCCAGAAGAGTCTTCCTATACCATATATGATAAAAATGTTTTAAAAAATTCTGTTAATTGGCTGCAAAATAAATCAAAAGTGTCTTCAAATAAACCTTGGCTTCTTTTTGTGAGTTTTGTGATGCCGCATTTTCCTCTAAAAGTGCCAAAAGATTTTTATAATTTATATGATAAAGAAAAAATTCAAATTCCAGGGAAGAATTTTTTTAATAAAGAAAAAGAACATATTTTCATAAAATCATTGAAAGAAGTTTTTCCATACGAAAAATATTTTGATGAGGACAGTCGAAAAATAGCAATAGCCTGTTATTATGGTATGGTTTCTTTATTAGATCATAATATAGGAATACTTCTTAATACTCTAAAAAAATTAGGACTTTCAGATAATACACGAATTATTTATACAAGTGATCATGGTGAATTGCTAGGAAATCATGGAATGTGGGGCAAAATGTGCTTTCATGAAGAATCAGTAGCTATTCCTTTTATTGCTAGTGGAAATGATATACCTAAGGGCAAAAAAGAAAATGCGCCAATATCGCTTGTTGATATGTACCAAACATTTCATGATTCATTAGGTGCAAATTTTGCTAATGATACTGAATTACCTGGTCAATCAATTTATAAAACGTTAGAAAACCCTAATTATTTTCGACCAATTTTAAGCGAGTACCACGCAGCTGGTTCAATCACTGGAGGATTTATGCTTAAAAAGGGTGATTATAAATTTATTCATTATGAAGGTTTAAATCCTCAATTGTTTGATCTTAAAAATGATGTTCAAGAATTAAATGATTTAGGAACTAATCCCAGATATTCAAAAATAATTGATGAACTTTATAATGAATTGCAGTCTATTGTAGACACTAAAGTAACATCTGAAAAAGCTTTTGCTGATCAAAAAATCAAAATCAATAAGTTCGGAGGTAGAGAAAAAATATTATCTTTAGGTGATTTTGGTTATTCACCGGCACCTGTCGGAAATACCAAAAACTAAAAGTTACCTTGGTAGCAGTATTATTAGATTCAAGAATTGGAGGATAAAATGATTTTTATAAATTTACTAATCAAAAACAGTTTTAGAATAATTGGTAAGTTATTATTTTCTATATCAATTTTATATAGTTCTATTTCGTTAGCTGATGATTACCCTAATAAACCAATAACTATTATAGAACCCTGGGGGGCACAAAGTTGGGGATTCCTACAAGCACAGGAATTAGCTAAAGAACTTGAAAAAATTTTAGATCAGAGGGTTTTAGTTCAGGCAAAGCCAGGTGGGGCTTCATCATTAGGTACCAAATTTGTTGCAGATTCTGATCCTGATGGATATACATTACTTCATGCTTGGATTGCAGGATTAGTTATTGTTCCACTAAATAAAGACGATTTAGGATATAATCCTACAAAAGCCTTTGATATAATTTCACATTTTACAGAAAGTCCTGTGGTCGCAGTAAGTCGATCTGATGCACCATGGAATACCTTAGCAGAAATGGTAGAATATGTGAGAGCTAACCCAGATAAAAAATTTGCTTTTAGTGGTGGCCCAGCCTTATCAATTCACTCAATATCTGGTGCTGAAGTATTTGAAAGAGAGAATGTTCCTGTAAAGGGTATTTTTTATGATGATGCCGCCGCTGCTGGTGCTGCAATGTTAGCAGGCGATACTGCTGTGGCAATGGATGGGTTTGGATCTTTGAGAAGATATGGAGATAAAGTAAAGGCAATTGGCGTCTTCAGCACAAAAAGATATCCTGGTTTTGAAGACGTACTAACAGTATCTGAACAGGGACTAGACGGTCCTACTGTAAGATCTTGGTCTGCAATGGTTGCTCCAAATGGTATGCCAGATTCTGTAAAGAAAAAAATATCTGAAGCAATAGATCAGGTGCTTTCTAATAAAGATTTTCAGCAAAGAATTTACGAAAATATGCAGTGGTTTGTTACACCATCCAGTGCTGATGATGTTCAAAAATTAATTGCAAGCGATACTGAGCAAATGCGTGGAGCAATTGCAAGGGTAAAAGCAAGACAAAATAATTAATTGTAAAATAAGATATTAAGTTCCAGGGAGATTGATTGTGTTTAGTATAAGAACTATTAATCTTTTTGGAACTTTTTTATTATTTCTTTATGGAGTAGTTTTATATTATTTTGGTTTAAAAATTGAAAATCAAAATAATTGGATGATAGATCGTGGTTTTTGGCCTAAGTGGTTGGGTTTGTTACTGGTTTTAATTACTATAATTACATTTTTTCAGACACTTAAGCAAAAGAACTATAAAATAAAACTTAAATTAAGTTTGAATACTTCATTTATAGTAGTTTTAACATTAACTGCTTTTTATTTACTGAACTTTTTTGGATATGCTTTGACTACCATATTTTGGATGTTTGGGGTAGGATATTTTGCTGGAGAAAAGTCAGTTAAAAAATTGCTAGTTTTTTCATTAGTTGTTGTTTTTATAGGTTATATAATTTTTTGGCAAATTCTCTCAGTACAATTACCATTAGGTTCTTTTGAAAAATATTTAGGGTTAGATTTTTTTCTTTATGGTTAACTCATATAACAAAATATTATGATAGATTCCCTTTTTTTAGCATTTCAAACAATTCTTTCTAGTCCCTATATTATTACGTTGATATTTGCTTCCGTTTTATCAGGTGTAATTATTGGAGTATTACCCGGATTAGGAGTAATTTTTGGTATAGTAGTTTTATTACCTTTTACCTTACAATTAGAGCCTGAGGTAGGTATAGTGAGCTTAATGAGTATTTTTGTAGGCTCGGCAATTGGTGGGGGGCTTACAGCTGCATTAATAGGTATTCCAGGAACTCCTATGGCAGTTGCTACATTATTAGATGCTCATCCATTAGTGAAAAAAGGAAATACTAATTATGCTATAGGGTTGGTAATTTTCTCTTCTATAATTGGAGGGATTTTTAGTGCTTTAGTTTTAGCTTTTATTTCACCTTATTTAGCAGAGATAGCATTAAACTTTGGTCCATCAGAATATGTACTTTTAATAACTTTAGGTTTAACCACAGTAGCTTTCGTTTCTGGAAAAAGTATTTTTAAAGGTTTAATTGCTGGGCTCATAGGACTTTCTATAGCCACAATTGGTACAGATTTAGCAACAGCTGAAACTAGATTTACGTTTGGAATAGTAGAATTGAGTGCAGGCTTTAATTTGATTGCAGTTCTTTTGGGTTTGTTTGCAATTCCAGAGGTAATTTCTCTTTTAGAAAATAAAGATAAAACATTTGCTCTTAGTAAAGAAAAAATCAAGCCTGTTTTGCCAAATTACAAGCATTTAAAAACATATTGGGTTTCTTACTTAAGATCGTCAACTATTGGTACTGCTGTTGGTGCACTTCCTGGAGCAGGTGCAGACATAGGAAGTTTCATGGCTTATTCTCAAGCTAAAAGGTTTTCAAAAAATCCTAACAATTTTGGAAAAGGTGATCCAGAAGGCGTAATTGCATCAGAGTCTGCAAATAATGCTGTATGTGGAGGAGCCTTAATTCCAACTTTGACACTTGGTATACCTGGTGATGCAGCTACAGCAATCATAGTGGGTGTGTTATACATGCATGGATTAGCACCTGGACCAGAATTATTTCTTACCCAGTCAAATACACTAGCTTTTATTTATGCTGGTTTAATACTAGCTTATTTGGCTATATTTGTAATATTAATGTTATTTATATCTCCTATTCTTTCTTTCTTAAGATTACCAAAAACTCAAATGATACCCACTATATTACTTCTTTGTTTTCTAGGAGTATGGGCCATACAAACATCATATTTTGATTTGTGGACAATGCTAGGTTTTGGTTTTCTTAGCTATTTCTTGAAAAAAATGGATTATCCTCTTCCTCCTATAATTCTAGGTTTTATATTGGGCCCCTTATTTGAGCAAAACTTAAGAAGAGCTATGACAATTTCTGATGGGGATATCTTGTTTTTTCTTAATAGACCGTATACGTTAGTCATTTTTGCTCTTTTAATTTTAGTTTTATGGGGGGTCTACAGTGCTTTGAAAATAAACGATAAGAAGTGAGAATTATGGAAAATAAAAAGATTTTAGACACATCCATTGGATTTATAGGTGCTGGAATGATGGGAGCACCAATGATATATAATTTGACTAAAAAATTTTCAAATGTGTTTGTTTTTGATACTGACCAAACAAAACTAAAAGAATTTGAAAGTAATAAAAGTATCATTATTGTTGATGCAATTGGTCAATTATCAAAAAATTGCAATATAATTTTTACGTGTTTACCTGGAATTAATGAGATAAAGAAAGTCCATCTTGATAAAACTGGTATCTTTGAAAACATCTTAGAAAACGTAATTATATGTGAATTGTCTACTACCTTGCCAAAACTTAGTAAGAGTTTAGAAAAAAAATATTGTGAAAAAAAATCCACTTATTTAGAGGCTATGATGATAGGTCCTCCTAAAACGGCATATAATGCAGAACTTCTTTTTATAATTTCTGGTAAGAAAGTTGATAATTCTTACTTCCTTGAGGCCTTAGATTGTATGGGAAGATTAAATAAATGGGTAGGTTCAATAGGAAATGCTAGTAAGGCAAAATTGCTTCATAACGCTCTTGGTATGATTAATATGGCTGCAACCGCAGAAATTTTAGGTTTATGTGTTAAGAGTGGTATAGATATATATTCATTTATAGATATTGTTAGACAATCTCCAAAAAGCAAAGGAATAGGCTATTCCACAATTTTTGATTTATATAGTGAGAGTATTATTAATAAATCTAAAACTGGTACTGGAAAATTAAGGATAGCTGCAAAAGATACATTTTTAGCAAAGGAACTAGCCTCCGACCAAAATTATTCTACACCAATACTTGATGAAACAAAAAAGATGTTTGAAGAAGCTAAAAAAATGGGGTTAGGTGAAGAAGAATATTCAAGAGTTGCTGATATTGTAGAGTATAGACACGGAAGTAAAATTTTCTAAAATTATTTTAGTATCTTTTTTTTAGAAATTTATAATAAGAATTGAACATTTTTTTTTTGAAATTTTAAAAGGATTATATAGTATTGCTTAAAGGTATTAATTCCTTGTTAAATGCTCATGTTCTATATGCTCTTCGAGCTATGGGTCATGGAGATGATTTGATTATAGCAGGTGCAAACTTTCCTGCTAAAAGCATCGCCACAAAAACTGTTTTAGGAAAAGTTATTAAAATAGATGCATCAGCTTCAGAGGTGATAAAAGCAATTTTATCAGTATATCCTATTGATACATATTCAAAAGATTCTATTGCTCGAATGGAAGTGGATGGAGAGCCCAACACTATTTTACCAGTTATGAATGAGGTTCAGTCTGAAATAACTGCTCTAGTAGGACCCAAAAAGATGAGTGCAATGCTACGTTTAGAATTTTATGAAAGAGCAAAAAAAGCATATGCTGTTATACAAACTAGCGAACGCCGTTTTTACAGTGGATTTGCAATCCGTAAGGGGGTTATAGGACCTAGTATTTAATTATTAATCAAAAAGCTTTATAAATTTTATACCAAAAATATTTAGTTTCTCTAATATAAATACTAAGAATGTCACTATTTTTAAAATTCTATTACATATTATTTATTTTTTATAAATACTGATAAATTAACATTGGTCAAAGAATAATTACGATCTAATAAATTATCACTATGGATGCCTATGCTTACTTCTTTAAAAAGTACGATAATAAGATAGTTGATACCCTAGTAGTTACCAAAGGAAAACAATAAGAGGACTTTTTTTGTGGAGCAAAGTTAATTATTTTGAACAATCTCTATTATATAACATTTACCTATCTGACAACCCTCCAGGTCATATACTTGAGGGTAACGCAAGAAACCATAGCCTATTATTAGCAAGTACTGATACTTAAACATTTTGGTTGGAAAAAATAATTATTAACTATTTAATAAATTAAAATTGATATTTGTAACCACAATTGAATTAAAAGGTGAGTAACATGGACACTCTTATAGATAAAAAGGCCTTAATAATAGGAGCTAGTGGTGGAATGGGAATGGCTGTGGCATCGATGCTTTCAATGAAAGGAGTTCATTGTTTCTTAGTTGGACGAAGCCAAGAAAAACTAAATGATATTTTTTCAAGTTGTTCTTCATATGGAAACCCTTGTTTTATGTTCTCATGTGATATTTCAAATGTGACTGAAATTAAGCAATGTTCAGAAAATGCAATTAAAAGTCTTGGTGGATTAAATTTCCTTATTCACTGTGCAGGAGATTACAATAAAGCTTTAGCTGATGAATGTGATCTGGAAATTTGGGATAAAATAATAGATACAAATTTGCGTAGTACTTATCATTTTGCAAGAAATGTTCTTCCAGAAATAAATAAAATTTCTGGTGGTGCTGTAATTAGGATCAATTCAAGAGACGCTCCACATACTGGTATAGGCATCCAAACGTCTCAGAAGCGAGCTATTGACGGTTACATGGAAGTTTTATTTGAGGATGTTAGAGAGTATGGAACAAAAGTCTGCACAATTAATCCAGGATTTGTTAATACCTCTATGGTAAACCCTGAACGATTAAATCCTGAACTTATGATGCAACCAAATGATATTGCTGAAGCAGTTAATTATGTTCTGAACAGTTCAGAAACTGCCTGTCCAACTGAAATATTAATACAGCCACAACGATCTCCATGGAAGAAAACTGATATGCACATATAACACCCACCCCTAAGACATATCCTTGAATGCTCCAAAAACCATAGCCAATTATGAGCAAGTACGACTGCTCACACATTTTGGTTTGGAGTGGTAGAACTAATTATTAAAATATGCATCACATTCTTAACGCTACGTCATGTTTGAAGTAAATAGTGGCTTTTCTTAACATTATCTTTATCGGAGAGAGTGATGGCTGAAAAAGAAATAGATCGTAAAGTTGCTATTATTTTAGCTACGGATGTTGTGAATTATAGTAAACACATGGAAGCTAATGAAAGTGAGACGGTTAAGAACCTTCGTGCTTGTGAGCTAATCTTACAAAAAGTAATCAAAAAACATGATGGCCGTCTTTTTAACTCAGGGGGTGACTCTTTCTTTATTGAATTTCCAAGCGCAGTGGAAGCCGTTGAATGTGCGGTAGCTTTTCAAAAGGATATTAAGAAAAGGAATAGCACAGATAAAATCACAGTTCCTTTAGAGTTCAGAATAGGGATTAGTATGGGAGATGTGATTAAAGAGAAAGAAAATCTCCTCGGCGATGGTGTTAATATAGCTGCTCGGTTAGAAGCATTAGCTCAAACAAATGGGATAACTATTTCAAAAAACATCTATGATTTGGTTAAAGCAAAAACATCTCATCAATATAACGACTTGGGTATTCAAAAGGTGAAAAAGAATGAATTTCACGCTTATGATATTCTCCTTGATCCATCACAAAAAAGAAAACTGAAAACGCAAAAATCTAATAAGTCCATCTTAGCAATAGCAGCCTCTATTCTAGTGATAGCAGTCGTAAGTTTATTATATATAACCCAAGTAAATAATTTGAAATCTACTTCTGATATTTCTTCTTTGAATACTATTTTAGTATACCCTTTTAAAAATATTACGGATCCTGAAAATAAGAATAGATTTAGTGAGGCATTAACAGAAAGCATGATAGGAAGTTTGTCCAGATATAAAGGAATTAGGACCTTATCTAGTAGTACTAGTTTTTTTGTCAAAGAAAATGAAATGAATCCCAGTGAAATTTTTAATAAATATGCAGTAAATTTTATAGTTACAGGCTCAATTCAAACATTTGGTGATAACTCAAGGATAAATTTAGAACTTACTGATGCCAAAAAAGATACTGTTGTTTGGTCAAATAAAATAGATTTTGAAATATCAGATATATTTAAAGCTCAAGAAAAAATAGGAAATGAGATTTTAGAATATTTGCAAATAAATCTTGTGGCAGGATCTGGAACATTTGCTGAAAAGTTAGGAACACCCGAAAGACTTTTACTATCATTAAATGCAAGGGACGAATGGAGAAAATTTAATCCTAAGGGATATAATAAATATAATGAGCTAACAGACCAATTAGCTGAACAAATTGGTGAAGATAACCCCTTTATAATTCTTAATAGAGCATATGGTCTTTTTCAAAAACTACGTATTGGATTATCAGAAGAGCCTTCAAAAGATATTGAAAAACTTGATATACTTTTAGACAGCGTATTGGAATCAGATCTTAGAGTAAATGCATTACATTTTAAAGGTATTGTAGAACTTGTTTTCCTTTCAAAAGATTGTGATGTTGCAAAAGATTATGCAAAACAGGCTATAGAGTTAGGAAGAACAGTTGATGCATATACAACAACAGGTACAATTTATTTTTTATGCAAAGATTATGATCTTTCTATCAAGAGTTTCAGAAACGCACTTGCTGTGGTTCCTAATGATAATGGTTGGTTTATTACAAGATATTTAGTTCCTTCAATGTATAGAGGTGGTTATATAGACGGAATTAAAACAATATTAGAACCTATAATTGATGCTACAGATATGCCTGCCAATTTACTAGCTTATTACTCATTTATAAAAGTAAAAGAAGGCGATTTAGATTCAGCAAAATTATATTTTACAAGAGCTAAGAATAGGGGTTTAACAAAAAAATATTTAACTAGATACGAAATGGATGAAAAGACATTTAGTGAATTTAAGAGTGAGTTAGAAATTATTGGTGAAATAGAATAAGTAATTTTTAATAAAAAAAATATGCTTGAAATTATTGATAATTTATATTGATCAAAGAAAATCGCAAGAGTTGTATCAACAGAAATCATTAATGTCAAAAATGTCATCCACCTCTAAAAAATATCCAATTGGATAAGAGCATTACCAACAATCTTTAAGAAAGAAAAAATACATTGAAAATAATTAATGACCGAAGTCTAATTCAAAAATTATCAATTATAGGATTAATAATTAATTTTTTATTAAGAGAATTTTGGTTAAAATATTTTGAAAATGCACTCATAATTTATTGGACAATCATGTTGTTTTTTATTGCTGGTTTGCTTTTGTTTCCAAAAAAGAAGGAGTAAAAAATAAATGAAAAATATAATTCAAATAGTGATTTTAGTATTAATTGGAACACCCATTTTCGCAGAACGTCATAGTCCTGAATTTTCAGCAGAAATTATGGGTAATGGTAAATTATTACATGTCACTGACTACGGACTTTTTTACATGCAATATGGTGGAGAAATTCATGTTTGCACTACTTTAGTTTTTAAACGAGATGGTAGTCTTTTTAAGTTAGATGCAATATGTGCAGATTCCAAAGATACTGGAGATTAAAAATTATAATTTTTTTTCATGAAATTATAACTGTAAATTTTAGTGGACATACAAATGCTTATAAATTTTAAATAAAAAATTAAATCTCAATTTGGAAATAAAAAGTAGATGAAAGGTATTAATTTGTGAAAATATTAATTCTTGGAGCAGGGGCAATTGGTGGATTTTTTGGCGCACATTTAATGAAGTCAGGAGCAAACGTATCTTTTTTGGTTAGAGAAAAAAGGAAAGATAAATTAAAAAAGTCGGGTATTAATATTTTAAGTTATAACAGCAAATTTAAAGTTAACCCCAAATTGTTGGAAAAAAATTTATCAAGTTATCATTTTGATGTAATTATTTTGACAAACAAATCTTATGATCTAATTGAAGCAATTAGAGAGATTAAACCTTATGTTAACACAACAGTGATAATTCCTCTACTGAATGGTATGGCTCACTATGATATTCTTGATAAGGAATTTGGTAAGGAAAAGATATTTGGAGGCACAGCATATATTTCAACTGCAATGAATAATTATGGCTCAATCCAACAAGTTACATCAAGAGCAAGTATAAAATTTGGCCCAAGAACACAGAAATATATTAATATTGCAAACGATTTTTATGAAATATGTAAAGAGACTGAATTTGAATGTGATTTTTCTGATCATATAGAATTAGACTTATGGAGAAAGTATGTGTTAATTGGTGCGACTGCAGCAAGTACTGTTCTTTTTCAAAAAACACTTGGAGAGATCAGCGCCACAACCTATGGAAAAAGTTTGATCACAAAGATTCATGAAGAGTGCAGAAATATTGTTTTAAGCAAAGGTTACGATATTGGGATTGAAGCTAAGAATTACAATTTGAAATTAATTACTGATAAAGGGTCTCTTTTAAAGGCTTCAATGCTTCGAGATTTTGAATCAGGAAAAAAAACTGAATGTGAACATATCCTAGGATACTTAATAGAATTAGCAAAAAGAAATAATATTCAATGTGATCTAATAAAGGCAGCACATACACGAATACAAGTTGGCTTATAAAACTAAAATTCACTGTTGAAACTTAATTGTATTGCCTCACATACTATCTTGCTAGTTTTTGTGATTTATCCACCAAGATGGATTAAAGAATTTTTTAGTTTTCATTTAATTGATGGAATTAAACTGTAAAGGGTTTTCCTTTGTTCTGAAGAGGCCACTCGATATTTATTAAAGAAATAAAGTTTACTAAACATATTTTGATATGCTCCACCTACATCCCTTTGAAATATTTTTGTATGGTTTTTTAGTCCAGATTCAGAGTGATACCTTTCTATAATTACATAATATACGTGACCAGAAGCCACATCACTCTTAGTAATAGTTAAACTCTCCAACCCATTTTTTTCATTAGCTCCCATAGGATGAGTATCTTTGATCCAGTTCCCCCATTCTACCAACCATTTATCGACATATTCAATTTCTTTGACAGGTACTTTGAGCACTGCTCCCCAACCAGTTTTAGGAATATCTTCAGAAGAATAAACTGAAAAACTTATAAAAATTGTGAATAAGAATGAGAGAAATAGTTTTAAAATCATAATTTTGGACCTTTAATTATATTTATTATTTATCCTATAATAATCCTATTTTAAATATAATTTAGCTATAATAACCTTACGTAATAAACAGAATTTTTTTAGTTCCTTTAGTTAGGCAACTAATCTTCTCCTGTGTTAGAAATCACAGTAGTACTTGCCACAACAGTACCAACTTCAGTGCGAGCTTTGAATATATCTGGTCGTTCCCCAAAAGTTTTTATTTGAGATGCATCTACCATGTGCACAATCTTGAAAATTTTGCTCTTCTCTTGGTTAGTTCCAGCCCAAATCAATTTTACACCCACTTTTTCCATTTCAGGATTTAAACTTTCAGCCATTTCCTTCCAACGTGCAAAACCTTTGGATATATTTACAGTTAATAACATTTTCACTAGCATCTTCTTTGTGATTTTTTTTATATTCCTTTTATCAAGTATCTGATGCACTGCTACCCATCTGGCATCTAGGTCGCAGAGAACTCTATTATTATTGAATTTAATGATCTTTTTGCATTTAAAAAAATAGATCGTGAATATACTTATTGAAAAAGAAACCAAAACTTTACTTAAGAAACTTCTACTGCTCATATTGAGCATAATAATCAAAACATCTACCACTGTGATATATCTTTCAGAGTAGGTATACGAAAAATACATAGCTTATAGATAAGCAATTGCTAATTCTAAAAATTATTAGGTTATCTTTGAGGGTATTTTTGGAAATTTATTATTCTTGCAAATTATTAAAGATTGCTATATTAAACTTTTCGTTGCAGGGGGGATCTTTGATTTTCTAGACTTAGCGCTGAGCAAGCCTTAAGCCAAGCGAGTCACTGCAACACCATACTTTGAAATAATCTAAAATTTAAAATATCAATTTTGATATATTACTTTATTAAGTTAAAGTAAATTTCAAAAATCCATCAAATCGTGAAATAAGATCTTATTATAGAATATGTAAATACAAAGTTAATTAGTTATGTAATAATGGATTTTCAAACAGAAGCTTAAATGGACTCATTTGTTGACATGATAGAGAAGGAGGGTGAAAATTTTTCCAACAGTTAAAATAAGCATTTAAATAAAGAAGGATTAATACGTTGGAGATTTAACAGGGTGTAGAATAAGAAAGGTATATTCGAAATTTCAATTCTTTTTGAGTATAAAGATGAAGTAGCCTTTACTAAAGGACAAAAAATAATGAATAAAATAATGGCTGATAAGTCTTTTTTTGAAAAAATAAACCTAAACAGAACTCCAAGTAGAGCAATAAATATCTTAGATTTTTATGGTTAATGAAAAATAACTCAATTTTTTTATTTTTTTAAATTACTGTTGATATATCTATTACATATTTAAAGATTTCATTTATCATTTATAAATATTAGTTTTTTTTTAATTCTAAATCTTTCAAAGAAAAATATAGACAATATAATTATTGTAAAACCAAAGGTCTCCGTAATATTTAAAAATTGTTTCAACAAAATTAGAGCAAATACAGCTGCAAAAACAGGCTCCATAGTTGCTAAAACTGAAGTTCTAGTTATTCCAATTTTTTTTGAGCCTTCATAAAATAAGAAGTAACTCAGAACATAAAAAACACCATTACTTAAAATAGCCAACCAACCTTTGGAATTTACTGGGAATTTGATAATTATATCTGTTGCATAAATTATAAAGCCTAATATTAGACTGCTCCATAAATTAATATGAAAATTCATAATTGCTGAACCAGTTAAATCAGCTAATTTGCTCGAGAAATATATGAAAACTATCATTAATAATAAACCCAAAATACTTATAGAAAATCCATAAATATTACCTTCAAATGAACCATCTATAATTATTAAGCCAATCCCAAAAATTATAAACAATATACAAAGCAATTGTATAGGTTGAAAAAATTCTTCTTTTGAAAGATATGTTATAAGGGCTATGCCTAAAGGAAATAAGTATAAAATCATTAGTACTAGTGCAACATTTAAAAATTCGATTGCGTGGTATGTAACGGCAATCAAACTAACTGACAAAAAGCTTATGGATATTAATTTAAGAAAAATTATATCAAAATAAATAATTTTTTGTTTTTTTAAAAAAACTAAAGGACATAATAAGATAACCCCAATTAAGCATCTAGAAAAAAGTAGGACTAAAAGAGATACTCCATTATCTAGAGCTATCTTAGCCGAACTTGGTACTACTGCAAAGCAAACTGAAGATAAAATAACTATAATAATACCAGAAAAATCATTTTTTTTATAATTTTCTAACAAAATGTAATTCCGAACAACTTTAATAATTTACATTCAAAAAATTTTTATATTTAAGAAGCCTGAGATTGAACCCATTTTATAATTTATATTTGTCCTCATAACTTTTTAAATAATATACTCGAAATTTACAGTTTCTTTATTAGATTTTAATTCATATGCCCCATTTTTTAAATGAAAATTCCTAGCCATTTTGGTTTTGGGACTCATGGTTATATATCTCTTTATTTCAGGCTTATTTTTTTTTAGCCAGAAAACTGTGTTAAATAGGACATCTTTCCCAGATCCCTTAGAATAACTCCATATTGTGTAGAAAATAGCTTTATCATAATTTACGGAAAGCTTATTAATTGAATACATTTCTAATTGCTTTTCTGTTTTAGGAATATCTTTAGTAAAAGCTACACAAACAATGGCACATGGTTTAGTAAAATCTTGAGTTAGCAAGAAGTTTACTCTGTTTTCTGTTAATCTAAATTTAGGATTTAAATTTGGTCTTACTGGATCATCCTTAAATAAATCCACCCAGTAATTGCTACTTATTTTAACTAGAGACATTAATTAAGATCAATAATAAAAAAAAATTAGACTATTCAAGATATTTTGATTCTTTTATTCTTACAATATTTACCTAACGTAATTGGATAAATTAATATCAATATAAACCAAAATTGGTTGATAAATAAGGATATTATCCAAGTATTCGGGTATGATAAGTTCAATTAAATTTGGATCAATTCTTTTTTACCTATGTTGACATCTTTAATAAAACGATAAGAAAATCAATGAATCTCACGAGGTTAAAGTTGAAAAAATTGACTGAATATTTTTAGCTGAGAATAAATAAATTACTAGAGTTATAAAATGGGTGATTATGGTTTATATATTTTTTAATACTTTTGGAAATATTAAAAATTTAAATCATTCTTACGAAGCATAAGCTACACTTTTTCGAAAAGAAATATTTCCTTTTTAAGCTATCAAAATAATGTTTTGATTTTTTCTTATTGATATAGAACACATTCTATTTGTAATTATTCAATTGGAAAATTTGGCATTGAATCAAAAGCTGATTTAAGGGCCTTACTCCATCCATTCGAAATTTTTGAGTAGTATTTGTTATCTGATTCAATCCTTTTTATTCTGCCTTCTTTAAAAGAATCAGCTTTATAGATATGAAGGTCTAAAGGAAAACCAACAGATAAATTAGCTTTGACGGTTGAGTCAAAGGACAATAGCATCAATTTGACGGCATCTGAAAAACCCATTTCGTAATCATATCCTCTTACTAGTATGGGCTTACCATATTTAGTTTCTCCAATCTGGAAAAAGGGATTGTCTTGTGAAACTTCTATAAAATTACCCTGAGGATAAATCAAAAATATACGAGGTTCTCCCCCTTTTATTTGACCACCCAATATAATAGTTGCATTGAAAGATGAATCTGCCCTTAGTCCGTCATTAGAATTACCATCTATTATTTTCTTTAATTTTTTACCAACAAACTTAGAGGCTTGAAACATTGTAGGTTGGCTAAATAATTCCAATGCTCTAGAATTATCGCTTACATTTCTACCATTAAGTTCACTTACAAGCGCTTGAGTCGTGGCTAGATTTCCCGCAGTTAAAATTGTAATTGAAGCTTTATTATTTTTTGTCCAGGTAAACATTTTTTTATAAGAAGAAACGTTGTCTACACCAGAATTTGTTCTAGTATCTGACATGAATATTAATCCATCCTTTATTTTCATTCCAAGACAATATGTCATCTAAATATTTTTACCTTTATTGTTGTACACTTATAGAAACATCCAAACTTGTATTTTGACTATCTAAATGTAACCCATGTATTGGACTTGCGTCAAAGAAATCAAAACCATTTGCCAGAACCACATATCTTTCATCAGGAGAAATTCCGTTAGCGACGTCAAATCCAACCCATCCTAAGTCCTTAATAAAAACGTCTGCCCATGCGTGAGTTGCATCTTGTTCATTTACTCCTTCAATTTTAAGATAACCGCTTACATATCTTACTGAAAAACCTAAAAACCTTAAACATGAGATAAAGATATGAGCAAAATCTTGGCAAACACCCTTTTTCTTCTTGAACGCTTCTTCTGCAGAAGTATAGGCTGAAGTAGATCCTTTTCTGAATGTAATTAATTTCTTTATTTCTTCAGCGATTAAATAGCAAATATCTAATTCCGAATAAGATGAATCTCCCCATTTTGTACAAAATGATTTTAAATAATAACCAGGTTTAGTTATTGGAGTATACATATTGTACATCCAGGGTTTAGTCTTTGGCTTATCATTACCTAGTATTCCATTATTTTCAATTGTAGTGATTTGACCATCCACTGAAATTACAATCTCCCTTGAATCATTATTAAGTGTTACAAAAGTACATATGTTGTGATGATGATCAAAATACTCAAATTGTTTTATACCTCCTTCCACATTAATATTCCATGTTTTGATGTTTTGGATTTTATTATTTTGGGGATTTAAACGAAGTCGTTGAACTCCATAAGTTAAATTGTTAGAAAATTTGTATTTTGATACATGTTTAATGTTAAGTTTCATTATCTGTAAAATCTAAAGTCAGTTTCAATAATAGTGGCAAGAGTAAATAAATTCTTTAAATATCTTACCAAAAATTCGTGTAGTCCTTCTTCAAAGACTTTTTCTATAGTTAAATTTAACATTTCTTCATAAAACTTTTCTGACCTACTTAAACTCCTAAAGTTTTTATTATAATATTTGGAAATTGCTATTAAATTTTCATAAATATTTTGATTGCAAAAAATAAGTGACCTAGGTAGGCGTTCATCTAAAATTAAATATTTACAAATACCACTAGGATTAAACTCATATTCATTTAACCAATTATAAGATCTATAAGCAGATACAGATCTTAGTATATTTTCCCATTGAGCATTATCAACAGTTGACCCAACAAAACCGGCTGATGGTAGCAAAACATAATATTTCATGTCTAGTATTCTCGAAGTATTATCAGCTCTTTCTATAAAGGAACCCATTCTTGCAAAGATATATGTATCATCTCTTAGCATTGTACCATGAAGAGTACCTCTAGTTAACTGACATTTAGTCCTTATTATTGATAGAGTATTTAATAAGTTTTTCTCATTTATAGGACGTCTAAAAATTTCTGATAATTTCAGGTATGTTTCATTTATTGTTTCAAATAATTCTTTTGTTAGGTTATTTCTTACTATTCGGGCATTTTGCCGTGCATTTTCAATCGAGGATAGAACAGAAGAAGGATTTGTTTTGTCTCTTAAAGTAAAATTAATGACAGCTGACTTATTAATTGCTCCATATTTTGAAAGAAAAGGTTTTTTGTTTCCTGCAACATTTAAAATTGAGTCCCAATGATTGGCTATATTTTGTTTTTGAGTAAGAGAAATAAAATGACTTGCGTTTATAAGTCTTGCAGTATTCTCACAACGCTCTAAATACCTAAAAATCCAAAAGATATGTGCTGCTGTTTTTCCAAGCATTAAAACTCCTCTAATACCCATGTATCTTTGGTTCCTCCACCCTGCGAAGAATTTACTACTAATGAACCATCTTTAAGTGCAACTCTCGTTAATCCTCCCGGAGTTATTTTAATACCATTAGGTGATACCAAAACAAAAGGTCTTAAATCTATGTGCCTTGAACATAATCCTTTATTAGTTAAAACAGGAACAGTAGAAAGTTCTAATGTTGGCTGTGCAATATATTTATTTGGATTCTTTAATATTTTCTTTTTAAAAGATGCAATTTTTTTCTTCGTAGATTTTGGACCAATAAGCATACCGTATCCACCAGAACCATGAACTTCTTTAATTACAAGGCTTTCCAAATTATCTATGACGTATTTGAGATGAGCTTTTTCTGAACATCGCCAAGTTTTTACATTTTTTAATAATGGCTTTTCTCCAATATAGAAATTAATTATGTCTGGTATGTAAGAATAAATGGCCTTGTCATCTGCTATTCCAGATCCAGGTGCATTAGCCAATATAAGATTTCCAGACTTATAAACGTCCATTAAACCTGGTACTCCTAGAATTGATGTGGGATTAAAAGTAAGTGGATCTAAAAATTGATCATCAACTCTTCTGTAAATTATATCAATTGGTTTATATCCTTGAGTAGTTCTCATACAAACCTTTTTATCTTTAATTTTTAAATCATTTCCTTCTATGAGCTCTACACCCATCTCATCAGCTAAAAAGGCATGTTCAAAATATGCTGAGTTATGTGGTCCTGGGGTAAGAATCGCAATTATTTTTTTTGAATCCTTATTTATAGAACAACATTCTTTTAGTGATTGAAGTAAAGAAAGTGGATAATTTGTGACATTTTTAATTTTTATTTTATCAAAAAGTTCTGGAAAGATTTGAAGCATTGTTTGTCTGTTCTCTAACATATAAGAAACTCCAGATGGTGTTCTTGTATTGTCTTCTAGAACAACAAAATCATCGTTAGGAGTTCTGACTAAATCTATTCCAACTATGTGTGTGTAAATGCCACCAGGAGGAGTAAAACCAATCATTTCATTTAAAAAAGAATCATTATTTTTGATTAGTTCTAAAGGTAATATTCCAGCTTTAATAATTTCTTGTTGATTATAAATATCATTAAGAAAATAATTTAAAGCTTTTACTCTTTGTTCTATTCCTTTCGAAATTGCCAGCCATTTTTTTTCTGAAATTATTCTGGGAATTATATCAAAAGGAATAATCCTTTCTTCTTCTAAATCACCATATACACTAAAGGTGATACCAACTTTCCTGAAGAATTCGTTAGCCTCTATTTGTTTTTTTTTTAAATTTCTAGGTTCTTCACATGAAAGCCATTCGTTGTAATCCATATAACAACTATGGGGTTTTGAGATATCATCAAACATCTCATCAAAGTGATACAATTTATATAAATTAATACCATCCATATAATCAGTTTTATTTAATATTTCAAAACTTCAATATTTTAGTGAATATTCGGTTAATGTAAGATTCAAAAAACATATAATTTAATCAATGAATTGTTAAATGAGTAAAATTTATACAAAGATTTTTTTTTTAAAAAAAAAATATAATTGAAACTTGTGATCATTTTATTGATTAGAGAGTTGAGGCAATATGCGATGCACTAGAAGATGTTAAATGAAGACAAAGAGGGGACTTTTTTAATAGAACGTAGATAAACTATAATAAGCTTGGAATTAGTTATATTTAAACTAAAATTTTAGCATGCAAAAAAATCTTACGTAAGGTAATTGTTGCTGACAACAAAATTTTTCACTTTATTATTTGAGCTAGCTTTTGTCAGCATGGATAGTTTTAAAAAATTAACTTCTAATTTAATCTTTTAAAAAAATGAACTAAAAATATTTCTAATCCTAGGGGGGAATAAACAATGGAAGAAGAATTAAGTATTTTAGCTTATAATAATGGTAATCAGATAGCTGTAGGCATATACAGCGTGCTTACAGTTATTCTTGCTTTTATAGCTCTCAGGGTTGCGAGATTTTCGCAAGGAACAAATGTAGCTGGAAAAGTTATATCTTCAATATTTGGAATAATGAGTGGGTTTTTTATTATAGATGTGCAGTCTTATAGACATTTTTGGAATGATGTAACTGCAACTTACTTAGCAAAAGCTAAAGATAACGGCATTGAATTGTCTACATTTGCATCTAATTGGGTTGAACAATCTGGTTTGTCTGGGAATGATTTAGTTACTAGGGGTCTTTTTAATGACATTCCACTTTTAGCTTTTGTTACAGTATTTTTACTTATAGTGGTTGGTACAATTTGGGGTCCAAAAATAAATTTTGGAAATGAAAGTTAATAAATTTGAAAATATATTTATAAAAAAGAGTATAAAAGGAAGTGTACTTTATTGATGCATAGACATATTAATTAAGAAAAAGATATATAAGGTGGCAAAAATATTGGGAGATGTAAATGACAGTAAGAATTGAAAAAGAGGGTAATGTTTGGACAATCATTCACTCAAGACCAGAAGCACGTAATGCTATGGATCCAGAAAGTGCTGATGATCTGACAGCTGCTTTTTTAGAATTTGACTCAAATCCTTCAGCAGATGTTGCTGTCTTTTGGGGCGAGGGAGGCTCATTTTGTTCTGGTTGGGATTTGAAATATGTATCTACGCTTGATAAACAATATCCACTTAAAGAATTAGACATACCCAAAGATGGTGGGAAACGTGGCAATGGAGGCGATATTGCCCGAGGACCGCTAGGACCGAGCAGGCTTGAATTAGATAAACCTGTAATTGCAGCGGTTGCAGGTCCTGCTGTCGCTGGTGGAATGGAGTTAGCACTTTGGAGTGACTTTAGGGTAATGGAGCGTACTGCATACCTTGGGGTTTATTGCCGCCGATGGGGTGTACCACTAATAGATGGTGGAACTGTAAGACTTCCTAGAATAGTGGGCCAGGGACGAGCATTAGAGATTATATTAACTGGAAGACAAGTGATGGCTGAAGAATGTGAAAAATTAGGTCTCTGCGAGTATGTAGTGGAAGAAGGTGGGGCAAGGAAAAAGGCTGAAGAGTTAGCACACGAAATTGCTCGATTCCCCCAAACTTGTGTTCGTGCTGATAGGCGTTCAGCTATAAACCAAAGAAACCTAAACATTCGAGACGCCCTAATTAATGAGTGGTATAATGGGAGAGCTGCTTTGATTAAGGACGGTGTCGACGGAGCATCTCGTTTTAAAAGTGGTCTAGGTAGGCACGGTGATTTCAAAAATATAAAATGACAGGGATCTATAAAAAAATTTCAAAAAGAAATTTTATTTCTTTTTGTAAAGATACAATCCCGTCAGTTAAAGATTTTGAAGTTAAACTAATAAAGTTTGAAAAAACTGGAGTGGCAATTGATTACTTTCCTGACAAAAACCAAGTCGGTAAAAAAGATAGGTTTTGGACCCAAAACTTATTTACAACCGCTGACATGGTTTCATATGGTAGCATACTTTGCAGATACCCTAACGCGATAGGATCCGTCACTATTAATTTTACTGGTAATTTTTTTGCGGCAGAAAAGGTTTGTAATGTCCGAGTCTCCAGTACAATTCAAGAATATGAAGAGAAGTTTGCACACTCCACAGTGGATATTGTTACATTTTCTAACCAGTTAATAGCAAAATTGACCTGTAATTACCTAATGATAGGAAAATAAAAAAAATCTGTGACGCTAATTTGCAAAGTATTTTGCATAAAAGGTATATACTTTCGTAATTTTAGTTGATTTTATTTTTTTGTTTTTATTTCGATACTTATTTTAATTATGAAACTTATTAAATCCATTCCTGATATATCCTTGAGAGTTAAGAAAGACAGACATCTTTGTTAATAATTAGTAAAATTAAATGCTTACACGTTAGTTTTTAAAAGAAAAAAGTAATGATCATTTTAATTTTCTAATTTTTAGCATTTCTGCAAAAATTTTTGACAAAAATATCTTCATCAAAAGTTTTCAATATATATAATGTTTTATTTTATTCATCACTTTTATCTACGTAAATCCAAGTGTCTTAATCTTTATTATATATGACAAATTCAAGTTTGTTATTAATTCCTTGTGAGAGATTATTCTGTTTTAGTTATTCTCCACTTTTTCCTATCAAAAAATAAGGGTGTGTCGTTCCTGCTTCCATTTTCATATGTGCGCATATCAACTTGTTAGCATAAAAATTCTTAGTGATAAAAACATAAATAAAGTACGAAATATTTATAAGTGCTATTACTTTTAAGTAAAGTAAAAATGATTTTTCATGTCTAAATTTAAAATTTAATTTTTTTTAATTTCCAAAATTATTATAGAACCATCAAAGCTTTCAAGATTGGTACCCTTTTTTTATCAAATTCTTCTGCCTTTTCAGTCAAAAAGTTAATACTTTCAATTTTATCGTTTATCTCTTCATTATTTTTTAAAATTCTTTGACCTTGAGAATTAATGGTTTCCCAGGCGAAAGTTGCCCACTCTTTAGGATGTTTTTTTCCTTGCAACATGGAAGCTATAAAAATTTTTTCAATGCGGCCAACTACAATTCCACTTATGGTCCTTGGACTTACCAAGTGGTGAATTTCATCTGATCCAAAAGCATGATTTATCAAATATTTATTCAAGTTTTCTGTATTAGATTTGTTGTTGTTTATAACATTTTCGTCTTGAACTAAGCCTAAAGCTCTTTTACTCACAAGGATCATAACTGATTGCAAAATTAAAGTAATATTTATTTCTTTATTTTTTAAATTACTTTCAATTTCGGCAATTGTTTTTGTTTTAAAGTCAGATAAAAAATTTAATATAGGATTATAAATCTTTTCACTTAATTCAATTTCTCCTAAATCTCCTTGAGTTTTTAGTATAATTTGATCAGGATTCTCAATTAATTGAACACGAATTTTCCTAACTTCGTTAATTTGGTCAAAACTTGTCAGTCTTCTAGGGCCTTTAACCCAATATTCTGATCTAAATTGAGCATTTACACAAAAATCTTTTATGATTTGATATAAGACGGGGTCTTTTATTTCAGCTAGAAGTTCCAACTGTTTCTTTGTAAGGTTTAATTTATCTATCGCGTTCAAGTGATTAGATGGAGCAACGTAACTTAATTTTGCCTTTGAAAAAGATTCGTTTAGCTTTCCAAAATTTACGGCCTCCCAGTCTTTATTAAAATATTCATGAGCTAAATATTCTCTATTTTGTCCTTGAATTCGTTTTAATCGTTGCTTGAGAATTGGATTAGTTTCTAAAAATTTTGGATTTACAGTATTTAATTTTTCTATGAATTTAAGAGCTCCATTTATTCCACCAATTCTACCAGAACCTGAGGGTTCCATGGTATTAGCATAATAAGTCATTAAATCTCTTACTGGTATCATACTAGCCCATGCGTTTTGAGAATTATAACTTACATAAACTACACCCCCAACATTTAGTTTGTTTTTTATAAATTCAATGATTATTGATTTATTGGAATTTGATACCCAGGACCAAATACCGTGAAGACCAATAAAGTCAAAGTTGGGTAGGTTTGGATATTTACAGAATGTTTCGAAATCATCATCCGACAATAAAGTTTTATTTCCTATAGTTGAATTTAATTCCTTAGCAAAACTTACGTGTGCTGGATTAAAGTCATTTCCAGCCCAATTAATAGAATTATCTGCTGAATGAAAATTTATGGATATTCCTTGACCAAAACCTAACTCACAGGCATTTTTTATTATTGGAGGTCTTATTCCTGCATGTATTAATGCTAAATTTAAATTTAGAGGGTTTAATCCTGCATAATAACCATGTGTATAATTTACATCAGAAACATAACCAGAGCTCCAATCCATAAGTTATTCCCTAAAAATTAAAAAAGTACCAAATTATTAAGCTTTTCAATTTTTTGTCAACATATTTAAAATTTGATAAATATTATGTCAAAAAAATACTACCCATATTATGTTGGCATTAATTAAATTAATATTTATTAATCCTAATAAGCTGAGTAAATTTTATTTTTTTAAATATTCTGAAATTTAATTTAAAAATTCTAAATATGAGAAAATATGAAGGTTTTTTAGATGACATTTATAATACCTAATATAAGATATAATACTTAATAGTTGTGTGATCTCAAAAACTATAACCTATTTCTAGTAATTACTTAAGCTCACACATTTGGGTAGGTAAAATTTTAAATAACTAATCCTATCTATATCGCCTTTTTTAAAATCAATTTTATACCCCCAGATAGGGGCCTATGATAATATCAATCATTTTTATTAAAAATTTTATTTCAAGAAAAATTTTTCTTATTCTAATTTATTGTTATTAAGTAAAATTATAATAATTCCTTTTTTAGATATAATTATTATTCAAATTCAAAAACAAATAGGTTATCATATAAATTAATTTTAAATTGAAAGATAAAAATGGAATATTTGGACTATATTGAAACCATATTGGACAGAAAAGACATTCTTTCTTCTAACTTTAATCAAAAGTTTTGTTCTGATTGGACGCATATTTACAAATTTAAACCTCTAGCTGTAGCTTTTCCAAGAAATACTGAACAAGTTTCAAACTTAGTGAAAGCATCTAAAAAATTTAACATACCTATAGTGCCTATGAGTGGTAATACAGGTTTAGTAGGAGGTACATTTGCCGAAAATTCATTAATTATTTCTTTAGAAAAAATGAATTCAATTATTAAAATCAACAAAGGCTCAAATCTTGTTAGTGTTGAAGCGGGAGTAATTCTTTCTGATCTTCATTCTGAACTTTCAAAACATAATTTGTCCTTTCCTGTAACTTTTGGTGCAAGGGGTTCTGCAATGATAGGAGGAATTCTGTCCTCTAATGCTGGCGGATCAAACGTTTTAAAATATGGCAATTCACGTGATCTCTGTTTAGGAATAGAAGTTGTTTTACCTGATGGGAGAATACTTAATATGATGAGTGAGCTTCATAAAGATAATTCTGGTCTTGATTTGAAGAATTTGTTGATAGGATCTGAGGGAACATTAGGTATTATAACAAAAGCTATTTTAAAAATTTTTCCAACACCAAAAAATTTTTTTACTGCCATGATTTGTCTTAATGAAAATCAAGATCCTCTTAATATTTTAAGAAAAGTCGAGAATAAGCTTGGTAAAGAAGTTGAAGCTTTTGAGTACATGCCCGCTTTTTATGTAAAAGAGTTTTATAGATTATTTCCAAAAAAAGTAAAATTATTTGATAGATATCATGATATCAACATTTTGTTGGAAGTAGCCTCAAATTCTGATGTAATGAATGATGAAGATAATTCTGGAACATCAATTTTGAAAAATCATCTGGAAGAAATACTGTCAAGTTTTCTTGATGAAAACTTGCTAGAGGATGTTTTAATTGCACAAAATGATTCTCAAAGAAAATCAATGTGGGAAATTAGAGAAGCTGCAGCTGAAATCACAGTTTCCAGAAAACCTGTAGTTATAACGGATGTTTCTCTACCACTTGATTCTGTTTCAAATTTTATAAATTTAGTAAATAAGAAATTAGACCATGTAGAAAAGCAAGCACCCTCTACATTTGTTTCACATTTAGGAGATGGAAATGTACATTATTGGGTATGGCCAAAGAATGATGATAAATTATTGCATGATAACATTGTAGAAATAATTGAAGGAATTGTTTATGATTTGAAGGGAAGTTTTTCAGCTGAACATGGTATTGGCATTGCTAAATTAAATTCCATGAAAAGAAGAAAAGATAATACAGCTGTAGATGTTATGCTTGCTATAAAAAATGCACTCGATCCTACTAATATTATGAATCCAGGTAAAGTTTTTCCAAAAGTTTGATTTTTTTCTTGATAGTTATTTTTTAAATTGTATTATTTTTATTCCGATAAATCGAACATATAAAAATATTAGTAGCGAAAGGTAAATTATGTATATTACTGATAAAGGTGAAAAAGTATTTGTTATGGATGGGCATACTCATTTGTGGGATGCTAGAAAAGATAATAGAAAAAATAGATATGGTTCTACTTTTATTGAAACTTTTTGGAATGGTCATACAGGTATGTCACCTCCAGAAAATGTATGGGATTTAAATCGTTTCGAATATTATGGGGCAAAAGCTGCAGAAAAAGATTTGTTCGAAAAAGGATATGTAGATGTAGCTGTGATGCAACCTACATATCTATATGAATTTTATAATGAAGGTTTTAATACTGTAGAACAATGCTCAGCTTTGAAGAAGTTAAGACCAGAAAATGTTGTTCTCAATGGGAGAATTGATCCCAGAGATGGGAAAAAAGGGATTGCTAAGTTAGAATCTGACTTTGATAAGTGGAAATTTAAAGGCGTAAAACTTTATACTGCTGAATGGAGGGGGGAATCAAAAGGTTATAAATTGAGTGAGCCTATTGTTAAACCTTATTTAGAAAAGCTTGTTGAATTAGGTATAAAAAATGTGCATCTTCATAAGGGTCCTACAATTCATCCTTTGTCGTTAGATGCATTTGATGTTAATGATGTTGATGATGTTGCAACTTTATATCCTGACTTGAATTTTATAGTTGATCATTGCGGTATACCGAGACTTGAAGATTTTTGTTGGATCGCTAACCAAGAACCAAATGTATTTGGTGGTTTGGCAATTATATCTGCTTTTACTCATACAAGGCCTCGTTACTTTCAACGTCTCATGGTTGATCTCTTATATTATTTAGGCCCTGATAGATTATTATTTGGATCAGATTATGCTATATGGGAACCATCTTGGATAGTTGAAAAAATTATGAATTTTGAGTTTGACGAACCTTCCGCTGAAGAAGCACAAACTGAGCTAACACTCGAGGTTAAAAGAAAAATAATGGGTGAAAATATGGCTAAAATATATGATATTAACCCTAGTGATTTCATTAACAATACTCAAGCCTCGAATGTTGCAGCTGAATAATTCTAAAGCATATAAACTTAGAGAAATAAAAAATTGTTTAAATACAGTTTTTGACCCTGAGCTAGACGAATCTATTATTGATTTAGGTTTTGTTTCAAATATTGAAATTAAACCTAATTTTCATGTATCTATTGAGTTAAAACTTCCAACATATTTTTGTTCTGCAAATTTTGCGTGGATCATGTGTTATGATTCAAAAAAAGCTGTAGAAAAACTTTCTTGGGTTTTGGATGTAGAAGTTGAATTAGTAGATCATTTTGTAATGAATAAAGTTAATAAAGGCTTAAAAAATAATGAAACTTTTTCTTCTATTTTTGGTGCTAACAAAGCAAACGATATTACTAAACTACGAATTAAGTTTGATAAAAAAGCTTATTTAAATCGACAATCTTTGTTAATTCAATTTTTGCGAAAAAAAAATCTTTTAGATTCTGAAATTGTTAATATGACGCTCGATAACTTAACAATTTTTGCTTCAAAATTCTATGATGATGAATTTAACAAAAATCTTAGAAGGTATATAACTCTAAAAGAAAAACTTATAAAAAATAAAAAAAATATCAATTTTGCTTTTTTAGATCTTGACGGAAGTAAAATTCAGGAAAATAATCTATTAGAACATTTAAGAATATTAAGAAGAACTACTGGAAGTATTACAGCTAACAGCGAAATGTGTAAGATATTAATGAAAGAAAGATATTCAGCGGGTGGTCAAATAAAATAATATTTACATCAAGTGTTTTTTTAATTTAAATTATGGAGGGAATTTAAATGGATGGCTCTAAATTTCAACTAATGCATACTATGCTAAGAGTAAAAGACCTTGAAAAATCTATAGATTTTTACACTAATCTATTGGGGATGACTCTTCTTAATAAGCTCGATTTTCCAGAAGGTAAATTTACGTTAGCGTTTATTGGATATGGTCCTGAAGAGACTCATTCTGTGATAGAATTAACCTATAATTGGGATCAGACTGAACCTTATAATCTAGGAGATGGGTATGGACATATAGCTCTAGGTGTAAGAGATATTCATGGCGTATGTGCTGCTCTAGAAAAAGCTGGAGCCAATATTCCTAGAAAACCAGGACCAATGAAACATGGTACTACTGAAATTGCATTTATAGATGATCCTGACGGTTATAAAGTTGAATTGGTAGATTTGGATACAAGATAATAAAAAAAATTTAATTTTGAGGTAGTTGAAATTAATTTTCGTATTAATCAAAAACTTATGAGCAGATAAAATAAGGAGATCAATATGAACAGTATAATAAAACATTACAAAATTATTGGTTTATCAAGTTTGGTCTTTGCAGTAAGCACTGCAATATCAGCATTTACGCTTGATGATATACCAGAGATTAAAAATAAAACTCCAATCAACGTAGCCTTAGAAGCTGGAGGAAGTGCCGATACAATTATTCCTTTCTTGGAAGCTTTTTCTAAAAAGACAGGAGTTCCCATTACTCATGAAGCGATGGTATTTGCAACTTTATATTCAAAAGAAAATATAGAACTTCAAAGTGGTACGGGTGCCTATGATGTTGTTGTGACGGAGACGTCTTGGACAAATGAGTGGAAGGATTATTTAGCACCACTTGAAGATTTAGCTAATAAATATGATCCAGTAGGAGCTGAAGGATTTAAAAAGTATGTATCTGGTCAAGATGCTGGTATTTTACGTATGGCTTCTACTAGAGATGGATCTTTAGTTGGCGCTCCTTACTATACATACACACAGCAAAACATTTATCGTAAGGACCTATTAACGGACGCGGGTGAAATGTCTGCTTTTAAATCAAAATATGGATATGATTTATCAGCGCCTACAACACAACAGCAACTTCATGATATTGCTGAATTTTTTACAAGAAAAGCTGGTGATAAGTTAAAAGGTGAAACATTAGATAAACCTTTTTATGGTGTTTCATTAATGGCTGGACGGTATCCACACGTTCAAGATGAAGTTTCAGCCATTCTTTGGGGATCAGGCGGCAGATGGGCTCGTACAAACCGTGATTCGAATGGAAAAGTAGTATCTTTTGAAATCACTGATGATGATGCCAAAAAACTTGAAGAGGCTTTTGCGTATTACCAAAAACTAATGAAATTTGCTCCTCCTGGTAGTGAAAACGCTTTTTGGGACTTTGCTACCGCACAGTTTGTTGAAGGGAATACTGCTATGATCCCATATATGTATTGTCCTCTTTGGAACTGGTCTTCTGACGTGGAGAAAGTTGGTGGAATGAATGCTGCGGCTGCTGTTGTTGGAGAAAGACCTTATACTGGTGCTTTTCATTTTGCACCTAGTGTAGATAGTAAAAATCTTGAAGCAGCTTATTGGTTATTGAAATACATTGGATCCAAAGAAACCCAAACCGAAATGGTAAATAAAGGGTGGTCTTCTGCAAGAAAAGATTCTTTAGATGCATGTGACAGAAATGCGGAAAATGCACATCGAAATTGTGGTTGGATAGATTCTGTTGCATCACAATGGGAAGCACAAGCTCCTGAAATTGAAACTTATTTACACTTTAATAGTGGTGCTTTTGGTAAACTTTATGAACAAATGACTATAATTGCTCATGAAAATGCAGTTGGAATAAAATCACCATCTGAAAGTGTAAAAGCTTGGAAGAAGGCATTTAATAGATTCCAAAAAAAGTTTGATGATGTAAAGGTCATTAATTAAACTTAATATTTAAGAGATCTGGTATTAACCAGATCTCTTTTAAATTTTACTAATATAATATGAATGGATCTATTATGCTGAAAGTTGAGAAAACATCCTGGTTAAATAGAAAACTTAATGATGATAAATCAAGCAAGTGGATACTGGTTTCTCCTCTTATATTAGTATTAATTGTCTTTATGTTATATCCGACCTTTTATTCTCTTTATATGTCCTTCACAGATTATATTATGAGGGGATCACCTGATTTTGTAGGGTTGGATAATTATCGTTTTGCTCTAACAGATGATGTTTTTTGGACAGCATTATGGCGAACAGTTTACATTACAGTAGTTTGTTTAGTCATAGAAATAGGGTTAGGCATGGCTATTGCTATTTTGTTGAACAGAAATTTTCCAGGTCAAGATTTAATCAAAGGTCTTTGTTTTATACCTTTACTTATAGCTCCTTTGTCAATGTCATTAATGTGGAATTATATGTTGCATATTCAGTTTGGTGTGGTGAACGATTTAATTGGTTTATTAGGTATTGAACCAATTGGTTGGTTTTCAACACTTGGTTTAGCTTTTTGGTCTATTATAATGATATCCGTTTGGCAATGGTTACCATTCTCTATTTTTGTTCTTTTAGCAGGTCTTAAAAGTTTACCAAAAGACCAATTTGAAGCAGCTCAAGTTGATGGAGTTTCTAAATGGACAATATTTTTTAAGCTCCAATTGCCTATGCTTACACCTTTAATTATTATCATTGTGCTACTAAGATCTATGTGGCTAATGAGACTTTTTGACCCTCTATATGGGACTACAAGGGGAGGGTTGGATACAGAATTATTAGATTGGATGATTTACAGAACCACGTTTGTTGAGTTTGATATAGGTCTTGGAACAGCTTACGCTATGTTCGCATTATACGTAACTTTAATTGTTTGTAATTTAATGTACAAAAGATTAATGGCAGCTATGGAGAATAATTAAATGATAAGATCCTTTTTCTTTTGGGTAGCTATAGCTTTAATTCTCTTTTCTTTTTTATTTCCTGTTTTTTGGGTTTATGTTACATCACTGAAGTCTGGAGAAGACATATTTAGTACAGGTATGTTTTTCACACCTACTCTTGAAAATTATAAATATGTTCTCAATGTCAAACCTTCATTAATGGAATTAACAAATTCAATTCTTATAAGCGTTATAAGCACAATTTTCGTGATAATAATTTCAGTACCAGCGGCTTACAGTTTCGCTAGATTTAACACTGGTGGAGGTCATCTACTATTCATAACCATTTCCACAAGAATGTTTCCAGGAGTAGTGGCTGCAATACCATTTTTTATAGCATTTAAACAATTAGGAATACTTGACACACATATTGGCTTAACTTTAATGTATGTTTATTTTAATATGTCATTTGCGACTTTTCTTCTATATGGTTTCTTTAAAGAAATACCAGTTGCATTAGAAAATGCAGCTATGCTTGATGGATACAATCGTCTAGATATCATAAGAAAAATCATCCTACCACTTATTAAGCCGGGTGTCGCTATAACTACTATGTTTTGCCTTATTTGGTCTTGGAATGAATTTTTATATGCTTTTTTATTTACTAGAAGAGTTGCAAGAACGGCTGCTGTTGGTTTATCGACCTTTTGGGGATCGGTAGAAGTTCAATGGGGCCCTATGACTGCCTACATGAGCATGGCAATTTTACCAACTTTATTAGCAGCCTGGATTATGCAACGTCATATAGTAAGAGGCTTAACCTTTGGTGCTGTTAAGGGATGAAATGGATATAGTAGAAAAAATATTTTGGAGCTTAGTGATTTTTTTTGGAATTCACTTTCTTTGGTTAGGTCTTTTAGAAGAATATCTATCCTTGTATGTGGGAACTTTAGTTTCGTTAGTGGCAGTTGCTCTATTTATTTTTTTAGCTCGGAATAATAAGGATAAAGCAAATAGAGATGGCTGAAATATCTTTTAACAATGTATCAAAAACATATGGCCTAACTACAGCACTAAAAAACGTAAGTTTTACTTGTAAAGAAGGCGAATTCTTCTCTATTTTTGGTCCTTCTGGAGCTGGAAAGACAACTTGTTTGGAACTTATTGCAGGTATCAAAGGTGACTATACAGGTGACATTTATCTTGGAAAAAATAATATAGAAACTATGTCAGTTCAGGATCGTAATATTTCTATGGCATTTGAAAACTACTCACTCTATCCACACTTCACAGTCTTTGAGAATATAGCATTTCCTTTGAAATCACCAAGATCAAAAAAAAGATCAGATCAAGAAATTTTTAATGTTGTAAAAAAGAATGCGACTGATCTTGGTATTTCTCATTTACTAGATCGAAATCCTTCACAATTATCTGGTGGTCAAAAACAAAGAGTTTCTCTAGCAAGAGCTCTTGTAAGAGAACCTGAAGCTTTTCTACTTGATGAGCCCATTGCACATCTTGATGCAAAGTTAAGAACAGTAGCTAGAGCAAATTTAAAAGAAATTGCTCAAAGACTTGGAACTACCATTTTATATGTAACCCATGATTACAGGGAAGCTCTTGCATTATCAGACAAAATTATGTTGCTACGTGAAGGAAAAATTGAACAAATTGGTTCTCCAAAAGAACTATGGAATAATCCAACAAGCGATTTTGTTGCTCATATGATAGGTGACCCTGTTATGAATTTAATTGATGGACAAATAGTAGAAGACGGTGGAAAGATTTTTTTAGTTTCAAAAGATTTAAAGCTTATATTACCTAGTAAATTCAAAAATAAAAAAGTAATAAATCAGGAAAATTTACGTTTAGGTATTCGCCCTAACGATTTAATTGCATCTACCAAAAGCAATTCCAAATCCGATTTAAAGGGAAAAGTGTATGGTTTTGAGCGGAAATCTAATTTTTTTTATACGCACTTAATGTTGGGGGATACTTTTATTGTAGCAAGATCTCTAAATGACACCCCACTTAGTGTGGGTACGGAAATTAATTTGTCTTTTAATTACGATAAAGCATTTTTCTTTAAAAAAACCTTTGAATTATAACTGGAGTTTTAATTTCAATGTATTCCCTTGAATTAGAAAATTTAACAAAAAAGTATGGTGATGTTCTAGCAGTTGATAGTGTAAATTTTTCGTGTAAACAAGGGGAGTTTATTGCTCTATTGGGACCATCAGGTTGTGGTAAAAGTTCTACCATGAGAATGATTGCAGGTTTAGAAGAAATTTCTGGTGGCGAAATAAGATTTAATGGAAAAAGAATGAATGAACTTGAACCAAGAGATAGAAATGTTGCCTTAGCTTTTGAAAGTTATGCACTTTATTCTCCTCTTACTGTTTATGAAAATTTAGAGTTACCCTTAAGGGGGAAAATTGAAAAAAATGAAATAAAAAAGAAAATAATTGAAATGGCAGAAAGATTTGAGCTTACTGAATTACTTTATAGAAAGCCCAGAAATTTATCTGGAGGACAAAGTCAAAGAGTATCACTTGCTAGAGCCATAATAAGAGAACCTGATATATTACTTCTTGATGAACCCCTATCCCATCTTGATCAAAGATTAAGAAGCATCATTAGGGCAAGAATTAGGAATACACATGATAATTTAAAAAATACAACTACTATATATGTTACACATGACCAAGATGAGGCAGTGGCTTTAGCTGATCGTATAATAGTAATGAATGACAAAAACTTTCAGCAAATAGGAACTGTTGAAGAACTATGGGACAAACCAACAAATATGTTTGTAGGGGGATTCCTAGGAGATCCTTCAATGAATTTTTTTGAAATATCTGCAAAAAATGGAGAATTACATTTTCCTAATGGTAGTAAACTTAAATTAGAAATAAATAAAAATAACAATAGAGATGTAGTAATAGGAGTTAGACCTGATTGGTTCATTGTAAATCAAACAAATCAAAAAAAACCCCACATTTCTGGGGAAATTAAAGTAATTGAATTTCAGGGAGATCAAAATATACTTACAGTCAATACTGAACTAGGTATTTTGAAATTAATTACTGACACTGAAAAAGATTTCTTAAATGGTTCAAAAATTGGTTTAAATTTTAATCCAAAAAAAGTTTCATTGTTTGATATTCAATCAAAAAAAGCTATAAGTTTATAAGTTCTTTAATTACTTAAACAGCTGTAAATCCTCCATCTACATTTATAATTGAGCCAGTTATTAAGCTTGAAGCTTCAGAGGCGAGAAATTGGACAACGGATGCAACTTCCCCAGGCTGTCCAAGCCGTTTCATAGGTGTTTGAGCTTTCCATTTTTCTATATATTTTTGTACTTCTGGACTTTGATTTAAAAGGTCAGTTTCAATATATGTAGGAGCTACAGAATTAACTCTAACTCCACTTTGTGCCCATTCAACAGCAAGAGATTTAGTTAATTGATGAACAGCAGCTTTTGAAGTATTATAATGAGCCTGAGACTGTGGAGTATTAACAATTATACCTGACATCGAACCTATATTAATTATTGATCCTCCTCCATTTTCAATCATTTTTCTTCCAAATGCACGACAACATCTAAAAACACCACTAAGATTTACATTCAATAAGTTATTCCAACATTCGTCTGTCATATCAACTGCATCAACCCAATTTACTATCCCTGCATTACAAACGAGAATATCGTAAGGGTCATTTTTCGATGTGAAGTTATTTAAACTGATAGAGTCAGTTACATCCAACTTTACCATTTCAACATCAAATTTTTTATTTTTTAGGTCTGTATAAGTTGATTTTAATAGGTCAATATTTATATCTGACAAAGTTACAAAAGCACCTGTTTCACATAATGCTTCAACACAAGATCTTCCAATACCTCTAGCAGCTCCAGTTACAAGAGCTTTCTTACCATTTAAATCTAATTTTTTTTTAAAATTCACTGATGCTCCTAAAAAAAGTAATTAACTATAACCAAATTTTTTTTTTATTAAAAGATTATAATTTTTGTAGGTTTTTTTTTAGATTTTATTTTGTAACTTTTTCTTTCAAAATATGTTTTAACTTATTTAAAAAATTGTTACTTTTTTACTGATATTAATATAGATGAAAACTTCTTTCTAAATAAAATTATAATTAGGATCATTTCTAAAACAAATTACGAGCAAAAGATTTTTATTATGCCTACTTTAGTAATAAAGGGTATAATAACAAAAGGGTTGAACATTGGGTTAAAGTATACGACCAAACCTAAGAACTTAGGTATACAAAATATGGAGTAAAAACTATTGATAGAGTACATGAATAAGAAATTCCTAATACTATAAACGATATTTTGAATACTCCAAGTTTGGATCTATAAAAATTAACAAATGAAAAATGTAGCTGAATTAATTGCTGAAGTTGGTGATAATCATAGCTCAAAGGTTATATAATTATTCTTTGCAGTGGAAAAAGACTATAAAATAAAAAGAGACATTATTTTAAGATATTAAATTTTTTCAAAAGATGTAACAAATGTCATAGTTGTTATTCACCCTATATATACTTTTTAGTGGGTAACTTCAAAAACTATAGCCTATTTTAGAGAGTACTAGTGCTTACATTTTTTTTTATGAAATTGAATTTTTCTATTCTTCACACACAAGATAAATAATGTAAGATAATTAATATAAGAAGAAACTTAATAATATTTCTTTTTTTAGTAATTCTTTTATAAATATAAACAGAAAAATATATCCATGAAAAAACTATATATAAGTGTGGAAATAAAAGTGTACTGAATCATCATGGATCCAATATCTCAAGGAACTGTTGGCGCAGCTTTTGCGCAGTTTACAGCGAATAAAAAAAATATCATCAAGATTGGTATTATAGGTTTTCTAGCAGGGTTGGCACCTGATTTAGATGTGTTTATTCGTTCGTCTACTGATCCAATTCTATCACTTGAGTACCACAGGCAGTTTACTCACTCTCTATTTTTTATTCCCTTTGGTGCTTTGATTGTTACTCTTATGATCTTTCCCTTGTTTAAAAAGTCACTAAGTCTAAAGACTGTCTATGTGGCGAGTTTTTTTGGATACACTACTCATGGATTGCTTGATGCATGCACTTCTTATGGCACGCTTCTCTTTTGGCCTTTCTCTAACGAACGAGTTACCTGGAATAACATATCAGTTGTTGATCCAATTTTCACCATTCCTGTATTGGTCTTGGCGGTAACCGCTATAATAACCAGAAAACCATTATTAAGTTTTTTTGCAATTGGATGGATGACTTTTTATCTGTTGTTAGGATTTGTACAATATGAAAGAGCATTTTTAGTTGCAAATGATCTTGCGCATTCAAGAGGACATAATCCAGAGCGTCTGACGCTTAAGCCGTCATTTGGAAATCTGATCTTATGGAAGTCAATTTATCAGTATGAAGAAAACTTTTATGTAGATGCAATTCGAACTGCTTTATCCTCAACGTGGTGTTTGGGAGAAAGTATTCGAATTTTTGACTATCAATATCATCTGCCCAATCTAGATTTAGAAAGCCAACAAAGAAAGGATATTGAAAGGTTTCGTTGGTTTTCTCAGGACTATTTGGGGTTTGACTATGAAAAAAGCCTTGTCACAGACGTTCGTTATTCTATGGTTCCTAATCAAATTGCACCTATGTGGGGTGTGGTCATTGACGTTCAGAAAAGCAAGAATGAGCATGCGATTTGGTGGACAAGTCGTACTTTAGAGCAAAGTCAGTTAGACATGTTTAAAGATATGTTAATTGGGAAAACGTGTAGAAACAGTTTTTGATATTTATATATTAGGACTGCGCGGGAAAGAGCATACAAATTTTCTGATTATTCAACAATAAACATAGCATATTTTTGAAATTAATTCTACTCAAACATTTTGGTTTGGAAAGATGTGAGGCTTTTTTTAAAAAGTTTTTAATTTATGTTATTTCTTAAATATTTGAGCCTTTCAGCTCCTGACGGATGAGTAGATAACCAGCCACTTTTTATTTCATTCATACAAACAGATTTTTTTATTTTAGTTGCTATACAATAATGGTTTGTAAGTTTTTCGATCGCTAGTAAAAAATTTGTTTTTGATATACCAGTTTTCTCTAACAATTTTAAGGCAATAATATCTGCATCTTTTTCCAAATCACGACTCTTTTTCAATCCCCAAATATTTATACCTATAAATACAATTTCCTCAAGAATACTTTCATCAAGACCAAAAATCATCCAAGCAATTGAAGATAAACCAGCTATTTCTACAATTTGTTGTAAAGAATGCCTTTCTTTTATATGTGCTATCTCATGAGCTATCACAGAGAGAATTAATTCATCATCTTTAAGTAGTTCAACAAGATCATCTGTAATAATTATAGGTCCACCAGGTAATGCTAGAGCATTGGGTCCCAATATATTAGATTTATTAAATTTAATTTCTGGATTTTTATAAAGTTCTGAATGTTTGAAAATCTTTTGCGATTTATCTTTTATTTCTGTTATTCTTTTTTCTGGAAGTTCTGATTTTTCAAGTAATGTTTTCGAAAGAGTTTTATAAGTTGATTTACCAATTTTTTGCTCCCAGTTATGAGGAAATAAATATACTAAAGTTGAGCTAAATGAAATAAATAGGTATCGATAGCCAATTACGAGTACAATTATTATCAATAATATAATGAAAACATTTTTAAATCTGAATTTATCTAAGTTTTGTAAAAATAATTCATTTTTTGGAATTAGTAATTTTAAATCTATTTCATTTAATTTTTCTTTGGCAACAAATAAGATACCATTTTCTAAAAATATGCTTTTATCATTCTGAACAGATTGTACTTTTAGCAAATGGTATATACGTTCTTCACCTTTGAAAATAGAAACTGCACTTTTTTCGATTACAACGCTAGCAGTTTCTGCTTTTGAAGATCCTGGCTTAAAAAAATCCCCATCAATTTTTTTATTAGATATTGACTTCAATTCCTTCCATTTCTGAGTATTCTTCTCCTAGTGATGATAAATTCTTTTTTTCTGTATCTAGGAAAATATTTATATCACCAATTATTCCGATTTTTGTCGAATACGATAAATACTTATAAAATCTAATTTGTGCCCATGGGGACATCAGACCAAGCGTAATAGGGACTATAATTGCATTAGTAATTATTATCCACAGATAAGTAGCAGGATTTAATCTAGAATCAAATTTTGCAGAAATTTCATTATTATTTGACTTACTTAGAATGGTAGCTCTTAGTAATATGTTTCTAGCAAAAATTCTGTAAATAAAATTTGTGATAAAGATGATTGGTATCATTATAAAAAAAAGTATTTCAAATCCATTTGAATAGTTATTAAATATTGTATCTATATAATCAAAATTCCATTCTATAAAATTTGCAATATCCCAAATTGTATAAACAACAATACTATAAAAGATAATTAATGCAGGTAAAAAACCAGATTTAAACGAATTTATATAATATTGTTTAATTGTTGTATCTGCTGAAAATCTAGATGTACCGTATGAATGATTATTAGCATAATAAGTATAATAAAATTTTGTAAAAAGAGGTTGGAGAAAACCTAAAGAGAAGAAACTAATTACTGGGCCTAATACAAAATACAGAAGTGTATTTTTGTAATTTCCATGCCAATTAAATCTAATATTCCTATAAGAAATCATACGTGCATTAAACCTTAGAGATGAATTAATTATAAAAGGAGAAAGAAAGAATATAATGATAAAACTTACAAAACTAAAACCTGGTATGTAAGAAGAACCTATTCCTAATATAATAATAACAACAAAAGCAATTATTCTACCTTTAAAGATTTGCCAACCTGTAGCATGATAGGCAAAGGAATTTTCTAGAATATTAGTGTTATTATAAAAATACTTAAGTCTTCTTACTTTTGCCCACGCGCTAAAAATGCCAATTGTTACTACAGTTAATAAAATATTGGCAAGCCATATGCCAAAATATTCCATTGCTTTTCCTTTAAATTCTATACCTTTCATTCCATTTTTTCCTTTGAAAAGCTAAATTAATTTAACTATCTATATATATAACAATCTCTTTAAGTTAAATTGGTTTAATTATAAAATCTACATAAATTTTAAACTGTAGATTTTATGAATTATAACTAATAGTTATCTTAAATTTTGCAAAACCTCAAAGTGGATAATTTATACTTACTTTGTGAAGGAAAAGACACAATTCCAAATTAAAAATTATTGTTTTTATCATAAAAACTTTAGGTAATATCCAGTACTTATATGACAAATTATAATAATGACTTCGTTTCAATTGTTAGATAGAAATTAAAAAGTTGATTATTATCTTTTATGGTTTATGGATTTTTGATAAAAGCAATTTGTTTTTTTTGAACATAATCATTTTGGCCGTAATGGGAATTATGTATTGTATATGCTATTAGGATGAAAATAAATAATTTGATCCAGCTTGAACCTTCAGAAATATCTGAAAGATTTTCAAAATCTTCGGGACCAGGCGGACAGCATATTAATAAAGTCGACACTAAAGTCGAATTACGTTTTTTTGCTATGAAATCACCGAATCTTTCAAATTCTGTTAAGAATAGACTAAAAGTAATTGCTGGTAATAAGTGGACTCTTAATGGAGAAATTGTCATTACAGCTGAAAAACATCGATCACAGTCAAAAAATCGTGAATTAGCAAAATCGAAATTAGTAAGCCTCATTTTAAAGGCTCTTGAAAAACCAGTGTACAGATTACAAACGAGGCCAAGTAAGTCTGTAAGAATTCGAAGAAGTAATGAAAAACAAAAAAGAAGCAAAATTAAAGCTTTACGTGGTCGAGTAAGGAATGGTCAAATTTAATTTTTTTTTAAATAATAAATTCATTTAAATTAAATCAACTTAAAGGAGAATTTTGAGTTTTTTTTGAACATAAAAATAAAAATACTTACCTTTTTGACATATCTTAATGTGGGTATAAAGTTTAAATAAATCTTATGAATACAAGCACTAATAATTTCTACATAAAATGATATACCCACAACTTTTTTTAAAAATTGTCCTTTTAAATAATAAAGACTACTATAAATTTTTTGATGATATTAGGTTGGAAGACAATTAGATCTTCTTTCGATTTTTTTATGCTAATAAGGCTGCTCTTGAAAAAACTGAAATAATATGATGTTAACATGAATATGCTAAATACATTTATTAAACCAATGCATCGTGAAGGTATAAAATTTATACTAATTTTTAGTATCATTTCAGTGATTTTATTCTTTTTTTATATTCCTCTAGGTTGGGTTGGAATTGTTCTTACCATCTGGTGCTATTATTTTTTTCGAGATCCAAAACGTACAACACCAATCCGAGATGGCCTATTAGTTAGTCCGGCGGATGGGGTAATTTCCTTAATTGAAAAAACTATGCCTCCGCCAGAGCTTGATATAGAGAAAGAGGTTCTTACAAGGATAAGCGTGTTTATGAATGTATTTAATTGTCACGTAAACCGCTCACCTATTGCTGGAGAGATTAAGGAAATTAAATATCGTCCTGGAAAGTTTTTCAACGCCTCATTAGATAAAGCTAGCGTTCATAATGAGCGCAATAGTTTGGTAATGCAAGTTTCTGACGGTAGGCAGATTGTAGTTGTACAGATTGCTGGTCTAGTTGCTAGGCGCATTGTATCATTTGTAAAACCTAAGCAGAAATTGCGAATTGGCCAAAGGTTTGGACTCATCCGGTTTGGATCGCGGGTGGATATATATTTACCAACTGGTGTGCAACCACTTGTTTGTCTTGGACAAACAATGGTTTCTGGTGAAACGGTAATAGCTGATTTAACTAGTAAAGAATTAGCTCGTAGTAGTAGAAAGGAATGATTGATGGGCAAAACCAGAAATCAAAAATTTGAGCTTTCACTTACTCAATTAGTACCAAACATGATGACTATTGCTGCTATTTGTCTTGGCATAACAGCTATTAAACAAGGCTTTGAAGGTAAATTTCATAGTGCTGTCCAACTTATTTTGTTGGCAAGTGTACTTGATGGATTAGATGGTCGTGTAGCTAGGCTATTAAAAAGTGATAGTAAATTAGGTGCAGAACTAGATTCCTTGGCAGATGTCTTGAATTTTGGGATTGCACCACCTTTTGTTTTATACTTCTGGGCGTTGCAAGATCTACAAGGCATAGGTTGGTTTTCAGTACAGATCTATGTGGTGTGTTGTGTAGTTCGTCTGGCACGCTTTAACGTAAATAGTAAGTCTGATGAAGAAGTTAACTCCAATGGTTATTTTGTTGGTGTTCCAGCCCCTGCAGCTGCTCTCTTAGTCATGCTTCCTATGTATTTTTCATTTGCGTTAGATATGGGTGACTTATTACCATCCCTTGCTTTGTGTGGATATTTAGTATTAATAGGACTTTTGATGGTTAGTAATATCCCAACCTGGTCATTCAAAGTTGTTACAACTTCCCCAAAAAATTCTAAATATTTTCTAATTGGCTTTGCTGTAATCGGCGCAGCTGTTTTAAACTATATTTGGATCACCTTGATTGCTTTATGCATAGGCTATATTCTACTGGTGCTATCTACGATTATAACTGGAAAGGCAAAACGCCCTATACAAATGTAACTAAAATTTTAATTTCTAATAAATAAACTCATATGGACAGTCCAAATGAGAGTCAAAAAGTGTTATTTGTCAGAATTTCGTATTAAAAAAAAATTAAATTTATGCTCTAGATATTAACTATATTAAAGTTTATCACAAAATGATAAACTCTTCTAAACTAATATTAGTGATAACCCATTTGTTTTAAAGACTTGTATGAAAATTCAAAATCAATAAAATATATTACTCGAAAATAAAAATTAAGAATGGTTTTTTTACTTTGATCTAGAGATCGGACCTAGTTTGAAAAAATAAAAATGTATACCATTTAAATGGGAGTGTCGTATTGTTTATATCAGGAGAAAAATATGAAATTATTAAAAAAACTTAGTGTGATCACTATAATCTTTTGCTTTATAACCGAAACTTTTGCTGAAGAATGGAACGTTTCGGTTTGGGGTAAGCGCAGAGCATTTACTGAGCATATTGAAAAATTAGCAGAACTGGTTAGTGAGAAAACTAACGGAGAATTCACTATGAATATTTCCTATGGTGGATTATCTAAAAATAGAGAAAACCTTGATGGCATAAGCATTGGAGCATTTGAAATGGCTCAATTTTGTGCCGGGTATCATCCGGACAAGAATAGAGTTGTAACTGTTTTAGAATTACCCTTTCTTGGAGTTGAAAACCTTGAACAAGAGGTAGCTGTTTCAAGTGCTGTTTATGCTCATCCAGCTGCAACAGATGAAATGGCACAGTGGAATGCAAAGCTTTTAATGACATCACCCATGCCTCAATATAATTTAGTTGGTACTGGAAAACCAAGAGACACACTTGAAGCCTTCAATGGGATGAGAGTTAGAGCCACTGGTGGTTTAGGAAAAGCTTTTAAAGCTGCAGGAGCTGTCCCAACATCCGTTACTGCAACAGAAGCATATCAAGCAATGGAGTCAGGTGTGGTTGATACAGTCGCATTCGCACAACACGCACACTTATCTTTTGGAACAATTAACCAAGCAGATTGGTGGACGGCTAATCTAAATCCAGGAACTGTTAATTGTCCTGTAGTTGTTAATATAGATGCATACGAAGGATTATCAAAAAAGCATAAAGATGTTCTTGATGGATCAATTAAAGAGGCCCTTGATCATTACTTAGATAATTATGGAAAGTTACTAGACAAGTGGGACTCAGTTCTTGCAGAAAAAGGTGTGAAAAAGATTAATATTAGTAATGATGTAATTAATGCATTTCGTGCAAAAGCAGCAGATCCTATTCGAGATGCGTGGATTGCTGATATGGAAAAACAAGGTTTACCCGGGCAAGAACTTTATGACTTAGTTCAGTCAACATTGGCCAAGGCTAAAGCTGGTAACTAAATTTTATTTTTTGGTTAGGTCGAAACATTTGGCCTAACCAAAACTTCAGACTTATGGTGTTTCAATGGCTGGGCAAGTCGCTATAATAGAAGACTCAAGTTTATTAAGTCGTCTTGATATAATTTTATTAAAACTTGAACGCTTTTGTGCTCTAATAAGTGGTTTAACAATCTTTTCACTTATGTTTTTGGCTGTTTACTCTGTTTCAGGTAGAAAGTTTTTTAATGCACCACTAGCGGGTTATGTTGATTATATAGAAGCTGCTTTACCAGTTATTGCTATTATGGGAGTATCCTATGTACAAAGAGACGGTAGTCACATTCGCATGGATATTTTTGTGTCGCTTCTAAAGGGTCGTACTCTTTGGCTTTTTGAATTAATATCAATTTTGCTCATTCTATTATTAATTTTATATTTAACCTGGGGAGCATGGCTTCATTTTGATAGATCCTTTGATTGTTCTAGGCCTTTGTGTAGTAGGGATAGCTCAATTGATATTGGCCTGCCAACTTGGCCTTCAAAACTAGTTGTTCCTTTTGCTTTTACAGTTCTTTCATTTCGTTTAATTTTACAGGCTGTTGGTTATTCAAGAGCACTAATTTTTGATCTAAAGAAGCCGCCTGCAGTACCCCTACCTATAAGTTCTAGTAAGCAGGCTAAAATCGAAACAGAGGCAATCGATAGAGCTATTTAATGGAAAACATCACAATAGGACTGTGGGTAAGCTCAGGCATGTTGGTGTTTGTAGTTCTTGGAATGAGAGTTGCATTTGCAGCTGGATTAGCCGGTTTCCTGGGACTTGTTTGGCTTCGTTGGAATAGTTTTGATTATGATCCTGATCGTTTTTTTAAAGCATTGGAAATTAGTGTAAAGGTTGCAGGTTTAACGCCACACTCAAAAGTAAGTTCACATGTTTTAAGCCTAATACCAATTTTTATTTTAATAGGTTACTTGGCATACTATGCAAAATTAACATCTGCTCTTTTTGAAGCTGCAAAACGTTGGATTGCTTGGGTTCCAGGCGGATTAGCTGTTTCAACAGTTTTTGCCACTGCAGGATTTGCTGCTGTTTCAGGTGCCTCTGTAGCAACTGCTGCGGTTTTTGCACGTATAGCTATACCAGAGATGCTTAAAATAGGTTATAACAAAAAATTTGCTGCTGGTGTAGTTGCGGCAGGGGGTACTCTTGCGTCTTTAATACCACCATCTGCAATTTTAGTTATTTATGCAATAATTGTAGAACAAGATGTTGGAAAATTACTTTTAGCTGGGTTCATTCCTGGCGCTGTTTCTGCCCTTGTTTATGGAGTATTGATTGTTTGCATAGCAAGTTATTTCAAAAATGTTGGACCCCCAGTAAGTGGATTCACGTGGAAAGAACGATTTGAGAGTCTCGCTCCAGCATTTCCAATAGTTGCAGTAATTATCATAATTATTTTCTTTGTTTATAACCCCTTTGGCGAAGCATGGGGTACACCCACTGAAGGTGGTGCCATCGGGGCTTTTATTATATTTGTAATGGCTGTTTATAGAGGTATGCGATTTAAACAACTCAAGGACGCATTACTAGAGACTGGGAAATTAACAATAATGATATTTACAATAATTTGGGGTGTATTGATTTATGTAAGGTTCTTAGGTTTTGCTGAGTTACCTAATGCTTTTGCCTCTTGGATTACATCTCTTAATATGTCTCCCATTCTTATTCTTATATGTATTCTTCTTGTGTATGCTGTGCTTGGCATGTTCATGGACGCAATTGGAATGTTACTTTTAACTCTACCTGTTGTTTATCCTGCTGTAATGGCATTGAATGGTGGTGAAACTGTGTCAGCTGCAGACAGCACATTTGGCATGTCTGGTTCGATGTGTGCGATATGGTTTGGTATACTTGTTGTTAAGATGGCTGAATTTTGTTTAATAACACCTCCAATTGGATTGAACTGTTTTGTTGTTGCGGGTGTAAGAGAAGATATAAGTGTTCAAGACGTCTTTAAAGGTGTCACTCCTTTTTTTATAGCTGATGGATTGACAATTACAATTTTGATTTCATTTCCCTCTATTGTTCTTTGGTTACCATCGCTTGTCTAGGAACATTGTTTATTAAGTTATCCTTTTTAGGATTATAAGATAGTTCGTTTTTTTTAAAATAAAGAACTTATGAAAATTCTACTAGAGGTAGTGAGATCAAAGTGAGTATCTAAATAAATTTTTTAAAGATGTTACTTTTCTAGCACTTTATCTTGGATATTTTTTGAGGAAAGTATATTCCAGATAAAACAAAAATTAAAAAAATTGTTCTCTTACATATCCTAAGCTAGTTGTATAAAAGTGAGTAAATGGTATTTCCATAGATTTTATTTTTTCCAAATTAGAAATGAAATTGTACTTATATTATATGAATTTTATAAGGTTTTTTTGAATATTACTCACTACTCTGATAGCTTACCACATGTTCAAATTTTAATTCTTGATCAGATGACTCTATATCCTCTTTTGTCATTCCAAATATTTTCATAGCCTCCTCAAGATGTCCTTTATCATCTGGATGGTCACTTTTCATCCAATTTTCTAGACTTTCTGCAGGATCTCGAACAACAATCATAGCTGTTCCAGTAGGTAACTCTGCAAAAAATGCATCTATTGAATTAATTCCTGTTCTTTTTGCATGCTCTTCCATCCACTTTGGATCACCATGTGTTTTTTTTATAAGCGATTTAAATTGTTCAATTTTATCATCAGGTATCGGCATATATTCAAGTATTTTGGGCATTTAATTTTCCTTTTTATCTTTATTAAATTTAATAAATTTTGGACTAATTTTAGATAGTTTAAAAGATTTTTTAAGTATTAAAATTATAAATATAAAAAAATTACTAAAAAATATTCAATTTTATATTACCGTTTTAATGATATTGTTAATATAGTCTCAAATAGTAGTAGTAGTTAAAAAATTACAGCTTCCGAGTAAGTAGATTTCATGTGTGTGTATTTTAATAAATAAAAGTTACTTTTAAATAAAACGGTTTTTTTTCAAATTTTATCATTTTTTCTATTTATCATTTTAGTCATTTTTTCTAATTCAATTAGAACAGAGAAAGTTTAGTAGTTGCGAAATCTAAAACCTTATAAAACCTTATATTGCTATAGTTACATTATTTATTAAATTTTGCATTTTCCATTTCTATTTTTTTTTGGAGATCTACTTTTTATTTTCTTATTAGCAAAAAAATTCAAAATTTTAAGATTAGCTAAATATTAATTTACAAAAAAATGAAATATTAAAAATGATAGTAGGTTCACCAAAAACTATTGCCAATGAGTTAGAAATTATTGAATCTAAAATATCTAGCGAAAACTCTTCCTACTTGTACTAATATGAAATAATTTTAGAATAATATATATTTACAATTAATTATAAAATTATGAGCACCTTTTAGGCATGGAAAAAGTTTTAGAAATTCAAAAAAAAGCATTTTTGGAGGAAGGTCCTCCTTCTTTAGAAAAAAGAAAAGATCTTCTGAGAAGATGTGCAGCACTTATTGAAACTCATGAACAAAAAATTATTAAAGCCTTAAATCATGATTTTCAGAACAGATCTATAGAGGAAATAAAAATTTCCGAAATTGATCAAACTTTAAGGAATATTTTATTTACAATAAGAAAGTTAAAAAAGTGGGTGCAGCCTCAGAGAAGATTATCGTCCCTTGGAACAGATTTACTTGGTGCAAAAAGTTATTTAAAGCCAACCCCGTTGGGAACTGTTGGATTGATTGCCCCTTGGAATTTTCCAGTGGGTTTAGTTTTTTATCCTCTTGCATCAATTTTTGCTGCTGGCAATAGGGCCATGGTTAAGCCGTCTGAAATTACATCAGCAACTTCCAGTGTAATAAAAGATGGAGTAGAAGAGTATTTTGATGTTTCTGAACTTGCAGTTATAACTGGAGGGCCATCCATAGGAGAAAAATTTAGTAGCCTTAAACTCGATCATTTACTTTTTATAGGAAGTAATCAAGTTGCAAAAAAAGTAGCTTATCAAACAGCAAAAAATCTAGTGCCTACTACGCTTGAACTTGGGGGCAAAAGTCCAACAATAATAGGACAGAACGCTAATATGAAGCTTGCTGCTGAAAGAATATTATTTTCAAAAACACTTAATGCTGGTCAGATTTGTTTATCGCCTGATTATGTTTTTATACGAAAAGATGATGAAGCCAAATTTATATCTGAATTACAGGAAACCTATTCTAAATTTTTTCCTAAACCAAATAGTATGGATCAAACATCTATGGTGAACAAACACCATTTAGATAGGATGCATACGTATATTTTGGATGCAACAAAAAAAGGTGCAAACGTACATAGTTTAGGAAAAAATGATGATCTTGGTAGGAACATGCTTTCAACTAAATTGGTCACTAACGTAAATGATAATATGGAAGTAATGAAAAACGAAATCTTTGGTCCTATCCTCCCTATAATGTTTTATGAAAATATTAGCGAAGTTGTACAGTATATTAACAAAAGAGATAATCCATTGGGACTATATTACTTTGGTAATAAAAAATCAGAACAAAACTTCGTCATAAATAATACTAGATCTGGAGGTGTGACTATAAACGATACTATGTTTCATATTCTACAATCCAGATTACCATTTGGTGGTGTAGGTCAATCGGGACATGGTTGTTTTCATGGTTATGAAGGTTTCCTTAATTTTTCACATTTAAAGTCTATTTATTATCAGACACAAATAGACGCTATTTTGTCCATGATAAGACCTCCAAGAGGTAAAGCCTTTAATCTTTTATCAAAGATAATGAAAAAGCTTGGATAAAAATGATGAAACAAGCAGATTTTGTAATCGTTGGTGGAGGTTCAGCCGGAGCAGTTATGGCATCACGGTTAAGTGAGAATGGTAAATTTAATATTTGTCTTTTGGAGGCGGGAGGTCGGGGTAGTAATATTTTATTTAGAGCACCTGCTGGAGGATTATTAATGTTAAGAGATAAGCCTAAATTTAACAATTGGGCTTTTCATACGATTCCTCAAAAGGGTCTTAATGGTAGAAAGGGTTATCAACCTAGAGGTAAAGCCCTAGGAGGATCTAGTGCAATAAATGCTATGATTTACATAAGAGGTCAAAAAGAAGACTATGACGAGTGGGCAAATTTAGGAAATGATGGTTGGGCATGGAAAGATGTATTACCTTTTTTTAAAAAAGCTGAGAATAATGAAAATGGTCCGTCAAAATTTCATGGTAATAGCGGTCCTCTTGAGGTATCAAATCAAAAAGTACCAAGACCTATTTCAAGTGCGTATTTAGAGGCTTGCGCTAACTCTCAAATTAAAATTAGAAATGATTTTAATACTGGTAACAATGAAGGGGCAGGCTTTTGGCAATCAACTATCTTTCACTCAAAAAACAAAAATGGACAAAGATGTTCTAGTGCAGCTGCATACATCTTACCCTATATTAGGGTTAGGAAAAATTTAAACATTGTTACCAAAGCAACTGTTTCAAAAATAATATTTGAGGGGAAAACCGCCGTTGGAGTAGAATATATTCAAGGTGGAAGGAAGAAACAGGTTAGAGCAAAAAAAGAAGTCATTATATCCGCAGGTTCTCTAAAATCACCGGTAATTTTACAACGGTCTGGTATAGGTGATGCAGAAGATATTCATCCTCATGGAATAAGGATGTTGCATGAATTACCTGGAGTCGGAAAAAATCTTCAAGATCACATTGACTTTAACTTTTGTTTTACAACAAGTGATAAGAATACGTTAGGAATTTCTCCAGCAGGATTTCTAAAAATCCTAGGAGAAACCGTAAAATGGCTATTTCATGGGAATTCAATGATTTCATCAACTCTATCTGAAGCTGGAGGCTTTTTTAAAACAGATCCTTATATCGATAGACCAGATATTCAAAACCATTTTGTAATAGGCCTTATTGATGATCATCTGAGAAAAATCCATTATGGATATGGATATTCCTGTCATGTGTGCCTTCTTAGACCTTATTCAAGAGGAAAAGTTTCATTATCTTCGGCAGAAATTTCTGATGCTCCTACTATAGATCCAAATTTCTTAAGTGATTTACGTGATCTAAAATCATTAATTAAAGGTGCAAAATTTACTCATAATATTTTAAATACTCCTCCACTTAAAAAATATAAATTAAAGGAAATTTACGGAGTACGTGATAATCTTAGTGACTTGGAGTGGGAGAAACATATTAGAGATAGAGCTGATACTATTTATCATCCTGTAGGAACATGCAAAATGGGAAATGATGAGTTAGCTGTTGTAGATAATAAACTAAAGATCCAAGGGCTAAAGAATATTAGAGTATCTGATGCATCTATAATGCCTAAAATTACTTCAGGTAATACTAACGCTCCTACAATTATGATTGCTGAAAAGTGTTCATCAATGATCATCAAAGAATATTCGTAGGATAAGAATTTTTAAATTACCAGCTTTTTTTGTAAGTTTCATTTTTGATTTGTTTGAAAAATGTCAAAAAAGATTTATAAAGATGTAATTCACAACATTTATTTTTTGAATATAACTAACACACAATTTTATATTTGGGTTTAATTCTTATTTTTAAATATTGAGTAGAAAAATCAATAATGCAAAGGTCCTTTTATAAATTATGACGCTTTAATATATTTTTATAATGTTTATTAACCTCCTATTAAATGAACCAGTTATATTATTAATAATAATTTTAATTGGTTTCATGGCTGGAATTATTAAAGGTATTGTCGGTTTTGCATTACCAATGATTTTAATTACTGGATTAAGTATTTTTATCCCAATTGAACAGGCACTCGCAAGCTTAATACTGCCAACTATTATTACTAATTTTATTCAATCATTTACTGTAAGCAAATCCAGTTTTTTTTCGACAATCGTTAATTATAAAACTTTTTTATTTTTCTTTAGTATTTTTTTGATTTTAGGCAGTCAATTCTACTTAATATTTTCCTCTGAATTGATAATGGGCTTAATCGGGATTATACTTTTTACATATACATTTTTACAAATTTTAGGAATTCAATTCAAATTTAAAAATAATAGTCTTTTGACTATCATTACTGCGTCCATAAATGGTGTTTTAGGTGGAATTGCTGGAATATGGGGTCCTTTAACAGTTTCTTATTTAATGTCATTAAAAATCGAAAAGAATGAACAGATTAAAGTTCAGGGCATAATTTATAGTTTAGGAAGTGTATTTTTATTACTTGGTCATTTGTATTCTGGTATTTTTAACAAATATACTTTCTCATTGTCTTTATCTTTAGTTCCATTATGTATTGTTGGTTTATTTATTGGTTCAATTATTAGAAATAAAATCAAACAAACTACTTTTAAAACTTTTACTTTAGTTATGATATTATTGGCTTCAATTAATCTTTTAAGGAAAGCATTTTTATGATTTTTAATTCAAAGTTTTGAGATTTGATATATTCTGGTATAAAATTATAAAACTTAAAACAATTAATATGGAACCTATATAAAAGTTAATTGAAGGATATTCTGAAAATAACAAAATCCCCCAAAGTGTATTGAAAAATATTACCACAGTCGAAAATGATGCTAAATTTGAGGCTTCTTCAATTTGAAAAGCCTTTATAAGAAGAAAATGTCCTAAAGTTGAAACTGTACCAATAACTACAAAAAATGGGATATCTTGCATTACAAAAGGTTTCCAATCAAAAAAAGCAAACAAAAAACTTGATAATATTGTACCAGTTAAGGCTGTATAAATTATGCTAGTAAAAGGATTTTCTCTTTCTCCAAAATACCTAGTTATGAGTCCAAAAATAGCCAATGAAATAGCTGCAAATAGGGGAAAAAAGGAATAAATAGAAAAGGAACTACTAGATGGATTGATTATTATCAAAGCACCAATTAATGCTAAAAAAACAGTTAAAAATTTAATTACTATAAAATTTGTTTCTTTTAAAAAAAAAATTGAACCTACAGTTAAAAATATTGGACTGGTTTTATAAATTGCAGTTGCATTTGCAAGTTCTGTTTTTGTAAATCCTATAAAAAAAAATAAAGCTGCAAAAAACAAGCAAACTCCTCTGGAAATATGAAGGTGTAATGAATGAGTAATTAATTTAGTTTTGATGAAAGGAAAAAAGATTAAGAATAAAACGATTGTCTGACTAAAAAACCTTATCCAAATTACTTCAGTAATTGGATATTTAAAAGAAAGATATTTAGCTGTTACTTCCATTATTGAAAAATTAAACCAAGCAAAAATGAAAAATAAAACGGCTTTTTTATTCAAGTTTCTAAGCATTTAATTTCCTCATGGCTAAAAAAAAATATTATGTCTTAATTTGATAAATTATGTTTTCTCTTTTAAAATTATATACAGCAGATAAAACTTACTTACCCTCTTACCTTCCTTTTTAAGCATGCAAAATAAAAGTACTTTTTTTATTTGAGATATTTCTATTTCAGAATTATTTCAGGTCCCATTACTAAGTTAGGAAGAAAAGTAGAAATCCAAGGAACGTAAGTTACTAGTATTAAGAAAACAAATAAGACGCAAAGAAATGGAAGGGCAGCTCTTACTACAGATAACATTGGCATACCAGCTACACCAGAAGTTACAAAAAGATTCAATCCAACGGGTGGAGTAATCATTCCAATTTCCATATTTACGACCATAATGATGCCTAGGTGGATAGGATCAATGCCTAATTCTATAGCGATTGGGAAAACTAATGGTGCAACAATAACGAGCAACCCAGATGGTTCCATGAACTGTCCACCAATCAGCAGGATAACATTGACTATTATAAGAAACATGATTGGTCCAAAACCGGCTGATAACATCGCACTTGCCACTTGCTGTGGAACTTGTTCGTCTGTTAGAACATGTTTAAGAATGAGCGCATTTGCTATTATAAATAATAAAGTAACTGTTAGCTTTCCGGCCTCTAATAATGTTTTCTTAGTATCCTTATGGAAGAATGCCGTCGCTATCGCCCAAGGTTGAAGCCAAAATGATTTTCTTGTAGGCTCCTCTGCAAATCTAGTTGAAAGTTGATTTTGTCTTCTCTCAGCAAGTGGTCCCATATCCTTATAGATAAAGTTTGCAATGAAGAAAGCATAAACAGCAGCAACTGCTGCCGCCTCAGTTGGAGTAAATATACCACCATAAATACCCCCCAGTATAATTACTATTAGGAAAAGACCCCACCCCGCTTCACGTCCTGATGCAAAAACTTCTTTCCAACCCTTCCACTCTTCCTTAGGTAGGTTTTTAATTTTTGCAATTATATAAATGGTAGTCATTAGCATAAAACCAGCCAGAAGTCCTGGAATTACACCTGCGAGGAACATTCGACCAACAGAAACTTCTACGGATGCAGCATATACAACCATTACAATAGATGGAGGAATAAGAATACCCAACGTACCAGCATTACATATGATACCTGCAGCAAACTCTTTTGAATATCCAACCTGGACCATACCTCCAATGACAATTGTTCCTATAGCTACTACTGTTGCTGGTGAAGAACCCGACAAAGCTGCAAATAACATGCATGCAAAAACACCAGCAATCGCCAAACCTCCTGGCAAGTGACCCACACATGCAATTGAAAACCTGATGATCCTTTTTGCAACCCCACCAGTTGTCATGAATGTTGATGCTAAAATAAAAAAAGGAATTGCTAGCAGCGTATAGTGACCCTCAAAAGCACTAAAGAGTGTTTGAGCAATTGACGCCAATGAACTATCAGAAAATACTAATAAAAAAAGTACAGAGGACATACCAAGAGCAATTGCAATTGGAACACCTATTATTAGCAAGCCAATTACTAAGGAGAAAAGAAGTGCAACTTCCATCAGTTTTTATCTAGCAATTGGTGGCTATCTTTTTGGAATTCTTTTTCTACCTCATGACTTTCTATCAAACGGTCTGTTTTACCATTCCAGAGTGATAATGCTGCTTGTAAAAAACGGAAAAGCATCAATGCCATAGATAATGGCAGAACAAAATATGGAAGCAAACGAGGTATTTTCTCATACTCTTCTCCTTCATTAAATACATTTTCCATCCATCCTAATATAGCAGGGTGAGGTATATCATTAACTTCATACCAGCCTTTATTGCGATACTTCTCCTCAAAACCTAAAGGAAACCAACGTCCCTCTGTACCAGGAAGATTAGCAAAGTTAGCCCAGTAGTCCCATGCACCCTTCAGCATCAATAAACTGAATGAGATGCATATAAAAACGGCAATAAGACCCAAAATACGACGTGGTTTAGGGGCAAGAACATTAATTATAATATCTACACCCAGGTGTGAACTTTTCTTAATAGCATAGGAAGCTCCTAGAAGTACAAGCCAACCGAAAAGAAAAACTGTTAGTTCTAATGCCCAAAGTATATTCTTATTAAATCCATACCGAGTTACAACATTGGCAAATGTGATCAATGTCATAACTCCCAAGATGCTTGCAATTAGCATCTCTTCAATTTGGTCTATCAAGGATTTTGAGTGATCCATATCGGACTTTTCAAGTTATCTGGAGGTATTAACTCTACCTCCAGATAGATCTTTATCCTAATTTAGAGCCTGTGCTGCATCAATCATATCTTGACCAACATCATCAGAAAATTGATCCCATACTGGTTTCATGACATCAACCCAAGCTTGACGTTCTGCAGCGCTTAGCGTTCGTATGGTTCCACCTGCATCAATAATTGCTTGTCTATTCGCCTGATTTACAGCAAAAGACTCAGCATTTCTAAGTTCTGTGACCTCTTTTAGAATTTTTAAGAACTGGTCACGGACATCTGCATCAAGACTGTCTAACCAATCGACACTAGTGACAACCAAATAGTCAATTATTCCGTGGTTGGTTTCAGTAATACCATCTTGTACTTCAAAGAATTTCTTACCATAAATATTAGACCATGTATTTTCTTGCCCATCTACTACACCTTGCTGAAGCCCACCATATACTTCAGAAAAGGCCATTTTTTGAGGGGCTCCTCCGATTGCTTTCATTTGAGCGACTAGAACATCCGATGACATAACTCTAAATTTTAAACCATTAGCATCCGATGGTGAAATTAATGGTACATTAGCAGACATTTGTTTCATTCCATTATGCCAAAATGTTAAACCCTGAAGGCCACGGCGCTGCATGCTATCTAGCAAGTTCTGACCGGCTTCTGAAGATTGAAATGCATCTACTGCCTCAATATTTTCAAACATGAAAGGTAAGTCAAAGATACGAAACTGTTTAGTGAATTTCTCAAACTTAGATAGTGATGGTGCTGCAAGCTGAACATCACCTTGAAGGAGTGCTTCAAGAACCTTGTTATCATCATAAAGTGTTGAATTTGGGAAGACCTCCATACAGGCCTTGCCGTTCATTTCTTTATTAACACGTTCGCTCAATAGTGTTGCAGCAATTCCCTTGGGATGTTTATCAGTGTTAGTTACGTGGCTAAATTTGATATTTATTTCGCCCGAATCGCAGGCTGCGAATGCGGTTGTCGCACTGACCGCCAATGTAAGGGATAGTGCTGTTTTTAATAGAAACTTCATTATATACTCCTTTATTTTATTTCTGTAGCGTCTTTAAAATAATGCTGACGCAATATATTTGAATTCCTTTTTTATAGATTTCATAAATAGGAATTGGAGTCTAGTGTCAACATAGTATACAGGGGTTTGATGAAACAATTAGTCGCAAAAACTATTCATTTTTTACGATTAAATAATTCATTGAAATTTGTGATCTTAAACTAAACATTGTATACCTAAGGAGTATTAAATGTTTAAGAATTTTATTTGTGAAAAGATCGAAGGTGATGGCGCAACTTTGTTTGTTCGGCGTGCAGGTCCCCGCAACGCACCATCTATAGTCCTTCTTCATGGTTATCCACAAACATCTGCTATGTGGAATGGTGTTGCGCCAATTTTGGCAAAATCCTATCAAGTTGTCTGCCCAGATTTACGAGGATATGGTCAATCAGACAAACCAGCATCGGACTTATTGCACAAGCCTTATTCTAAACGAGTTATGGCCAATGATATTATCGCAGTTATGCGACGTTTGGGACATAAAAGATTTCTAGTTGGAGCTCATGATCGTGGGGCACGGGTAGCACATAGGATGGGCTTAGATCATCCTAATTGCGTTGCAGCCATGACTTTGCTAGACATTGCGCCTACTCGTGAAATGTATGCCAATACAAGCACCGAATTTGCACGTAGTTATTGGCACTGGTTCTTTCTAACCCTGCCAAGCCCATTTCCAGAAAAAATGATCGAAGCTGATCCAGAAATGTTTTGGAAGCAGAAATGTTTTTATCAAGCAAAGGAAAAAGTTCCATTCTCATCTGAAGCTCTTACTGAATATTTAGATGCCTTCTCAAATCCAGAGATGATATATGCGAGCTGTGAAGACTATCGCGCTGCTGCAAGTATTGATATTGAACATGATAATGCAGATCTTGGAAAAAAACTAGAGATGCCTATCCTTACACTATGGGCAAAACATGGAGTAATAGAAACATGTTTCAATGGGCTCAAACTTTGGCGAATGCGGGCCAAAAAAGTTGAGGGTGAGGCTCTCGATGCTACTCATTATATGGCAGAAGAAATTCCTGAGGAAGTTGCAGTGCGAATGTCAGACTTCTATTCTCGCCATCCAATAAAGAAATAAGGAAAAGAAAATAATAAGTAGATTTATTATATATCTTTATGAAATAAAAAAACATTAATTATTAAGTTATCTGATTGCTTAGGGATAAATATTCGGAAGTTTCATCTTCAGTTTTTAGGAAGTTTCATCTTCAGTCTTTATATGCATATTTAAAGTAAAAAAAATTACATATCATTAATATCAGTAAAAATTAAAGTAACCTAAAATAAGAAATTCCTATCAAGTTCTTAAAATATAAACTATCTTCTTAGAATGAAAAATTATTTCATTATATCAAAAAAAAATATCCAACAATTAGTTTTGGAAGTTAATGAATATATAAAAAGTGGAAGTAAATGCTTAGGAAGCCCTTTCCAGGATAATGAGAAAAATTTCAATCAAGCGATGCTTTCAGAAGCATTAATAATGAATGAGGAGAGTCAAAATTTAAATACTTCAAATTTAAGTGAAACTTTTGAATATTTTGTTATGATTAAATTCAAATTACAGAAAGATGCAGAAATTAAATTTTATAATGAGGTAGAGAATTATTTAAAAAAATTTCCATATCAAGGTTTAAAATATTGTGAAATTTTCGATATGGAAAATGAGTTTGGTGAATATGCCTTTATTGAATTTTTTGATAACGCAGAAAATTATCTTAAAGCATTAGATAGAAGAGATAATCCTATATTGGATAAATTAAGAAAATTCATAGTTCCATATTATAACGGTGAAGATTTTTCTGGAAGTCATGGAAAACTTAGAAAAAGTTTTAATCACTTACTTATTAAGTGAACACTTCTTTATTTATATTTATACACTATATTTTATTACAACCAATATTATGCTAGAATTAATTAACGAATAATTTCGAATTTATAATCAGGAATTTAATTTGTTTGATACAAAAATTGCTATAGTATTATTAAATTCACTCCAAATTTGGCAAAAACTTAACGTAACTTCTTTTTTGACTAGCGGTATTATTGGTGACAATCCTTCATTAATAGGGAAGGAATATAAAGATAATTCAAATTATAATTATTTACCCCTTAATAAGCAGCCAGTGATTATTTTAGAAGCTGATGAAAATAACTTAAAAAAAATTCATTCAAGGATTATAAACAAGTCATTAAGATGTTCAATTTATATTAATGATATGTTTTTATCAGGTCATGATGAAGCAAATAGGAAAACAGTTGAAAAATATAAAAGTGATGAATTACCATTAGTTGGATTAGCTATAAGAGAAAAGAAAAACACTGTAGATAAAATTACGAAAGGTTCTAAACTTCACTCATAAGTAATTTTTTTTAAAAGCTAATTTTTCTTTGAGTTCTGTAGTTTTTCTCATTTTTAAATCTCTAATAATAAAATCTAACCAATCAGGAATTTATATACTTGATTTAAAAATGTCCCCATTTTTAAGTGCTTCCAAATCTTTCTTACTATTTAACATATAGAAACCGCCATTTAATTTTTGTTTCATGATTAAATTTAAATTTTTTGACAATTAAACCATCTACTTCTGCAAAAACTAGGGCTAATTCTTTAATTCGTTTATCATATTCTACTGCTGTCCAATCAGCTCAAAAAATTTATTATTAAAAAATGCTTTTTGGTTCTCCCAATTTATTTTATAAAATAAAATTTATTAAAATGTAAAAATTATGGATATAAAAAAATTCAAATTATACCACTACCCTTTAACTAGGAGTTCCAGAGTAAGATGGCTATTGCATGAAATCTTTGATGATAATTTTGAATTAGAAATAGTTAATATTCATAACGGTCAACTGCATAATAAAAATTTTATTTCAATTAATCCATTTCACTCTATTCCATTGCTTGAAATTGAAAAAGAAAATGGTGAAGTATTCCATATGATTGAAAGTGGAGCAATAATAACTTTTTTGGCAGATATATATCCAGAAAAGAAGCTTTCACCCCATCCTATAAAAGATACTATAAAAAGGATGGATTACCTTCAAATGCTTCATTTTTGTTCCACTATGATGGATATGGCATTATGGCAAATCAGAATGAACACTAACATTCTACCTGAAAGTGAAAGAAGTGAAATAATTATCGAAAGATACAAAAAAAAAATAACCTTAGAAATAGAACCCCTGATTTCAAGTCGTTTGCAAAGAGGACAGTATTTATGCGGAGACGATTTTTATGCTGTTGATTGTATTTTGGGGCATAATGTTATGTGGGCCAGAAGCTATGGCTTATTTAATTCAGGTTCTATAAAATCATATCTTTCCAGAATATCAAAAAGACCTGCTTTTGTTATGGCTTTTTCAGATTATAAAGATTTTGATGCTAATGTTCCTAGAGAAAGTTCATTATCTAAGAATTTCTCTGGTTAGAACTTAAGATGATTATATTCAAAATAAATATTATCAATGGGATTGTTAAAATTAGAAAGTTTCAAAAGACATCTGTGATAATTCATATAATTAAAATAAATTTTCTTTACAATTCATCAATTTATGGGTTTTAAAATTTTATTAACTTAGAGTTGTCAGAACTTGTTCAATTGGCTTTTTTATAGTTGCAGCGTAAGGTACTTTAGCTTTTTTTGCAGGGTGTCCTATTGCTAAAATCATTAAGGGTCTATTAGAAGTTGGTCTCTTACATATTTTAGTAAGAAAACTCATTGTATTTGGGGTATGAACAAGACAATAAAGACCAGCCTGATGAATGGCAGAAATTAGAAATCCAGAAGCAATACCAACACTTTCTGTGACATAATAGTTTTTATATTTTGAGCCATCAATTTTTACTCCATATCTCTCGGCAAAAATAATTATTAACCATGGTGCTTTTTCTAAATGTTCCTTGTTTGGTCCTGTCCCTATAGGTTCAAGTGCTTTTAACCATTCATCTTTGTTTAAACTAGAATAAAACTTTTTTTCCTCTATTTCAGCAGCCTCACGAATTTTTTTTTTAATTGTTTTATTTGAAATTGCAACAAAATGCCAAGGTTGATGGTTCGTACCACTTGGTGCAGTGGATGCTATTTTTATGCAATTATGTATAGTTTCTTTAGATATGTGCTTTCGAGAAAAGTGTCTTATTGTTCTTCTTAAAGTAAAAGTCTGATATAAGGATTTTGTTATTTTCGTGATTTCCTCTTCACTTTTTATCGGCATTGTAGGAAATGAAATAGGTTCATAATTTGGCATTTATATCACCTCTCTTAATGATAAATCATTTTTGGGGGTTAGTATTCTTATATAATTTCATGACATTTTGCTTATTAATTTCAAGATAGTAATTTAAATCAAATCTAATCAAGAAAAATATTTTTTTTGTTTAAATCTATGGGTGTCAGATTAAAAAGAAAAAAAGTACTTTGTTCAAAGTTTTAATAAGTAAAATAGTAAAAAATTTTACTTAGATAAATTAAATAACGCCTGTATTATGATTTAAATTTATAATTAATTTAAATTATAAATTTAATTTTTTATTTAGCTTTAATCTAAAAAATTGGAATAAAGTTAATTCCACTACATACCAAAACTTATCAAAAAAACTGTTACATTTTAAAGAATATTTTATTAATAAACATCAGCAATCTATGTAAAATAATTATAAGTACCTTTAGCTTTAAAACTAAAGGTACTTATATTAAAAATATATTATTCAGGTATTAATACTTTATTTATTACATGAATAACTCCATTGTCGGCCTCAATATCTGCAGCTACAACTTGCGCGTCATTTACAAACACATTTCCATAAGATTTTTTTACAGTAACTTTTTGACCATTAACTGTTGCAGCCTCTATAGTACCTGATATGTCAGATGACATAACTTTTCCAGCTAGAACATGAAATGTTAAAATTCCAGTTAACTTATTTTTATTTTCTGATTTTAATAGATCTGCTAACAAATTAGGGTCTAAAGCTGAAAACGCTTCGTCAGATGGTGCAAACACTGTGAATGGACCTTTACTTTTAAGGGTTTCAACTAAATCGGCAGCAGTTACTGCTTTTACTAATGTATTAAAAGAGCCTGCTGCTACTGCTGTATCAACAATATCTGGTTTATGCCCATCTGCTTTTAAAATACCAACAAATGATAAAAATGATATCATTATAAAAATTAAAATTTTATTCATAAATAATCCTTTCAATAAAAATATTGCATGGATTTAATTATTTTTTTTTACTTTAAATGTGACAAAAAGTACTTTATGCATGCGACAAAAAAATAGCCTTTTTCAGTATGGTTTTATTCAATTATATTTCACAATTATTATCAACTAGATATCCATAAAAAAGTTTAATTAAAAATGGAAAAAAAATTATATTTTTGGGAAGATTTTAAACTTAATAAGTTAGTAAATTTAGGAACATACGAGTTTACTGAAGAAGAAATTATAGTATTTGGAAAAAAATTTGATCCACAGTACTTTCATATAAATCCCCAAAAAGCTAAAAAATCTGATTACAAGGGATTGATAGCTTCAGGTTGGCATACATGTTCAGTAATCATGAAACTAATGTGTGCCAAATTTTTAAATAATACCTCTACATTAGGATCGCCAGGTATAAAAAATTTAAATTGGTCACATCCTGTAAGGCCGGGAGATATAATATCAGGTTATTGGAATGTAATAGAAAAAAGAGAGTCAAATTCCAAACCAAACTTAGGCATTCTAAAATTAAAAATTTCTGGAGTAAATCAAAATGAAGTTACTGTAATAACTATGGAGCCAACCATTATTGTTTATAAAAAAAATTAATCTTCATTTATGTTACTGGATTTTATAATAGTATAATTTTATTCTATATACCTTTCTTATATCATCTTTTATTTTAAATCTTTCAATTAAACCAATACAAAGGTCAATTAATAAAATGTCTGAAAGAGAAATTAAATGGAAATATCCTCAGTCTATTGTTTCTTGTGAATGGTTAAGAAAAAATTTATCTGATAAAAATATTCGGATTTATGATTGTACAACTTACTTACACTATACTGATACTCATCCTTCTAAACCATATGATGTAGAAAGTGGAATAAAAAACTATAGGAAAGGTCATATACCAAATTCTGCTTTTATGGATATACAAGAAAAATTATCGAATAATGATAGTGACTTTAAATTTACAATTCCTGATTATGAGATTCTTGCGAACAATTTTCAGGACTTAGGAATTGGTGATCCTTATCATATAATACTTTATTCAGGTAACGGGATACAGTGGGCTACACGAGTATGGTGGTTAATATTTATTCTAGGTTTTAGTAAAGTAAGTATACTAGATGGAGGTATTAAAGAATGGAAGAGGTTAGGTTTTGAATTAGAGAAAGGAGAAAATACGTATAAAAAAGCAAGATTTGTTCCTCGCATTGATAAAACTGTTTTTGTTGACAAAGAACAAACTTACACTTCATTGAACAAAAAAGGTTGTATTTTGTTAAATGCTCTCACGAGCGATTTACACAGGGGTGAAAATTCTAGATATGGGAGGCCTGGAAGGATTCCCGGAAGCAAAAATATTCCATTTGAAGAACTAGTGGAAGATTCGCAAAAACTAATTTCTCCTCAAAAAGCACAAGCTATTTTTAAAAATAAAAACATAAATCAGAAAATTAGAGTTCTTAACTATTGTGGTGGTGGAATAGCAGCAACACTAAATGCTTTTGTCCTTAGACAGTTAGGAATTGAGAAAATTGAAATATATGATAATTCTATGAGTGAGTGGGCAATGGATCATCAATTACCTATAGAAAAAGATTACATCCTAAAATGATTTATATTTAAAAATAAATTACTTAATGATTTATATTTGATCTAATATTATACTTTTAATTCAGAAACGGATCTTTTTGAAAACAAAATACACCACTTATCTCTTCAAGTATTAATAGTTAAATATCCTTTTAAAAGTGGAGATAAGAAATTAGACCAAAACTTTAAAAGCCTTGGTCCAAATTTTACTTTAACGTACTGTTTCCATTCCAAAAGCACGATCAAGAGTTCCTAGTGTAGAAGCTTTAGCAAGCATTTTCTGAAACTCTTCAGTCATACCCACTTCATCTATTCCTTTTCCTAGAGTTTTTAAATCAGGTGCAGAATAAACTGCCATTGATCGTTGCATTTCTTCAGCTAATATTGGTACCCACATAGTAACAGTGACATTATGATCAACTAACATTTTTTGAATTTCACTAACTAATTTAGTAGCTTCTCCCCAATTCGAACGATCCATTACATATTCTCGAACCATGAATGCTTTATTTTCTTGTTTTGGTTCACCTGCCATTAAGCGTGCTATATTGGGCCCATTAATATCTCCTGCTGGAATTAATTCTCGTTCTGACATAAGGGCATTCCAGCTTGGGTCACTGTTTAAGTTTTGCGAAAGTTGAAACCCTTGTTCCATACTCATATAAAAAGTATAGAGATGAATTGATCCTGATGTAAAACCACCTCCTACCCTTGTTATATTTACTGAAGTTGCTCCATTTCTAGCTAAAATGCCTGCAGCTTGTCTTACCCGGCTCATAGCAAGTTCATATTTTCCTACATGGGGTGTTATTATTCTTCTTGATCCAAACATAATTAACTCCTTTCTCTTTAAAGTTTGAAAATTAAATTTTTGAATAATAGTTTTTTATTTTAAAGCTAAAAAATTGATAAATAGTGGATTTTAAAAAAGATGATTAATAATTATACAATTATTTAATTTAACGAATGAAATATTTCAATTTTTGTTATCGTTATAATTTTTAACTTTATATTAAATTAGATGATAATCAAAATCTGTTTTTTCAGATAGAGCTAGGCTCTTAAAATAAAAAATTGGTATTATTTAAAATAAAGAAATTAATGTAAGGATCTAATTTAGAGAATAAATACTTCAGGAGAAGATAAATGACAACCAGTGAAGATATACGTAACATTCAAATAAATGTAAGAGAATCATTTACTAAAAGTCCAGAAAATGCACTGAATACATCTAAATCTTATGCTGAAGTAACTAATGCATTAGTTTGCACCTATAGCGAAGGTTCAAGAAAAACAATAATGGACATGCCAACTATAGCTGGAGGTAATTATGAGGGACCAACGCCTGGTTTTCATGCACGAGCAGCTATTTCAGGTTGTGTAGCAATTGGTATAAAACAAGAGGCTATATTTCGTCAGATCAAATGTGAGTCCATCAAAGTCGAGCTGGAAATGGATTTTGATGATTCAGCTATGTTTGGGATTGGTGAAAATACTGCAGCACCGTTAAATACAAGGTTACTTATTAAGATAGTGAGTGAGGAGGGGCAAGAAAAACTTCAAAATCTGGTGGACAGAGTACTTGAAATGGATCCTTATTTTCTTGCTTTGAGAGACTCTCAATCAGTTTCTGCAGAACTAAAAGTACTAAAAATAATGGATTAAAATTAAAAGAGGTTTTATCAACCAGCATCTTTAACTCTCAATTAATTTATTAAATATGTTTAGTTTTATTTTTATTATTATTTTCCCACACTAGAATAGTTTTTATATTAAAAAACTTTAATTTATTATGCTTAACTTTCCTCCTCAAAATATAGTTTGCTTAACTGAAGAAACAGTAGAAACTCTTTATCTTTTGGGTGAACAAAAAAGAATTGTAGGTGTAACTGGTTATGCAGTAAGACCTAAAAATGTGAGAAAAGAAAAACCCAGAGTAGGATCCTTTGTATCTGCAAATATAAAAAAAATAAAGGATTTAAAACCAGACTTAATTCTTACTTTTTCCGACGTTCAAGCAAATTTGACTAAGCAACTTATTTTAGAAGGTTTTAACGTAATCTGTTTTAACCAACAAAGTATTTCTGAAATTTTAAGTATGATTAAATATTTAGGATCCTTGGTAGGCAAGGTAGAAGAATCCTTAAATTTAGTTAATGAGATATTGCAAAAAATAAATACGATTAAGAAAAAGACCTTCAGAATAAAACCTAAAATATACTTTGAGGAATGGGATGACCCATATATTTCTGCTACACGTTGGGTCTCAGAAATTATAGAAATTTCAGGTGGAGTTGATATTTTTGCAAAAAAAAGTAGATCGCAAAAAGCACTTAAAAGAGTAGTATCTTCTCAAGATGTGATAAACAAAAATCCAGATATTATTTTTGCCTCTTGGTGTGGTAAGAAAGTAAATTTTGATAAAATAAAAAAAAGGCAAGGTTGGAGTTCTATTAATGCAGTTAAAACAAACTCATTATTTGAAATAAAGTCCCCAATTATTTTACAACCAGGTCCAGCTGCTCTTACTGATGGATTATCACAAATTCATGATTTGATACTGCAATGGCAAAAAAGTCAAATTTGAAGAAATGAGAATTTTTCTTTAATAAAACTAAAAAATTAAAAAGTAGCTCTTTTTAGATTATTTTTAAAAAAATGTTTTTAGAGCTCAAGACGTAAATTTAAAATCAATCTTGATTTGTATTTTCACTTCTTCTGATTAAAGATTTCTAGATCTAAACATTAAAAGAAACTAAAAATTTAATCTATGCCTTCAATAAGCATTAAATCAGTTTCAGAGCACTCATCTCTAATTGCTTTTGCAGCTTGGTATTCTTCACTAAAATAAAATTTTCTAGTAGTTTCAATGTTTTCGAATTCAATCATCATGACATTACCAGTTAATTCTCCTTCATGCCTTTCAGCATTAGGACCTTTTGCCAATACTTTGCCTCCATGAGCTTTTATAACTGGACCAGCCATTCCCGAAAAGGAAGCAAATTTTTCTTTATCTTGCACTCTTATATTGGCAACCAAATATCCTTTAGGCATTTTATAATCCTTTCTTATTATTAATCATAAATCATATTAAATCTATCAGATCCAATTCATTATTTATAAAATATTTTTTTAATTTTATTAAATAAATTTTTAAATAAATTAAGTATGTTGACGTCACTGATATACTTTGAAAAATGTAAAAAAACAATTTTGATTATTTATTGACTTTAAAATTGCGTGTGATCAACTTTTAGAATTCATTAGCAAACTTTACTTAACGTAATAGTTGATACAATATATAATATATTCCTAACCTTATAAAATATGTTTTTAAATTTAATTTTCATAAAGGTGAAGTAATATAGGTTTTGAAAGTATTGAATGGCTTCTGAAAATATAAATAGAAAGATTGCTGTAATTTTTGCAACTGATGTTGTTGGATACAGTACCTCGATGGAAGCTAATGAGGTTCAAACTCTTAAAAATTTAAAGGCGTGTAAAAAAATCTTAGATGATTTATTTTTACAACATGGCGGGCATGTATTTAATACTGCTGGTGACTCAGTTTTAGCTGAATTTTCAAGTGCTGTTTCTGCTGTAGTTTGTGCATCAGAGTTTCAAAAGCTGATAAGAGAAAGAAATAAATCAGTAGAAAATTTCCAAAAAATGGAATTTCGCATTGGAATTAATATGGGAGATGTAGTTAAGGAAGATGGAAATTTATATGGTGAAGGAGTTAATATTGCCGCGAGGCTGGAGGCACTCTCAAAGCCAAATGGTATTTGTTTATCAAAAAACATTTATGAATTAGTCAAAACAAAGACAAATTTTTCTTTTGATGACTTAGGTGAACAAAAAATGAAAAATACTATTGTTCATGCTTTTGATATAAATACTGGAGAAAGCATTAGTAAATTTAAAAGAAAAAAAACAAAAAAAATCAAATTAATACCAGTTTTTTCAATAATCTGTTTTTTTCTAATTTGTTTATCTGGATATTTTTTCATTTCAAACAATAGAAATGGAGAAATTATGAATGAAAAAATAATTGCTGTAATGCCATTTGTAAATTCAGGTGGTGATAGTTCTCAGGATTATTTTGTTGATGGTTTAACAGAAGATTTGATTATAGATTTATCCAAAATTAATGCTTTTTCTGTTATTTCAAGAAATTCTGTTTTTAATTATAAAAATAAAGAATATTCTGATAAAGAAGTAGCAAAAACTCTTAATGCAGACTTTCTTTTGAAGGGGAATGCTCGACTTAGAGGTGATTTATTACGGCTTAATATTGAATTAGTAAATAGCGAAACTGGAAGCAATATATGGGCTGAAAGATTTGAAGAGCCTAAAGAAGAAATTTTTAATCTTCAAGATTCTTTGGTGATAAATATAGTTGAACAACTTTCTGTTAAATTAACAGACAAAGAAGAAGAAAAAATCATAAATACAAAAGCACCAGACCTTGAGGCCTATGATATTTATAAACAGGGACTCGCAAGTCAAGATAGGTCTGAAGCACGTAAATTTTATAAAAAAGCAATAAGTTTAGACCCTAATTTTGGAAGAGCTTATGGTTCTATGGCTATAAGTTTAGCATTTGATTATGCAAATACAAATCGGCAAACCTTAACAAACGCGGAAAGGGATATTTTAAAAAATGAGGCTATTAATTATGCAAAAAAAGCAATTGAATTAAATCCGGATGAAGCACACAGTTTCTTTTCTTTGGCTTTTATTTATGCACAAGCTAAAATGATCGATAAATCCAAAGATCAAAATGAAAAAGCATTAAAGCTTGAACCCGAAAATTTGTTAGCTTTACAAATGAAAGCAACTAACCAAATAAATGATGGTTTTTTTAAAGATGGATTAACAACTTATCAAAAGGTTAGAAAAATTGATCCATTATTTCCTATATTTGTTTTACAAGGAGAAGCCAGAGCTCATTTAGCTTTGGCTGAATTTGAAAAAGCATTTAATATTAGTGAAGAAGCTTTAATTCGAAACCCAAGATCCTCAAGTGCAATGTTGAATTATATAGTTTCAGCCTGGAAACTTGGTAAGAAGGAAGATGCTAAATGGCAAATGGAAGAATTGATATTAAATAGTAATAATTTATTCTTAAACAAAAATAATTTTGTAACAAGAATTAATAATTATCCCTGGCATCAAGTAAATAAAGATTTAGTAATTTCAGTTTATGACGAAATAAGAGAAGACGGCTCTTAGCTAAAAATAATCTCTATTTTTATTCTTTGTTATTCTGGAAATAATCATCTCAATTTATGAGATGATATATAAATTTTTATCAAATGCATTATTTAATAAAAAACATATGTTTTAAATTTTTAATGATTATTGAACTATGAAATACACAGCTGTTAGACATAATAAAAGTGCAAGTAGATATTCTATAACTGATTTAATCAAACTATTTTTTATAAATGTTTTAATTATTGATCCAAAAGCAGCCCATGGTGTTATTGCAATAGGACATACCAAAAATGCTACAAAAACTATATTACTAATAGAAAAAATCAAACTTTTTTCACCAATAATGAAACCAGAGGCTGCCATACTTGAAATAGACCATGCTTTTGGATTTAAAATTTGGAAAAGTGCTGCTTGGTAAAACTTTATGGGTTTTACATTTTTATTTTTTATTTTATTAAATGATCCAAGTATTTGATAACTTAGATAAACTAAATAGGCTGCACACAAAACCTTTAAAAAAATTTGTATTTCTGGAAAAATTTTGAAAACTTTTCCAAAACCTGAACACACCAAAAGAAGTTGAAAATTATGGCCTACAGTTATTCCAAGTATTACTGGAATAGTTCTTTTAAAACCAAATTTGATACCAGATGCAAGTATCATGGCATTATTTGGGCCTGGAGTAATATACATGACCAAATAAAAAGATATTAAAGCAATGATATAATTTGGATCAATCATCTTTAAATCATTTTTTTTTGTTAAGAAAATAGATTGTTTTCAATTTTAAGCTATTTCAATAAATTCAACAAAAACATCATTTTCAGACGAAAGCGAAACTCCTTCAAGTTCAATTGATAATGAACCCCATTTAATTTTATTAGAATCTGAAATTGAAAAATTTTCAGTATCACCGCTCTCTCTAAAGAAAACTATTTTATCGCCTTCGGCTTTAGAGTAATCTTTAATAATATCGTTGCCAGAATTTTTTGAAAACCAAAAGCTATCAGAACCTGTGCCACCAGTTAGAATTTCAGCATCAGTTCCACCAAATAATGTATCATTTCCATTACCACCATTATAAGTAAAAAATTTAGTATTCAAAGTAGATGACGATGAGGAATTAGTTGATATAAAATACAGAATTTGTGCAAAAGTAGGGTCATTTTCAACAGGCAAATGATGACCTGCCAATGAGCTTTTTATAAAAAGCGAGTTATCAAATTTATCAGCAAGTCCTTGTGCTAAATTTTTAAAAAAATAATCATATTCACCTGAAAACACCAGTGCCGGAATTTTAAAAGGTGCTTTAGAATTTATTTGATTAATTAAACCTTCATGAGTGGTTGGTAGATAACCGTTATACATCATTGCTATTTTAAAAGTATTTGACGTTTTTGATAAATAAACGGGAATAAAAGCAGCTCCTTGTGAATATCCCAATATTCCAAAAAAAGGTCCATTTTCAGATACTAAGTTATCAAGATAAGTAATAGAATTATCTGCCCAATTAGGATCAGTTGTTGCCTTCCCCTTACCGCTAGGAGGATCCTGCATCCATACATTATTTAAAGGAGCATTAGCAAAAATAAATTCATACTCTGACAAATTGTTCATCAAATCTATAACTCCGGCTTGAACTTTAAAACTTGCTGATGTTTCTCCTCCTCCATGAAGTACTAGGATTTTTAATTTGGATGAAGAATCTGATGATGGTGTATCTGATGTTGAAGAATTTGTAGTAGAGATAACTTTTTCAACCTGGGTAGTAGTTGCTTGTTCTGGAATATTTTCATTAGATGTCATCATAGTTAACTTAGCTTTTCCTGATCCAGGTATTGCTTTTTCAACTATAACCGCTTCTGTTACTTCTTTTTTTGATTTTTCGGCTAAATTTGCGATATTTCCTAATTCATTTCTATCAAAAGATTCAATTGCATCAGTTGAAGTATTTATATTTGTGATTTGATTTTTTGCTTCTGTGAGAACAACTTCTAAGGCATTTAAATTTAATGAAGAGGTTAGAGTATCATCATCCTTTTCATTTAATTTCTGTTTCAATTTTGATGAAGAAGATGAGACAATCTGATCGATAATCGCATTATTAGCAAAATCAACTTTCTGATTTATATTTGATTTATTTTCAACAACCTCAACAACTGTTTCAAGAGCTGCAGAAAAAGCTTCATCATTATCCAATCCTCCACTTACTCCTGATGCTTGAATAGTAGATATTGTTGTATGTAGTTGTAAGGCTACTTTTTCAGCTGTGAGTGCTGTTATTTCTTCTTCGGCAGTTTTATTTTCCTTATATGGATTAAAGTTTGCAACATCCATATCACTAGGTAACCCGAGTATTTCTTTTACTTTATCTTCGCTTAATTGGGTTTCTGCAACTACTGTAGTTATAGGAGTTACAACAGTATATGTAGCTGGAGCCTTAAGAATTAAATTTTCAATGGCATTTCCAGTTACAGTATCTATAGTTCCAGAAGAGAAAGTAGTGTTACCTATTATATCTCCAACTCTTATAGAATTTATTACAACTTTTAAGTTATCATTAATTGTATTATTAAGATTAATAGTTGCTGATCCATTTACATCAGTTATAGCCATTTCTTCACCAATAGTAAAAACACCATCGTTATTTCTGTCTACAAAAGCCATTGCATTCTGTAGAGGAGATTTCACGGCAGTTATACTAATAGGTGTAATATTTTTTGAACTTTCGTTATTGTTACAGGCTGATAATACCGAAGCCAATATTGTAAATGGAATAAAATTTACACCTGATTTTTTTGAGAAAATTTTCTTGTTACAAACCTTAGTTAGGTAATTTTCTAGAAAATTATTTTTTGGATTATAATTTTTCCTAAAGAAAAGTTGAGATGAAAGATTTTCTTTTTTCAAATGGTTCATAAATATTCTATTCAAACTAAGGGATT
>CACGLH010000002.1 GCA_902573735.1 uncultured Alphaproteobacteria bacterium
GAATGTCAGACACTTTCAAACCTTAAAAAACTTTGTCAAAAATATAAAAACTTTTCACTTCATTTAGACACAAAAAATATGGCTGAACTTATGTTAAAAGCTGATGTTTGTATTGGAGCATCTGGCATGAGTATGTGGGAAAGATGCTATATGGGAATACCATCTTTGACAATCACTATAGCAAAAAACCAACAAAAAGTTACAAAGCAGGTAGCTAATCTCAATATATCAAAACAATTAAGTGTTAGTATTTTAAAAAATAAAAAAAAATTACTGAAAACAATTTCAGATTTTGTTTACTCACCAAAAAAACTGCAACAATTATCAGAAAATTCATATAAAGTTTGTGATGGAAAAGGTACTGATAAAGTTATAAATTTTTTGGAAGCAAATTTAAAAAAAGTTGAAATAAAAGATTCCTCTAAACTCTTGTCATGGAGAAACAAAAAATTTATCCGAGCAAATAGTTTAAATAAACAAAAAATTAATACAAAAAGTCATGAAAGATGGATGGAGAAAACACAAAATTTTAAAAGAGGAATTTGGCTTATATATTCTGAAGGAGGAAAAGAAATTGGTCACTGTAGTTCTATTTATGTAAATAAAAAAGTTGTCTATTGGGGTTTCTATATTGGTGAGCCTAAATTTTCACCAGGATCTGGAATTAGAATGTTAGTTTTCTTTATAAAAAAATTATTCTTTGAAATCGGAGTATCAAAAATTGAAGCAAAAGTTACCATTGAGAATTGCAAATCACAAAAATTACATAAAGATCTTGGCTTTTCTCTAAATTCATCCAATGATCATTTTCAAAAATATAGCTTAACTAAAGATTTTTTTAAAAAAAGATATTATTCAAATATTTAGTAAAATGAAAAAAGAAATTACAATTAATGATAGAACAATTGGGTTTAATACTAAGCCATATATAATAGCAGAATTATCTGGAAATCATAATGGAGATATTAATAGAGCAATAAAGCTTATTGATGCAGCAGTAAATTCTGGAGCTGATGCGATCAAATTGCAAACCTACACAGCTGATACTTTGACCATAGATTCAAATAGACCTGAATTTTTGATAAAGGGTGGACCATGGGACGGAAAAAAACTGTATGATCTTTACAAAGAAGCTAGTACTCCATGGGATTGGCATCCTACTATTTTTAAATATGCTAAACAAAAAAAAATACATTGTTTTTCATCACCTTTCGATAATACTGCAGTAGATTTTTTGGGGAAATTATCTGCTCCAGCTTATAAAATTGCGTCTTTTGAGTTAGTTGATATACCTTTAATAAAAAAAGCTGCTTCAAAAAAGAAACCTTTGATTATGTCAACGGGAGTTGCAGATTATGAAGAAATAAGTGACGCGTGTATAACTGCTAATAACTTTGGAGCAGATGGTTATGCTTTATTACATTGTGTTTCAGATTATCCATCTCTTCCAAAAGAGATGCAACTTAGGGCTATTCAGCAACTTAAATATCGTTTTGATGTTCCGATTGGCCTATCGGACCATACTATTGGTTCAACCGTAGCTGTTGCCGCTATAACATTAGGTGCCACGATAATTGAAAAACATATAACCCTTAGTAGATTAGATGGAGGACCAGACGCTAGTTTTTCGTCAGAACCAGACGAATTTAAAATACTTGTAGATGACTGTAAAAACATTTTTCAAGCTGTAAAAAGTAAACCTAAAAATATACCAGGTATAAAAAAATCGAATGCAATTTTTAGAAGATCCATTTTTATTATTAAAGATATGAAAAAAGGTGAGTTTTTTAGTAAAGAAAACATAAAATCAATTAGGCCAGGTTTTGGCATTGAACCAAAGTTTTTTGACCAAATCTTAGGTAAGAAAGCAAGTATGGATCTAGCAAGGGGAGAACCTCTAAGTTGGGAAAAAATAATAACTTAAAAAAAATAAATCTTTTAGCAGTTTCAACTGCAAAAAATACTAACTCCATTTTAAAAGAAATTATTAGGCAAAACAAAACTAAAATTGTTCTAAAAATTCACTTTGGAGACGTTACTAGCGATTTTAAAGCATCTTCCCTAGTTAGAATGAATAATAAGCCTGGAAAAAGTGGACATTTATTCAAAACAAATAAAATACATGCCGGTACATATCATAAAATTTTAGCATCAGATCATTTTTCTAAAGATCTGGAAACTTTTATTGATCAACTGTTTCGCCATTCAGATGCTTATAGATACAAATCACATAATTTAAAAAATCTACAAGATTATTTAGATTATTACCATATCCTAGCAGACGCTATATCTCACGAAATATTAACTAAAAAAATTAATCATGTATTATTTTTCAATATACCTCACCTCGCCTACGATACAATCATCTATCAAATAGCAGTATCACTTGAAATTCCAGTAACTATAGTAACTCAGTCTCTTTTTTCAGATAAATTTTTTTCCCTTAATAAGATAGAAGATTATGGAAATTTTAATAAAAAAAATAAAACTAAAATAGATAAATTAGTCAGACTTCCTAAATTAAATTTATTTTATATGAAAAAAATTAAACAAAAAAACGAAAATCCTGGTCATATAAATTTTATGACTATATTACAACTTCTAATGTTTGTAATTTTTAAAATGCCTTCATCAATTGTTAGACCAATTTATGTATTTAAGATTTTACTTAGAATCCAAAAAATTTATAAAAGTTTTCCAAAATGGCGGGACCCTTTTGCTAATTTTTTTCATGAAAATGAATTAAGTTATTTTGAACATCTTGCTGAATTCGAAAAAAATAAAATTAATTTCGAAGAAAAATTCGTCTATTTCCCACTTCCAATGCAACCTGAAATGACCACATCTGCAATTGGGGGAGAATTTAGAGACCAATTATTAGCACTAGAAAGATTGTCAAATATATTACCAGAAGGTGTAAAGATATACGTAAAAGAAAATCCAAAGCAAGGATCTTATGCAAGAGGACCCTTATTTTTTCATAGAATCTCAAGAATTAAATCTATTTTTTTTATTCCTTCATATGCTGATACTAATTTGTTAACAGAAAAAGCTATTTTTATTGCAACTGTAACAGGTACAGTTGGATGGGAGGCATTATGCAGAGGTAAAAATATTTTAGTTTTTGGCCATGCATGGTACAAAGATTTTCCTGGAGTAATAAAATATAATGATTGTTTGACGTACGAAGAAATAATTAAAAAGTCATCAACTGAAAAAGCATTACTTTTCAAATTTCAAAAATTGATGGCTATCTCACACGACGGGGTTATTGATAGAGCATACACAAACTTAGTAAAAAATTATGATGTTGAAGAAAATATCAATAAAACAGCTAAATCTATTTCAGAATTAATCTTGAAAAAACAGGAAGTGACTTTCTCAAAGACATGATTTTTTTAAAACCTCTATAACTTTATTTTGCATTTCATCGTTTAAATCATAAAACATTGGTAGGCTAATTGCTCTTGAATAATAATATTCCGCATTTGGACACATTCCATATTTAAAACCCTTTTTTTGCCAAAATGGTTGAGTATAAATAGGTCGGTAATGTACATTAACTTTTATATTGTTTTGATGAAGAAGATTAAATACTTTTTTTCTATTATTTACTTGTATAGGAAATAAATGAAATGCCGATAGACTATAATCTTCCTGCTTTGGAAGTAGTAGATCTATAGCCTTCAGTTGCTTAGAATAATTTCTTGCTATCTCATGTCTTTTAGTTATAAATTTATCTATTTTAAGTATTTGACTTAACCCTAAAGCTGCATTTAAATCACTCATCCGGTAATTCAAACCAATAGAAATTTGGTCATAAATCCAGGGTTCATCTGTTTTAATAATCATCTTCTTAGGATCACGCGTCACTCCATGTGAACTGAATAACTTTAGATTTTCAAAAATTTCAGTATTATTGGTAGTTGCACAACCTCCCTCTGCAGTAGTTATTATTTTTACTGGGTGAAATGAAAATACGGTAATATCAGAAAATCTACATGAACCAATTTTTTCACCATTATAACTACCTCCAATTGCATGAGAGGCATCTTCTATTATTTTAAACCCATATTTTTTTGAAAGTTTTTTAATAGCTTTCATATCACAGGACTGACCTGCAAAGTGAACAGGCATAACAATTTTTGGTAATTTCCCGTACTTTTCTGCATATTTTAATTTATCCGATAAAGCGTTTATGCAGATGTTGTAATTAAAAGGATCAATATCAACAAAGTCTATCTCTGCATTACAAAGAAGACCAACATTTGCTGAAGCAACATATGAGTTGGGCGAAGTCCAGAGAATATCTCCTTTCCCTAAACCAAGAGACAAACAAGCTATATGTAATGCAGAAGTAGCTGAATTTGTTAAAACCGAATAATTTGATGAAGTATAAGTACAAATGGTTTTCGCAAATTTTTGGACTATGGGTCCTTGGGTTATGAAATCTGATTTAAGGACTTTGATTACTTCATTGATGTCATCATCATTAATGCTTTGTCTGCTATAGGGTATCATCAGTATTTACCAATTAAAGAATGATTTATTGTTAACCATTTTTTAAATTCTGATATAGTAAGCCAATACTTGTTAGTATCTGAACTGTAGATAAAATTTTCTGAAACTTTCTTTCCATCCCTTATTCTTGATGGATCACTTGACCAATTATGTATTGAGGGAAAAATTTTATAATAAGACTTGTACTCATAAGTGTATGGAGAATCTTCAAAACCTATCATTTGTTCATGAAGTTTCTCACCAGGACGAATTCCTACCAACTTTTTCTCAATATTAGGATTAATTGCATTTGCAATGTCAATAATTTTCATCGAAGGAATTTTTTTTACATATATTTCTCCCCCCAACATATCCTCCAGTGCTTTCCACACTAATTTAACCCCTTCTTCCAATGAAATCATGAATCTAGTCATTCTTAAGTCAGTAATTGGAAAAAACCCCTCACTTTCTTTTTCTAAAAAAAAGGGGATTACTGATCCTCGAGAACCCATCACATTTCCATATCTTACAACTGAAAATTTACATTTTGCAGAACCTGAATATGAGTTCCCAGCAACAAATAATTTGTCAGATGCTAATTTAGTTGCTCCATATAAATTAATTGGATTTGATGCTTTGTCAGTTGATAAAGCTACACATTTTTTTATACCTTTATCTAGACAAGCATCTATTAAATTCATAGCTCCAAGAACATTAGTTTTTACACATTCAAATGGATTATATTCAGCAGTTGGTACAATTTTAGTTGCAGCAGCATGTACAACATAATCAATACCGTCTAAAGCACGCAATAATCTGTCTTTATCTCTTACATCACCAATAAAAAACCTAACTCTGGAATCATTTTGATACACTTTTTGCATATCCCATTGCTTAATTTCATCGCGCGAGAAAACTACAAGTCTTTCTGGATTATATTTTTCTAATGTCATTGGAATAAATCTAGAACCAAAAGAACCAGTTCCACCAGTAATCAAAATATTAGAGTTTTTTTTCAATTTATTACCTCATTTTAAGTCTTTTTATCTATTATAAAAAATAAAAGCAATCGAAGAAAAATTATAGAAAAGTATTTATTGTTGAAGATATCCTAAAAGTTTCGTCATTTAGAGAATTTACATATTTTAAACCCCTCTGACCCATATTATTAGCTTTTGAATGATTACTTAAAATTTTAATAGTTTTTACTAACTCTTGAACACTTTTTACATATTCTACAGCATTTTTTTCACTCAATTGGTCAAAAGCTTTTTTAAAATTATGTACATAGGAACCAGTAATTATGGCACAACCAAACCTGCAAGGTTCATAGGGATTATGGCCTCCAATATTTACTAATGAACCACCTAAAAAAACAATTTTGCTTAACATAAACCATAAACCTAATTCTCCTAAAGTATCAGCTAAATAAATTGAAGTATCTTTTGCTATTTTTTGATTTTTGCTACGAGTTTTGGTAAAAGTTGAATAAAATGCTGTATTTTTTAATATAAGTTCTGATCTATTAGGATGTCTTGGGACTAAAATTAGTAAGTAGTTTTTATCAATTTCATGTAGAATTTGTTGAGCTTCAACGACTAATTCTTCCTCTCCCTCATGAGTAGAAGCTGCAACCCATACTATCTTATCTTTTAATAATTTTTTGAATCTATAATATTCATTTTTGCTATAAATAAGTGGTGCCGCTTGTTCTTTCAAAGATGATATACCAAATAAAATTTTATTTTCAATTCCCAGAGATAATAATCTTTTAGCTGTTAAATGATCATTAGAATATACAAAATCAAATTTATTTAAAATTTGCATTGATGTAGTTTTTATTTTTAACCAATTTTCAAAAGTTTTTTTTTCCATCCTGGCATTAATAAGGCCAAGAGGGATCTGTTGTTTCTTTATTTCAAAAATAAGTCTTGGCCAAAATTCACTTTCTACAAAAATTGCAAGATTGGGTTTCCAGTGGTTAAGAAAATTTGTTGTTGCTGATAATGTATCTATTGGAGAAAATTGATGTATACAGTTTGTAGGCATACTTTCTTTGAGTATTTTAGAAGAAGTAATTGTTGTTGTTGTAATTAAAAATTTCAATTTTTTGTTTTTTTTTGCCAAATCTTCAATTAAATTCAATATACTTAATGCTTCTCCTACACTAGCAGCATTAAACCATACTAAAGATCCAAGAGGCCTCTTTAATTTAGAAATACCTTTTCTTTCTAAAATTCTTTTTTTGTCTTCTTTCCCTTTAATTAATCTATATTGAAGAACTAAAGAAAGAAATGGTCCAAAATATTTAGTAACAAAAAAATATAATTTTAAAATAAATGGTGATTTTTTTGATTTAAACATTAACTCAAAAATTCTTATATTTTTTGATCTTATTTAACAAATTTAATGTAGACTTACTAAAATTATTATTTCTATCTTTTTGGGAGATACTTTCAGTCAATTTCCTTGCAATATTTTTACCTATTTCTACCCCCCACTGATCAAAAGAATTTACATTCCAAAGTAAACCTTCTGCAAAGGTACGGTGCTCAAAAATTGCTAATAGTTTACCTAAAATTTTTGGAGTTATTTTTTTGTATATTAAAATTGTAGAGGGTTTATTTCCATCACAATTACGATGCTGATTAGTTTTTTCTTCAAATTGAGTTTCATTTTTTATACCAAACATAAGGGCTTCGGACTGTGCTAAACAATTTACTATTAATTGCAGATGATGACTCTCATAGTATTTATTGTCTAAACAATTGGCTCCTAATAGAAATTCACATGGAATTACTTGATTACTTTGATGTAAAAATTGAAAAAATGCATGCTGGCTATTTGTTCCAATATGACCCCATATTACAGGAGTTGTTGGATAATTTATTCTTTCTCCATTAAGATTTACTGATTTACCGTTACTTTCCATATCTAGTTGTTGCAAATATGTTGGTAAATATTCAAGTTTACTATCATAAGGTAGAATTGCTCTTGAAGAATACTGACATATTGAAGAATGCCAAAAACCAATTAATGCTAGAATTATTGGTAAATTATTAAATATCTCTTCATTTTTAAAATGATTATCAATTTGAGAAGCACCCTCCAAGAAATTTTTGAACTGATCAATTCCTATTGATAACATTACAGGCAAACCAATAGGGCCCCAAACTGAAAATCTTCCACCCACCCATTCATCAAATTCAAAAATATTTTCTTTTAAAATACCAAAATCTAATGCTTTTTCTTTTGCAGAACAAACCGCAACAAAGTTTTTTAATGCATTTGATCCAAGAATCTCACAAACCCATTTTAAAGCTGTTTTAGCATTGTTAATAGTTTCAGTCGTAGTAAAAGATTTGGATGATATTATGAAAAGCGTTTTATTAGGATCTAAGTTTTTGATAGTATTTAATATGTCCGAGGAATCAATATTAGAGACAAAATGAATTTTTGGACCATTATGATATTCAGACAAAGCAGCTGTAACTAATTTTGGACCAAGTTCAGAACCTCCTATACCGATGTTAACTACATCTGTAAATTTCGATCCTGAGCCTGATTTTTTTTGTCCATTTCTAACTTGATTACAAAATTTGGATAAGTTTTTAAACCTAACTAACAACTTTTTGTTAATTTTATATAAATTAGTTAAATCATTTGCTTTAAAATTCCTAAGTGCAGTATGTAGAGCAGATCTTTTTTCTGTGACATTTATTTTTTCACCCTCAAACATAGCATCAATACTATCCATTATTTTTAAATTTCTGGCGTAGGCGATAAGGTTTTTTAATGTTTCTGAATCGATATTGGTTTTTGAATAATCAAAATATAAATCCTCAATTTCTATAACAAATTCTTTGAACCTATTCTTATCAGATTGAAAAAGTGTTTCGATTCTTCTATCTTTACTTTTTTCTCTATTTTTTTTTAATAAATCCCAATAAATATTTTGCATTATTTTGAAACTACTTTTTTTATAATTTTATTTATTTTTTTCCAATCTTTTTGATCTAAAAGATACTTTGGAACCATCCAACTCCCAGCAACTCCAAATACATTGGATAAACTTAAATATTTATTTGCATTATCTTGGTTAATTCCACCGGTTGGAAAAAAATGGCAGTCAGGGAAAGGACCTTTTAATGCTTTTAACATTTTTATACCACCCAAAACCTCTGCAGGAAAAAATTTTAATATTTCATATCCTCGATTATAAGAAACCATTATTTCGGAAGGACTTGATACCCCCGGAATTAAAGGAAAATTATTTTTTTCACATTGTTGAAATAGCTTATCACTAATACCTGGCGATATACCAAATTTTGCTCCTGCGTCTACCGCAGATTGAACATTTTTTTCATTAGTCAGAGTACCAGCTCCTACAATAAAATTTTTATTCTTTGCCAGAATATTTATTGCCTCTAGTGCAACATTCGTTCTCAGGGTAATTTCAAATATATTTATTCCATTTTCTTGAAAAATGTCCTGTATATAATTGCAAGAAACTAAATCTTCGATGGTCAATATAGGTAAGATTTTCTGAGACGAAAAATATTGATGAAATATTTTGTTTGTATTTAATACATTTTCACGCAAAATAACTCCTTATTATTAAATTCATAAAATAATTAATTTAAGAAATATTTTTTTAAAGTTTCATAATTTTATAACAAATCTCTCAAAAATGGAATTAAAGGTCTATCTGCTTCAGGCATAGGAAATTTATTTAAATCGTTGGGATAAACCCATTTAATTTCTTGTCCTTCTTGTGGGGTAATAATACCCTCCCATTTTCTACATACAAATAGTAAAAGAGTTAGATAGAAGTCTTTATAATCAAATGTAGAAAAGGTAAGCGGTGCAAGACAACTTTTCCATGTATTAATATTTAATTCTTCCTTAAGCTCCCTAATCAATGCATCTTCAGCTTTTTCATTATTTTCTAATTTTCCACCTGGAAATTCCCATAAACCTCCCAAATATTTATTATCTGGTCTCTTAGAAATCAAAATTCTATCGTCTACATCAATTAAGGCTACTGCTGCAACAATAAGAATTTTACGATCTATAGTCTGCATTTATATCAATATATTCTTTTGTTAAATCACAACCCCAGATAGTTGAACTGCCTTTTCCTATCCCCAAATCTACCTTTACAAGTAATTCAGTATTCTTCATATAATTTTTTGTCTTTTCCTCATCATATTCTGAATAAACTTTACCATTTTTTGTAATTAAATATTGACCAAAATAAATCTTAATTTTTTCTTGATCAATTTTTTCACCTGATTTTCCAATTGCCATTATAATTCTTCCCCAATTAGGGTCTTCACCCGCGACTGCAGTCTTTACTAAAGGAGAATTGGCTATTGAAAAAGCAATGTTTTTTGCACTCTTATCATTTGTTGCTCCAAAAATTTGATACTCAACTAATTTTTTTGCACCCTCTCCATCTTTGACAATATCTAATGCCAATTCTTTCATAATTAATTCTAACATTTTTGCAAATTTCAGTATTCTATAGTCAGATAACTTTTCAATTGGCATCATTTCTACTTTTGATGTAGCAGAAATTAATACCATATCTGAAGTTGATGTATCACTATCAACAGTTATAGAATTGAATGTTTTTTCACACAAATTAGCTGTTAATTTTTTTAAAATATCATATGAAATTTTAACATCGGTTATTATAAATCCCAGCATAGTTGCCATATTTGGAGCGATCATTCCAGATCCTTTAGCTATACCAACAACTGAAACAAACTTATTTTCTAATTTAAACTTTTTATATCTTATCTTAGGGTAGGTGTCAGTAGTCATAATTGCATTAGCGCAGTTGACAATTTGATTTTCAGATAGGTTTCTTATTAATTCTGGTATTTTTTCTATAATTTTTTTATATGGCAAAAATTCACCTATTACTCCAGTTGATGCCATTAAAACTCTCTTTTTACTGATATTAAGATAAGTAGAAATTTTGGTAACTATTTTTTTAATAGCTTTTATGCCATTTTTTCCAGTAAATGCATTGGCATTTCCAGAATTTACTAATATTGCTAACGGGTTTTTTTCGTCTTTGAAGGCATTTTTAGTTACTTTTTTTGACCACAAAATGGAGGGGGCTTTAGTTTTGGAAGAAGTAAAAACGCCCGTAATGATACTACCTGTTTCGAGGTAAATTAGTATTAAATCTAATCGATTAACATATTTAATATTTGCACTTACGGCTGCGAATCTTGCTCCCTTAATTTTTAACTTTGTACCCTCTGAAATTTTGGTTTCGTTCATTTTTACTTTACTAATCTTTTTATTTTTTGGTTTTATAAATTTATGGGTTACTTTAGAACTTTTACTGCTTTACCTTGAGATTAGTATCTACTACAAGAATTTAGTTAAATTCACAATGCTTCTATCATTGAACGGCATTAATAAAATACAAAAAAAAGGCTTTTTAAAATAATATGTTAGGTTTTGGCAAATTAGCAGCAAAAATTTTTGGATCTTCAAATGAAAAAGCAATCAAAGCTGTTTCATCAATTGTGACAAAAATAAATGATTATGAGGATCAAATAAAAAAACTATCTGATCAAAGCCTTGCTAATAAAACTGCTGAATTTAAAAATCGTATAAAAAATGGAGAAACACTTGATCAACTATTACCTGAGGCTTTTGCAGTTGTAAGAGAATCATCCATAAGAACAATTGGTCAAAGGCCTTTTGATGTTCAGCTTATCGGTGGAATTTTTCTTCACAAGGGAAATATTGCTGAAATGAAAACTGGGGAAGGTAAAACCCTAACCGCAGTTATGCCAGTGTATTTAAATGCATTACTAGAGCGAGGTGTACACATAGTAACCGTAAATGATTATCTTGCTAAAAGAGATGCTTCATGGATGGGTGAAATTTATAATTTTTTAAATTTAAAAGTCGCAGCTATTTATCCTGATATGGATGATAATTTAAAAAAAGAAGCATATTTGTCCGATGTTACTTATGCAACTAATAATGAATTAGGATTTGATTATCTAAGAGACAATATGAAATCAACTTTGGAAGATGTTTTTCAAAGAAAGCCCTATTTTGCTATTGTTGACGAAGTTGACAGCATATTGATTGATGAAGCAAGAACACCATTAATCATCTCTGGTCCAACTGAAGATAGATCTCATTTGTATTCTAACATTGATAAATTAATTCCAGATTTAAATGAAGAATACTTTGAATTAGAAGAAAAAACTAGAACTGTTAACTTAACTGACCCAGGAATTGAACATTTAGAAATAATACTCAGAAAAAATAAACTTATGGACGAACAACAATCTCTTTATGATCCTGAAAGTACAAGTTTAGTCCATCATATAAATCAAGCACTACTAGCTCACAAAATGTTCAATAAGAATAAAGATTATATAGTAAGGAATAACGAAATTGTTTTGATTGACGAATTTACTGGAAGAATGATGAGTGGACGTAGACTTTCTAATGGGCTACATCAAGCAATTGAAGCAAAAGAAAATGTGTCCATTCAATCAGAAAATGTAACGTTTGCATCTGTAACTTTTCAAAATTATTTTCGTTTATATGAAAAATTAGCTGGGATGACAGGAACAGCACTTACTGAAGCAGAAGAATTTTCAGAGATCTACAATCTAGGTGTAATTGAAATTCCAACAAATAAACAGGTTATTAGAGTTGATGAGGACGACCAAGTTTTTAGAACTTCAAAAGAAAAATATTCCGCTGTAGTGGGTCAAATTAAAAAAGCTCACAAAAAAAATCAACCAGTTCTAGTAGGTACAACATCAATAGAAAAATCTGAATTGCTTTCAAATATGTTAAAAAAAGAACAAATAAAACATCAAGTTTTGAATGCTAGATATCACGAACAAGAAGCTTTTATTATTGCGAACGCTGGTGTACCAGGAGCTGTTACTATAGCTACAAATATGGCAGGAAGAGGAACAGACATTCAACTCGGTGGTAATGTCGACATGATATTTAAACAACGTAAAGAAAAAAGCAAAGAGGATATTAACATATTAAAGCAAAAAATCTCAGAAGAGGTGGAAAAGTCAAAGGGTATTGTAAAAGAAGCAGGAGGTCTTTTTGTTCTTGCAACTGAAAGACATGAGAGTCGTAGAATTGATAATCAACTAAGAGGAAGATCAGGAAGGCAAGGTGATCCTGGGAAAACATCTTTTTATTTGAGTTTAGAAGATGATTTAATGAGAATTTTTGGATCTGATAAACTAGATTCCATGCTCAAAAGATTAGGTATGAAAGATGGTGAAAGCATTGCACACCCATGGGTTAATAAAGCTTTAGAAAGAGCTCAAGGTAAGGTTGAAGCAAGAAACTTTGATATAAGAAAAAATCTTCTCAAGTATGATGATGTTATGAACTTGCAAAGAAAATCCATTTTTAGTCAGAGAAGAGAAATAATGGAATCTGATAATGTTTCAGAAACAATTATTGAGATGCGAGAAAAAGTAATAGATAATTTAATATGGGAAAATATTAGAGAGGATAGTGATCCTTCGCAATGGGACATAGATTTACTAAAAGAAAAAATAAATGATAAATTTGGTCTAAATCTTCCATTAGATAATTGGGTAGAAGAAGATAATTTTGTTGGTGAAGAACTTCAAGATCGAATTAATAATGAAACAACTCAATTATTTGAAGAAAAGAAAAATCGATATGGAATAGAAATTATTCAAACTATTGAAAAACAAGTATTGCTGCAAACAATAGATAAGTCTTGGAGAGAGCATCTTTTGAAACTGGAGCATTTAAGATCTGTAATTGGATTTAGAGGATATGCACAAAGAGATCCTCTGAATGAGTATAAATCAGAGGCATATGAATTATTTGAAGTTTTACTTCAAACAATTAATGAAGATGTAACTAAATTTATGGCTTTCTTTCAGTTAGTGGATTCCAGCAAAATTCAAAATGAAAATAGCAACGTTGAAAATGCTGAATTTAGTTACAATAAAAAAAATGAGTATAATGAAAAAAATCCACAAAATACAGTTTCTGCAAATTGGGGCAAAGTTGGCAGAAATTCTCCTTGTCCTTGTGGTTCAGGAAAAAAATTTAAAAACTGTCATGGTAGAAATTAGTCTATTATATAAATTGTCAAATTAATGGATAAAATTTATTTTTTGGTGATAATGTCAGAACCTCTACTCCATTTTTAGTTACTGCTACAGTATGCTCAAATTGAGCTGACAACGATTTATCTTTTGTAACAGCTGTCCAATTATCTGATAATATCTTAGTATCAGGTTTTCCAAGATTAACCATTGGTTCAATTGTAAAAAACATCCCGGTTTCAAGTTTAGATCCAGTATTTTTTTCACCAAAATGTAAAACGTTCGGGGCTGAATGAAAGCTTTTACCTACTCCGTGACCACAGAAGTCTCTAACTACAGACATTTTTTTTCCCTCTACATATTTTTGTATAGCTGCTCCGATATCTCCAAATGTATTACCCGGTTTAACAACTTCAATCCCTTTTAAAAGTGCATCATGAGTTACCTCAATTAAACGACTAGCTTTTTTAGTAATACTTCCTGCAATATACATCCTACTACTATCTCCAAACCACCCATTAAGTATACATGTTACATCAATATTTAATATATCACTTTCCTTCAAAATTTTGGGGCCTGGTATACCATGACATACGACATGATTAATAGAAATACAGCACGATTTAGGAAAACCTCTATAACCTAGAGTTGCCGGAGTAGCACCATGATCCAGCATAAACTCATGACAAAGATTGTTAATTTTTTCTGTTGGTATTCCTGGTTTGACAAAATCTCCAATCATATCCAAAGTTTCTGCTGCAATTTTGCAGGAAAGCCTCATTTCTTCAAGTTCAGTAGAAGTATGAATTCTAATACCATCCTTATTTAAGTGGTTACTATCCAAAAAAATTTCCTTAATTAAATTCAAATCATGTCCTGCTATATAAATTATTTTATGACCTATCAAGTCCTATAAATGAATAACGACAAATAATTTAAAAATTTACAATATAATTGGTCTTTTTTTACTTAATTCTATTCCTTTTTTAGAAATTAGACTTTGCAAAACTAAAATTTCTACACCAGTGTTTTTTGCTTTTTGAAATGACTGGAAATAAGCTTTATCAATGTCTTTCGCTATCTTAAAATAATTTGTACCACTTCTTTGCACTAAGTAGATTTGAATTGTCCTAAATCCTTTAATTTTTAAACGAGCTAATAAAGATAAATGTTTTGAACCTCTTAAGGTTACTGAGTCTGGAAATTCTGAAATATCTTGTAATCGGGAAAGAGTTACAGATTTAACTTCAATAAAACAAGATTTATTATCATGTGATTTCAATAAAAAATCTAGCCTACTACCTTTATCAATTTGGGGTTCTGAAATAGTTTTTTGATAATAATTTAATTCTGGAATATTTCTTTTTATAAGGCTTTCTTTAATTACTTTATTTGCTATTTGCGTATCAATACAAATCAATTCTCCATTATCATTTTCAACTAATCGCCAAATGTAATTATATTTTGATTTTTTATTTTGAGATTTCTCCAGCCAAATTTTAGTATTCTTTTCTGTGAGACCCAACATTGAGCCTGGATTTGGACAATATACAGTTTTTTTTTCACCATTTTTAAAAATAACATCAGCTAAAAACCGCTTATATCTTTTTAATAATTTGGCCTCATAAAGTGTAGAAAATAAATGCATTTTTTTAAAGTTCTTGTAATAATGGTTTATAATATCATTGAAAAAAATATAATATAATCATAACTCTTATATATGAAAAATACACCGCTTAGAACATCTGGCATTATTATAATTGGTAACGAAATTTTGTCAGGACGTACTCAAGAATTAAATTCAAGATATTTAGCTCAAAAATTACTTACAGTTGGAGTTACTGTAAATGAAGTGAGAATAATTCCAGATGTGAAAGAAAAAATCATAGAATGTGTCAATGAAATTAGAAAAAAATATACATTTGTTTTTACAAGTGGGGGAATAGGACCAACACACGACGATATCACTTCAGAATGTATTGCAAGTGCTTTTGGTGTTAATCTGCCCATAAATTTAGAAGCTAAAAAACTTTTAGAAAATTATTACAAATTACAAAATATAGAACTTAATAATGCAAGATTGCGTATGGCAAGAATTCCTACTGGATCAAATTTGATAAAAAATCCAATTAGTGCGGCACCTGGTTTTCAAATTGAAAATGTTTTTGTATTAGCAGGTGTTCCAAATATTTTTAAATCTATGGTAGAAAACATTATCAAAAAACTTGGAAATAAAAACTCAATTAAATCAAAAACAATTAAAATTAATAAAGCTGAGGGAGAAATAGCCGAAAAACTTTCCAATATAGCATCTCAATTCCAGACTGTTTCAATTGGATCTTATCCATTTGAAAAAGGAGAAATCAAAGGAACTAGAATAGTTATAACACACCATGATAAGAAAATAATAGAGAAGGTGAGATTACTAATTAAAAAATTGAAATAAAATTTAAAATTATTAATATTTTTATTTGCAATTAATGTGCACTATTCCAGTTCTCACCAATGCCAAATTCAACTTTTAATGGAACATCCAAAGAAAGGAACGGATCACAAGCATTCTCCATTTCTTTAATAACTTTATTCTTTAAAATTTCTACCTCACTATTTGGAACCTCAAATAAAAGTTCATCATGAACTTGCAAAACTAACTTTGCTTTTAAATTGTTATTTATTAACAATTTAGGAATTTTGATCATTGCTAATTTTATTATATCAGCAGCAGTTCCTTGAATAGGTGCATTAATAGCTGACCTTTTTGCAAAACCTGCAGAAGGTCCCTTTGAATTTATGTTTGGAGTATGAATTTTTCTCCCAAATAAAGTTTTTACAAAGCCAACTTCTTTTGCTTCTTTTACTGTTTTATCCATATAATTTTTTATTTCAGGATAACGTTCAAAATATGTGTCTATAAATTTCTTTGCTTTTTCTCTTGAAATACGAAGATTATTTGCCAATCCAAACGCGGAGATACCGTATATCACACCAAAATTTATAGCTTTTGCCTGTCTTCTTAATTCAGTATTTAAATTTTCTAAGGGAACTTGAAAGACTTCAGAAGCAGTTTGAGCATGAATATCTTGTCCATTTTTAAATGCCTCAATTAAATTATAAATTCTTGCGATATGCGCGAGAATCCTTAATTCTATTTGACTATAGTCAAAACTAACTAACTTATAGCCATCTTTTGATATAAATGCTGATCTGATTTTTCTCCCATCTTCAGTTCTTATTGGTATATTCTGTAGATTAGGATTAGATGAAGATAATCTACCAGTTGTAGCTCCAGAAGATAGAAATGAAGAATGAACCCTTTTAGTTTTTAATTTAATATGATTTTGTAAAGAATCTGTATATGTAGACCTTAATTTAGAAAGTTGCCGCCATTCTAATATATAATGAGGTAAATCATGCCCCTCAGAAGCCAGTGTCTCCAATATATCAACGTCAGTTGAGTACGTGCCAGATTTACCCTTTTTTCCGCCTTTGAAATCTAACTTCTCGAACAATATTTCACCTAATTGCTTAGGTGAACCAATATTAAACTCCTCACCGGAAAGGGTATAAATTTTTTTTTCCAAAAATTCTAACTGTGTAGAAAATTGATTTGATAAATTTGAAAGAAGATTAGAATCAACCAAGATCCCATTCATTTCCATCTGAGCAAGAACAGAAATAAGTTTGATTTCTATAAAATTATAAATAGAGGATACTTTTTTTTCAGACAACATTGGCCTAAAAATTTTCCATAATCTAAATGTTATGTCCGCATCTTCTGCTGAATATTTTGTTGCTAAATTAATTGGTACTTCTGAAAAGTTTTTTTTATTTTTTCCTTCTCCTATCAATGAGGAAATTTTTATGGGACTATGATCCAGGAAAATTTGAGAGAGATTATCTAAGTTATGACGATGCAAACCCGCATTCAATGAGTAGGACATTAACATAGTGTCTTCATAGGAACATAAATTTATAAAATGATATTTTAACACTTTATAATCAAATTTTATATTTTGACCAACTTTTAAAATGGACGAATCTTCGAGGATAGGTCTCAATTTTTCTAATACATAACTTAATGAAAGTTGGTTGCTAAAATTTTGTTTATCTCTTAATTCATTAGTAATATTTATTTTATGACCGACTGGTATATAACAAGCCATACCTGATCCAATACCTAAGGATATACCCACAATAGAAGCATCCATTTCGTCTAATGAGGAAGTTTCTAAGTCCAGTGAACAGTGATGAATTTTTTTTATAATCGTTATCCAGTGATCTAATTTTTCTTCACTATCTATTGTTTCATAATTCCCATAATCATTTTTTAAATTGTCTTCTATATCATCATAATTATCGAATTTAATAACATCTTCGTTAGAATTAAGTTCTCTATTTTTTTTTATTGGAATCTCTTTTTCATTTTTGTATTCATGATTTAAATTAGTTATTTGATTATCTTTTCTAATCCTTTCAGAAAGCGTTCGAAATTCCATTTTTTCTGTGAATGATAAAAAAGACTGAGGATCTAATGAAGAAATTGCTAATTCTTCAATTTTTTTTTCTACTGGAACATCTGTTTTTAAAGTGACTAATTTTTTAGAAATTAATATCCTATCTAACTCATTGATTAAAACTTCTCTTCTTTTTGGTTGTTTAACTTTGTCAGCATTTTCTAAAAGATTTTTTAGGGAACCAAACTCATTAATCAGTAATGCAGCTGTTTTAATCCCAATACCACTAGCACCGGGTATATTATCAACAGAATCTCCAGCTAGTGACTGTACGTCAATAACTAAAGATGGATCAACTCCAAATTTTTCTCTAACTTGTTCTATATCAATTTTTTTATTCTTCATGGTATCCCACATGATTGTTTGATTAGAGACAAGTTGCATAAGATCTTTGTCGGAAGAAATAATTGTGGCTTCCCAACCATTATTTTTGGCTAATTCTACATATGTCGCAATAATATCATCAGCTTCGTAGCCTTCCATTTCTAAACATGGCAAGCCATATGCTTTAGTTGCTTGCCTTATTAATTCAAACTGGGGAATAAGATCCTCAGGTGGTTCGGATCTATTCATTTTATAATTAGAATAAATTTCAGATCTAAATGTTAGTCCCTTGTGATCAAAAACAACAGCAATATGTGTAGGTTTATTTATTTCATTATTTTTTGTATTATTTAAAATTTTATAAAGCATATTACAAAAACCAGAAATTGCTCCAACTGGTAACCCATCAGATCTAGTTAAAGCTGGTAATGCATAATAGGCCCTAAAAATAAATCCAGATCCATCAATTAAATAAATATTGTTTTCTAAATTGTGTTTTTCAGAAGACATGACCTAAATTGAATTTTTATTTATCATCAAGAATGAATTTTGTTTCACAATATGGACAAGATACAAAACCTTTCTCCTCATTAATTTGCAACCATACTAAAGGATGACCTTCAGATGAACTATTTGTTTCTCCATCACAAGAAACTCTTAAAGATGAGACTTTTATAAATTTGGTATCACTTTCGGTCATAAATATATCCTTAATGATTTTTACTATGGTCTTGAAACCATAAATCCCATATTCCTCCCACCAAGTATATGAAAATGAAGATGAGGTACTTCCTGAACTCCATTTAAACCAGTGTTAGCTATTAGTCTATATCCATTACCATTTCTTTCAGGATCTAAATCAAATTTTTTTATGACTTCCTTAACTGTATTATTAAAATCTAAGATTTCTTCATTTCTAGCATTTGAAACAAAGTGATCATAATTTACATATGGACCTTTGGGTATCACTAAAACATGCACAGGCGCCACTGGATTTATGTCTTTAAAAGCTAAAGTAAGATCCGTTTCTATAACAGTGTCATTAGGAATTTCTTTTCTTAAAATTTTTGCAAAAATGTTCTCTTTATCATATTTAAATTCCATATCATGTTCCTTTAGATTTTAATTAAATTAAATTAGAAAGATTCTGACTATCTAGTCGACAACCCAATATTTGAATAACTTGACCAGCACATTGGTTTGCAAAAAATGCTGACCTTTTTGAATCATGGCCATTAATAATTCCATATAAATATCCAGTTGCAAATAAATCTCCTGCTCCAGTTGTATCTACAATTTTTACATCATCTGTTGGAACATTAATCCAGGAATCTTCTTTTTTTATCATAACTCCTTTTTCAGCCACCGTACAAACAACCTCGCAGGAATATTCTGTACATTTTTTCAAGGCAGAATTTAAATTTAATTCTTCTGTTAATGACATTAATTCTTTTTCATTACAGAATATTAAATCAATACCATTCTCAATTATATCCAAAAATTTTTTTCTGTGACGCTCAACACAAAATGGATCAGATAATGAAAGTGCAATTTTTCCCCCATTTATTTTGGTTTCATTTATTGCTAATTCAAAAGCAAGTTGGCTATCAACACCATCATAGCGATATCCTTCTAAATAAATCCATTCACTGTTATTTAATATGTCTATATCGACATCATCTTTTGTTAAAAACTCAGTAATGCCCAGATATGTATTCATTGTTCTCTCTCCGTCTGGAGTAACTAAAACAATACAATGACCAGTTGCCAAATTATTAAAGATGGTGTTACTGAAATTGTTGAACGTTACATGATTATTATTCAATTCATCAGTAAAAAATTTACCAAGATGATCATTATTTACTTTTCCTATATAAGATGTATCCAACCCCAATTGTGACAAACCAACTATAGTATTAGCTGCTGAACCTCCTGCTACTTTTTTTGATACTTTAATCTTTTTTAAAAGCTCCTTTGATCTATCAGAGCTTATAAGATTCATTACACCTTTTTTAATATTATTTTTTTTTAGAAATTCATCATCAACATAAGTTAAAATATCAATTATAGCATTACCAATTCCCACAACTTTATACGATTTGGTCATCATTTACCTCAACTATAAAAACATCAAAAAAATAACTTTAAATAAACATATAAAGAAACTTATAAAATGATCTTAGAAAAAAACATCATATCCAATAAATCAATTAACAATTTTAATAAACATAAAATTCAAATCAGATTTTATAAATCTTTAAATTGGTAAGGGTAAATTTAAAATAGAAATTGAAAGAGATTAAAGTAGTTTTGTACTGATTTCATTTATTGATTGTTTAGTGATTTTTTCAGATGTTTTTATGTCTAATTTTTTTTCAATGCTTTCTTCAGCTATTTTAAAAGCTGCATCTATTATTTCATCCCTAATAGAATTTAAAACATTTTTTTCGTTAGTTTCTATTTGTTTTTTCGCCATATCTAACTTACGTGCTACTGCATTTTTTATTTCTAACTTAGAATCATCTAATAACTTTCTACTAGTTGTTTCTGCAGATTTGATCAATTCCTCTGCTTTTAAAATATTATTTTTATGCTCTCTCTCAGATTTAGCTAAAATAGACTTGGCATCCTCTAATAATCTACTTGCTTCTTCAATTTCTCCACGGATGGTATTTGCTCTTTTATCTAAGAGGTTGATGATAATTTTTGGTACCTTAAAGTAGATTAAAACACCAATAAATATAAAAAAAGCAATTGCAACAACAAAATCAGTATTTTTCAAACTAAATGGTGGTGCGTCACTGGCAGCATTAGCAGCGTTTGTGCTATATAAAAAAACAAAAAATAAATATTGAAAGAGGTTTATTAAAATTTTCTTTCGAAAGAGCCTTAGTGATTTTTTCAAGTATGTTTTCATTTATTTTATTATAATTAATCTTCTAGGATATTAGCAATTTAACAATTTCAGGAGCCAATTTTTTGGATAATTTACTTACTTCCTTTTTAGAATCAGCTTTTAAAGAAACAATATTTTTCTCAGAAACTTTTATCAATTCAGCAATTTTTAAATCAATATCTGCAATAGCGTCTTGCGTATTTCTTTTTATTTCATCTTTACAATTTCTCAAAATATCATTTGCTTTTACACGGGCATTCTCTAATTCAAAATTCAAAGTCTTTTCAACTTCTAAGGCTTTTTCCTTTAATTCCTCAGCTTCTTGAATATCTTCTTCAATTATTTTTCTACGGTTCGTTAAAGTTTCTTCCATTCGTGGCATTACAAGAAGTCTAATTACTAAAAAAACTAATATAAGAAACAAAAACAACCAAAAGGTTTGGTTATCAAAATTAGAAAAATCTAATTGAGGCATTCCTATAGAACTTTTTTCCGAACTATTAGCCATATTTAACCTTTAAAAAATTAAACTCTTACCATGTTAAATAATTGTAATCAGGCGAAAACCTGATTTTACATTGCATACATAAGTAAAAGAGCTACCAGAAAACTAAAAATTCCTAAAGCTTCAGCAAAAGCAATTCCAATAAACATGGTTGCAGTTTGACCTGCAGCAGCGTTTGGATTTCTTAGAGCGCCAGAAAGATAATTCCCAACAACATGACCAACACCAACAGCTGCTCCTCCCATTCCTGTACATGCTAGACCTGCACCAATTAACTTACCCATTTCTACAAATTCGCCTTCCATAATTTTCTCCTTATTTAAATTTACTATAATCTTTATCTTTAATGACCAGGGTGTAATGCATCATTCAAATATACGCATGTTAATATTGTAAAAACATAAGCTTGAATAACAACCACTAACATTTCCAAACCATAAACTGCAACAATTGCAAGAATTGGAGCAATAGCACCTAATCCCATTATACCGGCAAATCCAGCAAATACCTTAATGACGGCATGGCCAGCCATCATATTACCAGCTAACCTAATAGAATGACTGATGGGCCTAACAAAATAAGATATTACCTCAATAATCAGTAATACAGGTCTCAATGCTAGGGGTGCACTTGATATCCAAAAAAGACCAAGAAACTTAAATCCGTTTTTTACAAACCCTAAAATAGTCACAGAAATAAATACTAGTAATGCTAAAATTCCAGTTACTGCAATATGACTAGTGAAAGTGAAACTGTATGGTAATAATCCTAAAACATTTCCAAAAAGAATGAGAAGAAACAGTGTAAAAATATATGGGAAATATTTAAGACCTTCTTCGCCTGTAATATCCACTACCATCTTATGCACAAAGACGTAAATTACTTCAGCTATTGATTGAATTCTTCCAGGAACAACGTCACCTTTCCTAATCCCAAATACAAACAGTAATACAATTCCTAAAAGTGCAATAAGCATCCAAAGTGATTGATTAGTAAAAGTATACCATTCAAGATCACCTTCTGAAAACAAAGGTGTTATAATAAATTGGTCCATAGGTTTTATTTCAAAAGCACTGGATTCACTTGCCATAACACTTAACCATTTTTCATCTTAATAACTAATAAGAAATATTGGTAAATATTACAAGCGATAAAATTAGTACATTCTATTCTTTGATTTCTTTTGCTGTTTTCATCATAGTTTTAACTCCAGCTGCAAATCCTAAAAAAATCATTATTATTAAAAAAATTGGGGTTGTATTAAATAGATAATCTAAACCAAATCCTAGTAAAACCCCTATTAATATCCCTATAACCAATTCTAAGATCATTCGCCACCCAATATGAGCAGATTTAAATGCCTGTCCGTTAGAATTTTTATTTAGATTCTTTTTTTTACGAATTTCATTTAATTTGTCATCTAAATCTTTAAGTTGTTGGTTTTTAATATCAGAGGGTAACATTTTATAATTCAGATTAAAAATAAAAATTTATTAAGCATATTGTAAAATTTTACTAATATATTCAATTACAATTCCTTAATTGCCTTTCAAATAGGTTAGCGGTACTTGCAGTTCTTTTTGCCACGGCCATAAGAGCTTCACTTGATTTGTATCTTCCACTTGCATATCCAGCATGACCTTGATGATATGCTAAATATTGTCTGTAAACATTGGATTTTGCAATTTTTAATTTTTTATTTGTCTGAGTTACATACCATCCAATAAAGTCTGTAGAATCATAAAAATTTGTTCTACTAGCACTTCTATTACCCGTATCTTTTTTATACCAATCCCATGTTCCATTTAAGGCCTGTGAATAACCATAAGCAGAAGAAATACGACCGTTAGGAATAATTCCTAAAAAAAACTTTCTTGGTGTCTTAGCTCTTGCCCTAAAATTTGATTCTGTTTTTATAAACGCTAATTGTAAAGCAGGGGATACTCCCCACTTCTTGCTAGTTTTTTTTACCGCCCTTTTCCATGAAGATTTGTGATCAAGTAGATCACATGCATTATTTTGGTGCGACGGAATACGGTTGAAAACCCCACAAGATTGTATCAACACAAATGCTAATAGTATTAAAGTTTTTATGATCATTTTTTTACTGCTCAATCTATGATAATACTTTTAACTTAGAAGGTCTAACAAAAAATAAAGGATATACTTGTAGACAAGAATTCAAAACATAGATATTGTCTATAGGGAGGAATTGATGGAACAGAAAAAGGCAAAATTTGCAATTGGCGCAATAGTGAAGCATAAAATACACCCTTTTAGAGGTGTGATATTTGATGTTGATCCTACTTTTTCAAATACTGAAGAGTGGTGGAATTCAATTCCAAAAAATTATAGACCCAAAAAAGATCAACCATTTTATCATCTCCTAGCTGAAAATGACACAAGCTATTATGTTGCTTACGTTTCAGAGCAAAATTTGTTACCAGACGATAGTGGCGACCCAGTGGATCATCCCGAAGTGACAGAACTTTTTGAAAATTTATCTAATGGGAAATATACCTTAACTGATCGACTGCATTAGATTAGTATCCAAGAGCGCATCCATCCTTTCTTGGATCAGATCCTCCGATAAGAATGTCTTTTTTCATGTCATAGATGATGGCTTGTGCTCCTCCAATAGGCTGATCTGGCCTAAGAATTTTATGCCCCATTTTTTCCAGATCTTTTGCAATTTTTTCAGGATATCCTTCTTCTAATTTTAAATATCCATTTTCAGGAAAACTTCTTGGAAAGTCTATTGCTGTTTGAATATCCATTCCATAGTCAATAACATTTGAAACTAAACGAGCGTGGCCATTAGCCTGATACTGACCGCCCATAACACCAAAAGGCATAATAAATTCATCATCTTTTTTTAGAAAAGCAGGTATGATAGTATGTAATGGTCTTTTATTTCCAACTAACTCATTAGGATGACCACTTTCTAAGGAAAACCCCGCGCCCCTATTATGAAAAAGTAATCCAAATTTTTCTGAAGCATATCCAGAGCCAAAACTATTAAAGATCGAAAAAATTAAAGACACCATTTGCCTATTCTTATCAATTACAGTCAAATAAACTGTGTCTCTATGGTGATTATCCCATTTGGTATTAATTTCATTATTGGCATTATTCAAATCAATTTGATTTAAATATTTTTCTATCAATTCATCAGAACAAAAATGCTTCAGTTCAAAATCATAAAAATTTGGGTCACCAATGTATTTATTTCTTATGTTATAAGCAATTTTTACAACCTCAGCCTCTAAGTGCACCCTTTCAGCTGACGAAGGATCAAAATTACTAATGTTCAATCTATCTAACATTTTTTTTATCAAAAAAGCTGTTACTCCCTGACCATTTGGTGGTAGTTCAACTAAAGCATGTTTGTCAAAATTAATGGTAATGGGATCTACATATTCAAAAGATACATTTTTAAGATCATCATGTGTATGAGCACCACCCAACTTCTTCAAAGAAGAAATAAGATCATTTGCAACTTCCCCTTCATAAAAACCCTTGGCTCCATTTTTTGCAAATTCTCTTAAGACCTTTGCCTGTTGGGGAGCTTTAAAAAGATCTCCAATTTTATATGACGCACCATTTTTTGTATAAAATTCTTTAGCGATACCTTTTAGATTTCCAATTGAATAATTCCAATCAAACGCCACCCTTGGAGAAACTGGAACTCCTTGCTCTGCGTAAGTTATTGCTGGTTTACATATTTCATACAAATCTAATTTACAAAAATTATTATGAAGACTTTCAAAAGCTTTCATTGCTCCAGGCAAGGTTATAGATGAAATATTAGTTTCAGGAATTTTTTTAAAACCATTTGACTTTAAAATTTCAGGATTTGCCTGATTTGGTGATTTTCCTGAACCATTTAATCCTATAAATTTTTTATCATTAGGTTGTGAAATAATACAAAAAAGATCACCAAAATATCCTGTTGATTGAGGTTCACACAAAGGTAAAACAAATGCCATGGCCATTGCCGCATCAACAGCATTACCACCTTTTTTTAAAATCTCCACACCAATCAAAGATGACAAAGAATGAGAAGATGCAACCATACCATTATTAGACAATACTAAAGATCGACCTGGTTTTTGAAAATTTCTTATCACTAAATTTTTATTTCCAAAAAAATTACAATTATTTACTTAATTCAAGATAAAAAAGATGTCATTTTACAATTCTGAATAATTTAGCCTCTAAAGGCTTCAGGACTGTAGATAAATCGTTACCTCTCTTTAAAATTTTGCCATCCATAGCAATGACTGAAAAAACCTCTCTTTTATTTGAGTTTTTGGGCATTTTTTTCACCTTATAAATTGGATACTCAGAAGAATGCCGATAAATTGAAAAAATGGAAAAATCCCTAAGTATTGAAATGCCATAGTCCCGCCATTCACCTAATGCTACCATTTTTCCATAAATATTTAAAATTTTTCCTAGTTCATTTTTATCAAACGATACCTTATTATCAAATTTTTTTGGTGAATAAATATTATGAATTTTGTCTTTAGCTACATTCATCATTTGATAGTATCTCAAAAAAATCAGACTTTAAATAATTTTTTAATCATTACCATTATAAATATTAAATCCATTATGTTTGTCTGGAATAAATATCGTCATATCTTATTATATCATCTTCTCCTAAATAAGATCCTATTTGTATCTCTATAATTAATAATGGAATTATACCTTCATTTTCTAATCGATGTTTAAATCCTAATGGGACATATGTTGATTCTCCTGGTTTTAACATAATCGTTTTATTATTAATTGTTACTTTGGCTGTGCCTTCTACAATAACCCAATGTTCTGAACGGTGCTTATGACTTTGTAAACTCAATTTACCACCAACCAATACACATATCCTTTTTACTTGAAATTGTGGACCTTTTGTTAAGGATTCATACCATCCCCAAGGCCTATATTGCTTGGGGAAATTATCCGCTTGCTCAATACTTTTTCTTCTAAGGTTTTCTACAACTTTTTTAACATCTTGAGCCCTATTTTTATTAGCAACTAAAACGGCATCAGGCATAGCAATCGTGACAATATCCATAACACCTAGTCCAACTAATTGAGTTTTATTATCCTCAGATCTAAAGAGACTGTTGTCACAATCAATGGTTGAAACATTAGTTGATTTTACTAAAGTATTTTGATTAGATTTTTGCTCATCCCATAGTGCATCCCAAGAACCTAAATCGGACCATTTTCCATCAAACGGAACTACTGATAAATTATTTACTTTTTCTAAGATTGCATAATCAATTGATATATCTTCACATTTAGACCATGAATCTTTTTCTAATCTAAAAAAATCTAAATCAAAACTACCATTTTCTAATGATTCACTTACATGTAATAAGGTATTGTTTGAAAATTTTTCAAATGCTCTTATGATTTCTTTTGCTGTAAATAAAAATATCCCGCTATTCCATAAATAATTTCCAGAAGCCAACATTTCTCTTGCTTTTTCTTTTTCAGGCTTTTCAATAAATCCAGAAACCTTTTGAGGTATTAGATTACTGCTTTCAGATAATCTAAGATAACCATAGGCCGTCTCGTGTTTTGTTGGCTTTATACCGAATGTTACCAATTCACCTTTTTTTAATTGTTCTAACCCTCTTAGAACACATTCCTCAAATAGTTTTACCTGAGGTATAAAATGACCAGACGGGCATACCAACATAATTGAATTCGGATTTTGTTTTTTTAAAAATAATGCATCAGCAAGAATTGCAGGTGCAGTATTTTTAGTTTCAGGTTCAATAGTGATTTTATTTGGTTCAACTCCAACTTTTCTAAATTGCTCTCTAATGATGAAGCGATACACCTCGTTGGTTAATATAATCAGATTTTCAAATTTTAATTTTTTATTTTTTTTAGCAAATAGCACTCTGTCTTGTGATAAAGTATTCTTACCTTTAAAATTTAAAAAATGCTTGGTTAGTTTTTTCTAGATAGAGGTCAGAGCCTAGTACCAGTTCCACCAGCTAAAATAATAGGAAATAACATAAAAATTCCATAAAAGATTATTTTATAAATTATTGTTACTTTTGAATATCATTAAGACTAGGTTATTAACTAAAATTTTTATTTAAATGATTTTTTTCCAAAGAAGATTATTACCTCTTTAAGTTAAATCACTTAACAGAATAAAATTATAGATATTAATATACAATCCATTTAATAAAAAATCCTATAGGATTTTTTTACTATTTTGATTTATTAAATTTAGAAATAAAAAGCCAAAATGGCATAGAAAAAGTTGAAATATTTTTTCTCATTCTATGATTTTTTAAAACTAAAAGAATATTATAATAACTAAATACGTATAATGAAGCAGATATCAAAATTATCATTAATCCAGCATTCACATCGTGACTAAATTTAACCCCAAATATAATTGGAAAAAAGGTAAGAGGTAATATAATAGCAGTAGCTAAAGGGTTTGAAATTCTACGAGAAATTTCTTTTTTTGATACTATTTCAATCGATCTCATTATTAACTGATGAAAATGTAATAAATCAGGCCTATTAGTTGGTTTTCCTTTTAAAACTCTTCGAAATATAGAAAAAAGAGTATCCATCACTGGCCAAAAAACTATTGCTAAAAGGGACCAAGCTGATAATTCTGGATTTCTAGACAATAGTATAATTAATTGCCAAGCTATTATGAAACCTATGGAATATGCACCAGCATCACCCAAAAAAATCCTACCTGTTGGATAACTAGCAAAAAAAAGCCCTAGACTTGCAAAAGCGATTAAAGCTCCAGCAATTGCAATTTTTTCTTCACCAACATTTGAGGCTATTAAAAAAATACCAATTGAGATTATAACAATTTTTGCAGAGGCAAAACCGTGTATGCCGTCAATAAAGTTAATTGCATTTATCATTCCTACTGAAGCAAAAACTGTAAAAAAAATTCCAAAAATAGAAATTTGCAAAAAATTATCAAAAAATGGAAAGTCAACATTATTCAACCAATATTTTGATAAATAAATCGCCAATAAAGAAGACATAGATCCTACAAAAAGTCTTATTTTTGGATTTGTTTCAAAGTGTATATCTTCCAAAAAACCCATAACGAAAATTGGGAAAAGACAAATAAAAAACCAAAATTTGAAAATTCCACCAAATATTAATTCCACTGTAATTATAGAAATTAAAATACCAAATCCTCCCAATCGAGGAGTAGCATTAATATGAGCTGTTTGAACTCTCTTAAAAGATTTATCTACTAGTTTGAAGTTTTTAAAAATTAAAATACAGATAATTGAAAAAAAATAAGACAAGACGCAAGCTATAATCATAATTGCTAGAAATTTTACAGATAAAAATTGCATATTAAATTAATTTAATAAATAAAATATACTTGTAATTTTCATAAAATAATTTTCAAACGAAATTTTTTTTTTGTAAAGATAAAAAATTTCTAATCATCATAAATTAAAATAATTTTCAAATGAAATTTTTTTTTGTAAAGATAAAAAATTTCTAATCATCATAAATAAGGTCTGTTTTATCAACATTAATTGAAATTCTTTTTTGATTACCCATAAAATCTAAAAGAATTTTTATTCTACTATTAGAATCATATTCTTCAATTTTACCTATGAACCCAGATAAAGGGCCTTTCAAAATTTTGGTATTTACACCTGTTTTAATATTTTTAGCAGATAACAATTTATCATAATTTTCGTATTTTTGTTTAAGAGCTAAAATAATGTCAACAGGAACTTTTGAAGGGACAGAATTAAAACTTATAATTCTTGAAACACCTATAGTATATTTAATCTTGATCCAACTATTATCTTCAATATTAAAAAATACAAAAATATATCCTGGAAAAAGTGGTGAAAAAGAGTTTTTAAATCTTAAATTGGTGCGTTTAGTATTTTCCAATAATGGGTAAAATGTTTCGAAGCCCTGCCTTTTTAAATTTTCTAAAGCAATATTTTGTTTATTGGGTTTATGTTGTAAAAGGTACCACTTACACAAATTAGTTTTATCCTTTTAATCTATAAATACATTTGATGGCAAGCATCTAATTAACCATATTATTATTTGAATAATTATTTGATTGCAATTTTTTTAAATTAAGTCTAATGCTCAATTTTGAACAATTATGATTGTTATTAAAAAATTAAACCATTTGCTGACAGATACTTTTAAAAGTAGGTCTGATGCGGTAGCTTTGTTATTAGATGGCTAGTCGTAGGAAAGAAATTTCAGAAGATGCTAAATTTCAGATTATGCGACTTATCGATGAGAATCCATATATATCTACTAGAAAAATTGCGTCAAAGGTAGGTATTTCTAACGGTGCAGCATTCTATTTACTAAATTCTCTTATCAATAAAGGTTTTATTAAGTTTGAAAATTTTTTACAAAATAAAAACAAAAGAAATTATGCCTATTTACTAACACCAATAGGAATTAAAAAGAAATATGAACTTACATTAAAATTTTTAGATAGAAAAAAACAAGAATACGAAGAATTAAGAATAGAGATTCAAAAATTAGAGAGAGAAAATCAACTAAAATGATATTGTTTGTAAATTTATTATTAATAAAAATGGACTTAGTGATAATAAAAAAACTGAATTATAATTAATAGTTAATATTTGTTTTATAATGGGGTGTTATGGGCCTTGGGGTCGACCAGATATGGCATATTTCAAATTTACAAAAGCTATTCTCAATGGTGATACAATTGATATTTATAATCATGCTGATATGAGCCTCGATTTCACATATATAGATGATTTAGTTACTGCGATTAGACTTCTTATTGATCAAAACCCTCAAAAAACTGACTTTTTAGCTCAAAAACTTGAGGCTGTTGATTGCAAGTCTCCGGTCGCTCCCTTTCGTATCGTAAATATTGGAAATTCTTAGCCTGAACAATTAATTGACTTTATTCTTGCATTGTAAAATTCACTAGGCATCACGGCAGAAAAAAACTTTTTTCAGTTGCAGGCTGGAGATGTGCTGGCGACATGGGCTTATGAAAGTTTACTTTAGCAATTGACTGGATATGGGCCAAAGACGAATATACAACTTGGTGTGTCACGCTTCGTGAAGTGGTACAGAGATTTCTATTCGATTTGATCTTCCCAAGCAAATATGGAGTTTATTTTCAGATCAAAGGGAACCTAATCATGAGTATGTCTGAAGTGAAAAAAAAGACAAAAAGTAATGTGATGTGGCTTATATATTATGATGCGTAAGTTTTTACCTCGACTTCACTCGGCTATAAAATACCTAAGTTGGTCAGATAAGCCTTGGAAATGGAAATTGATCAAGGCCACGTGCCCCAGTTGCAGGAAGAAAATTTTCATAAGCCTTGGAAAAACTGCTTTTCAGCTACGTTGCATAAGTTGCGGTGCAAATGGGACTAACCTTTCCCTAATACCAGTAATTGAGGAGCATAAATCGAAAATCGAGGTTGCATCTGTTTGGGAAATGTCGACTTATGGAGCTACTTTAAACTATTTAAATAAGAATTTTAACAGCGTCGTTGCAACAGAGTTCAATGAAAATCACAATTCTGGTGAGTTTGTTGATGGTATATTAAATCAAGACGTTCAAAAAACATCCTTTGCTAATGATAGTTTTGATATTATCACGTCTAATCAGGTATTTGAACATGTCCCTGATAACGTGGCTGCATTTGCTGAATGTTATAGAGTTTTGAAGCCTGGCGGAGCTTTGATTTTCTCTGTTCCACTGTATAAAATGCCACGAACTGTCAGATTGGCACAGATTAAAGATGGCAAATTAGAACTGCTTGTGGAGCCCCCTGAGTACCATGCAAGTCGAGCTACCGGTGCGGAGTCAGTTCTGACTTTTTGGAGGCATAGTATAAACGACATCCAAGAAATAGTCACTCAGGCCGGTTTTCTAACTGAAATAAGAGAAGTCTGCATTAGTCAATATAGCTTTCACAAATCCGCAGTATTATACGCAATTAAGCAGTACTAAAAGTACTATATAAACATCATCTTTGTGACAGCATTTAGTGGCTTAAAAAGTAGAATACTCATAATTCACATTTTAATTATGATTTTAAAGTAAACTTAGATGTTACAAAATGTTCATGCTGTAAATTATATTAAATTTAATCCAAATTTTTGAATAAGGTTAGTCATTGAATCCGAAATATAAATTAATTTTAGACTTTCAATTAGGGCCTACGTTTGTGGAGCGTTTTAATTGTGAATAAGAACCAGAAAATTAACTCGAAAGTCTGCGTTATCGGTTTAGGGTATGTTGGACTACCCTTAGCCTTGAAGCTAAGTGAGTCCGGTTGGGATGTAACAGGATATGATACTAACAAAATTAGAGTTGATCAGTTATCAAATAATTCTGATATAACAAAGGAAGTTGAGGAACATGAGCTAATTTCGTTTACGGGAACCTATACATCGGATATTTTGGAAGCTGCGGACTGTACTACTTATATTGTTACTGTTCCTACCCCGATTGATAGCTTTAGTGAACCTGACTTAGGACCATTAAAAGAAGCTTCTAGACTCATTGCTAATGTTCTAAAGTTTGATGACTTAGTAATTTACGAATCAACTGTTTTTCCAGGTGTTACTGAAGAGTATTGTATTCCAATACTGGAGCATGGGTCAGGATTGCTAATTAATAAAAACTTTCATGTCGGTTATAGCCCTGAACGGATAAACCCAGGTGATAAAACACGTGATGTTTCGAATATAGTTAAAGTGATTTCAGCTTCTAGTTCTGAGAGTCTTCTAAAAGTTGAAAAACTTTACAGAAGTTTCATGACATCAGATATCTACATTGCAGAAAACATTAAAGTCGCAGAAGCTAGTAAATTACTAGAGAATACTCAGCGAGACGTCAACATTGCTCTAATGAATGAGTTTTCTGAAGTAGTCAGTAAGTTGGGGGTCGATATGAATGAGGTCATTAATGCGGCAGCCTCCAAATGGAATTTTCAGACATATTTTCCAGGAATGGTAGGTGGCCATTGCATAGGTGTGGATCCATTTTATTTCATATATAGAGCTAAACAACTTGGGTCCACGGCTCCTTTGGTAACCGCTGCAAGAAACGTAAATAATGCTCAGGTTGCACGCACCATAAATGAAATATTGAGACTTTGTGTAAGTAAAAAAATCGATACATCAGGTGCCAGGGTTTTGCAGTTAGGTGTAACTTTTAAGCCAGACTGTCCAGACATTCGAAATTCCTTATCTTTGAAGTTGCTTAAAGAACTGCATACAATAGGCTTTGAAATAAATTATCATGATCCATACATTGATTTTTTGGACGTTGCCGTATTTAGCGACTTAAGAGAGATTTCAAGTGCCGATATATTAATCGTGGCTGTACCCCATCATTTTTATAAGGATAACATAAAAGAAATGATAAAATTACATTCGATTGACAAAAATAAGATTTTTATTGATCTTCAAAGTGCGTTTCCAAAATTTGAAAACGATTTTCAATTATGAAAAGTTCAAAGAAAATACTTCTCGCGGGAGGTGCAGGATTTATTGGTCATCACTTAGCGATACACTTGGCTGACGCAGGTCATGATGTCACAGTATGCGATGGTTTTAGTGTGAATAATATGCTAAATTTAGTTATAACGCCTGATAAATTCAGCAACTTAAGTTTATTTGATTATATTCTAGCTGAGCGCATACATATAATGCGTTCAAAAGGTGTTAAAATTCGGGTTGGTGACTTAAGCGATAGATATCAAGTTGCTAAATTATTCACAGAAAAATATGATGTTGTTTACTTGTTAGCAGCTGTTTCACATGCATCACGTTCTAATTCTTCGCCGGCAGATGCAATAGTTAATGGTCTAGTACCGTTTTCTAATTTTTTAGCAGAAGCTGTAAACAATCCTGCAACTAGGCTAGTTTATATGTCTTCTTCCACCGTGTATGGGAATTTTACAAAAGAAATTGTTGACGAGACTGATATTTGCAGACCTTTTGGGATGTACGCGCTTCTAAAATATCAAGCCGAAAGATTATTAATTGAGACGAGTTTAAATTCAAAAATCAATTTTAGCGTTGCACGGCCGTCCGCGCTCTATGGAGAAAGGTGTATCAGTCGGCGAGTAAGTCAAATCTTTCTGGAAAATTCAATATCTGGGGTGCCATTGGTATTTCGAGGTGATATAAATGAGAAACTTGATTTTACATATATAAAAGACTTGGTGAGTGGGCTTAGCTTGCTTGGACTACATAAAAATGCAAAAAATGAAATCTTTAATCTAACCTATGGTGATGCAAAACCAGTTGTATATCTTGCAGAAATATTGAAAGGTCACTTCCCGTCGGTTTCACTAAAAATAGAACCAAGGAACCAAGCTACACCCAAAAGGGGCACTCTATCAAATGAAAAAGCCAAAAAGTTGATAGGGTTCTCGCCTGAGTGGAATATAGAAAAAGGATACCAAAGGTACATTAATTGGTATAAAGAATTAAAGGCGTCTGGGATGCGGCTTACTAGCGTAACACAAACAAATGAATAAGAATATGTTACAATTTGTAATTGTTCTAACAGAGGAAGTGATCGATGAAACCTTATATCATTGCTGAAATTGGTAATAATCATGAAGGAGATCTGCAGCTAGCGCTAGAAATGGTTCGGCAAGCGAATGAATGTGGAGCAGATGCGGTAAAGTTTCAAACATTTGTGCCTGAATTGTATGCTAATAAAATAAATATTGATCGCTTTAAGATGCTGCAGCGCTTCGTACTTAAAACAAAAGATTATGAAAAAATAGTAAGTCTATGTGATGACTTGAATATTGATTTTATTTCTACTCCCTTCGATCTTGAGTCTGCTAAGTTTCTAAATAAACTCACTAATAAGATTAAGGTTTCATCGGGTGACAATAACTTAGATGAGTTAATTGCATATTGTATTGAGAATTTTGACCAGATTTTCATTTCTTCCGGTTTAGTAGACACAAATCTATTCATTAAAAGTTTACTCGATAAATTTAGTTTTCGATCACTAAAAAAAGTCACCCCTTTATTTTGCGTTGCTTTGTACCCCCATGAACCAAAAGATTCATCAGTTTCCGCAATTCAGAAACTGACAGAAAATAAACAAAATTTTAATTCTGTTGGATATTCAGATCATACACGGAACAATGTGTGTGCGGTTGTTGCAATGGCACTTGGCGCAAGCATCTTTGAGAAGCATTTTACTCTAGATAACAACTTATCTGATTTTCGTGACCATAGGGTGGCACTCAATCCAGTAGACTTCTCTAATTATGTAAATGATTTAAATACGGCTTTTGAGGTTATTTCCTCACAAGAAGATAAAGTTTTATCATTGCAACTAGAAAATCAAAAAGGTTTTAGGAGATCACCTATATACAATGCAGACTACAATAAAGGTTCAGTTTTTTCTTCAGAAATGTTTGATTTGGTTCGGCCAGAAATTGGTATAACTATTGATGAGGTTAAGCAACTTTTTGGAAAACCCTTAGTGAGAAAAGTAAAAAAAAGATCCCTCGTTGAAAAAAGAGATTTTGGTTAAATGAGAATCTTATTTGTTACAACGGATACAATACACCATTATCATTTTTTGGTTGAAATATGTAAATTGCAAAATTCCCTTAATATTGACTGTATTATTGAGGCATCAAAAGAAAATTATAGATATAAAACTGATAGTGAGTTAGACAGATTAACAGAATCTTATGAAACGAAAAAGTGGAAACATATTCATAGAAATTTTCGAAACCTCGTTAATCGATATGACGAATTTTCCGACGTCAATAAAAAAGCTTATTGGGAAAAATTTTTAAATTCACAAAATTATCAATTTATATTTACCTATGGCGTTTCTAAATTAGAATCTAATGTGCTGAATTTATTTAGGCAATGTTCGACAGAAGTGTACAATTTTCATGGTGGATACTTAGAGGAGTATAGAGGTTTAGATACTAACCTATGGGCACTTTGGCACAGACAGTATGAACAAATCGCGGTAACAATACATGAACTTGAAGCCAAACTGGATAGTGGTCGCATTATTAAGGAGGAGAAAATACTTATCGATCCGTCTAAAAATTATCCTGAGCGTCTACGATCTAAGTCTGTTGAAAAATTTATAGAATTAACAAACAATCTGATTACTGAATATCCAAACCATAACATTGGCTCACGTCTGCCTGCTAAACTTGGTAGATATTATAGTGCAATGCCAGAATCATTGAAACTCGATTTACTCCAGCGAGCATGAGCGATTTGAGTAATTCTCAAATGTTACACACACTATTGGATGATGAGTCACTCCTTATACTATTGTTTCATGGTGTTGTTGAAAACGAAAATGCTTTTGGTGTTCGTAATTACAATAAAAAACATATAAGCATTCAGAAGTTTGAAAGATCTTTAATAAATTTACTAAAAAATGGCGGTACTCCTATTGATACCAGTCAGATGTATGGTTTTCTAAACGGTAAGCTACGGATTAAGAAACCTTTTCTGGTTACATTTGATGATGGTTTTAAGAATAACTTAACAATTGCTGCACCGATATTACAAGATCTTGGAATTCCGTGGATATTATATCTTACTGAAGATTTCGTTATGAAGAATGAAATGAGTTGGGTGGATGTAATTGACTCATTAGTTGAAAACACAGATCGGACCAACCTTATTTATGACCAAATTGAATACTCACTCGAAACAGTCTACTTGAAGATCAATTTTTTAAATTACATTCGTAATAAGTATAAAAATCAGTATTTTTCATATTCTCAGTTAATAAACCAACTCAAATTAATTTTGAAAGTGACTAAAGAAAACAGAGTGGATGAAATCGACGAAAAGTTAACATTTGCTGAATGCTGTTTACTAAAAAATAAATATTGTGTTGAGTTAGGAGCCCATACTAAAACTCATCGAGTATTGGGCAATTTAAATGCAGATGAACAGTACGAAGAAATTGTCAGCTCAACTCGATTTTTGAAAGAAATTACAGGTTGTAATCCAATTAATTTTGCTTATCCCGAAGGGCATGACAAGGCATTTAACGCCACGACTTTAAAATTACTAGAAGAATTTGGATATCAATCATCACCAACAGCTATGGAAGGAATAAACTTTCGCCACGCAGACTTTTTTCGGTTAAATCGAGTTATGGTAATTTGATGAATATAGACCTCTTTATTCAAGCTAGGATGTCGTCTCAGCGGTTGCCTGGGAAAGTTTTGAAGCCAATTTCTAATATCCCGTTAATATCATGGACTATTGGTAGTGCACTGCAAATTCGAAATATCAGAAACATTGTTATTTTGACTAGTACAGAAACAAGTGACGATGTGATTTCAAACTATGTAAAATCAAAACATTTTAATGTTCATGTTTTTAGAGGGCCTTTGAATAATGTATTTAAACGTTTTTCACTAGCGATTGATTATTATAAGCCTGATTATATTTTGAGAATATGCGGAGACTCGCCATTTGTTTCAGTCGACATAGCCGAACAAGCAATAAACAAATTGGAGAAAAAGGATTTGGTAACTAATATCTTCCCACGCACTTTTCCAAAGGGGCTCTCTCTAGAGTTAGTAAAAGCAGATTTATTTAGTGTCCAATCGAGCCTTATGAATTCCCATCAAAAAGAAAATGTTACTCCATATTTTTACGATAATTCAAGGTATTTTGAAATTGAGAATATTGTAAACAAGAAAAAATATATTTTAGATAGCTACGCTATTGATACCTTGGATGACTATAAAACACTTACTAAATTTATCGGAAAATTTAATATACAAACTGCAAGCGATTTCCAAAGGATGGTGAAAAAATGACCCAGATCACTGCTGGTGTTATAGGACTGGGTGTAGGGCATCAACATTTAAAAGCACTGAAAAGAAGTACGTATGTATCGGATATATATATCCACGATTTTAATGCAAAGACTTTAAACGATTATGGCATGAATTATGACGTAGTATCATTAGACTCTTTTGACAAAATCATCGATGCTTCACCAGATTTAATTGTTATAGCTAGCTATGATAATTATCACTCCGAGCAAGTTATTGCAGCCTTGCAAAATAATATAAATGTATTTGTTGAAAAACCCCTCTGTTTAACAAGAGAAGAGCTTAAAGATATAGAAGCAGCATATAAAAGTTCAACAGCTAGATTATCAACAAATTTTATCTTAAGAAAGGAGCAACGTTTTGTTTGCCTGAGAAAAGTTATTGAAGATGGAAAATTAGGTGAAATCTATCAAATTGATGCGAGTTATGATTATGGAAGATTTCACAAGGTTGAGGAAGGATGGAGGGGAGATATTCCTTATTATTCAGTATTCTTAGGTGGCGGAATTCACATGGTCGATTTGTGTCAATGGCTAGTGGGTGAAGAATTTAATCCTGAATTTAGCTTGGGTACTTCTTATGGGGTTACCGGTTCAGATAAGTTAACGCAGAGTGTGAGATATGATAATGTTGTAAGCCTTGGAAAGTTTCAAAATGGAGCGATTGGTAGAATCTCTTCGAATTATACGTCACAAACAAAACACTATCATCAGTTAAGAATATACGGTACTGGAGGTGTATATTCACATGAATTCGGTAACGGCTTTTATTCATTTGGTAATGACTTAAATAACAAAATTGTTCATGATTTCTCTGGTTTTCCGTCAACAGATAAAGGGGACTTTTTGTTGTCATTCATAAAGTCTCTGCTAGGTTTAGAGGCTGAGTTTGTTCCTGCAAATGAAGTGTTTCAAGTGATGGACTCTGCATTGAAGGTCGAGGAATTATTATGCAAGATGTAATAGTAGTTGGCTCAAATAATCGCTCAAATCAAATTTATGAGTATTTAAAAAATAAATTGCATAAACAAAAGATTCAAATTCTGTCACCATCTGAATATAGTAAAATTGATGAGCTTATTGAAATTATAAGTGAATTTAAAGTGTGTGTTTTGGCAGGCTTGTCTGTTAGGCTACCAGTAGAACATCTGAATAAGGTCAACCATACTGAAGTTTTAACATGTCATGCGGGAAAATTGCCAGAATACAGAGGTTCATCACCTCTCAATTGGTGTTTGATTAGAGGCGAAACTTCTTTTGATATATCAGTTATACGAGCAACTGAAAAATTTGACGAAGGGCCAATATATGCAAGTAGGCGCTTCGACATAAGAGATGATTATAAAATTAATGACTTACGTTCGATTGCAGAAAAAAATTTTCCGCAGCTAGTGTTGGTAGCATTACAAATGATTGCATTAGATATCTCCCCTACACCGCAGGTTGGGACAAATATTAGTTATTATCCTCGTCGAAGCGCTGAAGATAGTGAAGTCCAATTTGGTTTCTTAAAAGCTAAAGATATTAATAATTTAATACGTGCATCACAACCTCCGCACCCATTAGCGCATTTTTACCATAATGGTGAAAAGTATGAGATTGATTATACTGAGAGTATAGATACAACTTTCCATGGCATTCCTGGAAAAGTTTATAGAGTGAAAAAAAATAACTTATGTCTAGGAATAGCAACTACTGAAGGATTGATAAATTTGAGCCTTAAGCAACCCATTGACGTTCAAATATATGATAGAATAAAATGCTAACTCTTTGGACGTTGCTATTTAAATTAAAATGTTATTTTTTCGGGATTAAAGTCGGAAAAAATTTAAAGTGTTATGGTCCGGTACTTCTTAGGTTTAGCTCCAGAGATTTTTTTACTCTTGAGATTGGCGATAATGTCACACTTCTTCCCAATGTGGAATTAAAATGTCGAGGAAACGGAAAAATTTATATTGGAAACAATTGTCAACTTGACAGCTTTTCGCGAGTTCTTGCTGCAGAGAATAGAGAAGTTTCACTCGATGACGAAGTGAGAGTAGGTCACAGCTCCATAATTAATGGTGGGGAAGATATTTACGTTGGAGAGAAGACTGCGATTGCGAATTTTTGTGTACTTCAAGCTTCTGAGCATGTTGTAAGAAGTGGGACTCAAAACATTATTGGTGGGGAATATATTCGCGGAGCAATAAAAATTGGAAAATCAAGTTGGATCGCCAGTCATGTAGTCGTAAGACCTAATACAAAAATTGGTGATAATGTAGTTGTAGGCGCTTTTTCATTAGTATCGGGTGATTTGCAATCAAATAAAAAATATTTTGGTGTGCCTGCAAAAGAAAGGACGGTCATATGATAAAATTCGCTCGGCCCATGATTTCTGATGAAGAAAAGCTGGCAGTGATAAAGGTTTTGGATTCTGGTATTTTTGTACACGGTAATTATACTAAAACATTTGAACAAAAATTTCTTGAGTTCACTAAGGCTAAAATTGCTTTGAGTTATGCGAACTGTACGTTAGCTTTGCAAGCCGCTCACCAACATGCCGTAGAAACAAGAAATATTGATCAAGGTTCCGAAATTATCTGCCCAGCAATGTCTCATGTTGCAACCTCCCACGCAATTGAATGCTCTGGGTTGAAGCCAATTTATTGTGATTGTGATGAAAGTGGTAATATAGATGCATCCCAAATACCAAACCTAATTACAAAAAAAACTAGAGGTATAAGCTTGGTACATTTCAATGGTGTTCCAGCAGATATGACTTCTATAATGAAGATTGCGGATGAATTCGGTTTATATGTAGTTGAAGATTGTGCAATCGCATTAGGGTCAGAATTTAATGGGCAGCATGTAGGGTTGCTGGGTGATTATGGGTGTTTTTCTTTCCATCCTGTTAAGCAAATGACTACAGGCGAAGGTGGAATGTTAATATCTAAACACTTCAAATATGGAGGACATCTGAAGCTCCAAAGAGCATTTGGAGTTACCAAACAATTTAATGAAAGGAAAATATCTGGACATTATGATGTTTCGTTAGTCGGTTCCAACTATCGTATGGCAGAAATACCAAGCGCTATAGGTCTAGTTCAACTTGGTAAAGTAGATCAAATTTTATCAATTAGGCAAAAAAACTACATTTGCTTGCACAAAGCTTTAAAAAATAACTCATTTTATACTGAAGTTACAGCTGCAAATAACAACGAACTCAAAAAACGTTCTTACTATTGCTTCATAGCCATGCTTCCGAAACAGGTAAATAGAAATGATTTTCAAATCAAGTTGCGGAACCGAGGCCTTGAAACTAGCGTGTATTACCCCAGTCCGATCCCACACTTTACTTTCAAAAATTCTAGCAATGTTTTTCATCATGCAGAGCAAATCGCAAAGCATTCAATTGCAATACCAGTGGGGCCTCATTTAGAAGCAAACGAGATCAATCAAATTATTGATATTCTATTGCAAGAGCAAAGGTTACCCAAATCCTTATTTGGAAATAACTGATTAGATCAAAATTACAGTAACCTGACGCTCGAAAGTAAATTATCGTGAATGACTTTATAATAATCGATTTATCCCCACAGGTTGGAATCTCTCGATATGTAAAAAAGTCATTGAAAAGTATAGCAAGTACCCAAAATACTAGATTTGAATGGTTAAAATTTGATAACATAAATACGTCTAATATTTTACGTTCTTTCTTTAAAGTAAGAAACAGTAGAGAACTATTTAACATTATTATTGATATATTTAAAATTATTTATACGGCACTGTATGTGGGGCTGTTTTCAGTTGACCAAAAAAAATTCCAAAGTCGACTGTTGAAGATTAAATTTCGTGGCATAGAGGTTGGTGACTGCCTTTTAAGCGCCTATTTCCGAAGTATAAAAACACCAGTTTATCCAAATATAAGTTTTTTTTTACTAAAGCATATCTCGCTATCATTAATGATATTTTCTACCTACGAACGAAATTTAAGCCGATTGATCTTGTCGTCTGATGACCGTTTACTTTTGTTCTTATTTGAAACCACTGGCCGAGAAGAATATGTCAGAAGATCTTGTTTGCTAAAGGGTGTGGATGAATTGAGGTTCAGTCCTTTTTATAGAGGCTTTAGAATTTTTTCAGGCTTTAATGGGGTGGAGTTTTGCAAATCTCATTCCCGTAGGAAATTTATATATGACAAATTGCTTCCAGATGAATTGGAAAAGGGTAGCCAATTAATTGAGAAGCTAACATATCGAAAAGAAACATATGAATACCTTAAAATCTCTGACCTAAACACTGATCTAGTTTTAGATCTCCCAATAAGGCCTCCTAAAACTTCCGTAGTAGTTTTTTTGGCTACTCTCAGTGATGCTCAGTACATGTATGGGGTAGGACCTTTCTCCAACCTAATCGATTTTCACGAAAATATGATTTTTGATTTGTTGGATAAGGGCTATGAGGTTATTGTTAAGCCTCACCCTTCAATGTTAAAGAAAAAAGACTATGCTGAGAAGGATCGTTCATATTACTCTACCCTAATGAAACGTTGTCGGGTAGTTTTAGCTGGTAAAAACATTTTTTCTTCACAAAATAATGAACGATTAAAATTTGTAGACCCTAAATTACCAATAGTTGAGTTGTCTAGAGTATTTCCCCAATTTCTATGTATTACCCAACATGGTTCAGTAGCAGCGGAATGTGCTTTTTTAGGTCATTTTTGCATAGTGGCCAGCAACTCGCAATATATGAAGGAAGATGCATTCGTGAATATTCTTTCAGACAAGAATGAAGTAAACGGTCTCCTAGAAGATTGGCGAGAGTTTAGTGGCCCAAACTATAAGCAGTCTAGATCTCTTTTTTCATACGTTTATGTTAACAATATCGGTTACAAAAAACTTTATGGAACGCGAATAATGTCTGGACTGGTACCTGTGGAATTGGATTCTTCACATATTGAAAATTGGATTCAGGACTTTGAATATGGTGAGCCAGATGCGGAGTTGAAATTAACAGAAAAGGCAAATAAAAATCTGTCAAAATTAAATAATGATTTTACACAAACAATCCATAACAAGATTTGATTGAAATGGTTTTCTATCGAAAACTATACTAGACTGTGCTTATTTTTACCCCGTTTATCTAGGAATTTTCACAGACAGCTAATGATTACATACTTTCAAAAAATATTCTCACTTTTTTTAAATAAAAATAACTTCGAATTAAGTGTTATACTAAGTTCTATAGTCTTCATTTCGTGCTTAGACCTTCTAATCATTGGAATGTTGTACAATTTCTTATTGATGATTACAGGGAGCGCCATTAGTCAATCAACTATTATTCTGCCAGAATGGAGACTTTCGATTTACCATCAAGGCATAATTCTTATGGTCTTAATTTCAACATTAGGATTAATAAAATTAATATATCTATGGTATATTATAAAGTTTGCTCAGAGCCAACGTGTGAAAATAAGCTCAATGCTTTTACGAATATATACTAATTCCTTTGGAAAAGGGGACCCAAAATTTAATAAACAAGAGATAGTAAAATTGAGCATCTCTGAAGTGGATTTGATTGTCTCAACAATTTTTTATCCCGCTTGCCAGGTTTTAGCAAATATTACAACATCTCTCTTATTAGTATCATTTTTATTAATTAAAAACCCAGCTATTACACTTCTAATTATTGTTTTCGCATCAGTTTTTTATGCTTTGGTATATAAAATTACTTCAGCAAGAACTGACAAACTAACAAAAAAACGTGATCGAGAAAACACTTTTAGGCACAGTGCAATATTAAACTATGCTCAGCATCTAAGAGAAATCATTATAGAAAATCGAATGAAACCTGAGTCGGATAAAATTCAATTACACACAGCGAAGATGTCAGATCATCTTTCAAATATATTGAACCGATCGCAAATGACCAGATATATTATAGAGCCTTTAGTATTTTTATCTTTGATATCAGTGCTTTTGTTGATTTACTTCGATATCAGCGAGAATAGACAAGTTTTGTTAAGTCAAGCAGGTATTTTTGTTTATGCAATTATGAAGATATTACCTGCAGCGCAAGCTATTTATCAGACGCTAATCCAATTTAAGATAGGCGCGCCAACTTTAAATAAGATTATTACAATTTATGAAACTGCTCAGGCTTACTTGCAAGACTATCAATCAAACACTCCGATTAAAAATAAAACTACGATAGTGGAGCTAATAACATCAGATCTAAAGTTGCAAATCGGGGAAGGGGGTAAAAAAGTAATGATTTCTTATCCTAAAATGCATTTCAGTATCGGTCACATTAATCTTATTAAAGGGCCATCAGGAAGTGGAAAGAGCTCTTACTTTGATTATCTTCTTGGTTTTTTAACTCCTAAGAGCGGTATTATTAAGATTACTGATAATACAGGAAATCCAATGATATGCGAAAATGTTAGATCAGAAGTGGCCTATGTACCGCAATTTCCACAACTAATAGGTGGGAACCTGATGGAAATGTTAGGTTGTAAAAGAAGCTCCATTAATGACGCCGAAGACTTGTTGGAAAAGCTCGGTTTAGAAAAATATATTGATTTATTGCATAAAAATGAAGGTATTACAAATTTTTCAGACAAGTTTTCGGGTGGTGAAATCCAACGCTTGTGTTTAGCGCGAGGAATACTACGACAAAAGAGTATTTATTTACTTGACGAGGTGACCAGTGCTTTAGATCAAAGCAACCAAGAAAAAGTATTAAATATATTAAATGATTTGAGTAAAAATACTCTTGTTATAATGATAACCCACAAGTCCTCAGCGGATGTAAATTGTAAGGTGACCATGTTATAAAGTGACGTTATTACTTTCAATTAATTTTATTATTTTTTTGACTGGTGTTTTTATAGCATTTCGAAAACCACAGGTTTTACTTTTTTCTATAAACGAAATGCTTTTGTTATTACTTTGGTCAATTTCAATTTATGCAATTAGGGTCCCTTTGAGTCTTGTTGAGTTGTTATCTTCCTTGGTAATATCTTCGACTATATTAATATTTTTTTTATATTGGTACTTTCGTAGGATTCCGAATTTCATAAATGAAGCTTTTGCCAATGGCTATGATCGCAAAGTGATAAAGCCTGGATACTTTTTGTTACTTATAATTTTAGTAACGTTTACACTATTTGGCGATATTTTAAATCCCAGATCTGGATATGAAGTGTTAGTTGAAAAGGCTCGAGATGGCTCGCCTTTACTTACACTGCTTAAATCCATCTCAATGATATCGTTAGTTTTATGCTATAATTTTAAAAATACATTTTTAGTTTTCATAATATTCTCATTTTTAGGGTCTAAAGGGGTGTTAATTCAACCAATTTTAGTTTTTGTGACTTACAGAATGATTAGGGATGGAAAACTAAACAATATTACGATTTTGATGTTGGCATGTTTTATGCTTATTTTGTATTACGTCATCGAAAATTATACAGCAGGAATTAAAAATATTTGGAGTTACTATTTAAACTCCTATTTTGACCATACCAGAAACTTCCAAGAAATATCAGATTTGCTACCGGTTATTCCTAATTTGGAAATGGTAGTGCCCTTCATTAACGACTACCTTCCAGGATTGTCTCGGATAACTGGGATATATAAAGTAAATTTTCAAGCTGAATATTTTCCAAGTGATATGTCTGTTGGTAAATCGGCTGGATTGATGCGTTATGAAAAGTTTTATCGCCTCGGGATAATACTGATATTTATTGATGTTGTTTTTCGCATAGTTTACCTAGAATTTTTTATAAAAGCAGCAGGCTTTACAAAGTCTAAATTTCTACAGAGAGCAATTATATTAGTTCCGTCAAAAAGACTTATTTTTATTCCCGTAGTATTGTTTGTAATAATAAAATTGTGTCTGAAAAAAAGAAATTAAAAATATTATCACTGTCTGCTTTTATAGGTGTAACAGGCGCAGGGATTGCCTTTGAGCGAATAATATCTGCTCAAAAAAAATATTCCCAAAATGAAATTTTTCCTCATGCAATGTTAAATAATACTGAAGAAGCCGTCTTTAAAAAAATTAAGAAAAAATGGAATTACATTCTTTGGAAGAAAAAAGCAGTAGAGGTTGGACCAAAACATGGAGAATTTATTTCTCCATTTCATACGCAAAGCTATAAGCTAACTCGAAATTTCGATATAATCCATCTGCACTGGCACGGATTTGGTAGCCTTCCTGACCCGAAAGTTTTTGAAGGCATGCCTGTAATTATTACGCACCATGATTACTGGTGGTTTACGGGCGGCTGTCATTACCCATTAAATTGTATCAAACAAAGTTTTTGTTGTAATTCGTGCCCTATTACATCCAAAGGAAAAGATTTATCGAAAGATTTTCTGAAAAAACAGTCCTTATTGCAGAAGAAAAATTGGAGTAATGCATTTGTCTCGTATAATCAAAAACAGAAAACTCAAAAAGAAGGAACTATCATTGGGAACGTTCTCCCAAATTATGCACATATAGATAGAAAATGTTATAATTTAAAAAAAGAATACGATATTCTATATGTCGCTGCAGCCTTTAATACTGACAAACGCAAAGGATTTTCTCATTTAATCGATATAACAAAAAAAATCAAAAAGCGGTGTAAAATTGTCATTGTTGGAGATACAATTAGTCTGAGTTTGAAAAGAGAATTGAGTAAAATTCATGATATAAACTGCGTTTCAGCGATCTTGGAAAAGAAAATGCTTGATGACGTCATGTTACGTTCAAGGTTTTGTTTAGTGACAAGTTTGGACGAAACTTTCGGTCAAGTTAGTTGTGAAGCTGCGGCGAATTTTTGTATCCCATTAGGTTTTAAAAATACGGGCTTTGAATCAATATTCTATCAATTTGAAAATTTAATTTTATCATTGGATCAAGTTTGCGAAAACGGACAAAAATTAGAAAAGATGTTGAGTTTAAATAATAACTATGATTTGGCGGAGCGGCTGTACTTCCATATAAAAAACCTTTTTAGCGCACAAAAAATAGCTTACGATTATGACAAACTTTACGACGCAGTTGCGAAATAAAGAACTTAGATGTCCAATTAATTAATTTGATTTAATCAAAAAAACTCGAGCATCATCTTGGAAATATAAATGCAAAAATTAAGAACCTGGTTTGGTAACGAAATAACAGTTAAGAATATCGAATATCCGACTACGAAATGTCAAATGATAGATTGTTTGTCTAGTTACAAAGGAAATTATGGTCTAAGAGTTTTTGGATCGACTAGCAATGTACTTTTCCCTCAAAAAAAATATATTGGACCATTAATATTTACTACGAAAATCAATGAAAGTGTGGATTTCAAAACTGGTTGGGTATCTGCCTCAACTCTAACAGAGCGTTTATCAGTTATTGCGGCGTCTCGTGGATATTCAGGGTTTGAAGGTATAGAAGGTATTCCAGGTACTGTTGGTGGTGCCATAGTAATGAATGCAAGTGCCTACGGATGTTCAATTACTGACAGGCTAATAGAAATCGAAGTGTTTGATAGAAGGCTCAACTGTGTAGATATTATCCAAAAAAAAGATATAAAATTTTTCGAGAGATCATCTCAAGTTCTTGAGGATAGGAAACTTTTTCTTCTTTCCGCTAGGTTTAAATTCGTTAAAGGCGATTTAAATCAAATTCGTCGTAACCGATCGGTGTTTCATTTGGCAAGACATAATTATTCAGACTACAGTTTGCCTTCTTTGGGCAGTGCATTTGTGAAAGTAAATGGAAATATTAATAACGATATATTGGATCACATCAGAAAACAGAATTCGAGTGACATAAACTTGAAAATGAAATTCTTCATTTTAAGGTTATATAATTCCAGTTTCATGACTATTGTGCGTAGGGGTACAAGATGGAACCCATATCATTGGATTTTTAAAAAATATATGCAGCATTTAATGGCTGACCATGATCGACTCAATAGTTTTACCATGAATTCTATAATGAATTATCAGGATGATATTGAAGCTGCATTAGAACATATTGAACGCTTGAAACTATTGTTGCCTGACCTCAAACTAGAAAACGAGATTTATTATGAAAATTTGCATAACCACTCACTGTGATGCCATAAATCATGGCGCGTTTCTTCAGGCTTATGCTTTGATGAAATACGTGGAAAGTTTTGGAGTAGAAGTAGAGTTCCTACTACGTATCGAAAAGTATTTTGCCAAGCAATTAAAACAGCTGGCCGTAAAGCATCCAAAACGGTTTGGATATAATTTAATAAAATTATTAAAGTTCAAGATGTTTCAAAAAAGGTATTTTAAGATTGGGAAAGACCCTGGAGAGTTTGGGATATGGGGTTCTGATGTAGTCTTTCAAGATTTTATATGCCAAAAAAAAGTCAAAAATTATAAACAAATAATTAGTTATGCTGCCTCTAGTGGGAGTAGATCTAATCCTTTTGCTCATACCGAACTTAAAGCACTTAGAAAATTTAACGCACTTTCAGTTAGAGATTCTGCAACTCTGGATATCCTGGTGTCGTCTGGAATAGATTTTAACGAAATTAATATAAGTGTTGATCCTATTTTTTTATATGATTTTAAAAATGAAATACAAGGCGTAGGCGTACCTTATGAGCCTTACATTTTGGCATATGGGTACGACTATTCAGCATTTGATATGTCAAAAGTACTCCACCATCTTGACATTAATGAGAAAAATATAATCAATTGCGGCTACTACAATAGACATTTTGGCAAAAATTTGTTTGTCGAAACTCCGTTCGAATTGCCTGCTCTTGTCAGAAAAGCAAGTTTTTTAATAACGACGACTTTTCACGGGGTTATGTTTGCTTTAAAATATAATACGCCTTTCATTGTCTTAGGTAATGAATTTATTGAAAATAAAACAGTTTGGTTACTTAAAGAACTTGGTTTAGAAAATCGCTATGCGACGAACCTATCATCCGTTTGCGTTGACTTCAGCCGTCCAATAAATGATGTCAATCAAAAAACGCTAGATACAATCATTGCTTTGTCCAAGGATTATTTGTCTAAAAAGATTTCTAATCTGGGTAGTGGAACTTAAATTAGTTTTTCAGTACGTATATAATGAAGAAAAGTTCGGAAAATAAATAATAATAATAAAAATTGGCTAACTACTAAATGATAAATGTGATCGTTGCAGTTTTGGAAGAGAAAGAAATAGGATTACACCAAAAACTAAATTTGGATATCCCTGATGAGAATTTAACTTACGTAACTCGCTATCCCGTGCAAAAGAAATATAAAGATTTTAAAGTTGTAACTCAAAATGGATCTGGGATCTACAATGCGCTTAACTTTGGAATAAATACATTGTCTAATGATTTTGAGGCATATATTGTTTGTGGTTCAGATGATGTGATATATTTTCAAAATTGTTTGCGAGTTTGGAATGAAAATAAAGCTTTTATTTGTGGAAGATTCCATGTGGGGGATACTGAAATTGAACATCAAGCCAAACGGTGGTTGGTAACAGATGCCCACAAATCAGTTATAAGTGAACATTCGGTAGGAACAATAATTCCTCTTTCACTTCATAAAAAGCATGGAATGTATGATGAAAATTATAAGATTGCCGGTGATGCTGAATTTATCCTTAGGGCTGCATCGCGGGCCGACTATCCAATTAAATGCGACGAAGTTTTTGGCAGATATTCAATAACTGGATTGAGTCAACGGCAATATTCACTGGGTCAATCAGAGTTAAGATGTGCAATGGGAAAATACTTCCCAGCTAAAGCAAGGATTTTTAACATAATAAGTAAACTAAGGGTCTTGAGAAGATGAAGTATTTTTTATTTGGCGCCAACGGCTTTGTTGGAGCAAATTTGAAAAAACATTTGGGAAAAGATGTTAAGTTAATTGATAATGGTTTTTTAAACAAGAAATTTGAATTAGACATAGAAAAACTTTGCATAGTTGACAATATCGATAAAATAAAGGAGCAGTTTAAACTTGAAAGCTCTCCATTTACGGTTATTAATCTAGCAGCTATTCACCATATTCCATATTGTGAAAATAACCCGTCCGAGACTTTTAAAAGTAATGTCTTAGGCAACTTGTTGTTGGCGGAAGCAGTTATAGGTACAACCTGTAAAAGGTTTATGTTAGCATCCTCTGGTGCTGTCTATCAACCTTCTGAAGGTATACACAGCGAGAAAGACACTCTTTGTAGTTCAGATATTTATTCGGCAAGTAAGCTTAGCGCTGAAAATGACATAAAAGCGATATTTAGTAACTCAGACATTGATGTCGATATATTAAGATTTTTTAACATTATAGGGAAAGGAGATTTCACACCACATATAATTCCTGATCTTTATGAGCAAGTTGTTTCTGAATCTCAATACATCAATCATGGTAACCTGACCACAGTACGCGATTACATACATGTTGAAGATGCTTGCGATGCTATAATGTTATTATCTAACTCTGCAAAAAGATATTCAGTGGAGGCTTATAACGTGTGTACGGGGATTGGTACCAACGGTTATGCACTACTCAATGAGTTGGTTAAACTTAAACAATCAACCAAAGAGTTATATCTTGATCCGGAAAAAGTTCGTAAAAGTGATCGACCAGCGCAAATAGGAAATTACCAAAAGTTGCATAATTACTGTGGGTGGAAACCTAAAAGATCGTTTCTGCAAGGTCTTCAAGATTATGTTGGATTTAGGGATGCAATGTAATGCGCATCCTTTTGTTTGGACCTACAGATGTAATATCGTCGCCAGAGCAATCTACTGGTGGTATTGTTTCTCACACTCGGTTCTGTGCAGCACAATTACAAAAAAATAACTCATTGTATATCATCAGTTTTGATTATGTTCCTAAGATTACTGTAATAAAAAAAAAGCGATCGATTATAATCGTTCTACCAAAATTAACTTCCTTTAACGCTTTTTACAAATTTGTGTACTATAAGGCCCTGTTAAAAAAAATAATAAACCGAATAAATTTTGATAAGGCAATTGTACAAGGAATTAGTTATTATCTTTTGGTCTTCCCAAAAGGGTTTTCAACAGAAACATATATATTCGTTCATGGCATCATGTTCCGTGAGTATAGTCCAATAAAAAACTCAGAAATCAAAAAAATTAAATCTTGGATAAAATGGTCGATAGTTAGTGTTCTTGAGCACTTGTCATACAAACGATTTAATAATTTCATACTCATTAACAATGAAATGAAAAAATTTTTCAAAGGCTCTAATACTTTTTTATTAAGAAATCAAATATTTAAAAAAATTGAAAATATAAATGAAAAGAAAGAAAAAATTTTAGTTTGCATTGGGAATATTATACCAAGAAAACGACAAAAGCTTTTGTACCTTCAATTCAAAAAGGCGAACCCAACCGGTTGGAAATTAATTTTTGTTGGAAGAATGCATGGCGTTTATGGAGTCAAATTTTCCGCCTTGATAGACCAAGATCCAAACGTATCTTTACTATCTAATGTTTCTGACAAAGAATTAGAGAAGCTGTTAGGAAGAGCACAAGTATTTTGTTTGCCATCTGCAAGTGAAAGTTCTCCCATTAGCATTCTGGAAGCAATGGAATATGGATGCAAAATAATTGCGTCAAATGTTGGTGGAGTTCCAGAAATGAGAGAACAGACTCACTCAAAGAATGATTTTCATTTATTTGAATCTGTTAAAGATTTGGAAAAAATTTTATGTAAAGTCACAAGTGAAGATTTACGCCAGGTTAAACATGAATTGCGGTTTCCAGATTTCAGAGAAGAACTAATGAATATTTTGAAGCTGTCTAGAGAAGAAATGTATTGAGAAGTCTATGTCACTTAAAATAGTAACTTTATCAATTGTAAGTCACAATCAGGGAGAACTAGTTCAAAATTTATTGAATACACTGGATGACTACTTAATCCATTCTGACTTGGTTGTTCGCATAGTTGTTACTGAAAATACAGACTCAACATGGCGTCCTTACAGCGCAAAACATTCACTTACTTATATTGAGAATCTTAGACCAAAGGGTTTTGGGGATAATCACAATACAGTTTTTGAAAATAACAAATGTGATTATTTTTTAGTTGTAAATCCGGATATTCTTTTAATTCAACCTTTTAATTTGGATAACTTAATAGACATTATGAAGACCAATGATATAGCAATAGCATCCCCGTTAATCATTAATACTGATTTGGTATTAGAGGATTTCAGGCGATCTGACATCACCCTTATCAATTTAATTAAAAGGCATTTATTTTCCAAGCCGGATAAAAAATTTGATTGGTTTGCTGGAATGTTTTTGGTCTTGGATGCGAAAGCATTCAAGACTTTAAAGGGATTTGATACAAAATTTTATATGTATGTTGAAGATTGCGACTTATGCATGAGAGCCAGGAAAAAATCTCTAAAATTAAAAGACATAGATTTCATTAGTGTAGTGCATAACTCAAGGAGGGACTCAAGAAAAAAAATATCTAGTACCTTAACACATGCAAGGAGTATTATAAGGTATTGGTTTTCGATTTAAATGCTCATCAATCGTTCTCAAAATTTTTAGTCAATGACTGTTATTATGATTATTTTATTTTTTGCTAATACTTAACGTAGCAAAAATTAACTAAAATAGGATATTTATGTAAAGTTCACCCTGGATTATCATCTACCTTTATTTATCGAAGTAATTTGGCACAGTGCCAGTTTGGAAGCTTCCCTGAAAGTAAAGATTAGAACAATAAAATTCGGGCGAGAAGCAGTCTTTTTTTGTCTCCAATTTATTGCTTAGGAAAGAGCCTTCATTAGTCTTTTAATTAACTGAAGTAGTCAGCTAAAAAAATATTTCTGTTATAATTCTCAAAGTTCATAGTTTGAAATTTAATTTTAGATACTGTTTTTAAATTAATTTAATTAAATCAATAAAAATTTTTGACTATTACTTTTAAATGTTCGCTAATTTGCTTGTGGGTTCAAAAAAAAATGTTATACAAAGCCACGCGGGCTAACTTTTCATTATTTTAATTATCTTTCTCAAATAAGCTTTGACGCTAAACAAGGTTTAAAATACTGAAACTAAAGAAAGCGAGGACACTTTGACCAAAAAGGCTTTGATTACTGGGGTAACTGGACAGGATGGCTCTTACCTAGCTGAATTCTTACTTGAAAAAGGCTATGAAGTTTACGGTATCAAAAGACGCGCATCATCCTTCAATACGCAGCGTATTGACCATCTTTATGAAGACTCTCATGGGCATAATGTCAATTTTAAGTTAGTTTATGGTGATCTAACTGACACCTCTAATCTTACTCGTATACTTGCTGAGCTTGAACCCGATGAAATATATAACCTTGGTGCGCAGTCACATGTGGCTGTTAGTTTTGAAAGTCCAGAATATACCACAGATGTGGACGCAATGGGCTCGTTGCGTTTACTGGAGGCAATTCGTTTTTTAGGTCTTCAACAAAAGACGCGGTTCTATCAGGCTTCTTCTTCTGAACTTTACGGTCTTGTACAGGAAACACCACAATCAGAAACTACGCCATTTTACCCGCGCTCACCCTATGCAGTGGCCAAGCTTTATTCCTATTGGATGACAGTGAATTACAGAGAGGCTTATGGTATGTTTGCTTGTAATGGTATTTTGTTCAATCATGAGAGTCCGCGCCGTGGAGAGACATTTGTCACACGTAAAATTACCCGAGGTCTTGCTAATATCGCCCAAAATCTTGAAAAATGTCTTTACATGGGAAATATCAACAGCTTGAGAGATTGGGGGCATGCCAAGGATTATGTCCGTATGCAATGGATGATGTTGCAACAAGATGAGCCTAATGATTATGTTATTGCAACTGGACAACAGCATTCTGTGCGTGAATTCATTATTTGGACGGCGGAAGAGCTTGGCCTTAGTCTGAAATTTTCTGGTACTGGTCTTGACGAGATTGCCACAATTGCTGATATCAAAGGGGATAAGGCGCCTGCTCTGAAAATTGGAGATGTGGTGATGCGCATCGATCCACGCTACTTTAGACCTTCTGAAGTTGAAACTTTACTTGGTGACCCAAGCAAAGCGAAAAAGCAACTCGGTTGGGAGCCAAAAATCACAGCGCGTGAGATGTGTGCCGAAATGGTGCAAGAAGATCTGAAAATTGCTCGTCAAAGTGCAATCTTGAAGGAACATGAAATGGGCGTACCTAGGTCCATAGAGCATTGAGTGGAGCAATTATGAGAAAAGTTTTTCTGGCTGGTCATCTTGGTATGGTAGGAAGTGCAATTTTCCGCCAGCTTTCGGGGCGTGAGGGAAACGAAATCTTGACTCAAGCCCACTCAGAATTGGATTTGACAGAACAATTAGCTGTACGCGATTTTATGCAGTCCGAACGACCTGATGTTGTTATATTAGCCGCCGCGAAAGTGGGTGGTATTCATGCTAATAATACCTACCCCGCAGATTTCATTTATCAAAATCTTATGATTGAATGCAACGTGATCCATCAGGCATTTAAAGCCGGTGTTAAAAGCTTGCTGCAGCTAGGATCCTCTTGCATCTATCCCCGTGCGGTTTTGCAGCCCATGAATGAAGATGCTCTTCTTGCCGGAAAATTAGAACCTACCAATGAGCCCTACGCGATTGCGAAGATTGCTGGTATCAAACTATGTGAAAGCTATAATCGTCAATATGGAGTTGATTACCGCAGTATTATGCCTACCAATCTTTATGGTCCAGGGGATAATTTTCATCCAGAAAATAGCCATGTTTTGCCCGCGTTGATCCGCAGGTTCCACGAAGCAGTACAATCTGGGCAGGAGGAAGTGGCGATTTGGGGAAGTGGTACTCCTCGACGCGAATTTTTGCATGTAGATGATATGGCTGCGGCCTCCCTATTTATTCTGGATTTACCAAAAACCGACTATGACGCATGCACTTCCTCTATGATAAGTCATATAAACGTTGGCTCTGGGTCAGACATTTCAATTTTAGACCTAGCTCAGATGGTAGCCAAGATAATTGGGTTCAGTGGTCGAATTGTGACAGATAATACTAAACCAGATGGGGCACCTCGCAAATTGTTAGATGTCACTCGACTGACATCCATGGGTTGGAAGGCCAAGATTGCATTAGAAGATGGGGTGTCTGATACCTACAGTTGGTTTTTAAAAAACAATCAAAGTTTAAGAGGTTAACCGATGACAAGAATTACGCCGATTTTGCTCGCAGGTGGATCTGGTACTCGGCTATGGCCACTGTCACGGAAGAGTTACCCTAAACAGTTTTCAAGACTTTTGGGTAGTGAAACACTTTTTCAAAGCAGCGCTAGGCGCTTATCGTCGACAGAATCCATACAGTTCGAGGCACCAATTACAATAACTAATTCAGATTTTCGATTTATCGTTATAGAGCAGTTGCAAGGCGTAGGTGTTGATCCTGGTGCTATATTGATTGAGCCGGAAGGCCGTAACACAGCGCCGGCAGTTTTGGCTGCTGCAATTTATGCTTACAAGAATGATCCTGAGGCTACAATTCTAGTGGCCCCCACAGATCATGTTATTCCTAACACTTTGGCTTTCCATGCGGCTATTTGCGAGGGATTGAAAGAAATAGAAAACGGGCAGATTGTCACATTTGGCATCACCCCAACACGGCCTGAAACGGGTTATGGATATTTGGAATTATTTGCGCCCTCTTCTGGCTCAGCAGTACCAATTAAGCGATTTGTTGAAAAACCTGATATTGAGTCAGTCAAAGGGATGCTGGAAGCTGGGACGTTTCTTTGGAATGCAGGTATTTTTTTATTTCGTGCTAAGGATATGCTTGATGCATTCCAGAGTCATGCGCCAGATTTGAAAAAATCCGTCAGTGATTCTGTTGAAAACGGTCAAGCGGACCTTGGCTTCTTTAGGCTTGCTGCAGAACCATGGGCAAAATGTGAGAGTATTTCCATAGATTATGCAATAATGGAAAAAATGAATTCGCTGTCGGCAGTACCTTATTCTGCTGGCTGGAATGATCTTGGTGGATGGGACGCTGTCTGGTTAGAGCAAGGTCCGGACGCTGACGGGATTGTGACTAGTCCAAATGCCACTGCGATTGAATGTCAAAATGTTCTTTTACGATCAGATGGTGAAAATCAACATTTAGTGGGTTTAGGTCTGGAAAATATTATCGCAATTGCAACACCTGATGCTGTTTTGGTGGCAAATAAAGATCGTGTCCAGGATATAAAATTGGTGGTTTCTGAGCTCAAAGCCAAAGAAGTAGTTCAGGCCGAAATCTTCCCGAAGGATCACCGTCCGTGGGGTTGGTTTGAGAGCTTAATTATAGGTGAGCGCTTCCAAGTGAAGCGCATACATGTACTGCCAAAAGCTGCATTATCGCTCCAAAGCCATCATCATCGATCTGAACATTGGATTGTTGTTGAAGGTACGGCCAAAGTCACTGTTGAGGGTAGTGAAAAACTTTTAACAGAGGGACAATCAGCTTATATTCCACTTGGAGCCGTACATAGAATGGAAAACCCTGGCAAAGTTCCTATGGTGCTTGTCGAGGTGCAAACGGGCGTCTATTTGGGAGAGGATGATATCATCCGCTATGAAGATATTTACTCTCGGGAATAGGAGATAAATTTAAATTATGCTTTGTTTGAAATTTGAAAGTTTGAATTTAGCTGACTGGGAACAAAATGAATGACAAAAACAGAGTCAAAGCAATTGCTACAGTTGATCACTCCAAGCCGTTTTAAAGATCAACGGGGTTTTTTCGCTGAAACATATAGTCGTCAGAAGTATTCAGAGTTTGGCGTTCACGATGAATTTGTTCAAGACAATCACTCTCTTTCACGAGAAGTAGGAACCCTTAGAGGATTGCACTTTCAGGCGCCACCACACGCCCAGGCCAAACTTGTCAGGTGTGGGCGAGGTGCTATTTTTGATGTGGCGGTTGATATGCGGCGCGGCAGCCCAACTTACGGTCAATGGGAAGGATATGAGCTAACAGCTGAAAATGGACACCAGCTTTACGTACCTATCGGATTTGCGCATGGGTTTGTGACTTTGGAACCAGATAGTGAGATTGTCTACAAGTGCTCTAACTATTACGATCCTGAAACGGAAGGCACAGTACTTTGGAATGATCCAAAAATTGGCATCAAATGGCCTTCAGTTGCTGATCCAATATTGAGCAATAAAGACGCAGCTGCACCTTCGCTAGAAGATTTGGAAAGCCCGTTTATCTTCGGTGAGAACTCTTGAAGATATTAGTCACGGGAGGCGCAGGATTTATTGGATCTGCAGTCATTAGACTGGCGATAAATCGGGGCCACTCGATCGTTAATGTCGATGCGCTGACCTACGCAGCTTGTCTGGAGAACGTCGCAACTGTTGCAGATAATCTCAATTATTATTTTGAGCATACAGATATAAGAAACCGAAATGCTTTAAATGATATATTTGAAAAACATAAACCTGGTGCAGTGATGCATCTGGCAGCAGAGTCACACGTTGATCGATCCATTGATGGCCCCGCAGATTTTATCGAAACCAATGTCAATGGTACGTTTAATATGCTGGAAGCATCTCGGACCTATTGGCATGCTCATGGTAAGCCTGAAACTTTTCGCTTTCATCATATTAGCACCGATGAAGTATTTGGGAGCCTTTCCAATGATCCCTCCATTCAGTTCACCGAAGAGTCACTCTATGACCCAAGAAACCCATACTCAGCTTCTAAAGCGAGTTCTGATCACTTGGTGCGTGCTTGGCATGAGACCTACGGCCTACCAGTTCTTTTAACAAACTGTTCAAATAACTACGGCCCCTATCACTTTCCAGAAAAGCTTATCCCAGTAATTATTTTGAATGCACTCTCGGGCAAGCCTCTGCCAATCTATGGAACTGGCAGCAACATTCGGGATTGGTTGTACGTGGAAGATCACGCAGACGCCTTACTATTGGTTTTAGAAAAGGCAAAGATTGGGCGGAGTTATAACATCGGTGGAGAAAACGAACTTACAAATCTTGAGTTGGTTCAGAAGCTTTGTAAGATCCTTGATCGCTTAAAACCACGAAGCACTGGTGTATATGAAGAACTCATTACATTTGTGCAAGATCGTCCTGGACATGATGCACGCTACGCGATTGATCCAAGCCGAATAAGAAATGAACTAGGTTGGCGACCCTCAGTTACTATTGAACAGGGCCTCGAGCAAACTGTTAAGTGGTATCTTGAAAACGAAAACTGGTGGAAGCCGCTTCAAAACTGGGCAAGTGTTGGTGAGCGACTGGGAACGAAGTCATGATCATAGTTTTTGGAAAGACAGGACAGGTTGCTACCGAATTAAAGTCTCACAAAGATGTAATTGCCCTTGGGCGAAATGAAGCAGACCTTTCTATCCCAACAACATGTGCTGACGCAATAAAGCGTTATAAACCTCGCGCAGTGATCAATGCGGCTGCTTATACTGCTGTAGATAAAGTGGAGCACGAAGAAGACCTAGCCAACACGATTAATGGGGAGGCACCTAGTGCTATGGCTAGTGTATGTGGAGAACTGAATATTCCACTCGTGCACATCTCTACTGACTATGTCTTTGACGGCTCGGGGACAACACCATGGTCTGTTATAGATAACACCAAGCCCCAGAATGCCTACGGCAGAAGTAAGCTCAAAGGAGAACTGGCGATAAAGGCGTTAGGCTGTACATATGCCATACTGCGGACATCCTGGGTGGTATCAGCACATGGGATTAATTTTGTTAAAACGATGCGACGCCTGTCGGCGACAAGAGATCATATAACTGTTGTTGATGATCAAATTGGTGGACCTACCTGTGCAAAAGATATCGCGCAGACCTGTATCGCTATCGCAGAGCAACTTATTGAAGACCCTAGCAAATCAGGTATCTATCACTACAGCGGTCAGCCCAATGTCAGTTGGTGTCAGTTTGCCAATGCTATATTTAAAAAGATGGACTGCAAAACAATTGCAAGCCCCATCCCAACCATGGAATATCCGACACCGGCAATACGTCCATTAAACAGCCGTTTAGATTGTTTGCACATCCAAAAAACATTTGGGATCGCGCGACCATTTTGGCAAGATGGGTTAGAGAAGATATTGAGAGATCTGGAGGGCGAGCATGACAAAGCGTAAAGGGATTATCCTCGCAGGAGGATCTGGGACACGGCTTTACCCCCTAACAATTGGCGTCTCTAAACAGCTCTTACCTGTCTATGACAAACCGATGATTTATTATCCACTCTCTGTTCTGATGCTCACGGGCATCCGAGAGATCCTCATCATATCTACGCCTGATGATTTGCCACAATATAAACGGGTCTTAGGTGACGGCAGCCAATGGGGTATCAATCTGAGTTACACAGAGCAGCCAAGCCCTGATGGATTAGCTCAAGCCTTCATTCTCGCAAAAGAATTTCTGGATGGTGCGCCGTCAGCACTCATACTGGGCGATAACATCTTCTTTGGACATGGATTACCCGAAGTGCTCGCAGCAGCAGATTCTAAACAAAATGGCGCAACGGTATTTGGTTATCACGTGAGCGATCCCGAACGTTATGGTGTTGTTGGCTTTGATAATTCTGGCAAGATTAATTCGATCATTGAAAAGCCAGCGCAGCCAGCTTCAAACTATGCCGTCACAGGATTGTACTTTGTCGACGGCACAGCACCCACTAGAGCCAAGAAATTGAAGCCGTCTGTGCGGGGCGAACTTGAAATCTCATCACTTCTAGAGAGTTACCTCAAAGAAGATAACCTGACGGTCGAAAAAATGGGACGAGGTTTTGCATGGCTCGATACGGGAACCCATGGTTCACTTCTAGACGCAGGCAACTTTGTGAGAACCATAACAGAACGACAGGGTTTACAAGTCGGATCCCCAGATGAAGTTGCGTTTAAATTGGAATGGATTAGTCGAAACCAGTTGCAAGATACCGCAGGAAAATTTGGAAAAAACAAATACGGTGAATATTTAAAAGCCTTGGTATAGAGAAAAATATAATTATCAATTCCAAACATTATGTTGCGAAAACCGCAAGGTACGCGAGACGGTAATCGGGTCTGACCAGCCGGCGGCGCGCATAATCGCTGCGAGGTGGTAGCCCTTGATCAGTAAATCTTGCGCGGCGCCTATCCTTAACGAGTGACCAGAAACCTCCCTATCACTGGGCCGCTCACACCTTTTCACCTTCACGATGCTTCGCTTGATGATGTCGTTTACATTGCGGTCACAGATCGCTCGGTCTTTACATTTCCCGTGATTGTTCGCGCAAAAGACGTGCTGAATTTCTTGAGGCTTTAACCTCAGACACTTCCTGACTAATTTTGCACTCCTCTCGGATCCAAACACGAGCCGACCACGTCCATACTGGTCGGTTTTACTTTTTCTAATCATTCCTTTCAGCGCGTCGTCGGGTGTAAATCTTAGATCTCCGTTCCGTATGGCGGGCGACAAGTTCCGAGCGGCGTGCTAGGAAGTCGTAGCCAAACAAAAGGAGAGTGCGTTTGCGTGTGCCATTGAGCGTTCGGGGTTGCGCGTCGATCATTTTGATGAGGATATTGTGGTTAATGCCCACGGAATAATCACTTACTCCAAAGACTTAGATGCTCCGATAAGTTTAGTTCACATATATTAGCAATTGCTAAAAATATTCCATTCTTAGTATATTTAATAATTAAACCCGAAGACCTATTAGTTACATTATTATAATACTTGATATATAAACATAATTTGAGATATTTATAAATAGATTTTAAAAAAATTAATCTTAAATAGAATTTTATTACTCCTACAAAATAAATTAAAACTTTTTATTAGATGTGATATAAATGAAAAATTCCGAAAAAACAGTTTCATTTGAAAAAAATGATGAAATTGATCTGGTTTTACTTTTATACAGAATTTGGCAAGGCAAATTTATAATTTTATTGACTATAATCTTAGCTTTTTTACTAGGGATTAACTATTTAAATAAACAACCTAAAATTTTCACAGCACGCTCTGTTTTCGGCTTTGATAACTCTTCAACTACAAGAAGAATAATACCTCAGGAGTTAAATTTTTTTACAAATTTCAATAATACATCCAATGAAGATATAATTACACAGATAAAAGGAAAAGATTTTCTAAGAAAAATAATCATTAAATTGAACCTTTTAGAGAAACCAGAATTTGCAAAATTGTTTAAAAATGAAGAACAAAGTAATTTTTTCTCTATTCAAAAATTAAAAGACAGAGTTAAAGTCTTAACTAATTATGAAAAATTTCAGAGTGATGATTCTCTTTCTTTTAAAATTGAAACCATATTGACTATCATTGAAAAGAATTTACAAATCAATTCTTTAAATACAGGCGGTTACGAAATTATTGTGCGTTCAGAAAGTCCTGAAGATGCTTCTCTAATAGCAAACACAATAGTAACTGATTATTTAGATCTGAAATTAAAGACAAAAATTTTAAAAGCCGAAAAAGCCTTAGATTATCTTTCTGAAAAACTTGGTGAAGCCAAATTATCTATGGATATCGCAAAAAATGCAGCTGAATCCTTTGCTTTGAAACAAAACACATTATCAAAACAAGAATTTACTTTACAATCACGCAGATTAGAAGAATTTAGAACATCAATAGAAAAACTAACTTCAAATTATAAATTATTAGAAAATTATTATAAACTTATTAAATCGAATGATCTAAATAAATCTGAATATGAAAAAATTATCCAAGATATAATTGATATTTCACCGAGAATAAAACCTACAAAACGATTTTTGGATTCACAAGGAAAAAGAGATCAGAAAAAAGAAATAAATTATTTGTTAAATAAAATTCCTGACGAAATTTTGCGTCTAAAACAATCTTTAAAAATTACCAAAGAGAGTTTTAATAATTTAGAAAATAAAGCAAAAAAAACATCACAAGAGGCTAGAGAATTACAAAATCTTCAAAGAGAAGTTGGTTACACCCAAGCCAGATATGATGCGTTACTCAAAGAATTCGAAAAAAAATCACTTATTGAAGGATTTGAAGACGCCTTGGGAGAAATTTATGAAACCGCATTGCCACCAATTCAACCATCTAGTCCAAAACCAAATTTAATCGTGGCATTATCTATTGTTTTAGGAACTTTTTTTGGCATATTTGTTGTACTATTGAAATTTGCAATTTCAAATAAGATCTCTAATAAATTAGCATTTCAAGAATCTTTAGGATTAACTAGTTGTTTATTACTTTCAAATAAAATTTTGAAATTAAAATCTTTGAGCTTCCAACTTAATAATAAAATTTCCTCATATGTTAGAAAAGACTTGTTTTTGATCGATTCGGTCGGTTTTCAGATTTCTAATAATTTCACCTCTGGAAAAAAAACTATTTTAAATTGTACAACTTTTGGAATGAATAATTCTAGCTTGTTTGTAGGAATAGCCTTGGCGAAATTTTTTTCCTCACATAATAAAAATGTACATATAATTAACTACTGTAAATCTACTGAAAAATCCTTTTCTTTTTTTAAAAAGAATATATCGAGTATTATTGAAAAAATATTAAAAAATTCCCAAAATCTTACCTATTCTGAAACAACTATTTATCCAAACATAGAAGAGTCTGACTTAACCTCAGAAATTGATAAAAAAGATATTGTTATTACAATAACACAGCAGGCTAGTAATGAAGTAAATTCAATTCATCAAATATTTAACTCGGATTATTTTTTAATATGCGGAATTAAAGAAAAAACTTTTTTTAAAGAAATTCAGAGATTTAAAGAAGCTATAGGTGATAACATACAGAAATGTATATCAGGCTTTTTTGTTTCGAAATGATATATTAATTTTAAATAACTTAAAATTTTAATTTTTTTGGACATTTTTCATTGAATATAAAATCAAGGTATGTTTTCATAACCTATTTGATGATAAGTTGGAATTTTGATATTTAAATTTAGATTTTATTTATTCTTATCCATATACATAATTCTGAACAATTGTGGTACAGTCTATGTACCTCAAACGCTACCGGAGGGAAGGGGAATTGCTAAATCTGAAGGACAGGAAAAGATTAACATTTCGGTTATTCCTCTTACAAATAGTGTCATTACAAAAGCTAATGAAGATAATTATGTGAGGAGAGTTATCGATGCTGGCGACTTGAGTAGTGCAGCTAAACTCATTTCTGTAGATCAAGCAATCAATGAGAAACTCCCAAGTTCAAGCGATCCAGGTCCATATAGAGTTGGGATAGGGGATGGGCTAACCATTTCACAAATGATTAACGTAAAAGATGAAACTGGTTTTTCAAAAAGAATTGCTGCAAGACAAATATCCATAGCTGATGATGGATTTGCTTCAATAATTGGTATTGGACGAATCCCACTTGCTGGATTAACTCAATTTGAGGCTGAAGATTTGCTGTACGAGAGATTAGTCATGGAAGAGATTAATCCAGAATTTGAATTGTTTATATCAAGATTTAATAGCCAAAAAATTTATATTACAAATAATCAAGAAAATCAAAATATAATAGGACAAAATAACAATGGTTTAGTTGATACAAACATTATGGAGTTTCAATACACTAATTCACCAATTTACATTAATGAAATTTTAGCAAGAGCAAAAGTTTTTTTGCCAAAGGGGCAAGACGCACAAATAGAATTAATAAGAAATAATGAGATTTACCGTTTATCTATTAGAAAAGTTATTGAAGGGAAATATAAAAAAATAAGGTTATTCCCCGATGATCGAATAATTATTAACTCACTACCTTACAGACCAGAAACAGTCGTGATAACTGGTGAAGTTATGGACCCAAGACTTTATAATTTGTCTCCTTCTGAGCGAAAAACACTTTCTGAAGCTCTTTATTCAGATCAAACTTTTAATAATGTTTCTTCTGATACAAGCCAAATTTACCTTTTAAGACAACAAAACAAAAATAATATTCTTGCCTATCACCTAGATGCCTCTAATCCAAGTAGACTTATATTGGCAAATAGATTGGAGTTGAGACCAGGGGATATTATTTTCATAGCTCCACAACCAATTACCAATTATAACAGAGCTCTTATGCAAATTTTTGGAGCTTATGCAATGACCATTGATCCTAGATCAGTTGTAACAGATGAAAATTAAGATTTAAAAACCTATTAAATTTTTACGTTTTCAAATCTATTTTCTTTTTAATTTTATTGTGTTAGTAGTTGTAAAAGTTCTAATTGAGGGATTTTAATGCATCTTGGAATTATAATGGATGGTAATGGCAGATGGGCAGTTCAAAGAAGACTGCCTCGTGCTTTTGGCCATAAAAGAGGCGCTTCTAGGGTTACTGAAATTGTTAGAATTTGTCCAGATTTAAATATTAAAACTCTTACCTTGTATGCATTTTCAACTGAAAATTGGCAACGTGCTGCTCATGAAGTGGCAAGCTTAATGAAATTATTCAGAGGTTATCTTCAAAATAAATTCATAGAGCTAGTTGAAAATAATGTTAAGGTTGTATTTTTAGGTGATACTAAACCTATAGAGCGTGATATAGTCTTACAAATGAGAAAATTAGAAAAAGCCACTTGTAATAATGACGGTCTGACATTAAATATTGCCCTTAATTACAGTGGAAGAGATGAAATTATAAGAGTCGCTAAAAAAATAGCGAAAGACTGTAAATCGGAAATTTTAAAAATTGAGGATATAAGTGATAATTTATTTCAAAAATACTTGGATACCAAAAACCAAACTGACCCTGATTTGATTATTCGTACCGCTGGAAACCAAAGAATTTCAAATTTTTTACTTTGGCAAATTGCTTATTCCGAATTGTATTTTACTGAAACTACTTGGCCAGACTTTTCACCTGAAATATTAAAAAATATTCTTGAAGTATGTAAAAACCGCATTCGAACTTACGGAACTACTAGTAAAAAAGAAAAATTAATAAAAAGTTTAAATTTAAATTTATAATAGATCATAAAAAAATGTATCAATTTAAAAATAAATTTTTCAAATTTAATAGTAGAATAAATTTAAATTTTATCATTTTATTGAAATTTATTTTATTTTGCATACCAACATTATTATTTAGCGAAATATCTCAGGAGAAGAAAAATAATTTAACTTTTTCTTTTTTTGGTGAAACCGGAGAAACTGAAAGTGCATTTACAATTGCTGGTCGTAATTTCCCAGTTAAAGTTGGCTCTGTTGGCCTTAAAGCTGTTTACCAGCCAACAAACCAATTGAAACTATACTCAAGGGCTGGAATTGGGTATTCTCAGAAGCAAACTGTAAGTGCTTTCAATTTTAATGTAAGTGGGTCTGTTTTTGCCACATCGATTGGAGCTGGAGCTTCTGGAGAATACAGAATCAGACAATCTGATTTTGTAATAGTCCCATTTGCTGATTTTAATTTGTATAATTACTCAAGTGATACCTTCAGGGGAAAAAAAGATGGGGACCAATTAAAAGCCAGTGTTGTTGGAAAAAGTTATTTTTTAAGAACTGGTTTGGAATTAAGGTATTTGACCACTGATGGACATTTATTTTTTGGAACTGGTATTAATCGATGGAATATCGAAAATAGAGTAACCATTGTCGAAGGTAATTTATCTATAACTCCAAGATTATGGGCTGATAACACTGATACTTTTTTTCAAGCAGGCGCCATGTTCGAAACAGGATCTGGTAAAGCTATTATTGGCGCTAGGATGTCTGATCTAACACATGAAATCAATACACAGTTAGTTGAATTTTTTGCTGAAGTAAAAGTTGACTTTGATTAATATGTGCGGATTTTAATTTTAATGTTGTCATTAATGTAACATTACTTTAAAAATAATTACTTAAAGGGTAAGAACTTTGACGTTTTTACTTGCTTGATATATTTATTAGAATAACTGAACTAGGTATCATACACTAATGACGGAGAATAAAATGCTGGATTTCAAAAACAACGATTACGAAATAATAGAACAGAATGTTAAAAAGTCGTTAAGGAATAAAATTAAAAATTCTTTAAAAAAAGAAATCTCTGCAAAAAATGCACGAACTGCGTCTTTCATAAGCCTTGCATCTGTACTATCAGCCTGTAATTTTGGTGGCAGTTCAGATAGCATAGCCCCGGTTACCATAAGCGCCATCAAAGGACCATTGTCCGATGCCTTAGCTTTTATAGATAGAGATAATGATGGTGTTCTAGATGATGGTGAGGAATTTGCTGTAACAGGATCAACAGGAACAGCCACTATATCTCCAAATTCAGCTATGGGATCTGATATTAAATTTGTAATTACCTCAATTGAAGCTGGCCAAACAATAGGTGGTGTAACTTACACAACTGGGACAGTTGATACGAACACTGGTGGGGCAGTAGCAGATCTTGTGCTAAAAGCTCCCTCCACTGCAAAAGTTGTTACACCTGTGACGACCATTATGGCAGAAACTACACTTACTGAGGCTGAAGTTAAATCAGTTTTGGGTCTTCCTGCGGAAATGGATGTCCTTAATTTTAATCCATTCGCAGAAGATCTTTCTGCTGCGGACCAAGCCATAGCTTTGGAAGCTGAAAAAGTTGCTCTTAAAGTCTATACAACAGTTTCTACTATTCAGGCATCTGCCAAAAGTGCTGGACTTGACCTTGCAAAATCTTTCGAGACAGCCATTGAAGCTGTTGCCGAAGTTGTTCAGACAAAATCTGCAGCTGGTACTACTGCTGACTTAGCTGATTCTACTATTATTGCTGAAGTTGTAACAGCTACATCATCCAAATTAGAGACAAAATTAACCGAAGCTGGGTTTGATGCTGCCACTGTGACAGCAAAAGTAAATGCTAATACTGCTGTTTTAGAAACAGCAAAAGCTCAAATCCAAACCATTAATGAAGCTGCAGAAGCTATTACTTCATTTGATGCAGCAGAATTAGGTGCTATTGCTAAACTAGCGGTTAAATCAGGTGAAGAGGCTGCTGCTGCTGTGACTGCTGAAATCGCCACTCCTGGAGCGGGTGCTGCTTCATTTACGATGCAGACAGCCTCTGCTGTTGCAGAAGCTCAAGCAACTGCAAAAGCAGAAGTTGAGGCTGCTCAAGCTGAAGCTGCAGGAGAAGAAGAAACTACTACTACTACTACCGCTGTTGTAAAACCTTTTGTTCTCTCAAGTAGTCCTGATGGAGGTATAGATTGGTCCATAACTGTAGCTGATGCCGGTGATAGCGATACGGATTCCAATTCCATTGATTCAGCAACATCTAGTAATGCGTCCTACACCGTAAGTGGATCTACTATGACCATTAATTTAGGACAAGATTTTTCAAAAGATACAGTAGAAGACTTACTCACATCTGAAGCCGATCTATCAATTAGTCTCAGCTTAGCCAGTTTACCAACAGTTGACGATACTTCTGCAAACACAACCACAGTCACTATTACTGAAATTGGATCAGACGCCGTTAATATAGGTGGCAATAGTACGATGGACAGTGGAGAAGGTAAGATTGTTGCGAGTTCAAAATCTACATACAAGGCAGTTTCTTCAACTCAAACTGATGTCACTTTCGTTGAGGGAGAACCACTAAGTGTAAGCTACAGTCCGAGAAGTGGTAATTCAGATGTTACTGTTAGTATAACAAATCCTTCAGCTAATACCTATTCTGTAGCAAATGATGGAACACTTGGTAATAATGGAGGTCAAGCCATACTTGAATTAATGGCGACTAAATTCTTTGATCAATTAGACAATTATTCAACAAATTGGACTAAAGATAATTTACTAAACAAGTTTTTAACTGATGCTTCAAAAGGTGTTCATGTTTCAATGAGTGTAGGTGATCTTGGAATTTATTCTGGAAGTACGAAAATCCAAACCATTGAAACTACCCTTCATATAGGAAATAATCCAACGGTTGGCGGAGCAGTTACTGGAACTGCAAGGACTGGAGCTACCTTAACAGCTGCCGCTGTGAGTGATTTAGATGGTATTAATGGAAATGTTACCTGGCAATGGCAAAGTAACGATAGCGCCAGCGATGCTGAAACAAATGCTCAATCTGACACATCATGGGATGCTATCGGTACAGCTGTAGAAAACAATGGAGAATCAATTACCTTAACGCTACCTAATGAGGGAGAGTCAGGTGATTTAACTGGAAAATATATACGTGTAAAAGCTACCTATGAAGACAAGCAGGGTAACACCGAAACATTTTATAGTAACTATACAGAAGATGTTAAAGCCAATAATCCAGCAACATTTGCTTCTGGTGATGAAGATGATATGATTACAGGAAGTGTAACAACGGGTAGCACATTAACAGTAACAGGTGCACAAATTAGAGATGCTGATGGTTTTGCTGACGCTGCGCCAACAAGCTTTACATATCAGTGGCAAGAATCAGACGACAATGGTGCAAATGATGCGTGGGCTAATATTTCAGGCGCAACTTCAGCAACTTACGTTGTTGATGCTGCCTATGCAGACAAATATATAAGAGCCCAAGTTAAATATACAGACGTACCTACAGATGGTTCAACTGGTACCGACGAGGTTGTTTCAGCGACAGGCGTAGGTCCTATAGTTAAAGATGTTTATACTTTTACGAAGAAATCAGTATCAGCTGATGCATTGGTAATTGGAGTAAATATTGATAACACTCTCTTATCGGGTGATACTTTAACAGCAGTAAGAGGTCATACCATTAAAATAAATCCAAAATCAGGTACTTGGAATAACCTTCTAGATTCCTTAACAGGAAGTTCTACAACGACTAGTGACGGTGCCACGCTTAACTCAAGCGGGAGCAATCCTGGTCTTAATTCGGTTAGTATTGATGAAAATACAAATACGACTTTAACCTATGGAATTACAATCTTTCAGGGCGCTCATGACTACACTAATGCAACCTCTGGAAGTTACGAAATTGGAACTTTCACTTTAGATCCAAAAGAATCAGCATTAGGACAATCTCACACTTTTGTATTTAATTCTGTCGGTGCCGCCTTTCTGACATATCAAGACTCTACTGATAATAATAAAAATACCAATTTATCATTAGGATCTTATGAATTTGATATTGTATTTTAATAAATAAAAAATGGTATTTTACTACCCTTTTTTTGATTTATATAAATATACTGATATATGAATAGTCTTGTTTTTATAGTATAGAAAGATGATCTGCATACCCCCCATCGGTATCACCGAGGAAGTAAGCATTGAGTGTCAATGCATTACCAGCACTAACCTCAAAGGCATTAGAGGCATCCGTGATTTGATTAGTAGCTGAATTATAGGTTGGGGTCGTCAAAGTAGTATCTCTAAAGATAACATAAGAATCTTCTCTGCCTATAAACATATCATAGGCCGTCAAAACATCATCCATTCCTATACTACTATCGCCATTAGTAGCATATGTTACATTCGACGCTATCATTTGGTCAGCTGTCGGTGTTTTTAAGCCAGCAAAAAAGTCATACATATCTAAAATGTCTGTCATTTGTAAAACTTGTTGCGTTATTGCATAATCTGTCGCCTTTGCGATAGTATAACCCGCTGTGTGCGTCCCATCAGCAACGCCTGTTAAATCTAACTTCCCTGTATCATTGGTCGTAAAAGTACCCGAGACTGCCACTCCATCATGGTAATTAGCACCAGATTTAAGAGTAACTGTTTGATTCTTCACAGGAACGTCTGCACTTGAGACTTGCTTCCATGACTTCACCGTCACATCCACAGCATCACCAATATTAACCTTCATCGTATTAGCGGACGCTGCGTCCTGTAAACCGTCATTCACCGTATAAGTAAAGTTACCATAACCACTACCACTGCCTCCTGCAGCTGGTGTAAAGACCAAATTGCCTGCCGCTAAATCCGCAGCTGTCACTGTATTGTTTGACGAAAGATTCCCCGATGTTAATACCGTACTTCCAAGCTTCAACTCGCCATTCGTTGGCAACGAGTTAATGGTAACTTTATCTAAAAGATCACTATCCCCGTCCGTGTAACCAAAGTCTGCCGCTGTAAATGTAATCTGTGGATAAATACCCGCCTTCACCGTTCCTGTCGTTGGTCCATTTAAAACTGTAATCGCGGTAACTGTCTTAAATAAATTCGTCGTGTAAACCGTATTACCAGCCGTCGCACCAGTAATCGTTTCCCCACCAGAGATCGTCGCATTGTTAGCATCCGTACCTTCAATCTTAAAGCTAATACCTGAGTCATCCCCCGTACTGGTAATCGATACCTTATGCGCTTTGTTAAAGCTTGATGTTGCTAGGGTCAGTGCAGCATCTTGTGCAACTACACCTGAACTCAAAGCCGATACCACATTATCTTCTAATTTAGCCGTTTGAACAATTCCATCAGAAGCTGTGGGTACATTGTTATCCTGAACCGCTACCGTCACAGTTGGAACCGCTCCAATGTAAGCCGTCGCCGTTGCACCATCCTCCAAAATCGTATGGCTCACCGTTGGCATGTGGGGGTTTAACTCAACAGTCGAATCCTGTGCCGCTAGTACTGTCACCGTAATAGGTGTACCTTCATCAGCATCAGTAAAATCACGAGAAGTCGATTCGTTAGCTGTTCCATAATTAAAAACAGCTGTCGCAGTAGAAGACAAGTTTAGGGTAAGCGTCGTACTGGATGGAAAATCTGTGGCGGTAATGGTGTAGGTCGCTTTTTGATTGTTCCCCGTGTCTCCTTCTAAAATAGAGGCAATACCAGCAGAAACCGTTCCCGCTGTATCAGCACTTCCATTCTTTACCGTAATAGAAGAAACCGTCTTAAAACTTTCCGCTGTGGTGACCGTCTTACCAGCTGCACCCCCTTGGATCTCAACAGTTTGAGCACCAGAATTCGCATCTGTTCCGGTAATAACAAAAATAGCACCAGAGGAATCATCGCCTGTACTTGTAATCGTAATTCTATGCGGTGAAGCAAAACCACTAGAGGCCGCAGTCGCCAAAGCACCGTCAAGGGCTAAAGAACTTTTTTGAGCAACGACAGCCGAACTGGTTTGGGACAAACCTTCCGCCTTCAAACTGTTATCTACAGAATCAGCACCATAATTCAAGGCACTCACTGTAAAACTGGCTTTTAACTTATAAAGAGACATAATCAGCCAAGAAATGAAAAAACTTCAACGTAAATAACATATAAATAATTTTATCTTATAAATTTAAATTACTTTTATTCTAAATTGAGAAAGGATAAAAGTTAGATATGAATTTTAATCATTAAATGTTTTTAAAGTAATAATGGCTATTTTATTAAATGGCAGTACTTCTGTTTCAGTTAGTGAGGCGTCTCCAGGCATAGAGTTAGGTACCTTAAGTGGTGGAAATGGGACTTATCAGTTATACTTTAGTGATGATACTTATACTGAAATATTTAATACAGATCCCTCCAATCCTCAAAATATTATTGGAAATACACTCACTCTAAGTAATGATTGGTTCCTTGATTTTGAAACAAAAAAATTCACAAAATTTGTAATCAATCATCAAAATGGCAGTATTGTAAATTATACCAATGCTTACCGAAGTTTTGAAAATGAAGGAGAAAACCCAACAGTTCGTATTAAAAGTGGTAATGAAGACCAAATTTTTACCATTTCAATAATAGATAAAGATGAGACAGTTTTAGTTACAACTCCTACACCATTAATTCAAAATAGGTATGGCGAAGTTATTGCGCAAGTAAGTCCAGCAGATAATCATTTTTCTTCAGTATATTTTTTAGGAGATTCATTTTTAGAAATCTCAGGACAGAACCTTAAACTGAAAGATAGTTTTTATTACTCTGAAAATGGTAAGATAATGAATAATGCTGGTTCCAGTTATAATACTTCGGAACCAAGTGAATTTTCAGATCTGAAATTGATTGTCAATTCTGGATATACATTTGACAATTCCGATAACGATGAAAACGGATCTACAGATCTAGGATTTACAACACTACCTGTAAATAACTATTTATCCACTTTCTTTGGAGCATCCAATATCAATACAACACCTCAACTAACCATAAACCCTATTAGTTTTACCGAAAGAGATTTTGGTGCATTAGTTGCTACTATAAATTATTCAGGATCCGAAACTTTAACTTATTCTTTTGAACATAGCTTTTTTGAAATTACGGATGGATCAAAAATTAAAATTAAAGATAACTATTTCTATGATAAAACGGCAGGTTTTATTTTAGACCAGGATGGTAGTGGTTATTCTGTTGAACTAAGTAATCCACTTAAGATTACAGCAACTAAAATAGACACTAATGACAAAATCATTACAGAGACAATTAATACTTCAGAAATCCAATCTACTATATTCCAAAATAGTAATGTTGACGGCACAGCTCTTATTTCAGTTTTACCAGTTAATTTCTATGATAAAGAATTGGGTTCTGTCATTGCTAAATTGGAATATGCAGGCGATGAAGATGTTTTTTTTACTATACGTTCAGAAGGAAATGATGAACACGCATTTTTAGAAATGTCTGGATCCAACTACATAAAACTAAAAAATACTCATTATTACGACCACAATCGAAAGCACTTTACACAAAAGGATTTTACAAATACCTATAAGGTAGCTGACCAAGGAATAACTTATAATAAACTCAACCTTCTGGCTAAAGAAATTTCATCTGAAAAAAATATAGCCTCTGAATTAATTACATTTCAAGATTTTGCTTCAACAGTTTTTGCAGATAGTAATATTCTAGACAAAGATGAAAGCTATCCATTCGTTACAGATTTAAACTGGGTTGATCGATATGAAAATTACCCAAAAACTGGTAGAGAAGAATACCAAAAAAATATTGGTGAATATTGGGTTTTAGATGAAAACGAAACAATATCTTTTTCTTTTTTAGAACCAGGGGCGCCTTATTACGGAAGTTATCAAGAATTAGGAGGTATTGTAGAACCTAATGATGCCTTTAAAGAGGCTGGAAGAAAAGCGTTTAATGTCATTTCATCCTTTTCTAACATTACCTTTAAAGAAATTACTGAAACAGAAAATGTTGTTGGTGATCTACGTATAGGTATAGTTGATAAGGATCATTTTGGAATGTCTTTATCCTACGCAGCTTATTCCCAATCTGTTTCTCATAGCCCAACTGGTGGAAACATTTTCTTCAATGGAACTATGGACCAAAATAATGATGGATTATGTGATTTTAAACAAGAATCTCTAATGTCTGTAAACACATGGAATTTTGTAACTTTCATGCATGAAATTATCCATTCATTAGGTTTAAAGCATCCATTTGATGTTTTTGACTCAACAGACCAGGAGGAAGGTCAAGCAAATGTAGTTTCTAAACAGTATGATCAATATACTCATACGATTATGTCTTATTCTCCATTAAGAAATGAAGATCCTTATAATATAGAGTATGATGGAATAACTTTAAATGGATTTGGATCCAAACAATATTATCCGGCAACACCTATGCTTCATGACGTCATGGCGTTACAAGAAATGTATGGTCTAAACCCGTCTAATGAAAATTCAGACACACTTTACTCTTTTACTCCTGAAGCACCACCATTTGAAATAATATATGATACTGGTGGAATTGATACGCTTGATTTAAGTTCCCTTTCAGGAGGATCCCAAATCGATTTAAATGAAAATCAATTATCTAAAGTTGGGTCTAATTATCTAATACCTTTTAAAACTGATAACTCCGGAACTTCATATGGAACCGCTCAAGGTTCCCCATTTTCTATAATAAAAGGAACTGAAATTGAAAAAGTTCTTCTACCGTCAGGTCCCTCTGATATCAAGAGTGGAAATTACAATACATATTTTGTAGGGAAAGAGAACAGTGTTATTAATGCCCATTTGGATAATACTGAAATAAGCATAAAAGCATCTGGCTTAGCTGACGATACTTTAACACTTAATCAAACATCAACCCTTTGGGGGACAGACTATGTTGCTAAACATGTAGGGAATAATGGAATTGGCGCTGTAGAAGAGGAAATTCGTCTATCCCAATATCTGAAACACGACCTTACCATTGATCTAAGTCTTGGAACAGATACTATAAAAGGTACCTATGGGAATGATGCTCTGTTTCTTCAGAATTTCGCTACCAATGGAAATACAATATATAATGAAGATACTGGAAGATCTTCAAATTTTGATAGAATTATTGGAGTAGAAAATATTCATCTATCAGAAGGAGATAACTTTTTAGATTTAACCAGTACTGTAAGTTCATTATCTGGACAGGATCTTTTAATTTCAAGTGGATCTGGAAATGATATTTTGTGGCTAAGTGATGCAGATGAAATTGTAAATAGCGGGAATGGAAATGACAGAATAATTTTAAACGGAGGTACGGATACCCTATCAACTGGATCTGGAAATGATGTGATTTATTTATCAAATAATACTGGAAATATTGAAATCTCTGATTTCGACACATCCACTGATCAATTTATATTTTCATGCTCATCTCAAAATATATCAGTTATTGAAAACCAAATTACAGCTTCTAATTCTCTTGGAAATTACACCGTAACACTGTTAAACAATCCAGATCTTTCCAATCTGGATAGCTTTTCCACTTTTTTAATTACTTAGTTAATATAAATTCTATACAAAATTATTAGCATATCCACCATCTGTATCCCCTAAAAAGTACGCATTAAGAGATAAATCAGTACCTGCTGCAATTTCAAAAGCGTTTGATGCATTAGTGACTTGATTATTACTTGAATCATAGGTTGGAGCTGAAGCAGTAGAATCTCTCAGAATAACATAAGCGTCTGTTTTACCTATAAACATATCATAGGCAGTTAGAACGTCGTCCATTCCTATACTACTATCGCCATTAGTAGCATATGTTACATTCGAAGCTATCATTTGATCAGCAGTTGGTGTTTTTAAACCAGCAAAAAAGTCATACATATCTAGGACATCTGACATCTGTAAAACTTGTTGCGTCAAGGAATAGTCAGCTGACTTTGATATTACAAATTTTGCTGAATAATTTCCATCATCAAGACTACTGACATCTAATGTACCAGAACCGTCTGAAGTTATTGTTCCAGCGTCGGAACCTGCAGATGTTGTAAAAGAGATTGCTTTATTAGCTAACGCTACATCATTACCAGAACTATTTTGATTGAAGATCTTAGCTGTACAATTTACCCCACTACTTGCTCCAGACATGCCTTGTACAGTTACATTGCCAAAATCAACACTGGTACTACTTCCACCACGATCATTATCTCCCCAAGTTACAACACTACCATCATCCTTAATAGCAGAGAAGGCAGCACTGGAAGAATAAAGCTGAGAAACCTTAACGGTATTATCTGCACTTAAAATTAAGTTATTACTCACTGAAGTACTGTCACCTCCTCCAGAAGTGTCACCCCATGTAATTATAGAGCCGTCTGCTCTTAAAGCTGAAAAAGCCTTATCAGTTGCCACTATAGTAGTAACAGTTTTATCAACCACACCAGCGGAAACACTGCCAGAGGGGGCAGCGTCTACAGATATTGCCGTTACTGTCTTGAAAAATTCAGTACTTGAGGCTGTACCTGCATTAGCTCCAGTTATCTCAGCTGTCAAAGAAGCACCATCTTTATCAGTACCTGTAACCGTAAAAGTTCTTCCAGAGTCATCGCCTGAACTGGTAATCGAAACTCGCTGTGCATTTGTAAATGTTGCTGAAGAACTCGAAATTAAGTCACCATCTAAAGTAAAACTCGTGTTAGACAATGTTTGTGTAGCTGCAATACAATCTCCGTCCAGAGTTCCATTAATAAGAGCTGAAACACCACTACTATCTCCACCGTAGGAATTATATCCCCAAGTAACAACTTTTCCATCTTCACGAATGGCGGCGAATGCATTATTAGTAGCAAATATTTTACTGACATCAAATGTTCCGTCCAAATCACTGGCTACAGCTGTAGAATTACCACCTGAATTGCCATCACCCCATGTAATTACAGAGCCGTCAGATCGCAAGGCAGCAAATGCATTATTCGTTGAGTAAATAGCTTTAACGTCCGTACCACCATTGATATTGCTGGCGACATCCGTGCTGGTTCCCCCGTTATTAGCATCACCCCAAGTAATAACAGATCCATCTTTTCTTAAAGCAGCGAAAGCAGAGGTTGTAGCATAGACCTGAACTACGTCGTGAACATCAGTATCCCCATCAATTTCAGTAGCAATGGAAGAACTGTCACCCCCTTCAAGAGAATTACCCCAGGTAACAACAGACCCGTCAGCTCTTATAGCCGCATAGGCAGATCCTGTGGCAACAATACTCGTAACCTGCTGAAAGTCAGCGTGTGTTGTTGTCTTAATTTTATTCTCAACACTACTGCTGTTTCCACCAAATGCACTTATACCCCAAGTAATAACGGATCCATCGGCTCTTAAAGCGGCAAAGGAGTTATTATTTGAGAAAATTTCTCTTACAGCTGACACAGATCCATCTAGATCCTCGTCAATTAAACCACTCGTATCACCACCAGTTCCTGGACTACCCCAGGCTACTACGGACCCGTCTGTCTTTAAAGCGGCAAAAGCATTGGGTGTCGATGCAATTTTAGAAACATCAACTGTTCCATCAAGACTAGAAGCAATAGCAAAAGTCTGGGAAGCAATACTTCCAGCAGAAACCGAACCAGCTGTAGCACTATCAACCGATATTGATTCAACAATTTTAAATAAGGTTGAACCTCTTGCAGTTCCAGCATTAGCCCCTGTTATTTGTTCTGAAATGTCACTACCAGCTGCGTTTTTTCCAGAAACCGTAAAAGTGCGAAGAGTATCATCACCGGCACTAGTAATAACAATTTTTTGAGGCTGACTAAATGTGGCAGAACCCCCTGTAGTTAATGCTCCTCCTAGGGTTAGGTTTCCACCTGCAGTCATTGTTGAGCTTTCAGAAAGACCGTCTAAATCCCAATTAGTACCACCAGACTCAGGATCACCCCAGGTAACAACAGAACCATCACTTAGAACAGCTGCAAAGGCATCACTATTAGAATAGATATTAGAGACACCACTTAAAGCATTAGCAACAGGACTTGTGTCGCCACCTTTTGCAGCATTACCCCAAGCAACAACTGAACCTGATGACGTCTTAGCTGCAAAGGCATAATCATTAAAAAAGGTACCCGCTTTATGACCAGGAAAAGAACTCTTAGGCGCAGAAGTAATTGTAACCGTTGGTGTTGAGGAATTACCGGCGTTGGCTGCGCTATTACTACTAATAGGATCAAAAATACTAAATTGAGCATAACCATTAGAATCATTTAATCCGTCACCGTCAGTGTCTTGTATCCAGTTTAGATAAGTTCCATTGGCACTACTTATTAATAAAAGAAAAGAATTTTCATTAGAATCATCTGAATCATCAGTTAAGGTGGTAACACTTACCGTTTTTGTTGTTTCGTTTGCTCCAAATTCCAGAGCTGTTGTTGGAATGTTAGTATAATCAACATTTTGTTCAGCTGTACCCCACCCAGTAGCTACATATGCCGTAGTAGTGGAGGTTGCTGTGCCATGCTTTGTTACAACAAAATTTATATCCTCTCCTTCATAAACATAACTATTACCTTCAGCCGCTACTGTAAAATATATATCACTATTTTCTCCTCCAGCAGGAGGATCCTGAAGATATCCTGTTCCCCAAGCGTCATAATTATTAATAGCTAAATCAGCTTCTGATCTAAATAGATCAAGCCAAAAATATTCATTCCCCTCAGTAGCTGAATCACTAGTGGTTGAAACCGTAACAGTTTTTGATAGATCATTAGATCCTGTGAATGTGACGGCTTGTCCTGTAATGGCAGTATAATCACTTTCATCAGCAGAACTGGCAGTCGTACTGACATAAACTGTGGTATTAGTTGCGGTTCCACCACTTCTTGAAATTGTAAATACAAAATCTTCTCCCTCAGAAATAGGGTTTGAATAACTTCCAACGTTGGACACTGAATAAGTCCAATCATCCAACGCAGGAGCTACTTGGTTGATGTAAGCTAAACTGTCGGTAGAAGATAGGCCCGCATCAGCATCTTGGGCGGTCTTATAAAGCTCCAAATAGAAAAATTCATCGTCATCGTCAATAGTATCGTGGATTAAGTCAACGACTACATCAACTGTGTCTACATCCGATGCAAAATCAACTTGTAACTTATTTTTCGATTTAAAATCTACGCCAGTTGTAGCTGTACCTGAAACAGTACTTACATAAACAGTTGAAGCATCCGTTGACCCTCCGTCTGAAATAGTAAAAGTAACCGTTTGATCTTCACCCTGCTGACTACTGTACCCACTATTATTGGTAATACTGTAGGTAATGCCTGCAGAAGCGATAGCAGCAGCATCTGCAATTGTTGCGGTGGCATAATCAAAATAATCCCACCCTTCCTCTGCGTCAGCCTCAGTATAAAAAAGATCGATCCAGAAAGTTTCATCCTCCTCTGCATCATCACCATCACTTAAAGTAGCTATAGTAATGGTTTGTGCAGCATTACCAGAATCAAAATTTATAGCTGTGGCTTTTTGAGCTACATAATCTGTTTCATCTGCACTTCCAGCAGTTGTATTAAAGTAAATAGTGCTATCTCCAGCAGAACCGCTATCGACTGTTCTTGAAACACTCGCCGTAATATTGCCACCCTCTGCAGTACTTGCGCCTGAAGTAATGGAGATTGCATAGGAGTAAGTTGCACTGGAGCCACCTCCACCAGCAGCATCTTTTAAATAACCTGTTGAATAAGAATGATAATTAAAATCTTCTGCATCCGCTTTGGTTTTATAAAGATCCAGCCAAAAATCCTCTTCACCCTCCGTATCATTATCAGCGTAAGTCTTGACAGTGATTTCTTTTGAAGTCTCAGAAGCTTTAAAATCAACCTGCGTTAGATCTAATGATTTATAATCTTCACCACCGTAAGCAAGACTATCTGAGGTACTAACATAGACAGTTGAAGCAACATCTGTGCCTCCAGTATCATTAGTTCTTGTAATAGTAAAAACAATATCATTACCTTCTTCTGCTGCACTGATGCTAGTGGATGCTGAACTTGTGACTGTGTATGAATATTGATTTACAGCGGTGGCCGCATCTGAATTATCTGTTAAATATCCAGCAGCCCAAGCATGATAATTGTAATCTTCCGCATCGGCTTTAGATTTAAATAAATCCAGCCAGAAATATTCTTCTCCCTCAGTCTCACTATCAACAGATGTGCTAACCGTAATCGTCTTTTGAGTTTCATCTGCTTTGAAATCAAGAGCTTGTGCATTTAAATTAGTTATATCACCGTCATCAGTAGTGGAATGGGTAGTTGTGACATAAACCGTAGTTGCCTGATTACTAGCACTACTATCATTTTTTGTTCGGGTAATAGTAAAAATAATGTCTGTACCCTCTGAAGCAGCACTACCATAATCGTGACTACTTGTAATGGAATAGTCAAAATTATTAATCGCGTTAGCTTGAGAATTATCGTTAGCAATATGTGCATTTCCATAGCTATGAAAATCACCATAATCATAATCAGATAGGGTTTTGTACAATTCTAAAGTGAGATACTCTTCACTCTCACTCAAAGCATCACCTAAAGTCTGTACTTGAACTTCTGCAGTTTCTTGACCTTTTTTAAATTCAACAAGTTGCTGAGAAATTCCTATAAAATCATCATGGTCGGCTGTACCAGTTTCGGTACTAACATAAACTTGAGAAACTATGTCGTTAGCTTCATCAATTGCCTGATTGTCCACTCGTGATCGAGTAATGGTAAATGTTACTAATCCACCCTCTGTAGTTGCTGTACCTGAATTTCCAGTATCATTCAAACTGGAAATCTCATATTTGTAAGTACTTGCCGCTGTTGCTGCTGCGGAATCATTAGCTATGTAACCTTGGTCCCATTCATAGTAGTCATAATTTTGAGCGTCCGTCAGCGTTTTATAGATATCAAACCAAAAATATTCGTTATCGTCGCTCTCATCATCAGCTTTGGTTGATACCGTAACAATTTTTGATGTCTCATCAGCTTTGAATTCAAGTACTTGATTAGTTATAACTTGAAAATCTTCATCAGAAGCAGTTCCAGCTGAGGTACTATAATAGATAGTAGTAGCTAGATCATTTCCACTGCCTGTTTTAGTTCTAGTAATAGTGAAGGTAATATCATTACCCTCTTTGACGCCCGCACCTGATGTATTGTGGCTACTCGTGACTGTATAGGAATAATTAGCGGCAGCATCGGTTGCATTGCTGTCGTTGGCAATGTAACCCTCAGCCCAGGCTTCGTAGTTATAGTTTTCAATATCAGCTTTAGTCTTATAAAGATCTAGCCAGAAATATTCGTCATCATCAGTAATCTGATCAACATTAGTTTTTATGGTTACTTCTTTGGTGGTTTCTGATTTTTTAAAATCGACAGCCAAAGCTTGCACACCAACATAATCATCTGCGTAAGCAGTCCCCTCAGATGTACTTACATAAACCGTGGTAGCTATGTCAGAATTGGTTATATCATTTCCATCTTCTCTTGCCCTCGTAATGGTAAAGGTAATTTCACCACCTTCGTTAACTCCATTACCAGAAGTACCATGGGAACTTGCAACCGAGTACGTGTAATTGGCAAGCGCATCAGCCGCAGTACTATCATCAACAATATAACCTGTACCGTAATCATGGTAATTATAACTATCAACGTCAGCTAGTGTTTTAAATAAATCAAGCCAGAAGTATTCCGCATCAGAAGATGTCGTCCCCTCATCATTGCTATCTAGTATGGTACTGACAGTTACTGTTTTAACAGTTTCGTCATTTTTAAATTCCAAGGCTAGTTTATCAATAGTCGTGTAATCCTCAGAGTAAGCAGAACCATCAGCAGTGCTTACATATACGGTTGTTTTAGCATCTGAAGAGGTTATAGCTTGGCTGTCCACTCTTGAACGCGTAATAGTAAAGACAATATCTTTTCCCTCTTGTTGTGCAGCTGAATCACTACCATGTGAACTAGTTACAGCATACTGATAAGTACTAGCCGCATTACTGGAGGAAGTATCGTCAGCAATATAACCCTGGCCATAGGCTGCGTAATTACCCGAATCTTGGTCAGCTGCACTCTTATATAGATCAACCCAAAAATATTCATCATCATCTGTTTCTGAGTCAGCAAGCGTTTGCACCGTTACTTCTTTTGTAGTTTCTGTAGATTTAAATTCTACTTCAAAGAGATTAAGAGAGTTGTAATCTCCAGCCCCCGCTGTTCCATCACTTGTGGTGAGGTAAACTGTTGTGGCTGCATCCGTACCACTATCTTTAGTCCTAGTTATGGTGAAGGTTACTTCGCCACCTTCCGTAACCCCTGCACCTGAACTACCATGGGAAGAGGTAATGGAATAACTATACTCTGAAGATGTTCCCCCACTTGGATCCGTAATATAACCCGTGTCGTAAGCATACCAATTACCGGATGCAGCATCATCATAAGTCTTAAAAACATCTAACCAAAAGTATTCTTTTCCTTCTGTTTCGGAATCGCTAACCGTTGTAACTTTAACCGTTTTACTTGTTTCCTGCGTGGCGAAAGACAAAGGAACTTTATCGATTGCAATATAGTCTTCAGTGTCAGCATTACCGGCCGTTGTACTGACATATACAGTACTTGGGGCCGCAGTACCTGTTTGTAAGGAACGAGTAACCGTAAAAGTAATCACGCCAGATTCTTCAACGGGATTGGACCAATTATAATCTTCAGCAGTAACAGTATAATTATAATCAGCAGCAGCTGCATTAGCAATATACGCTTGAGAGTGCTGGTAGTTGTCACCTGTCTGGGCATCTCCTAACGTCTCGTAAAGAAGTAAGTAGAAATCCTCTTCAGACTCATCACCAATCGCGTCACTTTTGGTAGTTACCGTTACGGTTTTGATTTCTTCCTTGTTGGCAAAATCAATTTGTAACTTATCTAATCCAACTAAGTCTTCGTCGTCAGTAGTATTATTGAGTGTGCTAAGATAAATAGTAGAAGCTTCTGCCCCACCTTCAGTGGTTCTAGTAATGGTAAAGGTTATATTTTCACCTTCAGTTTTAGCCGATCCAGTGGGACTATCATGCGTGATAGTGTAAGTGTGGGCTGTTGGTACCGCGACATCTTTTAAGTAGGCTTTAGAGTTAACAAAAGATGTTTCCGTTGTTTCGTTCATATAAAAATTAGCCCAAAGGTATTCATTAGCGTCAGTCACAGAGTCCGATTTTGTAGACACTGTAAAAGTTTTCTGGGTTTCGTGCTTTTTAAAAGATATCTCAAATTTTTCCTTTGGATCATAATCAGTATCTTTAGCTGTGGCATCTGAGGTATCAACAAAAATTGAAGCTGCCATATCATTGGTATTAGTACGGGTAATTGTAAACGTAATGTCAGAACCCTCATTTGTACCATCGATATAACCAGCCGTTACACTGCCTGCAGTATCTCCACTTGCTTGGATTTGTGTAACGCTGCTGAATATCTTGGTTGACGTTGCAACACCTTTGTCTGTTCCTGCTAAAACTTCTGTTATAGTGTTGGCTGCTATACCTGCCTTAACCGTACCCGCTGTTGACGCGCCTGCAGTAATGGATGAGACAGACTTAAATAAATTTGTAGTCGTGGCAATACCGGTATCAACACCAATTAGTTGTTCTGTTTGCGCTCCACCATTAGCGTCTGTACCCACGATCGTAAATGTTACAGAACGATCATCACCAGCACTTTCTACAGTTATTTTGTGGGCATTTTCAAATGAAACTGCGTTTGCTGACCCTACAAGTGTTAAAGCACCACTAACCGTTGAAGCTGATACCTCAGAGACAGCCTCATCATCTTCAGTATCTTTACCTGTAATGGTAAAAGTTATACCCGTATCATCCCCAACACTTGTTATAGAGACTATTTTACCCCCTAAAGTGGCAGCAGCACCTTCTAAACCTAAATTCTGGGCACCTGTGGAGTCTAGAGTTTGAGTAGTTGCAATAGCATCTGGATCACCGGTTGATAGTGATGAATTGGTAATTGTATAATAATCTGGATCAACATAAGTATCTTTAATAAAACCGGTACCAGTCGCTAAAACTGTTTGGTCATTAACATTGGTATATAACCCTAAATCAAAAAACTGGACAGGCTCTACCCAAGTATCTAACCTCGTTTCAACTTCAACATTTAATACCTTTTGGTTTTTGGAAAAAGTTAATGATTTACCCTGAAAACCATTGTAATCATCACCATTCATAGCTGTCTTGTCGATGGTCGACAGATAAACTGTAGATTCCGTTCCTGAACCAGACCTCGTGATAGTAAAGGTAATATTTTGCCCTTCATCTGTCGCTGAATTTTCATCACCCGCATTGGACGTAATGGAATAATTATAATTCGGAGCCCATTCATCTTTAATATATGCCGTTGCCGTTTCAGGTGTTGTGGCATTGGCCGCATCTTCATAAAGATTAACATCAAAAAACTCGTAACCCTCTTGCGCTGAATCACTAACGACATCAATGTATACTTTTTTCGTTGTCTCAATAGCTTTGAAGGTTACAGCGTGATTATTTAAAGCAACAAAATCATCAGCTGAAGCACCTGTTATCGTTTGACTGTTGGGTCCAGAAGCTGTGGTACTCTTTAAAGCGGTACTTAGATAAACTGTGGTCTCTGCGTTGGTTGTTCCAGTATCTAAAGTCCTAGTAATGGTAAATTTTACCTTACCACCTTCAGAACGAAAATTAGTATCACTCGACGCACTGGTATTTGATACAATCGTATAGCTATAATCAGGAGGAACAGAATCTTTGATATAAGCTGTTTCTTGTACAGTAGGATCGGCTTGAGTAAGTGATTTATAAAGACCTAAAGAAAAAGTATCATAACCTTCACCATTTGCTACATCGTTGTAAGTACCGATGGTAATAGTTTTTAATTGCTCATGACTGAGGAACTTAATCTCTTGTTTAGTGGTTACAGCATAATCCAAATGATTAGCTGTTCCCGTAAGAGTACTCACATATACAACTGATTCTTCACCTGTATCATCTCTAGTAATAGAAAACGTAATTTCCTCTCCCTCTTCCTTTGCACTACTATTAGGATTGGAAGAATCTGAAGAAATAGTATAATTAAACGTCTTAGGTGTAGGTGGGGTTGGATCTGATAATAAATTAGTAGCTGATTCTGATACTGCTAAAATCGTCTGAAGGTTGGCGCCAATCATTTCCTCCCAAGTCATCCACCATTCTGGTTGGTAATTTGTACTGGCGTCTCCTCCCCAGGGATTTCGAACTAAAAATTCACCAGATCCCCTACTCGCATCATACTCCAGTACCATGTGAGCATGCTGAGCTATGAGATTTTTGGCACCACCCGATAATGAGTAATTATCATTACTATCAGTGTAAGTAGGTGTCCATGAAGCAATCCAACCTATTCCATCATTAGCTAGTGCATCAATAATGATTTGCTTACCTGTATTGCCAGTATCAATTTTATTGAAGCCGTAATACTTATACCAATCAGCATGAGCACTGTAATAAGTAAATTCTAAACCAGTTAGATATTTAATGGGGTCCGCCCAACCTCCCTCGATTGCACCGTAACTATTAATCCCATCGGCTCTTCCTAAGTATTGATTAAACTGAGCCCAAGATTTTTCGAGTAGGGCTACCCACATTTCACCATCTAATGAATCATCAATATTTCCAGAAAAAACATGTACATCACCTGCCCACCAGGTATTTCGACCAGCAATATCTTTATTGACAGTTACATAAACTTCTTCTCCACCAGGCATAATATATCGGATGCCCCAAACATTTGGGTCGCCCGTTTCAATGAAGCAATTACTAATAAGACTTCCATTGCCTATGTGAGCCATGGCACCAATAGCGGCAACATAATAACAAGAACCAACTGCTCCCTGATTTACATCATCTGCTGTAATTGTAGAGCTAGCCCCTGCCGAACCATTGGTTTCATTATCAGGACGCTTATCTGCTTCGTAAAGTGAGGCATTACTAGTAAATGTCTTGTTCTCATAGACCCCAGAAGCACTGTCTGGATTAGCAGAATCACCTCCTGCTAATGGCATGGGCGTATCCCCGCCATAAAACCATTCTTGAATTAAGTAATTTGCATTAGTTTCAGAAAAACCAGCCGACATATTACCAACCGTTTTAATGTCTGCTGCTTTAGTTACACCCCCAAAAAATTTACTATTAAATTTTGTATTTCCCTTAATTACGCTGTATGACGCATATTTCACAAACTCATTATCAAAGTTATTTGCAGAATTGACTTCATCAAATATCGTATTTAAGTCATTCCATTCATTAGTGCTAATTCCCCCAACTTTAGCCGTATCTAAAATATCCCTCATTTCTAAAAAGGTAAATTTAGCACCTGCATTTTCTGCCGTTTGAACTTTCGCTTTTATATTAGCATCTGCTAAACCGCTGGACCAAAGAACGCTGTTTAAACCGTAAAGAGTAATAGGATGGGTCTCGACTTCTCCTGATGTATATTCAAGAATAAAATCCCCCCCAAAAGCAGCAAAACCGGTAAAATTACTTGATGCTGACACACCCGCTCCAGAGTACTGAGATATTTTATTTACAAATTTTTCTCCTTCACTACCTTCAGCAACATTACAACCATAAAAAAGAAGATCCCCTGAAGAAGATAAACTCTGTCCTATTTTTGTAAAACTCTCCTGATGGTATTCAAGATTTTCATTTGATATAATATCAGATCCTAAATGCAACTCAGCTGTGTCACCGTGAGAAATAATCTGGATGTTATCTAGATTTTGATAATTGGATAAAATTTCAACTATTTGTTGAAGACCACCTGACTTCTGATCTAGTATTACCCATTCAGTTCCACTTGGTAATTTGTTTATTATTAGTTCAGCATCATTGACACCTGAATCAATTATAACCAATCCTTTTGTAGTACTCATCCTCATTTCCTCTCCAATAGAATCATCTTCTTATTAAATCATAACTATCGTAACAAATATGAGCGACAGAGTCTTTAATTGATAAAAAAAAATGAAATAAATTATTAGAAAATTTAATGCTTAATGGTTATCAAGTATTAAGCCAAGAGTTGAGTAGCATACCCCCCATCGGTATCACCGAGGAAGTAAGCATTGAGTGTCAATGCATTACCAGCACTAACCTCAAAGGCATTAGAGGCATCCGTGATTTGATTAGTAGCTGAATTATAGGTTGGGGTCGTCAAAGTAGTATCTCTAAAGATAACATAAGAATCTTCTCTGCCTATAAACATATCATAGGCCGTCAAAACATCATCCATTCCTATACTACTATCGCCATTAGTAGCATATGTTACATTCGACGCTATCATTTGGTCAGCTGTCGGTGTTTTTAAGCCAGCAAAAAAGTCATACATATCTAAAATGTCTGTCATTTGTAAAACTTGTTGCGTTATTGCATAATCTGTCGCCTTTGCGATAGTATAACCCGCTGTGTGCGTCCCATCAGCAACGCCTGTTAAATCTAACTTCCCTGTATCATTGGTCGTAAAAGTACCCGAGACTGCCACTCCATCATGGTAATTAGCACCAGATTTAAGAGTAACTGTTTGATTCTTCACAGGAACGTCTGCACTTGAGACTTGCTTCCATGACTTCACCGTCACATCCACAGCATCACCAATATTAACCTTCATCGTATTAGCGGACGCTGCGTCCTGTAAACCGTCATTCACCGTATAAGTAAAGTTACCATAACCACTACCACTGCCTCCTGCAGCTGGTGTAAAGACCAAATTGCCTGCCGCTAAATCCGCAGCTGTCACTGTATTGTTTGACGAAAGATTCCCCGATGTTAATACCGTACTTCCAAGCTTCAACTCGCCATTCGTTGGCAACGAGTTAATGGTAACTTTATCTAAAAGATCACTATCCCCGTCCGTGTAACCAAAGTCTGCCGCTGTAAATGTAATCTGTGGATAAATACCCGCCTTCACCGTTCCTGTCGTTGGTCCATTTAAAACTGTAATCGCGGTAACTGTCTTAAATAAATTCGTCGTGTAAACCGTATTACCAGCCGTCGCACCAGTAATCGTTTCCCCACCAGAGATCGTCGCATTGTTAGCATCCGTACCTTCAATCTTAAAGCTAATACCTGAGTCATCCCCCGTACTGGTAATCGATACCTTATGCGCTTTGTTAAAGCTTGATGTTGCTAGGGTCAGTGCAGCATCTTGTGCAACTACACCTGAACTCAAAGCCGATACCACATTATCTTCTAATTTAGCCGTTTGAACAATTCCATCTGAGGCTGTGGGTACATTGTTATCCTGAACCGCTACCGTCACAGTTGGAACCGCTCCAATGTAAGCCGTCGCCGTTGCACCATCCTCCAAAATCGTATGGCTCACCGTTGGCATGTGGGGGTTTAACTCAACAGTCGAATCCTGTGCCGCTAGTACTGTCACCGTAATGGCTTTACCCTCATCCGTAATACCCACATCTACCGTATTCGCTGTTGAACCACTCGGTGTAATTGAGGTAATCGTTTTATAAAGGTTCACACTGGTCACTGTCGCACCTGCTGTTGCACCAGTCAGATTTTCATTTGCTTCATCACCGTTGGCGTCTGTACCAACTATCGCAAAATTAATTCCTGAATCATCCCCCACACTAGTAATGGTCACAGCATGAGGACTATCAAAACTCGTCGTTCCTGTTAGCGTTAAAGCTGAAGAAGTTTGAGCATGATTATTAACAACAAGGTCATCATCTCGTGTAAAATCACGGGAAGATGTCGCCGCTGCCGTTCCATAATCAAATTCCGCTGTAATCGTTGATCCCAAGTTGAGCGTAAGCGTCTTACCATCCACAAGTTCCGTCGCCGTAATATCGTATGTGACCTTCTGATTATTACCTGTATCTCCTTCCAGTATCGAAGCTATACCAGCAGAAACACCTTCCGCTGCTCCCACTGTCACCGTAATCGAATCAATCGTTTTAAATGAACCCGTTGTATATACAGTCTTACCAGCTGCACCACCTTGAATCGTCTCTGATAAAGATGCTGAACCATCACTAGTACCCACAATCACATATTTGGCTCCAGTAGTATCATCCGATTCATCAGAGGAGTTCGTAATCGCTATTCTTTGTGCTGATGCAAAACCACTACCCGTTGCAGCCGTGGCTTTAGGACCGTTCAATGTTAAAGTAGAATCCGCAGATATGGCCGAAGTCGAGGTTTGTGATAAACCCTCTTGCTTTAAAGAATTCGCAACAGAATCACTGCCGTAATTTAACGAACTCAAACTAAAGGATGACTTTGCATCTTTTACTGTCATAGTAACTGGAGAAACTGAAAGTCCTTCATAAGCGGCGTCATTACTGGTTACAGTGAATGAAATAGATACTTGTTCTTCATTTTCAGTTAGCCCATCATCTACAGCTGATACAGTTACTGTTTTGGACTTATTAGCATCTGTTAATTTAACAATATTATTAGTAATATTAGCACCACCATAACTAAGATCATTTGAACTGGATAAAACAACCCGAACTTCTTCTGTTATGGAGCCATCATTGGCTTGACCTGGAACAGATATTGTTAATGTATGATCAGTGCTAGTATCACCCTCTTTTAAAGTTGTGTTTTTATCGTCCGAAACGGAAACAAACACATTCTTAGTACTAAATCCCTGAATAGCTATACCACTAGTTTTGATCTTCTCAATAGTCGCAGTAGAGTTATCAACTACAGCCACATATAGTTCCTGCTGGCCAACTTCTTGACCACTTGCACCAACATACTTTGCCGTTGCAAATTGAGCTGGAGTTAAAGAATTAAAAAAACCTACTCCTTTCGAAGTTTGACCCACTATAACAGAGTCAATAACTGTATCGCCGTCGCTATCATAAACAATACGTCCACTTGTTACTGCACCAACACTAATATTACCTGTTGGAGTACCACTAGGGTCGATACTCGTAATAGTATTAAATAACTTGGACGTGGTAACCGTTTTACCAGCTTCAGGACCTTTTATAGTTTCAGTAACATCTGTGGAACCATCCTCAGCTTTTCCAGTAATTACAAAATTAATTCCACTATCATCAGCTGTAGATGTAATTGAAACAGCACCTAAAGCAGTAGAACTATCCAATGAGAGATTATCGGCTCCAGAAACAGGCTTAGCCGTTGATAGGCTGGTTGTACTTTCAACAGTGGAATCGTATAAGCCAATCATATAATTAGAGATGGCCGCATTTGCCGTATCTGTGTCAGGATCCGTGGCTGTAACAACAGAAGATAAAGATAAATAATTATCAAAGGTATTGGAATCCACAGTTATGCTAGATGCCCCAACATCGGATAAACCGTTAAGACTCACTGTTTTTACCGTACTATTGGTTACATTGGCTGTTCCATACAAACCCGATATAGCACTTCCTATGGTAACTGTTGGAGCCTGGTTAAAATCAGTAAAATTATCGGCCTCAGTGTCGTTAGGATCCCCTAATTTGATGATATAACTGCTTCCCGCCTCATCAGACGCTGCAAAAGTATCCGAGTCACTTGCCTCAATCCAGAGATAATAAGTTCCTGCAGGTGTGTTGCCATTAGTATCAAGTGGAAATTCTAAAGTACCATTACTTGTACCAGTAACTGAAGTTGTTAGAGGTGAGTTATTTTGATCTAATTGAGTAGCATTATTAGCATCTGTAATTTTAGCAGTATAAAAAGTCGTTTCACTTGTACTGGTTGAGGCAATATTAATTTTAACTTTTTTACCGTCGGTATTACCTGTGGTAAAAACAAAAACATCTTTATCAGTGGCCGAAGAAGCAACATAGGAAGAATTTTCTGAGTGGCCAATGGTTCCATAAAAACTAACATTTGGAACAATTATATCAGCATTGGCAATAGAATCATTAGCTTCAGTAATACTGGATGTTTCACTTTCTACCGTTTCAACCATACTGGCTTTTATTTTATAATCAGCAGTTGAAAAGGCTGTTCCCTTTTCAACTTTAACGTAATAATTTGTATTGGCTAAAAGCGAAGCCGTCACGTCTGTGGTTGTATTACTAACCCCTTTTGTAACAGTAGAATCAGTGGAAACTAGTGAGGCGACACTTGGTGTATCTGAGGCAGTTACAATGGAGATTTTAAATTCACCAGTTTTTCCGTCTAACGAGTCATTCGTACTTGAAGGCAATCCAGTGAAATCAATGGTAACTTGTGAGTTTTTACTTTGTTGTGGTAACTGAAAATAATCATAATCGCCAGCACTTGATAAATTTTCGGTATATGTAGTTCCCAGCGTTATACTAGAGGTCACTGCACCTATCGAACTTGCTACATCTTGACTCATGAAAGCCCCCTTATTTCCTCTCTATACTTATTTTAATTTTTAATTTTAAAGGACATCAACAACTATAAAATTATCAGCTGTTAAAAGTTCGCCGTCTACTCCCTCTAATAAAATACTATGGCCTTCACCTAATTCTATGAGTGCACCATCAGGTGTAGATCTTACCCGACTGTCAACTGCTGAGGCTGTGGCTATAGATTCTCCGTTTACATTCTTTAGTATTTTGATCTTATCAGCAGTCGCTGTAACATTTCCATCAGTATCCGTAACTGTTTGGGCTACAAAGTCTTTAATAGTGTCTGTTCCAGAGGACGTACCGAAGACAAAAGTATCAGACCCACCTCCTCCTTCAAGGGTATCGACACCCGTACCACCAATTATTTCGTCAGCAAAACTAGTTCCTGAAACCATAGTTTCTTCGACAATACCAGTTGCCAGGGTAAAGGTAACTTTTGACTCTGTTGCAGGCTGTAGATCGATCACTCCATCAGTAAACTCTAATTGTTCAACCTCAATGACATAGTCAATAATGGGGTTACCATCAGTATCATTTTGATTAAGATCTGATATTTCATAGATTGGTCTTATGTGCATTCCATCAAAAATCTGGTGCGTAATATCACCATCATCATCATAATCACCATCACCAGTGCTATCATTTTTAACAATGAAAATCTCATCTGGGGTCATATCGGCAGCTAAATCGATTGAATATTCACCAATATCATTGTAATCACCATCACCATTTAGATCAGCAGTCTGAAACTTTCCATCGGTAAGAAGATCGGCTTCAAGATCACCATCTATATCTAGGTAAAAAGCAGTTACGCCTACTTCAACTTTATTAGCACTAGTCGCTCCACTTGCTGTAATATCTGTAATGGTCTTGAAGAGCTTTACACCAATAGCCACATCAGAAGTTGCGGCGTTGCTTTCGCCTCCATTTGCACCAGTAATTGTTTCAGTAATTTCAGCTCCTAAAGCATCTGTCCCCTTAACTGTGAAAGTAATATCTGAGTCGTTTCCGAAACTTGTGATATAAACATTTTGCACTTCATTTAAAGTAACATTTTTATCAGCTGAAGCCATTGTACCGGTTAGATTTAATCGTAAAGCAGCTGCTTCACCGGTATCTGACGTGTCGCCATCACCATTTAAATCCTTGGCGACATTTTGAGTAATCCCCTTAATTGCAATGGCATTACAATCACCTCTTACTTCAACGGTATCAATGGAATTATCGTTGTCAGCGTCATAATCTTTAGCAACCTTAACGGCGATTGCTTCTTCAGCATAATCGAAGGTTGTTGGTTTGGTCGTAGCATCAATTTCATTATCACCAATTCGATCTTCAGTCACTGTAAAAACATCTGCAGTACCAACTGTTACTGTGCTTCCTGTAGACCCAGAACCAGCGGCAGCTTCACCATCGTCTGATGTATCACCATCGCCATTAGTGTCCAAAGCTTCTAATCGACCATTAAAAGTCACTTTGGAAACAGTTGCAAATACTTGGTCTGTAGAAACGACTGCATCCTTAGCTCCACCCATTATTGTTTCTGTAATAGTGGCACCAGCTGCATCCGTTCCTGTGATTGTAAAGCTATTAACCGATTCATCTGCATTACTTGTAATCGTAACCTGAGCATTAATAGCCTGAGTAGGATTTTCTAGAGTTAAATCACCATTAGCATTGGTGGCACTAGTCATATCAGAAATCTTATTGGCAACTGCATCTGTCTTTGTTGAAGTTGCCGTAGTCAAGATACAAACCCCATTTGAGTCAATCATTCCGTTACAAATAATAAACCCTTTTTGAGCAACTGAATAATCTGCAGACTCACCTTCATCTGAGGTATCGCCATCCCCATTTAAATCAACACTGGTGGATCGACCATTGAATTTAGCAATGTCCTTTACGGGGTCACCACTTTCATCAACTCCATTATTTTGTCCTCCAAACATGTAATCAGAACCGTCACCACCAATAAGAACATCACCGCCGTCTCCAGCACTAATTGTATCATCTCCGGCACCACCATCAATCACATCCTCTTTAGAAACAAATTCTGAGACGGTTCCGATAGTAATTGCACCCGCTGTATCAGCATTCGTTGTTATAGAAGTAATCTCGCCAAAAATCTTTTGACCGATTGCCTCGCCTACATTTGTTCCATCAATGATTTCAGAGATTTCGTTGCCATTGGGATCTAAACCCACCACGAGAAACTCAACTTGATCATCATCTCCGGCGCTTGTTATGGATACGAATTGTCCATCACCAAGTTTATTTGAATCCGCTGTACCAATCGTGATTATACCAGTTGAGGAAGCACTTGACTCAATTTTCTCAACGTCCTGAAAAACTTTCTTTGTATTTACTGTACCTGAATCTACACCAGTTACTACTTCTGTTTGGGCATTCCCATCCAAATCGGTACCAATGATAGTAAACTGAATCGAAGAATCATTAGCATTACTTTTTATTGAAATCAGTTTTCCATCTGCACCTTCAAGATTACCTTCGCTTCCATCAGAAAGTGCACCGGAGAGAGTAAGTGCACCTGCACCAGATATACTAGCCGCGAAGAAACCATCCACATCTCCAGTTATAAGTGTGATGTTGTCACCAGCAGTAACAGCTGAGTCAGACGCAAACATTGAGTCAACGTCTGTACCATCTGCAGCATTGCCTAAAACTGCATCGGGGTCATCATTACCCTTAGTCACGACAGAATCGACAACACCATCCCCATCCTCATCAATATCGATGACTGTTTTTACAAGCGAAGTAAAAGCATCGTCATATTCTATGGCTTCGATACCTTTTACATAGATGACAAAATCATCCGATGGATCATCGGCAGTTCCATTATTACTCTTATACTCATCATAAGAAGAAAGGTCGCTAATTTCACCCGCATCTGAGGTATCACCATCGCCATTAAGATCCAAAGGTGTTCCAGTGTGGGATCCTGCAGCAGTTTTTGTCCAGTTAGCCTTGGCGCCGTCTAATACCAAGACATCATCACCTAAACCACCGTCAATGGCGTCATTAGCGTCACCAGAAGAAGCCCCTGGATTGATGGTGTCATTACCACCACCAGCATTAATAACATCCGTTCCAGCTCCACCATCAAAGAAATTATCAGCATCAAACAGTTCAGTTAAAGCCGCAGCTGCAGATCCTTCCTCGGTAACGACCCAGTCAGGTACTAGTGATTGTAGATCTGTTGCAGTAGGATCAAACACATTACTGAGAATGTCCCCTAATAATTCTGCATCATCAATTTCAAAGTCGAAATCTAAGTCATCAGCATTAATTTCCATACCAGTTCGGCCAAACCCATCATCAAATTGTAGATTTTCCATTTCAAAAACAAGATCAACGATTTCTAAAGTAGCATCTGATGCAACTTGACTTAATTCATCAGAAGATATTGTCCCATCGAGATCGAGGTCTTTAGTAGAAACACTAAAACCTTTGGATGCCGTGGTAGTGGCATCGGCGAAAGTAGTAGCGCCTAACTCCATATCTCCATCACTGGTAGTAGCGCCATTTGAAAATGCAACTGCAACGTCTGTAATGGTGTAAAATACTTGGTCACCATATGCTTCCCCGTTGTTAACACCATCAACAATATCCGTTACTACCGTTCCAGTTGCATCGGTACCCGTGATAGTAAAAGTCATGTCTCTGTTATCGCCATCTCCTTTTGCAGTAAAAAACTTACCCTCATTAAGTGTAGCTGTTGGCGTTCCATTTCCACCATTTGAAACTAGACCACCATCTAAAGTAAGCTTTCCAGCTGCTAAATCACTGCTTGTAATAGTATCAGAAAGATAAATGGCATCGTCAGCATCCTCATGAACATAACTAAATACTTTAACATTTCCTGAAGTGTCTAATTCATAAGTACCGTCTGCCTTGTGAGCCACCCATTTATTCACCACAGCGATGTCGTAATTAGCTTCACTTCCTTCAAAGACAGCAGTATCTTCACCTCCGCCATTTCCACCTACTAGGGTGTCCTCTCCAATTCCACCCACAAGTGTATCATCACCATTGCCACCAGATAAAACATCATCTCCGTCTTTACCCTCAAGTTTTTCATCCATATCGGAACCTTCAAGTAAATCACTTCCGCTGGTTCCTTTTTTACCACCAACATCTGGTAATCCATCTCCATCGAGATCAATGAATGTCTCCACTTTGGCAAATGGCATAAAGTCATCAGCAAAAGAAAGAGCTTCTATACCATAAAGAGTATCTGTACCCTCTGACTTAGTTTCATCTGTTCTTGAATCTTTTACTTTTACATATCCATCCGCCTTGTAAGTGGTAGATACATTCCCGTCGTTGTCATAATAGGTAATCGTATAAAGAGACTTGTTACCTGTATATTCCGCAACATCCTCACCTGGACTTCCCCACTCATCAAGACCATTACTTCCACCTCTAATGGTGTCATTTCCAAGGCCACCTATAAACCAATCTGGCCCATCCTGTCCAAGAAGAGTATCCGAACCAGCATCTCCCATTATATAGTCATCTAAATCTGTACCCGTAATGGTATCAGAAAAAATACTTCCAAAAATATCCGATCCACCTGCTACTTCTTCAAATCCATTGAAGTAAATACGCTGCATTTCGTTAACACCAACAAATATATTGGCGTCATTAAACATCAGTTCTTCAACATTAATAAGGGTATCTACACCCTCGCCACTATCCCCTCTTGTGTCCGTCACTGTAATTTGCAGCACTGTAGATGAATTACCTTCCTCATCAGTAACTTGAACATCTTTGGATTCAATCTCGAAATCTGTAAAATTTCCTTCAAAGCGAACTACGTCAAAAAGCTTGGTACCAAACCACTCATCGTACCCATCATCTCCACCATCAATGGTGTCATTTCCTTTACCAGGTTCAATGAAGTCTCCACCTGCACCAGCATTAATGGTATCATTACCACCATTACCAATAAGATCATCATTACCAACACCACCACTAATAGTATCATCAGCAGAAGTTCCATTCACAAATCGTCTTACTTCTAGACCAGTATTAGGATCTATATCAATAAACTCTTCCTTGGCGAGCGGTAAGTATTGATCTTGAAAAGCAATGAATTCCACATTGGTCAGAATATCTGTTCCAGTACCACCGAAAGACGAAGGAATTGAATCTTCAACTACTATGAATTGTTGACTGGCATCGTACCCACTTATATCAACAGTTAAGCCTAACTGAGTAATAAGAGTTTCTAAAGCTGCGATATTATTTACTTCTTCACCAGCAGAATAACTTGTAATGGTATAGTTTTTAGACTGTCCGGTATAAAAAGCTTCATCTTTAGGTGTCCAGCCATTCTGTGTGATGCCATCGGCTCCGCCATCAATGAAGTCATTACCAGCACCGCCTGCAATACGATCTCCACCTGCGTATCCAAAAATTACGTCATTACCAGACTTTCCTCTAAGATCACCATCAGAATTTTGTTCATCTGTGGATCCCCAATTCGTCATATCGTCATCACCTGCAGTTCCGGTTACATCTACAAAATCATAACCATTTGCTGCATCACCATCCCAATCCCATATTTCAATACGAAGGCCTAAATCAACGTTTGCATCTTGGAATTGAATACTTTCAACGTCAATGAGAAGATCATTTCCTGAACCTCCCATATCGTCATTAAGAAAATCAATAACAAGGTACGCTGTATCTGTAAGAGTCTCTGTACCAGAACCATCTGAAGCTATGACATTGTAGCCGTCTATCTCACTGATCACAAATTGATCTGCAATTTTTCCATTTTGATCCCAGATGGTTGTATTACCAGCAGACATATTATCTTTATCAACAGCAACTTTAAAAATTGCATAACGTCCTTGGATACCTGAATATTCGGCGACATCACTATCCCTCCAGATATCGCCACTAGTACCATTGGCTCCACCGTCTAGAATATCATGACCTTTACCACCTTTTAATCGGTCTCCATTAGCGCCACCAGATAAAGAGTCGTTTCCTGCATTTCCTGACAGAGTATCCGATCCAGCTGCTCCACTAATCGTATCTGCAAATGGGGTACCCTCTTCGAATTTTTGTACATTTCCTTCATAATCGGTCCATTCACTTGATGAAGGTTTAACATCAAGAAATTCATCACTAAAACCAATACCCTCAACATCAACGAGCACATTAATACCAATAGATCCAGTCTCGCTAATTGGTAAAGTATCCGTCACTAGGAGGGCATCTACCCATTCATAATTACCACTAGCATCGTCTGTAGTTGCATCGAATACAGAAACAGTTTCATCAATAATTACATATTCTTCATAATCCTCAGCCCAAGCAGCAATTCCTGAATAATTGTAAATTTTAAATTGTCCAGTAGTTGAATCGACTAGAAGATCACCTTTCTCACCACCCGGTCCATTAGTTGAATGAACCTGCACTTTAACTTGAGCAACCTCAGTTCTTCCGTAAGTAACATTGTTGAAAAATACTTCATCTCTATACCAAGGGCTGTCTTCTCCATCCAACTCATTTAAACCAGCATTTACATAATCGGCTCCACCACCAGGATTAATACGGTCATCACCATTACCAGCAAGTATCCAGTCATCACCACCCCTAGCATCAATCCAAGTTCCATAATCGTCACCGTTAAAGATATCGCCGAATTCAGTTCCCCAGAAATCCATAATTTTTCCTGTATTCCAATCACGATAGACCTGCGGGCTGAGGTCCATAGTATTCCCACTCATGCCTGAGCGAAAGTCAATACGCTCAAAACCATATAAAACGTCGGTACCCATACCACCAGCCTTGTCGGGCCTATTATCAATAACTGTTACTTGATTAATCTCTGTTCCTCCAAAACGAGCAAACAGTTGTTGTGCAAAAGTAAGATCAGCTGACTCACCAGCCGTTCCATTCGCATCCCAGTCCAAATTGCCATGGGTTACAACAGTATCACCAGCATCATTTAGATCATAAGCAAATTCAGCAATCGATACATCAAAATATTTCGATTTTGCTTCATAAACAGCTGTATCTCCCCACATGTAACCATCAGGATCTTCCTTACCACCCACAATTAGGTCATCACCAGCGCCTGGACTAATCTGGAAGTCCATATCAGAAGAAATATCATCAGTCATACTTCCTGCAGCAGCTGTTATAACATCATCACCAGATGTCGCTATGATAGTGGTTTGTCCGTAATCCTCTATCTTTTGAATTTCAAGGAAATACGTACCGTCTTGAAAATTAAGTTTTTCAATATCTACCAGTATATCTTTTCCATCACCACCGTAAATCTTTGGCAACTTATCTTCAACAGTGAAATACTCAGGAGTACCAAAGGCCATGTTGGCATCATCTGTTGTAAGAGTTAACGAAGCCTCCGAACCAGTCACACTGCCATGATAACTCAGTATGGAAACAGAACCTCCATTTTCAGAACTTATATTAATAACGTTAGTATTCGCGCCATTATTATCCTGAGCAACACTCGCTGTGAAATATTCACTACTATCGATAGCCGTTTTTAAGGCAACTGCAGAAGCTATATCTCCAGCAGAGTCACCAGTATAATCAGCCTGCCAATTATGCCAGGATTCAGCACCCTCATAAAGCCAAATTCTGTTCGTTCCATCACTGATTTCTAAAGAGCTGTAGTCATTTTCAAGCCTGTCTGCTTCAGAAACTGTAATGGATGCCTGAATAGCCTTGATTGTGATTTCTGCATCACTACTAGTGGCTGAAAAAGAATTCAAAGAATTTATGGCACTCGCGATAGATGTTGCTGTTTCTGTTGCTGCTGTAGCAGCGTCGCTATCAGAACTCTTAGTCCATTCTACACCTTCGGTAAGAACAGTAGTAGTAGTTCCGCCATCACTACTTATTGTCAGAGCAGTACCCCCATCAATATTGCTTACCCCGCTAATAGTAATTACACCTGTTCCTACAACCCAATTATTGAATTCTGCATAGGTAATTTTGGTATTATCCCAAGTACCATCATTACCACTATCCACATCAGCTGTAGCTGAAGATGAAATGGTGTACCTTGCCTCTATACCGTGATACCCAGCCTGATCACCGGAATTTCTTATATCCCACCAATTGGCCGGCTCATCCCCACGACCCCAGAAAATATCATCTCCTGGAGCTCCGTAAAAGATATCATTAGCCTCACCACCTTTAAATTGATCGTCGCCACCCATACCTTGGAAATCAAACTGCAGTTTTTTCTCCCCTGACATATCTTCCATGAGATACCCATCATGGGAGAATTCCATAAATCCACCACCATCAATGATATCAACATTACCACCTTGATCCAAAGATGTGAAATAACCACCCGTATTGTTATCTCTTGCTGTAGTAAATTCTTCATCAGAAACTGTTCCATCATTACTAGTATCAATTGCATTCATAATGACGACTGTATCTAAATCGAGACCAGCCCCATAAAGAAGATCGGCCGTTACTCTTTCATCCGCAGTCTGATCATTACCATCATGGTCTACAATCTCAAATCCGTCTGGTGAAAACATTTCATTCATCGCGCCGACTGTCACACCCGCAGCATCAGCACCTGAAACAGCTATTTCGGTAACAGAGGCGAATTCTACGGCACCATAAGCCTTACCAGAATCGACAGCATTGATGGTATCAGTCACTTCTGTATTTTCCATATTTTTACCAGTAACAGTAAAAACAACATTTGCATTCGCTCCAGCACTGGAAATCACAATGTATTTACCTGCGTGAGCTCCACCCGTACCATCTCCAGAAATACCATCTAAAATAACATTATCATCACTGTTTGTATCAAGAGCGCCGTTAATATTAACGTTCGCTCCGTTGGAAATATCCTGTGCTGTTGCTATACCATCTGAAGACCATAGATGATCAACACCATTACCAGCATTTCCATCACTATCATTACCGACATCTATCTTAGTCAGAAGAGCTCCATCACCGGCTAAGGCTTCAAATTTACCAAAAGTATATTTCCCAGCGTTTGGATAAGATGGGTTTTGATAGATTACGGAGACTTTTTTCGCGTTATCTGTTGGACTGGAAGTTCCATCAAAATTATCCCCTATTTTTAATTCAAAAGGACCATAAAATTGAATTTTCTCAATATCCGTCGCATGAACAACACCATATCCACCCAAATTCTGTGGTAGTAAATCGGTAATCTTCCAACCCGTATCAGAGGTCGCTGGATCTCCATCCAAATCAGTATATTGAAAATAAAATCGACTGAATAACCCATCGAGCTCCAGACCATCCCGAGCTGTTTTAACATCACGACCCGTAAATACATCCTGACCTGTATTTGCCCCACCAGGTAGAAAAAACACATCTTGTGTCGCCGTTACACCCTCAATATTTGTCGCCACCACAGTATCATTAAATTCAGTCCCTTCAACTTTAACGCCAACAACTTCTTCTTGCCCTGTATTTTCATTTAACTCCTTTTTAGTAAAGATACTTGGCTCAAAATAAGTTCTTGTAGAGCTTTCTGTCATCCAATTAAAAATAGCTCCATCAATATTATATAGGGTATCAGTACCTGTCCCTCCCATGGAATCAGGAACCTTATGATCAATTGTAACTGAAACTAATTCAGAACCATTTTTATTAAGAGTTATGGTGTAAGCATCTTTAGGATCTGTGTATATCGCCATACTCTCTTCGATATTTGGCGTATCTGCCCCATCACTTCCAGAATCTGTCGTTGTTGTTGATCCATGAATTTCGTCATCTCCAAGACCACCATTATAAAAGATTTGATTGACTTGACTTAGAGAAAAACTATCACCCCACATAGGTTCAAATTCAGTATAATCGTTGTACATAAGAACATCATCAAAATCTGTACCCTTATATTCAACTTCAAACTTTTGTGATTGGCTCCATGTATCTGCTGTTCCAATCGATATGTCGACAGCTGGACCATCTGTTTGCGTAACACTCGTAATGGTTTTGAATTCAGCCCAGTCTTCATAATATGTTTCGTAATCATAAAGTGTAATAACTTGTGTAATTTGAACGGGTGTAAACGTGTTTGGATCAAAATGCTGTGAAGACCAATCATTACCTGTACCAACAACGGTAAATTCGACAGTTGATTCCATATCAGCTTCATCTCTGGATATAGTAATTCGCTTCATGGAACCGAGATCTAAGTTACTTATAGTATTCAAAGCGGCACTTGCTGCCTTTATAGACGTTGGATCCCCTGGTGTGTAAGTTTCTGTAAAGTTATCAGAATTGGCGAAATATGAAGAACCTAGAGCTGTAAGCGAACCATGGCCTTCACCACCCATGTGATGTCCGCCTTCACCGCCACCGGCCATAGCCTCCCATTTATCTACATATCTTAGGTGTTCATGTTGACCAGTACTCGTGTGACCAAACATGAGCCCTTCTATTCCAATAAGAACGTCTGTTCCTTCACCACCTTGGCTTTCCGCTAAACTATCTACAACAAGGACAGCTTCAAAGTAGCCATTACTTTCAATTAACTGATCAGCGGCTACCGTACCACTATCAGCAATACCTTTAGCCTTTAATACTTCTGTATCGTCAGCACTTCGATAGACTTTTACTAAACCTTCAGCGTTACGCTCAACAGAACCATTTTCATTCTTGGCACCTTGGGCATCTACAGCTTTAACATATACATTTTGAAAAACCGTATATCTACCCGCAGAACCTGAAAACCAGGCGGTATCTCCTGCATACATATACTCTTCAGTGCTTGTGTTTGTGCCACCCCATATGGTGTCATCTCCTGAGCCACCTTTGATCCTGTCTACAGATGCACCCGCTACAATGAGGTCATTACCACCGGCTCCAAAAATTTCATCTGCTTGTTGTTTATTTGGGTTTTTAACATGACCAATCGTATCATCATTGATTGTTCCCCTGAAACTACCTTCAAATTTTATCTCCGTGATTTCCGTAAAGGTACTTCCAGATAGATCACTTTCATCACTTGCTGTTACAAGTCCAACAATATAGTCATAGGTTGTATTATAAACAGCATATTTGGTTTTATTATCAGACGTTTTAGACCCATCATACTCATAAAGAGAATAATTCTCTGTTATCGTGTTTCCTTCCCAATCAGTAAAACTTGTACTCTCCCTTGTGTAACCCTGGTTATCAGTATAAGAAACCCCTTGGCGTAGTTCTTGAGCACCATCAGGACGCCATGAATAATCAATTTCTGCAGGACCCGTTTGCGCCCAACTAAAAGCATCAACGGTAAGTTGTTCCATCCCATCTTCAAAGAAAGCCTGTTCAACATTCAAAAGATAATCCGTTCCTGTACCACCTGCAATATCTGGAAGAGCATCCTTAACCTGTACAACTTTAGTCCATTTACCTCTTTCAGTAACATCGGAAATTGCATTAAATTCTGCTTTTGACTTTACCTGATACTGACCACTAGTATCAAAGTCAGGCATACTACCTTCCATTTTCAAGTAAACTTCTGAAAAACTATACCGAACCTTAGAACCCATATATTGGGCTTCATCATTTTGAGCAAAACGATCTGAGAAAAAATCATTATTAATTGTCTCTATTTTCGGGGTATAATTATCCTTAGTTCCTTCAACCTTAAAATAAACCGGATCTGAGGTATCATCATCCCAAGCCCATAATATAGTACTATTTTCGCCAACTACCTGCTCATAAATACTAAAGTAACCAGGATTTCCTGTATTTGGATTAATAATCTGCTGGTTTTTGATATCCTGACCACTGGATTTGGCCGCTGTTAAAGTAGCTAGGAAGTCACTTTCTGACCCACCATCAATAAAATCATCACCAGCTCCACCAACAATTACATCTCTGCCCATACCAGCGAGAACGATATCATTTCCAGCTCCAGCATAAATAAAACTATCATGGATTCTGTCAGAATTATTGTTGTTATTGTTGTTGTTATTATTTTGATTATATTCCTCATCAAGGCTGTCATTATCGCCATTAGGATAATCGCCTTCACCATCATGGACATTTTGGTTAAGATTATAGTGCGTACTTCCTTGCATAGCAGGCTCAAAATCAGGTGCCACTTCTGTATATTTACCATCTGCAAAGGTAGCTTTAACAACAAATCCGTCCCATTCGTTATAACCAAGGATCATCGTTTCATTGTCTACAGTCACATCATAAAAAAACCAGGATCCTTCCCATTGACCTTCCGAAAAATTACCTACAGCAGGTAAATATAAAGTGCTAATAGCATCGGTATTTCGAGGGGTATCGTTAGGTGTGGGTTCCCACATTCCATAATCAAATCCCATATGTTGGCCACCATCATCACCATCGTTATAAAAGGAAGCATCATACTTCTCTCTCCAAGTTGGAGGATTTGAGCCATCACTTTCAACTAGGCCCCAAACCCAGCCACTAGGATGAACGGCGACCATTTCTCCATTACCCCCACCAAAATCATTAGGAAGTAAATATATGTTATAGGCTTCTGGAGAAACTGAACCATCATCATATGTTATGTTAACACCAGTACCATTATCGACAGGAGTATCGACACCCTCCATGGGCATCCACATGGTGTAATCCTGAATAAAAGTATCATCAGCACTTAATCCTGAGAAGTCTGATCCACCAATTCGGAACAATCCATTAGAAACTTCCGTTACCTCTCCAAAAACAGACATCCATTCTGGGTCATAGGCTACATAAATAGATCCTCCACCCTCTTGCGGAATACTATAGATTTCAAATGTAGCTGCTCCACTATCGGGGGATATTGTATTATATCCTCCAGAATCATTCGTGAAGAAGTCTTCAATAGTTGCAACTGTAGCGTACGGGTTATCATCTGGAGAGGGCATCCAATCCCAAATCATAAATCCTGTGGCAGCATCACCTCCTGCGGGTTCATCAAAAAAACCTGCATCGAAAATAGAGGCTCCCGTGTTATAATCATCAAAACCACCAAACCCACCAGCGTCATCAGATTTCTTACCCTTTGTGAGATTGATGGTATCTCCAAAAATCGTACCTTGCGCATTGACTTCACTACCATGAACATCATACCTCACTTGGAAATCAATGATACTATCCCAATCCATACCAAATTGAGCTTGCTCCATTCCCAACAAAATATCGGTACCTTCACCACCAAACTTCTCCGGCAAAGTATCGGAAACAACAAAAAAGGTCTCTCCTTCATCTAGTTTCAATACAGCCTTATCTTCACCCTGACGCTTAAGCTCACCAAGAACAGTATTTCCTTTTGTAGTAGGAGTGACAGTATAAACAACTGCGCCAGTACTATCCTTAATTTCCATAGTCTTTTTGGCAAAGGTATGCTTTGTAATTTCAAATCGATCAATGGATGCCATGTACTCGGCAACATCATTAATAGCCCAAGTGTCATAAGGGTTATTTGAAGTACCATTTGCACCACCATCCATGACGTCATTACCAGATCCACCGATTAAACGATCGCCCCCAGAACCCGCAATCATGACATCATTACCAGCTTTACCATCCATAATATCGCGCTCAGGCTGTTCTTGACCTTGCTGAATATCGGCATTGTTATAATTTATAACGTCATCGCCAAAGGTACCGTTCCAAAAAATATCATCTGGATAGACTTCTTGAACGATCGAAAGATTAAAGTGATTGTCACTAAATTGAATAAATTCAACATTGACCAGTAAGTCTGTACCAGTCCCTTTACTCGTCTGATTACTATCTGTTACCACTGTATAACTTGTGTCAGCCTGCAAAGATCCCGATGAAAGCTTAGAAAGAGTGGAACTAAATTTATTGTCGATGATTGCCTGAAGCTCTGAATTACTTGCATTAGAATCAGTGGTATAAGTCTTTATGTCATAACGAGCAAATTCACCCTTATACTCAGCAGTGTCACCTTGTGGGCTTCCGTGATGACCTTCATCATGATGATGCCCCTCATCTGGATAACCTCCTGCATCGCCTTCAAAATTTAAATCCTCTAAATAATCAGTCGCATTAAAACTACCTAAATCTTCAGCATTAAAATTATCTTCAATATAACTATCGATATTGAAGTCTTCAGCATTTGAACCGCCATCGAAAATGTCGTCTCCTCGACCAAGATTTGCCCTATCAGAACCAGCTCCACCTTCTACAACATCATTGCCTTCACCAGCCTGAATATTCTCACTCATTCCTGATGTTTGATTTATTACATCACTAAATTTGGTACCATCGACAAAACCACCAAATTTATCATAGAAAGTTTCTAGACGCATGGCCCCATCGTCAAACCATAATTCTTGGATATTTGTAATAATATCAGTACCTAAGCCACCTTCTTCCGCTGTGTAACTGTCAGTTACAACATAATAAATGTCGTCTTTTACAAAAGAAGAAGCTGATGCATTAATGTTTAAACTCGTACGAAGAGAATCAAGGTAGGATTTATCACTTTGGGGATTAGGATTTCCATTCTCAAGAGTTCGACTGAACTCATCACTATCGTATTTTAATTTTTCAATGGTAAAACGACGCTCTGACCCCATGAAAACTGCAACATTGTCATTTTCCCACTCCATAAAACTGGTGCCCCTAAAGGACCCATCTAAGTAGTCATTTCCCGCACCACCTTCTAACTCATCACCAGATCCAGATCCCGAAGAACCTTCATCACCAAGTAGATAATCATTTCCTCCCATTCCACGAAGGATGGAAAAGTCGTCTGAACCCGAGATACTATCTCCAAAATCAGTACCATCGATGAAATTTTCCATCTCAGACAATCCAAATTCATCAAAAACTGTATTGTTATTGGTTTCCATAACCAAAAGCATTTCTTGATCAGCGAATTCCAAGATTTCAATACCGGAAAGGGTATCTGTACCTTCTGTCCTGCCCTGGTCATCAACAGTATTGTCTGTCACGGTAAAAGTTCCATCGTCTTGTTGAGTAATGGTATAATCAGCCAAATTACCTTTAAAAATAGCTCGGTCACCATACTCATAAACACTAGCCATCTCTTTAATAGGATTGCCCTCGCTATCTAATATGTTTTGACCATCCTGATCTTTCAAATAAATAGGATTACCTTCATAGTCGGTTCTATATATATTACCGTCAGCACCACCCACAATGGTATCATTACCAAATCCACCTTCTATGAAGTCAGCACCTTCACCGCCATCCAAGACGTCATCACCACCACCAGCAACTATGCCATCGCCGCCCAGTGTTCCCGTAATGTTGTCAGCAGTGTCAAAACCTTCTACAAAATAACCTTCACCAGTATCACTCTGCCCATCTTGTATTAAATTGGACATGTCAAAATCTTGGCCTTCTGTGAAAGCAGGTCCAATATCCATGTCCATTCCCATGAAGTCAAACATGGCCCTCATGATATCGTAGGGTTCGCCTGGATACCCATAATCACTGGTTAACGGAGCAACACCCGTCTCTACTTCAATAGCCTTTTCCACAATTGCAGCAACAGGTTGCCCCGTACTAGTAACACCATTGTAAAGTTCAAAAACTATTTTTCTTTCAATTCCGACGGATTTAGCCGTTTCAACAAATTCTTGAGCCCTAAACTCAAATTCAGATCCTTGGAGAGGAGCTTTTTTCCAGGAATCACCTATTAACTCAATTTTTGTAGGTGTGGAGTCACCATTAATATTTTGATCAGCACCATAAGAAGAAGGATTATAAAAAGCCGAGTCGGAGTTAACTGCAAAAAAAGCTTTTGTACCTTCTGAAGATGAATATCCTGTTTTAGCTATAAAATCTGCATCTAGCTTCATTGTTCCGGGATTTTCAGCGTCTGTTCCCTTAAATGCCATAACAAGAAGACCATCCGCATCCAATAACTCTTGTGTGTCTGCCGGCCTGCTCATTCTTAAAGCTTCCCAGGCTTCACCTGTAAATTGGACAGTATTATTTGTCTTATCTTGGTCCGTAAATCGGGTATCCGCACCTATATTGGTAAAGACAAAATAGCCCTCTTGGTCGTGTGGTTTAAATAAAGGTCCCATTGCTGACATCGTTATAACTCCTATTAAACGATAATATTAATTTCTCCAATTTAGTTTTCCAAGCTTCAGTAAAGGCATTGGAAATGTAATTTTTTTAAACTATCAAAAAAAAGATTTAAAATACTTGAAATATTTGACTGCAGAGAACTTAATTTCACAAAAATAACCATACAGACCAATCTAAATTTGTTGAAAATAAACGAATCATCTTTGAAATAAAAATTACTACAGTTTATTATGAAATAATAAATCTCTTTTGTTCTCCCCTTAAGTTGCTGAAATGTGTATGTTTTCCCCTTGCATTTCAGAAACTATGTTTTTTTTCTAAACATATATAAATATGTTACCACTTTTTTTTCTAAATTCAATTCACTGTTTTATTTTTTTTTGTAGAGTTTGAAGATTTATTAGATTTTTTATCGGGTAAATCTGATTGATCATTTGGGTTATTCTTATTTCGTTCTGCCAATCTTTTTAATGTATTACTTAATATATTTGTCATTCTAACTAAATTTTGACCGGTCATTGTAAGCTTTAAAACTTCTTCGTCTTTATTTGTATCAGATTTATTGCCTTGAGTGGATCTGACCAAAGATAAGGTTACCACCGGTCCTTGTATGGAGATATTACCAATACCGTCCACATAAACTTCTTGTGTCATCAAAACTATCCTTTTTAGCTGTAATTAAGGTTTTAGGATATCTGATACCCAAAACCGATTCAAGACACATAAGTAATAATTGATTGAAAATTAAAACAAAAAACCCCACAGAAGCGAGGTTTTTAAAATATAGTTCCTGGAGAAAGGAACGTTTAACCTAACCGGGTAATTACCGGTTAGGTTATACAAATTAAATTTAGAATATTATTAAGTCATTATTGCTGTTTGCTTCCAAGGTTTTGCCTGTGGAGTCAAACCCAGTAAGCTCAATTAATGCATCACCTGCTGCTACATTATCTGTGCCTCCAGAAATAAACACGTAACTATTGGATCCATGTCCAAAAAGCACAGCTTGACCAGAAGTAGTACCCGCTGTTATGGATTCTACAGCTGTAATCCTCTCAGCCAATGTATCGTCGTCGGCATGGAATACAGCGGCAGCACCAGCAGTTGCCACTTGAGCAGCACCAGCAGTAGCATCAGCAGCAACGGTTAAAACTGTACCATTGGCACCCCAACCAATTGCATCACCGTCACCTACAGCAGCACCAGCAGTTGTTGCTGAAGAGGCGGCAAAATCAGTTATCTTATCAGCAGCTGCAGCTAATGCAGTATTGGAAGCTGCTGTAAAGTCAGCGGCAACAAATTCAAATGTGTCAACGCCAGCTCCACCTGTTAGAGTGTCAATACCAATACCACCAGTTATAGTGTCTGCGCCAGCTCCACCACTAATCGTGTCGGCATTATCAGAACCTGTTAAAGAGTCTTTACCTGCTGACCCTGTAATATTTAAAGGAACTGTTGTAGCCAGCTTTGCATTATCGACATTGTTACCAGCAACGTTAAATCCATCAAGAGTTGCGTCAGCTATAGTATAACCGGAAAGATCAACTGTAGCAGTGTCTACTGTAGAGATTGCAACATTTACACCACCATTAACAATCATATCGCCGCCAGTAAACTGAGAAGATTTTGAAGCTGTAACTGCGCCATCTAAATCAAGAATTTCAAATCCTGAAAATGTAACGTTGGACATGTCAGTCGTACCCTTTAGAGTATCGTTACCTGCACCACCAACGATTGTTATTGTATCACCGGTTGCGAAGGTTACAACGTCGTCTCCAGAACCAAAAGTAAAGTTGTCTGCAGTTCCATCAGCCATTGTATGTGTAATGGCACCAGTGTAACCAGAAGCATCAACTGAATCAGCTGTTACTGCGGTTAAGTCAAGCGGTGCTGTACCATTTAAAGTAAGCGTTGCTGTTGCTGCGGCAACAACAGATGGCAATGTAATCGCATCTGTTCCAGTTGTAGTAACAGTAATTGTCTCAAAGTCAGATACGGTTAATGCTGCAGATAAGTCTTGGGCCACATTTACGCTTCCTACTTCAGAGTCATTGTCAGGTGCACCAGTACGTGCAGCGTCTGCATCAATAGTTAATGCCTGAGCAAGGTCATGGCTAATAGTAACTGTTGTTCCACTTGCAACTGTAAGTGTATTAGGGGCTGCACTACCAGATGCATCGTCAGTGATCTCAATAACATCGGCCAACATCTCATCCATGTTATGAGCGCCACCAACAAGATCATTTAACTGCAAGGTAACAGTTCCACCAGTCGTACTATCAGTTAAGGCCAAACCATCAAACATGCCTGGAGCACCAATTACAGTTGCACCTGAAGCGCCTGAAGCTGTATAAGCTCCTGCAGCAGTACCAGTAATTGTAAATGAACCTCCGCCAGATAAAGTAAGATTAGAAATGGCAGTTCCACCAGTTCCTGCATCAATTGTTGTAGTTACTCCGGTTGCTGCGTTAACTGTGGCAATCGAGGTAGCCGCCGCACCGTTTAAAACCAAACTAGAACCAGTAACAGTATTAATAGTCATTCCATCAGTGCTGATGGCAGTTACTGTCATAGCTCCTGTGCCAGCATTAATAGTAGCTGAACCATTTCCCCCAGCTACTGTGTGACCAACACCACCAGTTTGATCGCCTAAATTTAAAGTAGATCCGTTACCTAATCCAGAAACGTTAACGTTGTCAGTTCCGCCTAATTGTTTATTATGTACAGTTATGTTAGCACCATAAACGTTATCAACATCGATTTGCACACCAGTACCAAACGTTGTCATGTTATAATTGACATTTTCAATACCATTAACAATAGAAGGAGATGAAACAGCTGCGGTTGCATTAACATTTAGTGTATCACCATCACCAGATGTAGCATCTGTAATAACGTCTGAAGTGTCTAAAGTCGCCTGAGTACCAGTAATAGTATCGGCCGAAGTTGATCCAGTAATTACATCTACAGAAACACCAGCTGAATCGTCATCGGTTAAAGTCGGTGTTAAACCAGATGCAACAGTAGTTGTTTCGGTAGTTGTAGTTGTAGTTGTTGTTGTTGTTGTGTCATCGTCTGAAGAATTACAAGCAGCTAAGGATACTGCTAAGAAACCTAACCCCCCAAAACGTCTCGCATTTCGAGCTTGCTTGCTCTCCCATGCTGCAACCAATTTTGCTAAAGCTTCTTTCTTAGCTGCCTTAGTTTCTACTGCCTCGTACCCAACGAGATCAGATTTGTTTACGATCATATTCATGTTCACCATCTCCAGGTTGTTTATTAAACTCTTATTATATTCGCACAGTATGCGCCGCGCATCAATACCATTGAACGCAATACATTAAGTGTTATTTACCTAATGCAATTTGTGGGTGCAACAATTTTTTAGTTTTTATTAGTAAAAAAATAACTTTCAACAGGGGTGTTTCTTTTAAACAACACTTTACAATTGATTTCATTCTTCATTTATTCCCTTATTTTTGTTTGTATTTTGAATATTTCTATCATTTTTCAATAATTCGTACATCTTCCATCAATAAAATAAAAAAATAATAAAATGATAAAAATTTATTTTATTTGCTTTGGAATGTTAGTAATAATTACGTAATTTATTAAAAAAATTTGATTTTTGAATGTTATGAAAATAATTCCAATATCAAAAGAATTACACCGAGATTGGTGCTACATTGGATTGCCTCACTATCTTCACACACAAAATGACGCTATTGCACCAATAGTTATGGCCGAAATTAGTAAACTTATTGTAACAAACCCTATTATATTTTTAGATCAAGATCAGTTAGGGTTGTTTAGCTTGCAAGGTTTAGTACCTGGCAGAAATATAATGATTGATAAATCTGGTAAATGGCTGGGTAATTATGTTCCAGCTCGATACAGATCTCTTCCTTTTATTTTGGCCACTGATACAGGTGGAAAAATTGGCGATGACAAACTTTTATGCTTTATTAGTGATTTAAACTGTGTCGCTAAGGAATTTAAAGAAAATAGTACAAAGATATTTAATGACAAAGCCGAATTATCTGAAGATATGAGCCGAGTGATGAAATTTCTTCAAAGTATTGATCAAAACGAGCAACTAACAAAAAAAGCTCTGCTATCTATTAAAAATGCTGATATCTTGGAAGACTGGACTATTTCTTTAAAACTATCTGATGGAGAGAAAAAATTTTCTGGATTAAAAAAAGTAAATATTGAAAAATTAAAATCACTTCCCGGTAAAGCTCTGGAGGAATTGAATAAAACTGGAGCATTGGATATTTGTTTTGCAAGTCATTTTTCCTTAACAAATATTGAAAAGCTTAGAAATTTGGTAATTTCGCAATCCGTTGAAAAAGATAAAAATCAACCTGAATCATCCATTGAAACTCTTAGAGATAAGACAATTAAAAAACAAAAAGAAGCAAAAAAAGAAGAAATGGATAATTTGGTAAGAAATTTGCTTTTAGATGATGAAATATAACTTGTTTGATTATTAAAATTAGTTATAAATAGATTAATTTTAGATGGAGGTATATAATGGCTAAAATTAAGTTAGACGATGTTGAGTATGATACTGAAGACATGTCTGATAATGCAAAAGCTCAATTAGCATCACTTCAATTCAATGAAGCACATATCAATAGATTAAAAAATGAATTGGCAATTGCCGACACTGCTAAAATTGCGTATGTAAATGCTTTAAAAAGAGAATTAGAATCTGGTGACAAAGTTAAAGCAGACAACAACAAAGACAAGACTAAAAAGAAATAAATAATTTACAGCAGTGGTTTTCCATTAAGAAAAATTGCATTGCCTTGTACTTTAATACTTGCTTTATGATCAAAATCTTCACCCCCTTGAGAAGTATCACTTAAAAGTGCTCCTAAGATCACTCCTCCAATTAAGGGGTCTATTATACCTGATAATATAACTTTAGAAATAATATCAGCAGTATTTTTTGTCTTTATTTCACTTTCTATAATTTGCGGGCAACCTGCTCTCGGTGTCACACAATAACCATTACCTGAAAAATTAAAATTACCATCACTTTGCTTAAACTGTAAGTGAGTGTCAATAACATCAGTCATTCGGCCACATTTTGCATTATTATTCATAATATCTTTTAATTGGCAAAAGGCTTGTTCATTTTTCCAAACCCCTGTCGCCTCAAGTTTTAAAGAATTACCTATTTTTCCTAAAGGGGATGAAAGATTCATAACATCAATAGCGAGAGGCAAAATCCAGTTATCTTTTACAAATAGATTAAAATTAAGAGAAATTTCATCACTATTTAACTTTCGGTTGGGATTACCTGCTCCTAAGGCGCTTAAGTCAAACAAACTTTTTTTAGCATCCATCTCGACTTTCAAATCTTCAGCAATTTTTGTATTTAGATTTATAGAAGACAACTGAACTGAAACAGGACCTTTAGGCAGAATAAAGTTAGCCTCTAAATCCTCAATTTGGGCAGATACAGACTTTTCAAAATTGGTAAGACCTTTAACAAGGAAATCTAAGTTTGAAATAAATGATTTGTCTAAACCTTCTATTTCTTTAATTTTTCCAAATACACTCATATTATCAGTATTAAAATTCTCCAAAACAACCTCTGCCATGAGGTCTTTTATCTTAAATTCTAATTGATCTTGGGAAACAAGACCTTCCTTAATTGATATTTGAGCTGGCTTTTTCAGATTAAGGTTCGGTTCAATAATTAAATGATCCAAAAATATTTTTGTATTTGTATTAGTTCTTTCATAAACAAGATCTTTATATAAAACACCCATTCTTGCAGTTGAAGATATTTCTCCAATTTTTAGTGTTGCATCATCAGGTAACATAGACGCCAACTGACCTTTTACCCATTCTGGTAAAAAAATCCTGACACCTCCATAAAGGGGAACTAAGAGAAGTGAAAGAATAATAATAAAATATCCAATAAATCGAAAAAAACGCATTATATTGACCTTATCAATCTGTAAAAGCTCTTTCTTTAACTTTTAACATAGGCTGCCATATATAATCAAAAATAGTCCTTTTTCCAGCTAAAACGTCTATTGATGCAACCATGCCAGGTAAAATCTCTATTTCAGATCCATCGTCTTCATATAAAGTACTATCAATAGAGACATCCACTAAATAATGACTTAACCCCGTAGCTTTATCTTCAACTGCATCAGCTGACACTCTTAAAACTTCACCATCAATAGTTCCATACCTGGAAGCATCGTAAGCTGTGAGACTTATTCTCACCGTTTGTTTGGGTTGAATATAAGCAATATCTTTAGGATCAATCTTTCCTTCTACAATAAGATCATCACCTGTGGGAACAATTTCTAAAATGATATCCCCCGGCTTGACAAATCCACCAATAGTTTCGAAATTCAATCTATTGATAACTCCTTGCACAGGAGATTTTAATTGAGTTCGTGCAACTCTATCTTTCAAAGCAGGAATTCGAGATTCAACCTCTGCTATTTGTGAGATAATTTCTGACAGTTCAGATTGGCTTTTAGTGGTGTAAGATTGTTTCGCAGATGATATTTGGTCTTGAACCTCCAATATAGAAGTTTGAAATCTATATTTGGAAGCAATTGCTGACTCAATTTTTCCTTCAAAATCTTTTGCCTGCCTTTGTAATGTTAACAGTTCTGTCTCCGGATATTGTTGTAATTTAACTAAAGGCTCAACAATAGAAATTTGTTTTTCTACAAATTGCAGAGTTTCACTTGTCGTTTCAATAGTTACATCAACTTCGTTTAATTGTTGTTTTCTTTGGGTTAGTTGTTGTTTAAGAACTGACAGCTGTGCATTTAAATCAGCCTTTCTTGCTGAAAAAAGAGCTTTTTCAACTGTTACTACAGTTGGTGACATGTCCACCAAATTACCAGAGAATTCGGGTTCTTCTCCAAGAACTTCTGACGACAATCTTATTTCCTGTATTCTCAAACTAGTCAGTCTTTGAAGGGCTTGATCATAAGAAGTTTTAGCGTCTATAGGATCTATTTCAAATAATAATTCTCCTTTTTCAACTTTTTGAGATGTTTCTACAAATCTAGCTTTAATAACTCCTCCTTCTGATGCTTGAACAAGTTGGTTTTGTAAAGAAGATACAATTTTCCCTTGACCTCTCGTAACATTATCAAGTTCGGTTACATTTGCCCAAAATAAAAGAATGCATATTAAAGCAATTATTACAAAAAGTAATAAAGATCCTAAAATCCCTGTAGATCCTGAAAGTTCTTTTGATAATTTATTAAAATCTGTAGCAGGCATAATAAAATCCTAACTCTTATTTGAACCCATAAGTTTCTCTGGCGAATCGTCTGCCACTAATAAACCTCTATCAATGACTAAGACACGTGAAGCCAACCTTACTAAAGTATTTCTATGTGTAATAGCGACCAATGTCTTATTCTCCATCCATCCAGTAAGATTATCTAGCACAGCTTTTTCTGTTGCTGTATCCATAGAACTGGTAGGTTCGTCAAGAATTAATAAAGAAGGTTTGTGTAAAATAGACCTAGCCAAATTAATTGACTGCCTTTGACCTCCTGACAGACCTTCCCCTCTTTCTTTAAGCTGAAAATCGTAACCAGAAGGATTTTGCCTTACAAATTCATCAACACCAGCAATTCTAGCGATTTCAAGAATGTGTTCGTCAGAATATTGTACAAAGCCCATTTGAATATTTTCTTTTACAGAGCCTGAAAAAAGCCATGTCTCCTGAAGCATAAAGCCAACGTTTCTGCGTAAATCAGCAGAATCAATCTGACGAATATCAACTCCATCAATTAAAATTGATCCTACGTCCGGTTCATACAAACCTGCAAGCAATCGCGCGATTGTTGATTTACCTGAACCCATTTTACCTACTATAACAACTTTTTCACCAGGTTTTACTATAAAACTTAGATCTCGAAGTGTTGGTTCATTTGCCCCTGGATAAGTAAAAGAAACATTTTTGAATTCAATTTCACCTTTTAAATTGGGCCTACTTAAAGGATTTTCTAAATTACCACCATCTTTTCTTTTTAGCATTAACTCATTAATAGATTTATATGCTGTACGAGCAGAATTAACCCTAGTTAATGCATTTGCTAATTGTGAAAGTGGCGCTAACGTTCTCCCACACAAAATAACAACCGCTATCAATGCGCCCATTGTTACAATGCCATCTTGAATAAGAAAAACACCATAAAATATAATTCCAATTTGCGCGAATTGCTGTACAGACGCTGCTGAGTTTATCGCAAACTGAGAAATCATTCTGCTTCTAAATCCTAAATCCGATTGAGAATTACTAGCCTCCTCAAAACGCTTACGCATCAAACCTGCAGATCCCGTGGCTTTTATTGTCTCCAAACCGTTAAGTGTTTCAACTAATACCCCTTGCTTCGACATTCCACTTTTCATCCCCTGTACACTTAAACGGGCCAAAAATGGTTGAACTACTATTCCAGTAAGCATGACTACAGGCACACAAATTAATGGTATCATGGCCAACGGGCCACCAATAAGTGAAATAATGTAAATAAATAAAAATATAAACGGTAAATCAACAACTGCCACAAGAGTAGCTGATGTAAAGAAATCTCTCAGACTTTCAAACTCTCTTACCGTGCTTGCTAAAGCTCCTGATTTATCATTTTTCGTTGCTAAGTTCATTTCCATTAATTGATTAAATATAAGCCTCGACATTCTAGAATCTGCTCTTTTTCCAGCTCTATCGATAAAGTTTGCTCTTAACATTTTTATCAGGAAATCAAATCCTAAAGCGATAATAACGCCTATAGTCAGTGCAATTAATGACTCAATAGCTTGATTAGGCACTACCCTATCGTAGACTACCATGATAAATAAGGAAGAGGACAGACCTAGAAAATTTGAAACAGCCGCTGCTAAAATTACCTGAGCATATGTCCACTTACTTTGCCTTAAAGAACTCCAAAACCAATCAATTTTGTTTTTTTTACCTGTTTCTCTTTGTTGACGTCTATTTTGAACTAGTAAAATTCCATCATTATAAATTTTTCTAAACTCTTTCTCGTCATATTTAGAAAACTTATTTTCTGATTTTTCATCGTATAAGACGTACTCTTTTTTGGGATCAACATTCACTATTACTGCTGTTTTACCACCTTTAAGTTCAACAATGGCTGGGCAGTGCCCTTGAGAAAGTTTGCGTAATTTTAACTGCCCAACGTTTGCAGTAAATTCAAGATTTTCAAGTGCAGATACAGCATCTGTATAGCCAAATTCACCTTCCGTAACATCTGCCATATCACGTATCGAAGAAATGCTTCTTTCAAGCCCATTCATCCTAAGAAGAATTTGAAGACTTGATAACAGCGATAATTCTTTACTAGCGTGATCAGAAGTATCTATAGCCTCTTCCTTATTTATTTTCTTAACTGAAGCCTCTAATTTATTTTTAGATACATCTTTGGGTTTTATTTTCTCAGACCCTTTTACACTCATATTCTTTCCAAAATTTTGATGATTTAATTAATAAGCTTTCCAGCCTATTTCATTGGTTAATCCATGTGTCAAAGCACGAATTCTATAACTAGATATTTTTAATTCTGCCTCTGCATTTATTTGTTGTATTATATTTTCTGCAAGAGTTACCTCAGCATTAAGTACATCTTGAATTTTACTACGGCCAGAAACTAATTGATCTTTCGAAGTATCCCTAACATCTGTTGACAAATTTACAAGATCAAGTGTTGCCATATAAGTTTCCTTAGCACCGATATATGTTTCAATAGCAACATTCAGTTGCGACTCCAATTCATTCTGGATAGTTAGTTTCTGTTGTTTCGCTTCTTTTATTTTAGCTTTAAATGCTTCAATTTGGGAATCTAACCTTCCCCCATCATTAAAAACATAATTTACAAGTATGCCAACATTACCAGTACTTTCATCTATCGTGTCTTCAGCTGGAGCTGATATTCCAGCATTCATAGTTACATTAGCTTTTTTTTGAGCTTTTAATGTTTTGTAATCATTCATTAAGGAACTTATTAAAAGATCCTGAGCCTTGATTACCGCTGACTTTTTTAACATTTGATTAATAGCATTTTTACCTAATAAAACATTTCTGGTTTTTAAATCCTCCACACTATTAACGTCACCACCCGGAAATATTTCAAGAAAAAGTGCTTTGGCAGCTTTTTTTTCTGCTACTGATCTAGTATTAGAAACTACAAGTTTTGAGTAATCCTGTTGAGCTTTTAAAATCATAGCCTTATCAGATAAACCAGATAAAGAAATATTTTTAATTTGACCTAAAATAGGTTCAGCTAAAGATAATCCACGGTCATAGACCTCCAAAATCTTATTTTGCCGATTAAGATTTATCAATATTTCGTATGCTCTTAAGGCAATTGTTTCTGCCTGTATTTCTGCTTGAACCTTTGAGAGTTGATATTTTTCTTTTTGGGACAAAACAGTATAGTCAATTGCACCAAAGTCATACAATAATTTTGAAAGATTTATAGATCCTACAGCACCCGCAGTATTGGAAGAATTATCCCTAGTAATTCCACCTAAAGCTTGAAAAGATATCTGAGTTTTCTTTCCTGATTCAACCGTATTTATTGCCAATTTAGAAGCCTTTACATTTGACAAAGCCGATCGAACGGAGGGATGGTAATTAACCGCAGAACGCAAATTATATTTACTATTTTTTTGTGAAAACTTTTTAAATTTGGGCTTATTTACTAATATATTTAATGGCTCATCTTCCATTACATTTGAAAAATTTTTATCAAGTAAAGTTTTCCAAAATGGTTGCTTTATATCAGATTTTTGACTGTCATTGTTAAATAATTGACTTATTAGATTTGAATTATCTTTTCTATTTGTCTGACAGCTAGAAAGAAAAACAATTATAAAAAATACTAAAATATTTTTAATAATAATTTGCAAAAACAAATCCCATTTAATTTCATTTTAAAATCTAAGAACTAAACTAAACTATGTAAATAATTTATCCAATGATTTTTTTTAAAAAAATTAGCTTCAAAATTTTTCAATATTTACTTAAAGTACTGGTATCACGGATTAAATTTTTATTAAACTTATTATTTAAGTTTTTGTTTATTAGAAAAGTATCAATTTAAATTAAATATGAAAACTCTGGAAAGATTAAATGAATCAAAATTAACAGTTGTGATTCCAACTTTTAATGAAGTAGAAAACATTCCTCTAATCTTAAGAAAGATCGAAGATACTCTAAAAAATGTTAACTTTGAAATTATATTCGTAGATGACAATAGTAGCGATGGTTCAATTGAAAAAATAAGAGAACTTGAAACAGAAAAAAGAAATATTTCTCTTTTGCATAGAATTGGACGACGGGGACTATCTGGTGCATGTATAGAGGGAATGCTTGCAGCTAAATCTGAATTAGTCGCCATAATCGATTGTGATTTACAACATGATGATACAAAACTTATAGATATGTTAGAAAAATTTGATAATCAAAAAGATTTAGATTTAGTCATAGGAAGTAGATACAACGATACTGGAAAATCGAAGGATGGATTTAATACAATTAGAAAGTTAGGAAGTGAATTTGCAATATTTCTAACAAAAAAACTACTTAGAATACATACTACGGACCCAATGAGTGGTTTTTTTATGGTTAAGAAAAAAAGCTTACTTCTAATAATTAACAAACTCCAACCAAATGGATTTAAAATCCTGGCAGATATAATAGCTTGTAGTAACAGAAATCTAAAAAAATGGGAGATAACAGAAGTTGGATATGAATTTAAAAAGAGAACTTCAGGTCAAAGTAAAATGAGTTTAATAGTTATTTTAGAGTTTTTGGGATTGATACTGTCTCATCTATCTAGAGGGTTATTATCTATAAGATTTATTCTATTTTTAATGGTAGGACTATCAGGAGTACTTGTTCAATTACTTTCTACCTTTTTATCTTTGAAATTATCTTTAGAGCCATACATTTTTGCACATTCCGTGGGTGTATTTATGGCAATGACTAGCAATTATTATTTTAACAATTTGTTAACTTATAAAGATAGACCTCTTTCGGGTTTCAGTTTTTTTAGAGGTTTGTTTTCATTTTATTTAATTTGTTCAGCAGGTGCTTTAGCTAACATTAGTACTGCAAAACTTTTCTATGATTACACAGAAATTTGGGTGCTTTCTTCACTAATGGGTGCAATCTTAGGTGCGGTGTGGAATTTTATATTTAGTTCTATTTTTACATGGAAGGTTCGTTAATAGATATTGGATAAATTATGTTTTTTTTAATAAACAAAAAAATATTTTTTTTTGTTTCAATTTTTTTTCTTATCAAAGTTTTTTTGGCTACATATATACCTTTAATTAATGATGAAGCCTATGCCATAGCTGTTTCAAAACAATTTTCATTATCTTTTTTTGACCATCCACCTTTAGGTTTCATTTCATCACAAATCTTTCCAAAAATTTTTGGGTTTGAAAATGAAGTTTTATATCGTTTACCCTTTCTATTGTATGGGTTAGCTACATCAATAGTACTTTATGAGATAGGTAAGACAATACAAAACCATAATGTAGGAATATGGTCAGCAATTATTTATAATATTGCTCCTTTTTATTTTTTTTCAGGCGGTTTTTTTGTAGTACCTGATGGTCCACTTAATTTAGGGATTGCTTTAGTAGGTTTGTGTATCATTAAATTAAATTTTGAAAATAATAAAAATGAGAATTTTTTTCTTTTCTTATTAGGGTTTTCATTAGCTCTATGTTTCGGGAGTAAATACCAAGGTTTTTTAATTGGTCTCGGTTGTCTGCTTGTTTTAATTATTTCAAAAAAAAGGCATTTTTTTTTAAAAAACCCCTATTTCTATTTATGTCTCCTTATAGCTTTAGTCGGGCTCTTACCCACAATTATATGGAATCATAATAATGATTGGATCAGTTTTAAGTTTCAAGGATCAAGACAGGAAAATGAAATAAATATTTTAAATTTTGTTTTTATGTTAATTGGTTTAATGATCTACTTACTCCCTCAAACATTGATTATTCCTTTAGTTAATTTATTTCAATTATCGAGAAATCGTTTCAAAGGTTTCAATTATAATACTTTCGAGTTTTATTTAATACTTTTAGCACTTCCAAACATATTTGTTTTTACAATTATATTTATGACTAGTGATAAAACTTTTCCTCACTGGATAATACCTGGGTGGTTATTAATTGTACCCATTTTTGCCAAACAATTAATTGGAATTATAAATAAAACTAAAAGATATTTATTCCTAAGTAGTGCAATATTGATTTGGGGATTATTAGGTATTTTGATAATTCACTCTCAAACAGGCATCCTGACTATTTCAAAAGATCCTCTTCCTAAGTGGGATAACACATTAGAGTTAATAAATTGGAAACCTCTCAAAAAGCCCCTCCAAAAGATTATTGAAAGCAAAAATGATATTGGAAAAGTAAAACTAGCCGCCTTTACTTGGACAGAAGCAGGTCAAATTTCTACACTGATGGATAATAAATTTGACATAGTCGTTGTTGAAGGCAAAGAACATCATTTTCAATTTTTAAGAAGATCTGAAAAGATAGAGCCAACTATACTAGTAAAATTAAGTCTTGGAAAAAACCCTGATATTATTTCTATGTTAAACAGACTTAAAGTCTTTGATAATGATGCGCAACACATCCAAAATATTTCGATCAAAAGGGGCAGAAAAGAATATGCTACTGCCTCGTTATTTCTATTCAAGCAATAAAAAAGGGGAGACAAGCTCCCCTTTTTTTTAACAATAAATTCAAAATTAGAACTTAAATGCCATCTTTACTTGTGTACCCATATCAAAGTTGTCTTCGTCCGGGTCATTAGAGTAAGAGGCTGAAATTGTTGTTCCTGTAGTACCAGGTACAGCATAAGTTACGCCAGCTTCAATTGTTGCATCTTTCGCATCAGTTGTAGTTGGATCAGTTGAATCATAATCAATGACAAGAGTTACTGGGCCCATTGGACCTGAAATCTTAAATTGATTATCTTCATCACTGTCAGTTCCAGCGGATACTGCGAAACCAGCGACTGTTGTTGAAATAGAAGCACCCCAGTTGCTTGTACCATCAGTGGTTGTTGAATTTACTGATAAATTCATTCCACCCAATGGCATATCAACTTGAACACCTTGCTCCTGTACATTTTTATTTTTTGTATCACTGTAAACAGATGCAGCAGCAACTTTGACAGTAGCACCCATCAAAGATGTAGCTACAGAAACACCAGCGTCTTTGTGCATTCCACCAGCTGTTACAGAAAGTCCACCTACAGTACCTTTAAGACCAATAGATGTCTTATTCTTAGCAGTTGTAGTGCTCATATCCTTTTCACCAGAAGCAGCTACAGTCCAACCACCAAAATTTGGAATTGAAATATACCAATCAGATGTATCTTCATCTTCACCAATATTAGTCATATGGTCAATATCGGCATATAGATCAGAAGCGTCAGCTCCACCACCTGCACCACCAGCAGCATCATCAGTACCTACAGATACGTTAAATAAAGGGGTAGTAACAGTAACAGTAGCATTAGGGCCTAACTTTTCTAAAGCACCGCCTTCAATGCCAGCACTAATAGTAGCAGAATAAGCACCTGGGCTTGTCATAGTAACGTCTAAATCAACGTCAGATGCAACAACACCGTCGGCTTTGTTTTTTACGCCAGTAGTAGCGTCAGTTGCTACTAATGGTACATTGTATTTAATATTAGCATCACCACTCCAGACGATTGTTGCAGCGCTGTGTGTGTGATGAGTTGAACTCGCAGAATTCACTGGAGTATCAATACTTGATGCAAATGCTGCGCTGTTAAGTGCAACAAGTGCTGTAGTAGTCAAGAGAGCTTTTTTCATTTTCTTGCCTCAGTAGTTTCATTTCAAAGTACCTCAATCGCACAGATTACGATCGGATGTGTCCGTTATCTAATTTCACTGGCTTTTGGTCAAGTGTCTTAATGATTAAAAGTACTTGTTTTTTTTTTTGGTGCAAAGATGCCACAGTGAAATGACCTAATTTAAGCTTGGACCCCCTATTTTTGACTTTTTGTCGCATAATTTACGTTAAATCCTACTAAATTTACTCAAACATTTGAATTAAAAAATCTTACATAAAAATTTAAATTTAACTTAATTTAACTTAAAGAATTATAACTAATTGATAAATGCAATATTGATTGTCAAAAGTCTCTCAATAAAGATATAAGTAAAATCAAAATGTAATGAAAAGAAAGTTACTAATTATGGATCGATATAATTTCAAAAAAACAGAAACTAAATGGCAAAAAGAATGGGTTAAAAATGAACTTTACAAGTCTGAAATAGATCGATCTAAGCCAAAATATTATGTACTCGAAATGTTTCCATATCCATCTGGAAGAATTCATATGGGACACGTAAGAAATTACACCATGGGGGACGTTGTAGCACGATACATGAAAGCAAGAGGATATAATATTTTGCATCCGATGGGGTGGGATGCTTTTGGAATGCCCGCGGAAAATGCAGCAATGGAAAATAATATTCATCCTGGAGATTGGACCTATCAAAATATAGAAGATATGAGAAGTCAACTAAAGCCTCTTGGTCTATCAATTGATTGGTCTCGAGAATTTGCTACTTGTGACCCTGAATATTACGGTCTTCAACAAGAAATGTTTTTAGATATGCTGAAGGCTGGGCTCGCTTACAGAAAAAGTGCAACGGTAAATTGGGACCCTGTTGATCAAACAGTCCTAGCAAATGAACAAGTGGAAAATGGTTTAGGATGGCGATCAGGAGCAGTTGTTGAAAGGAAAGAACTTACTCAGTGGTTTTTTAAAATATCAAAATATTCAGAAGAGCTCTTAACTTCTCTTGATGAAATGCCTAAATGGCCTGAGAAAGTACGCACTATGCAAAAAAACTGGATTGGCAAATCCACGGGATTAGAAATTAAATTTAAACTGCAAAATTACCCTGGAAAATTTGATAAGTTAAAAGTATATACGACAAGGCACGATACTTTATTTGGAATGAGCTTTGCAGCAATATCAGCCGATCACCCTTTAGCTTTAGAATTAGCAAAAAACGATCTTAAAATCACTAAATTTATAAAAAAATGCCGAGAAACCTCTACTAATGAAGAGGCTTTAGAAAAAGCAGAGAAAATTGGATATAAAACAAAAATAAATGTAATCAATCCGTTAAATGAAAAGGTAGCTTACCCTCTATTTATAGCCAACTTTGTTCTCATGGACTATGGAACTGGAGCTATTTTTGGATGTCCAGCTCATGATCAAAGGGATTTGGACTTCGCTAATAAATACAATCTAGACGTATATCCAGTAGTTTGTCCTTCAGATATAGATGTAAATAATTTTAAAATTGAAGAAGAAGCCTACACCGGACCAGGAAATCTAGTCAATTCAGATTTTTTAGATGGTTTATCAATTGAAGAGGCAAAAAAAACCGTTTCAACTAGATTAAGAAAATTAGGTGTTGGTACTGAAAAAACAAATTATCGCTTAAGAGATTGGGGTATTTCAAGACAGCGATATTGGGGATGTCCTATTCCAATTATACATTGTGAAAAATGTGGAATAGTACCTGAAAAAAAGGATAATCTTCCTGTCAAATTACCCAAAAATATTGCTTTCGATTTGCCAGGCAACCCCCTAAATAGACACGATGAATGGCTATTTGTTAAATGTCCAAATTGTAGTGAAAAAGCAAAAAGAGAAACAGACACAATGGATACTTTTGTGGATAGCTCTTGGTATTTTGCTAGATTTACCTCTCCCAGATCAAAAAGCCCTACTGACAAGGATTCAGTAGATTATTGGATGAATGTTGACCAATATATTGGTGGAGTAGAGCATGCAATTTTGCATCTGCTTTATTCCAGGTTTTTTTGTAGAGCCATGTTTGAAACTGGTCATTTACCAATTGAAGCAAAAGAACCATTTGCTTCTTTGTTTACTCAAGGAATGGTCTGTCATGAAACCTACAGAGACCAAAAAGGAAAGTGGTTGTCTCCCAATGAGGTTAGAGAAGAAAAAAAAGAAAATAATAAAAGAATTTTAAAATGTATAAAAACAGGAATGAATATTGACATTGGTCCATCCATAAAGATGTCAAAATCTAAAAAGAATGTAGTTGATCCTGAAGACATAATAGAGCAATTCGGAGCAGATACTGCCCGCTGGTTTATGATGTCAGATAGCCCACCAGAAAGAGATGTCGAGTGGACAAATGCTGGAGTTGAGGCAGCTTGGCGTCATTTACAAAAAGTTTGGCGTATAGCTTGTAAAATAAATAACGAGGGTAAAGAAATAAGAGACAAAAAAAAGTTCACATTGAAATTAACAGAAAATCAAGAAGATAATGACCTAATAAGTGCATCCCAAAACTCAATAAACAATGTCACTAATTGCCTAACTAATTTCTCATTTAATAAAGCAGTTGCACATATGTATGAGTTAACAAATTTTATATCCAATTCAAATGCAACATATTCAGTAAAGGAATATTCAATAAAAACTTTAGCGTTACTTATGCAACCTATAACACCTCATTTATCTCAAGAAATTTGGAGCTTATTTGTATCTAAATCTTTTCTTTATAATGAAAAATGGCCGTGTGCTTTTAAAGAATTTATAGATAAACAAGAAATAATTTACCCAATTCAAATCAATGGAAAAAGAAGGGCTGAAATTTCTGTTTTGAAAAATGTATCAAATATTGAATTAGAAAAGGAAGTACTAATACATCCTACAGTAATCAAATACTTAAATGGCTCCGAACCTAAGAAGGTTATCATTGTGACGGGCAAAATTATTAATGTTGTTATTTAAAAAGTTAAATTTACTCATAGGTCTTTCATTATTTTTACTTTTTGGCTGTGGTTACTTGCCTTTAATTGATAGTAATCAAACCAATTCTTTTATGCTAAATAAAGGCCAATTTATAATATTTTCTCCTAAAAATGATATCGATTTTCATGTAAGAGAAACACTTTTGGCAGATTTTGGTTTTCCTAAAAACCCAAAATATAGAATTGAATTAGAAAATACATTGGTCAGAAAAAAAAGTATTGTTACAAAAAAAAATGACATCACTAGGTATAATTTAATATTAAATTCTAATTTCAAACTTAAGGAAATTAGGACTAATAATGTAGTATTATTGAAAAAGTTTAATTCTGAAACATCCTATTCAGCATCAATAAACATAACAGGCTTCAAAACTGAAGTGGCTAAAGACAATGCAGGAAAAAGATTGGCTTATGATGTAGCTGAGAAAATTAGAAAAGAAATACTTATTTTCCAAAAAGGTTTAATGAATTGATTATTAAAGACTATAATTTTCAACAATTTTTGGAAAATATCCCATCTGAAAAAAAATTTTTTCTACTACATGGGACATTAATATCAAAGATTTGGTATTACAGAAAACTTTTAGAATTAAAATTATTAGGACCTAAAGCACTTCAAAAGATGAAATTAGTTTTGGTCGATAAAAGCACAATACAAAAAGATAAAGATAATCTCTTAAATGAAATAAAAACTAGATCTTTTTTTGGTGATAAAAAAGCGGTTGTGGTTAATGATATTAGCGATAAGGATGTAGGTCTTATAAAAGAAATATTAGATGATTATGATATTGAAGACCACTATTTAATATTGACTAGTGGCTATTTAAATCAAAACTCAAAAATTAGAAAATTAATAGAGGGAGATATTAAATCATGTGCCATTGGTTTTTATCCTTCAGAGGTTAGCGAAAGAGATATTGAAAACCAGCTTAAATTATTAAAAATTAGTGTAAATGATAAAGTGGTTATTAAAAAATTGAGAGATTTATCGTCAGTTTATGATTTTCTAGAATTTAAACAAGAATTGAAAAAGCTCTTTTTATTAAAATCCTTTGACCAAAAACCTTTATCTCAAGAAGAAGTAGAAAGTGTTTTTTCTCAAGAGGTTAGTAAAAGTGAAAGAAAACTTTTTGACTTTTTATTAGAAAAAAAAGAAGAGCTGATTGTTGACTTTTTTTCAAATTATCCTGGTGAAATTAAAAATCCTAATAGTTTCTTCATGAATGCAAATAATCAATTTAACGTATTACTTAGAATGAAAAATACTGATGACAAGTCTTTTTCCTTTTTAAAGAAAATTTGGCCGCCAGTAATGGGAAAAAACAAAGAAAAATTCTTAAGCATTATGAAATATTGGACTAAGTCTAGTATCGAAGACGCTTTATTAATATTAAAAAAAGCAGAGCTTAGAACTAGAAAAAATTCCAAGTTATCTAGCAAAAAAATTATTTCATTTGCTTTTTTAGAGATTTGTTTATTGAATAAATAAGTAAAGTATCAATATATATATCAATTCATTAAGGACATAGATGTATGAGTAGACAACTTTTTAATTTGGCTGATAAAGTATTAGAATTTACCAAAAAATTTGGTGAAGTCCAATCCGAAGTTGTCATAAAAAAAAATAAAGACATAACAGCAGAAGCCAGAAAAGAAAATATCGATTTTTCAGAAGTTTCTCACAGTACGTCTATTTCATTAAGAGTAATTTATAATAATAAGTCAGCACTCATATCAACATCCAGTACTAGTGAAAGTAACTTAAAAAAGCTTGCATCAAAAGCTTTAGAAATAGCAAAAGATTCTTTAGAAAATCCTTATGACACTATAGCTCAAAAATTTGAATTTGCAGATAGTTCTAAAATAAAAAATTTAGAAATTTTTGATAATAAAACAGATGAATTAAAAAATACTTCATTTTTTGAAGAATTAGCTATTTCTGCGGATAAAGCATCTTTAAATAATGATAAAATCACAAATACAGACGGTAGTTCTGCAGGACGTTCAGATAGTGAATACATTCTTTGTACTTCCAATGGATTTAAAGACGGATATAAAAGGTCTTCCTTTTATATTACCTCATCAGCTATTGCAGCTGAAAATAACATGATGGAAAGAGAATTTGCTTTTGAACAAAGAACAAATTTAGAAGATTTACCAAATCCCTCAGAAATTGGAGAACTTGCCGCTGAAAGAGCCATAAATATGTTAGGAGCAACTAAACCCACTACTGGTAATTATCCTGTAATTTTTAATGAGAGAATTTCCTCTTCAATCATAGGTCATATATTAAGCGCAATAAATGGAGAAACAATTATAAGAGGTTCTAGCTGGTTACTCAAAAGTTTGAATAAAAATATAATCCCAGAAAAATATAGTTTAATTGAGGACCCACACATATTAAGATTATCTGGGTCAAGACCTTTTGATGCTGAAGGCTTAAAAACCAAAAAAAATAAATTTATTGATAAAGGGGTTTTAAAAAGCTGGGTTATGGATTTGAAAACCAGTAGTCAACTAGGCTTAAAATCAACAGCAAATGCAATTAGATCAAATTCATCTCTACCTTATCCAGGTGTAGGAAACATAGAGTTGGTAGGGGGAGATTTATCACTTGATGACTTATTAGTTATGGCTGGCGAAGGCCTGATGGTTTGTTCAATGATTGGCTCTTCAATCAACCAAAACAATGGTGATTATTCGAGAGGGGCATCAGGTTTCTGGTTTAAAGACGGTAAAATATCTTATCCAGTGAATGAATGTACGATTGCAGGAAATCTTACTCAAATGATAAAAAATATGACAATTGCAAATGATAGTAAATCGCATTTATCTAGGCGTGTGCCAAGCATTTTGGTAAAAGATATGACAATTGCTGGTAATTAAATAATAAAAAGAGTTTTTTTTGCATTTAAAAACACCAAAATTTTGGTTTAAAAATAATCACGAAATTAGTCCCCTTTTATATACTCTTAAACCTTTGAGTAAATTATGGGAGTTAGTCCTAAATTTTAAATTAAAAAACGGTTTATGGGAAAAAATGCCTATTCCTGTTATTTGTGTTGGAAATCTAACTTTAGGAGGTTCAGGAAAAACTCCAGTTACGATGTCTCTTCAAAAATTACTTGCAGAAATCGGTGTCAAAGCATGTATTGTAAGTCGTGGGTATGGCGGCAAAATCCAACGGCCTCATTATGTAACAAAAAATGATACTTATGACGAAGTCGGTGATGAACCCTTAATAATATCAAAAAAAGGAGCAATAATTGTTTCAAAAAATAAAAAAGATGGAATAATTAAAGCTTATAATGACGGTTTCGATATAGTAATTTTAGATGATGGTTTTCAAAATTCAGAAATAAAAAAAGATTTATCATTAGTAGTTGTAGATTCCCAAATTTTATTTGGAAATGAACTTGTATTTCCATTAGGACCACTCAGAGAACCTATTAAAAGTGGCTTATCAAGAGCCGACGCAGTAATTTTAATTGATTATAATCCTAGTTTTAAAAATAGCAAAATAAACAAATTAAAAAGAGACTATAAAGTTCAGTTTTTGGAGGGTTTTGTAAATGAAAAAAGAGTTTTTAAAAATAGTTCAAATAAAAAAGTACTGGCTTTTTCAGGTATAGCTTTTCCAGAAAAATTCCATAATTCTCTTAAAAGACTTAAGTACAATATTGTTAAAACTAAGGTTTATCCTGACCACTATCCTTTTACTAGTAAAGATATAATGAAGCTAAAAAAACTTGCTGAAATTAAAAATTCAAAACTAATTACAACAGAAAAAGACATGGTAAGAATCCCAAAAATATTCCATGAATTTATTGATCAAATACAAATTGAATTTGAATTTAGTGATCCAAAAAAAATAAAAGATATTATTAGAAAAAAATTTTATTAAATTTACTTAATTAATTATTTATCCAGAATTTTATCAATTATTTTTTTAAGTTCTTCATAGGACATATTTTGAACTAATTGACCATTAATAACAAAACTTGGTGTACTGGAAATAGAATCTTCAGATGCATTTTTTTTAAAAATTTCAATCAAATTTTCAGCTAATTTTCCATTTTCCATACAATCTCTAGATTTTTTATCTGTTAATCCAGATTGTCTACCAATTGATAATAGTCCTTTAATTATGTCATCACGATTGCCACTAGCCCAATCTTTTTGTTTTTTATAAATTAAATCCACCATTGGAAAATATTTTTTATCGCCTTGACACCTTGCTAACAAACCTGCCCAAAGACCTGGACCATCAAAATAGACCTCACGATATTCTAATAAAACTTTTCCATTTTTTATATAATCTTGTTTTAATTTAGGTAAAATTTCATTATGAAAAGTTGCGCAATGTGGACAAGTAAATGAAGCATACTCTATTATAGTTACAGGAGCTTCTAAATTACCGATATACATGGGTTGTAATTTAACACTCATCTCAATTTCACTTTTATCCTCAGAATAAGAGAAAAAAGGGTTAAGAATAAATATAATGAGATAAATTGGTGTGAAAATTATTTTTTTAAACATGATTGTAAATATTTTATTACTTGTTGGATTTATATAGTAAATAAATTTATTTTATAAAGATATAGAGTAACAATATTCTAATGCAGGATTTAAAAAAATCAGGTAGTTATAAATTTTGATTATTTTAAAAACTTCCCAATTTGGTTTTTTTTAATATTATTTTTTTTACCACGTTTGATCCAAAGAAAAAATTTATTCGTTGAATGATTTTTTTAATCATAAGTTCTACCTCACTAAAACACATTTCATGAACTCTTATTATTAATGTTGCTTCAAACAATTTATTTTTTTTAAACTTTAAACATGATGGGATAGTAATATCAGAAATATCCTCACCAACTATTTGTTTCCAATTATTAAAAATATTATTATATATAAAAGCCTTCTGCTTTAAATTTAAAGGTAGTATTTCTTCAAATAATACTGAGACTTTCTGAAAGTGTTTAGATTTCATAGTAAAATTCATTTTTAAGGTATAATGATTAAATTAAATCAAAAAACAAGTAAGGTAAACCATTCTAAATTTAGTAAATCTTTACTTGATTGGTATGACATAAATGCAAGAAATTTACCTTGGAGGATTCCACCTGAATCAACTAAAGAAGGTATTACTAATGATCCATACAAAATATGGGTTTCTGAAATAATGCTTCAGCAAACTGGAGTTAAAACTGTTCAAAGTTATTTTTTGAATTTCATTAAAAGATGGCCAAGTGTTATTGAGCTTAACAAAGCTAAAGAGGATGACGTTTTAAAGGCTTGGTCTGGCCTTGGTTATTATAGAAGAGCACGTAATCTTAAAAATTGTGCAAAAACTATATGTGAAAAATATAATGGAATATTTCCAAATTGTACTGAAGAATTAACAAAACTTCCTGGTATTGGGAATTATACAGCTGCTGCAATTGTTTCTATAGCATACAATAAACTTGCATTTCCAATCGATGGAAACATCCAACGTATTGTTTCAAGATTATTTGAAATAAGAGATGAAATTAAAAATGATAAATCAAATATTCTTGAGAATCTTAAAGAAATTTTTTCTCAAAAAAGACCTGGAGATTTTGCTCAAGCAATGATGGATTTAGGTTCTATAATTTGTAAGCCAGCAAATCCAACTTGTAATTCTTGTCCTGTAGTAAAATATTGCTTAGCTTATAAAAATAATACTTATAAATCTATACCATTCAAAACTAAGAAAGTTAAAAAGGTTGCTAAAAAAGGGTATCTTTATATTGGTATAACAGATTGTAAAAAAATTATTTTAATTAAAAGACCTAATACTGGATTACTTGGAGGCACAATATGTCCTCCTACTAGTGAATGGAAAATAAATAAATTTCCAATACCAAAACCACCATATGAAGGGGATTGGAAAGTTTTAGACAATAGACTTTTTCATTCATTTACACATTTTGAACTAGAGCTTAAAATAATGATTTCTAAAGTTAAACATTTCCCACAAAATGTTTATTTGGAGCCTTTAAACAATTACACTCTTAATTCTCTTCCCACAGTATTTAAAAAAGGAGTGGAAATGGTAATAGAAAATTTTAATGATTAATATTACTAATTTCTGATATAAGTTTTTGACGTAAAACGTCAATTGGTGCACTAGATCCATCAATTTTAAAATGCCAATAAGCCCATCCATTACAAGATGGTAAACCTTCTAATTTTGCACCAACTTGATGTATTGAACCTTTAGTATTATGAGAAATTAAAGTACCATCAGCTCTTATTTTTGCTATATGTCTCCCGTTAAAAGATTGTAGATCTTGGCCAGGACTTAAAATTCCTCTTTCTATCAAAGAACCGAATGGAATTCTTGGTAAACTTCTTTTACTTTTAGTAACTTCCAAACATGAATTATCATGTTCAATAGTTTTACTTATTCTTTTGCTAGCTACTTCAATATATAGTTTATCTTTTTCTATTCCAATGAAATGTCTACCCAACTTTTTTGCAACAGCACCAGTTGTGCCAGTACCAAAAAAAGGATCTAAAATTATATCACCTTTATTTGAAGTACCAATCAAAATTCTGTGTAATAAAGCCTCAGGTTTTTGAGTAGGATGAGCTTTCTTTCCTTTTTTATTTTTAATTCTTTCTTTCCCACTGCAAATAGGCATAAGCCAGTCAGATCGCATTTGTAGACCTTCATTTAATCCTTTTAGAGCATCATAATTAAAAACGTATTTTGATGAATCAGATCGTGAGGCCCAAATTAGAGTTTCGTGAGCATTAGTTAATCTTTTTCCATGAAAATTTGGCATAGGATTAGATTTTCTCCAAATGACATCGTTTAAAATCCAAAACCCTAAATTTTGAAGAATTGATCCTAATCTGTAGATATTATGATATGTTCCAATTACCCATAATGCACCGTTTGGTTTAAGTAATCTTTTAGCCTCTATTAGCCATTTTTCGCAAAAATTGTCATAGTCTTTGAAATTAATGAACTTATCCCAATCTTCTTTAACAGCTTGAACCATTGAATTGTCTGGTCTATGCAAATTTCCATTTAGTTGAAGATTGTAGGGAGGATCAGCAAATATAAGATCAATCGAATTGCTTGGTAATTCTTTCATATTCTCAATTGTATCACCTTCTAAGATTGAATTGAGAGGAAGTGACGTTTTATTTTTTTTTGTGATTAGGCTCATTATGATCTCATTGAATAATTATTTGAACAAAATGATTCAAAATGATTCGTCTGTCAAATAGTTTTTGAAATCAATAAGTTATTTAATTTTCTTCATACAATATATTGTGTATTGGTTTAAATGTTTGTCTATGTATGGGAGTGACACCAAGAGTTTTAAGTGCATCTAAATGTAGTTTAACACCATATCCTGCATTATTTGTGAAACCATAACCAGGATATTTTCTATCTAATATTTTCATATGAGTATCTCTTATTACCTTAGCCACTATCGAAGCTGCAGATATCTCTGAGATAAATTTGTCTCCCTTAATTATTGGATAAGATTCTATTTTTAGTTTGGGTGGAACCCTATTTCCATCAATAAATAACAAATCAGGAGTTATAGTTAGGGAATTTATTGCTCTACTCATAGAAAGAAATGTTGCCTTTAAAATATTAAATCTCTCTATTTCTTGAACAGAAGAAAAACCAACTCCTATAATTGAATTTTTTTTTAACTTGTTGAAAATTTCAATTCTTTCTCTTTTATTAAGAATTTTTGAATCTTTCAATTCTTTAGGATTTGGGTAATTTTTTAAAATTACAGCTGCAGATACTACTGGACCAGCCCATGATCCCCTGCCTGCTTCATCAACTCCTGAAATTATTTTTTTTTTTATAATAATATCAACTTTCAAATAAATTTAAATAACTTTACAATAAAAAGGGTTTATCTTTGGCGGTCCCGATAGGATTCGAACCTATAACCTGCCCCTTAGGAGGGGGCTGCTCTATCCAGTTGAGCCACGGGACCATCAGTATGATATAGTCTAATTAAACCATAAAAACAAAACTAATACACTTATAATACCCAAAAATAGTCCCAAGAATATCCCACCTATTAGTGCAGGTAATCTTCTTTTAGGTGGTTTTGTTGGTTTGAAATCAAGAGCATTTCGAAGTGATTTTTCAATAAGATATGGGGCATGTGGGCCAAACTTGATAATGGCTTTTGCACTTTCAGAAATATCTCTAATAATTGCTTTTGGACCCAAATTTTCTTTTATGTAACTTTCAACTACAGGCCTTGCAACTTCCCACATATTTAAATTTGGATCTAAACTCCTACCCACTCCTTCTACAACAACCATTGTTCTTTGTAACAAAAGTAGTTCAGTCCTAACCTGCATACCAAAACGTTCAGTAACTTCAAAAAGATGTCCTAAAAGTTTGGCAATAGAAATTTTGCTTGCTTCCATACCAAATATAGGTTCTCCAACAGAACGTAAAGCTTGAGCAAATTTATCTATGTCCTGATCATAACTTATATAGCCCGCTTCAAAATGAACTTCTGCTACTTTTCTATATTTTTTATTGATAAATCCATTCAATATTTGTGCATAAACTCTTCTGGTGTATAAATCAATTCGGCCCATTATTCCAAAATCGAGAACAATTAATTCACCATCAGCGCCACACCTTAAATTACCTTGATGCATATCAGCATGAAAAAATCCGTCACGAAGTGCATTATTTAAAAAAGATTGAATAATTAATTCTGACAATTTTTTGAGATTTATATTATGGGACCTAAGTAAATCAATATCGCCTACTGGTATTCCTTCAACCCATTCTGTTGTCATTACTCGTTTACTTGATAATTCCCAAACGACTTTGGGTACTCTAAATTGTTTATCATTACTTGTATTAGAATGAAATTCTGCGGCTGCCGCACTTTCTAACCTTAAATCTATTTCTGCTCTTACAATTCCCTCAAAATATTTAATCACCTCAAGGGGTTTTAACCTTCTGGAAGACGGGGATAATAATTCAATAAACCTTGCAATAAAATAAAAAGCATCGATATCTCTAAGAAAAGCTTTCTCAATTCCTGGTCTTAAAACTTTTACTGCAACTTCTTTTTTATTTGATTTAAGAGTTGCTTTGTGGACTTGTGCTAAAGAAGCTGCGGCCACAGGCTTTTCAAAATTATGAAAAACTTCATTGATGTTAATATTTAAATCCTTTTCAATTGCTTCAATAGAATCTTTTTGATTGAAAGCAGGAAGGGCATCTTGCAAGATTCTTAGTTCTGTGGCCAACCCTTCTCCTACTACATCAGGTCTTGTAGACAACAATTGACCAAATTTAATATAAGCTGGACCTAACGCAATTAATGCTCTCAACATAGGTGAAAATTTTTTTTCTCCTTTTAAACCAAGAAATTTAAATGGCCAAACCAGAAAACGTACCGGAATTCTAATTGATTTTGGGGCATCTAGTGCATCCATAGCAACATTCATAGCTCCCGATCTCTCAAAAGTTGCTCCTGTTTGGATGAGTCTCCAAATATTATGAGGACCTCTCATCTAAAATTTCCAGGCAGAATGTAATGCCGCAATCCCAAAGGTAAGATCTCTGTATTTAACTTTTTTAAAACCCTCATTAATAATCATTTCAGAAAATTTTTCTTGATTTGGAAACTTTCTTATACTTTCAACTAAATATTGGTAACTTTCTCTATCGTTAGATACGAACTCTCCTAATTTTGGAATAATGTTAAAAGAGTATTTATCATAAATCCAGGAAATTAAATCGTTATTCACTGAAGAAAATTCCAGTATCATAAGTCTACCTCCAGGTTTTAAAACTCTATATGCTTCAGATAAAGTTTTAGAAATATCAGTTACATTTCTTATTCCAAAAGATATTGTATAAACATCAAATGTGCTGTTACTAAATGGCATCCTCATGGCATCTCCGCAAACCCAATTTATTTTTGATTCTTCTGGGAGATCTATAGTTTTTTTTTTACCCTCTATCATCATAGATTCTGTGAGATCCAAAATAGTTGCATTAGCTCCAGATTTAGCTCTTTTAATAAAATTAAATGCAATATCTCCAGTGCCACCAGCAACATCAATTAAACTTTGACCTCTTCTAGGTGCTAACCAGTCTAACATTGACTCTTTCCATACTCTATGAATTCCCAGACTCATAAAATCGTTCATTAAATCATATCTACCTGAAACATTTTCAAATAATTTTTTTACTAAATTAGATTTATCTTTAGATTTGACACGAGAAAAACCAAAGTCCGTATATTTATTTTGCAAATGATATCCTCAAATAGTTTAAAAATAATTATATCCATTAAAAAAAAGTTAGAATTCTATCAAAATAATTTAAGCCTTAAAAATAGTATTTCTGTATTCCCATAAATTCTGTTATCTATTAAATGTGCATTTAAATTAAAATTTTCTTTTTTGCTTTTTTCCAAGATTATCAGTGAATCTTTATCTATCCAACCATTTTGTAATAGTCTTTGAATTACTGCTTCAGAAATTCTTTTTTTATAGGGGGGATCCATAAAAACAACATCACTTTTTTTTAATCCATAACCTTCAATTTCTAACACATTTGTAAGTAAAAAATTTGTTTCTTTTTCACAACGCAAATTCTTTATATTATTTAAAGTTATTTGACTAGAAATTGGTGAATTATCAATAAATTGACAAAAAGATGCACCCCTTGATAGTGCCTCAATGCCCATAGCACCAGTTCCACAAAATATGTCGAGTACATTAGCTCCTTCTATTTGATTTTTAACATCCAAATTTTGGATTATATTAAAAATATTTTCTCTAATTCTATCAGTAGTTGGTCGAATAATAGAATAGTGATTTTTTTTTAAAAGCTGATTTATTTTTCTACTCTTCCATTTACCTCCAACAACTCTCATTTGCTTTCTCTTAACATATCTTTTAAATTTATTTGATTAGAAACAATATCTTTAGGGCTGGGATTTTTTTTCATTTCTAAAAGTTTTTTTCCAACCATATAGCTCTTGGGATCGTTAATAGCATCAACAGATATCAATTGATCATCTTTATAATACCAAAATGAGTTTTTGTTATCACTTTGTCTGTGAAAAACTCTTGTAAATCCATTATTTAAGCCTGCAATTTGTAATTTGACATCAAATTGATCAGACCAAAACCATGGAACTGGTTGATACTTAATATCTTTTCCAAGTACATTTTCAGATGCCGTTTCTGACTGCTCAATTGCATTTCCTACATTCTCTAATCTAATTAAATCTTTGTTAAAAGGAAAACTCACACAATCACCAGCAGCAAAAATATTAGGATCGCTTGTCCTACAAGTTTCATCAACAACAATACCGTTATCAATTAACAAACCCGCATTACATGCAATCTCCGTATTAGGTTGCGCTCCTATGCCTGCTATTATAAAATCAGCATATATTAATTCATTTTTGTTAGTCAAAATATTAAAAGAATTTTCTCTGGTTTTAAGAATTTTTTTTATACTGGTATTTTCTTTAATGGAAACACCATTTAAAAGGTGTATTGATTTTATGTGATTGGCTACTATTTCAGCAGATGTTCTTTTCAAAATTCTTTCTTGGGACTCCAGTATAGTAACATCTACACCTAAATTTCTAGCTACTGAAGCTACCTCAAGACCAATAAACCCACCACCCAAAATAATCAATTTTCTTTTATAACTAAACTCTTTAGTTATTGAACTAATATCACCTATTTCCCTTATATAGTATAATTTTGGTATGCCATTAGATAAATTTTTTGGAAGCAACCTGGATCTAGAACCTAATCCTAGAAAAAGTGTCTTGTATTTTAAAACTTTCTCATTATTCAAAGTTATTTTATTTTGGTGACGATTAATTTTTTTAACATTTTGTCCTTTTATTATCTCTATATTTTGTTCATCATAAAAGCTTTGTGGTTTAAAAAATAACCGATCTTTTTTGAGTTCACCAATTAAAAATTTTTTTGAAAGAGGTGGTCTTTGGTATGGAATGTGGTTTTCACCACAAATGAGGATTATTGGTTTTTGATAGCCCAAAGACCTTAATTTACTTATAAAAGAAAAACTCGCTTGACCACCGCCAATTGCAATTATATCAGCCATATATTATTTATCTCTAGATATTATAAAAACGTTATTATATAAATCTAAAAAAATATCAACCAATGGAATACATAAAATGATTATAAATGTTGGCAGTATTTTTCCAGAAAATGGTGTTTACATTTATAAAGATGGAATAATGAAAAAAACTACAACCACATCGTTATTTTCTTATAAAAAGGCTATTGTTATTGGAATGCCGGGAGCTTTCACACCCACTTGCTCTAACTACCATATACCAAGTATCATTGAACAAATGAGCAATTTTAAAATTAATGGGATAGATGAAATTTTTTGTTTAGTTGTAAATGATATACATGTTACAAAAGTATGGGCAGAACAAACAGGCGGAACAGATTCAGGCTTAAAGTTTATTACAGATACTGATAGTTCTTTAGTTAATAAACTAAAATTGTCATTTAATGCACCAGATGTTGGTCTAATTAATCGCTCAAAAAGATTTTGTATAATTTTAGATGATCTTATCATAAAAAAAATACTTATTGAGGAAGAAAGAGGTGTTTGCAATGTAACATCTGGAGAAAATATTTTAACTCAAATAGATAAATAACATTTTAATTATTCACAAAATAATCCATCTTTTGAGATAATATTTTATCTAAGTCACTTAAGGTATTTAAATCGTGTGTTTTTAAAGTAACTTCTACTGTTTTATAAACATTAAACCATTCTGGATGATGATTTATCTTTTCTGCAAATAGAGCAACCTTTGTCATCCAGGAAAATGCTTCCACAAAATTTTTAAATTCAAATTTTTTATAAATACTGTCGTTTTCTTCAATATATTTCCAACCACTTTTTGCATTTTCATTAATCAATTTCTTTTTTTCCTCAATATTTAGTTTTTGGGCCAAAATTTTTCTCCTAAAGTTGTTTAAACGGACTTGTTTTCATTAAAATGTCATATTCTTGATCAATAACTTTTTCTTCTTTATTCAAATATTCAGAAATAGCACTAGAAAAGGATTTATTTGAAAACCAATGTAATGAATATACGAAACTTGGCAAGTAACCCCTGCTTATTTTATGTTCTCCTTGTGCTCCTGCCTCAACCTTTTTGATGCAATTTTTGAGTGCATAATCTATTGCTTGATAATAACAAAGTTCATAATGCAAACATGAATGATATTTAGAACATCCCCAATATCTTCCAAACAATGTGTCTGCTCCAATAAAATTAAGTGCGCCAGCAATTGGTATATTATTTTCTATGGCTAAAAATAATAATATATTTTCAGACATAGATTCATTTATTAATTGAAAAAAATCTCTAGTTAAGTAAGGAATACCCCACTTTCTATTACCTGTATCTTGGTAAAATCCCCAAAAGCTGTCCCAATGTTTATCTTTTAGTTCAGGTCCTGTGAAACTATAAATTCCACCCTTTTCCTTAAATAAACTTGTAGCTATATTTCTCTCTTTTTTTATTGTTTTTCGCTTTCTACTAGATAAGGAATTTAAGAAGTCTTCAAAATTGCTAAATCCTTTATTTTCCCAATGGTATTGGAGAGTCTTTCTCTTCAAAAAATTATTGTCTGAAACTTTCATTGCTTCATTAGAAGTACAAAAAGTAATATGAGCAGAAGATATTTTATTATTAAGGGCTAAATTAATAATTCCTCTTTCAAGAGCGTCTCTACCCTGTTTTTCAAATCCTTTTTTTGTTAGAAACCTTCTTCCTGTTACTGGAGTAAATGGTACTGCGGATTGAATTTTGGGATAATAACTACCACCAAAATTATGATAGGCTTGAGCCCAATTATGGTCAAAAATATACTCGCCTTGTGAATGTCCCTTTAGATATAGTGGCATAACAGCTATTATCTCCTTTTCAATTTTCACCACTACGTGGCAGCTGTGCCATCCTGTATCTTTTCCAACTGATCCACTATTTTCCAATGCTGAAATAAAATTATATGTTGTAAAAGGATCAATTATTTTCTTACCTTCTAAAGTTTCAGGACAAGCACAAAGATCCCACTGTTTTTTCTCTATAAGGTTTATATCATTTATAAATTCAACCTTAATATTTTTATTATCCAATTTAATTTCCTTGTTATTTCTAAATTGGTTTAAAACCTTCGAAGGTTATATTATCACATAAATTCTTTATTTTTTTTGCATCCAATTCAGAATTAATTGTCCATGTTAAAACTTTTCTATTTTTTTTTTTGTTAAAATCATAAAGACCTTTTGTTAGGTTAGTGTATTTTAATGATACAAAACTAATCCCATTTTTTTGCATTTGGAAATCAGTAACTCTTTTTTCAACACTAGAACTAAAAGTTTTACTACAATGATCATATTTTTCTAACACTAGACCTATATTTATATTTGGTAACCTTTTAGATAAATGTGAGATTAGTTTCAAATCGAATGACATCATTGCTAAAGGTCCAGAGTAACTGCTCAATAATGAATATAGTTCTTTTTTTATATTTATTAGGTCTTGTGTTTTATTTAATTTTTTAAATTCAATTAAGACGGGAGTATTACCGTTAATAATACTAAGAATTTCTTCTAAAGTTGGTAATTTTTCGTTATTATCTAATTTTAAAAGCCTTAATTCACTGTAAAGACAATTTGATAAATACTTATTAACACCACATAGCCTTTTTAAGTAATCATCATGAATTACTATAGGTTTATAATCTTTAGTAAATCTAACATCAATTTCTACTCCTAAACCATTTTGAATTGCATGAATTATTGAGCATCTAGAATTTTCAGGACCCTTTCCTCCTTCAAAACTACCATTACAATCATGGTAACCCCTGTGAGCAAATGGAGAATGAACAAAATTTTGCGAAAGATTTTTTAGAATATTAAACATTTAGTTTAATTCAAATAAACCTTCTACTTCTACAGCTACACCTAAAGGTAAAGTTGATCCTAGTGCAATTCTCATATGTTTTCCATTTTCACCAAAAACACTTACCATCAAATCTGAAACACCATTTACTACTTTAGGATGATCTTCAAAAGTATTTGTTGCATTAACAAACCCAGCAATCCTTATTACTCTTTTAAATTTTTGAAAATCTCCACTGATTGCGGCATTCAATTGAGCTAATAATGAAAGCCCACAGTTTTGAGCAGCCCTATATCCATCTTCTACACTCATATTTTGCCCTATAACTCCTTTAATTAAACCATTTTTGTCGGCAGATATTTGTCCAGAAATAAACAATAATTTATTTGTAATGACATATGGTAAATAATTTGCAGCTGGTGTGGGTGCTGAAGGCAATTTTAAAGACAATTTGCTTAATTTTTTTTCTATATCTAGCATTTATATTTTCACAACTTTATTTTGTTTGTAATATGAACCAAGTATATATATTATTTTTCTTCATTAAAATGAAATAAATTATATTTTAGATTTTATTAATAAAGTAAATAGAGGAAACATTGAAAATAAATCCAAAAAATTCTAAAGGAATTTTCTCACGAAGATCCTTTTTCCTTTTTTCCTCATCGATTTTAATCATTACACCTATTACAAGTTTTGTTTCTGTATATGCTAAGTCTTCAAGAATAAAAAAAGCTGAACATTTGTCAAAAAAGATTTTTAATGATATTTTTTTTATTATAAACAATAATCAAAATGATGAGAATAAAAAAAAATCACTTCTAAATTTATTTGATAAGTATGCAGATGTCCCTATTATTGCGAGAGCAGTGTTAGGTTCGCCGTGGAGACAACTTAGAAATGTTGAACGTTCCAACTTTATAAACGCATTCAGGCTATATCTGGCAAAAAAATATGTAGCTCAATTTTCAGAATTTACAGGAGCAGAAATGCTTATTGAGAGAAGTAGAGATTCTGGTGGAAAAGCCGGAATTATGGTTGAAACTAGATTACTTATGCCTGGTAGTGCACCGATTAAGGTTGGATGGCAAGTCTCAGATGCAAGTGGTGAATTTAAAATGATTGATGTAAAAATTGAAGGTATTTCTCTTCTTACAACTGAAAGAGGAGAAATTAGAAATCAGTATTCTAAAGGGGGAAGATCTATATCTAAGCTTATAAATTCTTTGCTTAATTATTAGTTTCCAAATAGGGTATCTATTAAAGCTCTAATCATTGATGTGCTTTTTTTATTTTGTAAGTTTAGTCCATCATCATTAATGTTTTTACTTGCAATTTTTTCAAATTCCTCAGGTGTTAAGTATGGAAGGGAAACTGGTGTGTTTTGATTAATCAATTGTTTGATAATATTAGACCACAATTCAGCTGGTAAACCGCCCCCAGTTACACCTTTTAATGGTGTATTATTATCATAACCCATCCATATACCGCATACGTACTCAGTATTAAAACCTATAAACCAAGCATCTTTCATTAATTGACTAGTACCTGTTTTACCTGCTATATCCCATCCGGGAACTTTAGCTCTATTGCCAGTACCATCCTCAACAACACTATACAACATATATAACAGAGCGGCAGATGCATTTGGATCAATTACTTGCATTCCTTCTGATCTATCAGCACTCATTAAAACACCTTTTTCACCTCTTATTTTCAAATCAAACCAACCTATTGGATTAACTTTTTTTCCATTTGATAAAAAACCAGCATACGCTGATGTCAATTCCAATAAATTTACTTCTGAAGATCCTAATGCTACTGCTAATCCTTTATCTATTCTAGAACGTATACCAAAATCATTTGCAATTGCTCTTATTTTTTTAATTCCTATTTCATTTGCTAATTTAACAGCTACAGTATTAATGGAGCCACTAAGTGCTTGATTTAGAGTTACTGGGCCTAAATATTCACCTGTATAGTTTTTTGGACTATAAATCTTTGAATCTTCTATTTCAATTTCAGTAGGTTCATCTAAAAAAATAGAATTAGGACTATAACCTTGATCTAATGCCGCTGCATAAATGAATGGTTTAAAAGCTGAACCTGGCTGCCTCAAAGCTTGTACAGCCCGATTAAATTTATGACGACCATTTTTGAAATCTCTCCCACCTATCATTGCTCTTACTAATCCATCTTTAGTCATTACAACAACTGCTAATTCTGCCTTAGAATCGTCTTTAACAAATTTATTGAAAATTTCCTCAGCTGAACTTTCCACAATTTTCTGAATAACAGGATCAAAGGTTGTATTAATGATGATGTCTTCAGAAGTAGCTGTTGATAATTCTCTTGGAGTTGAATTCATAATCCAGTTAGCAAAATGACTTCCAATTAACTCATTTGCTTTATTTGAAAGTTTAGCAGGATTTTTTTCTGCAAAAGTTTTATCTTTTTCTGTTATATACCCTTCTTTGAACATAAGATTAAGAACAGTGGATGCTCTATCAACAGCCAATTTCAAATTGCTTGTGGGCGCAAATCTAGATGGAGCTTTCATAAGACCTGCTAACATAGCTGACTCTGCCAAATTTACTACTTTTGCTGATTTATTAAAATATCTTTGGGAAGCTGCTTCAAATCCAAAGGATCCTGCACCTAAATATACTCGATTTAAATAAATAGATAAGATATCATTTTTTGTATACTTAAGTTCCATAGCTATAGAAAATGGTATTTCCATTATTTTTCTTGCTAATGTTGCCTTGCGGCATTCTTGCTCAATTTTTTGTTCTGATTGTAATAAGCATAATAATTTAGCTACTTGTTGAGTTATTGTCGATCCACCATGCCCTTGGAAAGGGCCTCTTCCTTCTCGAACATTTATTATTATAGCTCCTAATATTCCTCTTAACGAAATACCTATATGTTTATAAAAACCTTTATCCTCAACTGAAATAATTGCTTTTTTTAGAATTGGACTAATTGTTTCTGATCTTAAAGAACCTTCAAACTGTTTTCCCCTCCATGCAAAATTATCACCGTTTTTATCTAAAAGTGTTACAGATCCTTGATCTCTTGCATCTAGAAGATATTCCATAGGTGGAATTTTAAAATAAAAATAACAAACGATTGTAAAAAATATGATGAAAATGAGAATAATGATTCTTAATATCGTCCAAACTATTAATTTTCGAAGGAAAATAAATAATTTTTTTAAAATGTCTATAATCATACTATTGTTACTTAAATTAGTTTTAAATCGCTTTATTAATAATTTTATGCATAAATCAATCCATAAAAATTTAAAATCTAAATTTTATCCTGCTTAAAAATTATTCAAATGTAATTATTTGTATAATTTTTGCTCAATTCTTATAAATTTTTCTATGTTCTCTGTAAATCAACTTTGATTAAAATTTTTTGACAGTAATTGTTCACTAGGTTTTTTAAAATAAGGAGATCTCATGAAAATAATCATTGCAGTTATAAAACCATTTAAACTTGAAGAAGTTAGAGAAAAACTGACAGAAATAGGTGTTCAAGGATTAATGGTTTCAGAAATTAAAGGTTATGGAAGACAAGCAGGTCATACAGAAATGTATAGGGGTGCAGAATATGTTGTAAACTATATCCCAAAGATTCGATTAGAATTAGTAGTTCCCGACAATAATGTTTCCAAAGCCACCGATATAATCTCAGAAACAGCAAAGACTGGGAAAATCGGAGACGGAAAGATTTTTGTATTAAATGTAGAAGATGCAATACGAATTAGAACCGGTGAAACCGGTGATAATGCAATTTAATCAATTATTATTAAGAGTAGAGGTTTAAATGTTAAGTTTAATTAAAATTTTTGTTAGTGCACTAATCTGCATAGTTTCAACAACAATATTACACGCCGAGGAAGCTAATACAGATTTAGTTTCTGCACATGGTGTATTCGTTTTTAACACGTTATTGTTCCTAATAGGTGGTTTCTTGGTTATGTGGATGGCAGCTGGTTTTGCAATGCTAGAAGCAGGATTAGTAAGATCAAAAAATGTTACAACACAGTTGACCAAGAATATTGCTTTATTTTCAATTGCAGCAATTGCATATTTTTTAGTTGGGTTTAATCTTATGTATCCAGGTGATGGATGGTTAATTACAGGATATCTTGGTCCAATTTTTTCATTGACAGGATTAGAGCCAGTTGGTGCAACTGCCGAGCAAATTGGTGATTTAGGTTATGCATCTGTTGGATCTGATTTCTTTTTTCAACTTATGTTTTGCGCTACAACTGCTTCAATTGTTTCAGGTACTATTGCTGAGAGAATGAAACTATGGCCTTTTTTAATCTTCACTGTCTTACTAACTGCATTCTTGTATCCAATAGAAGCTTCTTGGCAGTGGGGAGGCGGATGGTTATCAGAATTAGGTTTTTCTGACTTTGCTGGTTCCACCCTAGTTCATGCTGCAGGTGCATCTGCTGCTTTGGCTGGTGCAATTGTCCTTGGCCCAAGAATCGGTAAATACAAAGATGATGGTAGTGTAAACCCAATGCCTGGTTCAAATATGCCATTAGCAACACTTGGCACTTTTATATTGTGGTTGGGTTGGTTTGGATTTAATGGAGGCTCTCAACTTGCATTGGGTTCTATCGGAGATGCAGCTGATGTCTCTAGAATATTCACAAATACTAATACAGCGGCAGCAGGAGGAGCATTAGCAGCCCTAATTCTTACCCAATTAATGTACAAAAAAATAGATTTAACAATGGTCCTTAATGGGGCACTTGCAGGATTAGTTTCTATTACAGCTGAGCCACTAGCACCTTCAATTGGTGGAGCTACTCTTATAGGAGCAATCGGGGGTGCAATCGTTGTATTCGCTGTCCCTATGCTTGATAAGCTTAAAATTGACGACGTTGTAGGAGCTATTTCTGTTCATGGTATCGCTGGCATATGGGGAACTATAGCTGTCATATTTACTGGAGGAAGTTTTGGCGCTCAGATAATTGGTACAGTTTCTATTTGCTTATTCATATTCATTCTCTCATTAGTAATATGGTATGTCTTAGATATGATAATGGGTATTAGAGTAAGTGAAGAAGATGAGTTAACTGGATTAGATACGACAGAGTTAGGTATGGATGCGTATCCTGATTTTTCTAAAAGTTAATAAAATTTAATTTAACTATTATTGAAGGGATCATTTTTATGAAATGATCCCTTATTTTTATGTTGTACCCAAATATTTTCAAAAATGTGTGAAATGCTATAATAATTTAATAAATATAATTTAAATCTATTAATAAAATTAATTAATTTAAAAAAATTCTAAAAAAATTACAATAAATTAAAATCAATCATTGAATTTACCTACCAAAACATTGTACTTAATAAGTATATGATATAAGTCTATTAAAAGAGTTTAAAAAGGGTGGAAAATATGACAAATAAACCAATGACAAAAAGTCAACTCGTAGCCAACTTAGCAGAATCCGTTGGTTCAGACAAAGCATCTGCAAATAGAATGATAGATGCACTTTCTGCAATTATAAGTAAGGAAGTTGCAGCAGGAGGAGCTGTAACATTGCCAGGCATAGGAAAGTTTTCATGCAGAGCCCGCCCAGAAAGAATGGTTAGAAACCCGGCTACTGGAGAACAAATGAAAAAACCAGCTGATAGAGTTGTAAAAGTATCTATAGCTAAAGCCTTAAAGGATGTTATTAATACTTAATTTAATTTAAACCAAAACTGCTTAAAGTTTAGTGGTTTTGGTTTAAAATTTATCTTCATTATGAATTTAAAATCTCTCTTGATGGGATTAATTTTCATCATACTTTGGTCTAGTGCTTTTACTTCTGCCAAAGTTTTAGTAAGCTACTCTCCACCATTATTAATTCTAGGAATACGCTTTTTATTTACTGGAGCTATTGGCATTATTATTAATAATATTTTTTTTGATAAAATAAGATTAAATAATAATGATTGGAAGTTCATTTTGTCATTTGGTATTTGCCAAAATACTTTATATTTAGGCCTAAATTTTTTGGCAATGGATCGGATTGATGCTTATCTAGCAGTGATTGTAGCAAGTCTACTACCTTTATTTGTTGCAATAATTTCATTTCTTCTTAGAAAAAATAAAATACATTTTTTGAGTTTTATTGGAATAGTAATTGGATTTTTGGGTTGCTCAATAATTTTAGTTCCCAAAATAACAGTAAATTTCAATTTATATGGATTGTCTTTATGTTTAATTGCAGTAATTGCATTAGCAATAGCAACTTTAATTATAAAAAATGGATTTTCTAAAAAAGAGCAACTTTTACCCTTTGTTTCTATTCAGATGATAGTAGGTGGAGCACCGTTACTTTTACTTTCACTTATATTTGAAAAATGGACAATAAATTTTTCAAGTCCTTTTATAATAGCTTTTATATACACCTGTTTTTTTCCAGGCCTTATTGCTACAATGATTTGGTTTAATCTGGTAAAAAGAATTGGTGTATTGATGGCATCTTCTTTTCACTTTCTTACTCCACCAACTGGGGTTGTAATAGCTTATATCTTTCTGAATGAAAAAATTAACTTTAACGATATTTTTGGTATCATATTTATTACGATAGCTTTAATAACTATTCAACAAGCTAACAGAAAGATAAAAAATTAAAAATCAAGATTTGATACATTTAAAGCTTGTTCTTGTATAAATATCCTTCTTGGCTCTACATCATCACCCATCAAATCTGAAAAAGTTGTACCTTCCTCAGCAGATTGTTCTATTTTTACTTGCAATAATGATCTAGAATCTGGGTCTAAAGTAGTTTCCCATAATTGATCCGCATTCATTTCGCCTAATCCTTTATACCGTTGTAGTGACAAGCCTTTCTCACCTTGTTTCAATATTAAATTTAGAAATTCTGATGGAGAATGTAATTTGAAACTTTTTTCTTTTTTGGTAAAAAAAACTTCTTTCTCAAAAATTTCCAGCATTTCTTTACCCAAGCTATTAAGCAAAGAGGCCTCTTTTTTTAACAAAATATTATTCTCAAGTAAGTATATATTTTTGACACCCCTAAGCGTTCGACTTATTTCCAAGTCCTTTTCTTTGGTATATTTGCAAACCCATCCTTTTTCAAATTCTGAGGATATACAGTCAAGCCGTTTTGATATATTTGTTTCCGCATTAATAGTATCATTTTCCAAAATTTCTATTGATAAAGCGCCTGCCATAGCAACTTGCTCAAAAATAAAATTAGGAATATTTGAAGGAAAATTATCTATTATTTTTTTTATTTTTTTTGTTAAAGTGACAACTCTTTGTAAGTCTGAACCTGCTACTATAGTTCCATTATTAATATTCAAAGTAGAGTCTTCAATACCCGTATCTATAAGATAATTTTGAAGAGCTAAATCATCTTTTAAATAAACTTCTGATTTACCTTTAGTAACTTTATATAATGGTGGTTGCGCAATATATAGATACCCAGCTTTTATCAAATCCTGCATTCTGCGATAAAAAAACGTTAATAAAAGGGTTCTTATATGTGCTCCATCCACATCTGCATCAGTCATTATAATAATCTTATGATATCTGAGCTTTTCAATATCAAAATCATCCGCAATACCTGTTCCTAATGCAGTAATTAAGGTACCTATTTCTTGACTAGAAAGCATACGATCAGTTCTCGCTTTTTCTACATTAAGAATTTTTCCCCTAAGTGGTAATACTGCTTGATTTACTCTTGTTCTTCCTTGCTTAGCACTTCCACCAGCACTATCCCCTTCAACAATAAATAACTCCGATTTTGCAGGATCTTTTTCTTGGCAATCGGCTAGTTTGCCAGGTAAGTTTGCAACATCTAGAGCACTTTTCCTACGAGTTAATTCTCTCGCTTTTCTAGCAGCTTCTCTTGCTAGAGCTGATTCAACTATTTTGGATATAATGATTTTTGCTTCTGCTGGATTTTCTTCAAACCAATCTGAAATTTTTTCACTTAGAAAACTTTCAACTGCGGGCCTGACTTCAGAAGATACTAACTTATCTTTAGTTTGAGAAGAAAATTTAGGATCAGAAACTTTTACAGATAATACACACGTGAGTCCTTCTCTAGAGTCATCTCCAGATAAGGATATTTTTTCTTTTTTACTACTCAAGTTTTGTGTAAAATATGAGTTTATTGTTCTTGTTAAAGCACCTCTCAACCCAGCTAAATGGGTGCCACCATCTCTTTGTGGAATATTATTTGTAAATGGAAAAACATTTTCATTATATCCATCATTCCACCAAAGTGCTGTATCTATCTGAATATTATCCCTAAGACCTGATAAAAAAATAGGCTTACTCATCAAAGGTGTCCGTGACTTATCTATAAATTTTACAAATTCACTAACACCTCCCTCATAATTCATTTCTATTGTTTTAGATTGACCGTTTCGATTATCGGAGATATTTATCTTTAGTCCAGCATTTAAAAATGCAAGTTCACGCAATCTTGATTCTAATGTTTTAAAATTAAAATTAATATTAGTGAAAATATCTGTGGATGGTTGAAAAGTTATTTCAGTACCAGTAATTAAATCCGAAGCACCAATAACTTGTAGACTTTTGGTAGTATTTCCATTTTTAAAAGTTGCAGAATATTCTTTCCCATTTCTCCAAATAGTTAATTTTAAATATTCTGATAATGCATTAACTACAGATACACCTACTCCATGTAAACCACCAGAAACCTTATAAGAGTTTTGATCAAATTTACCACCAGCATGTAGTTGTGTCATTATAACTTCTGCTGCTGATATACCTTCTGCTGGATGAATATCGGTAGGTATTCCACGGCCATTGTCTCTAACAGTCACTAATGATCCATCAAAAAGTGAAACACTTATCTCTGAACAATGTCCTGCTAATGCTTCATCTACACAATTGTCAACTACTTCATAAACCATATGATGAAGTCCAGAACCATCGTCTGTATCGCCAATATACATGCCTGGACGTTTTCTAACAGCCTCCAAGCCCTTTAGGACTTTAATGGAACCTGCATCATAATTATTTTCTTGCTCGTTTATCAAATTTTTACCTCTAAAATATGTTACTAAATTTCTTTTGTTATGTCACGCAAATGAAATGTTAAAATCATACTAAGTTTTTATTTAATGATACTTTGCTTTTGTTTTCACTCCAATCTATAGAATATGACTGAGTGTCAAATGGCAAAATGTCTAAATTATTTATGTCAGTACCAGTAGCAAAAATTTGAGCATTAATGCTAATTAATTGTTGCAAAAAAATTGATAAATTTTCTTTATCTAGATGGGCTACTATTTCATCTAATAGGATAATAGGTGGTTTTCCAAATTTTCTTGAAATAGCTAGGGAACTCAATATAAAAAAAGAAAGTAAAAGTGATTTTTGCTCACCTGTTGAACAATTTTTAGCTTGGATGTTTTTAATACTATGATTTACTATCAAATCAGACTTATGAGGGCCAATTAAAGTTCTTTTTGCTTTAAAATCAGTTTGTCTTGATTTCTGTAATTCTTCAAATAGTTCTTCACTATTTTTAAAAGGTTGGGTATCAAGATCAATATTTAATATGGGGAAAAATCCTTGATTTTTCATATTTATTTGCATTTCAATAAGTAATTCAATTACCTCTCTTCTGTATTTATCTATCTCATATCCAATAACCGATAATTGTTTTTCAACTGCCAAAAACCATGCAATATCTTTTTCACTTTCTTTTAAAAGAAAATTTCTTTTTTTTAAAGCTTGTTCATAAATTATACAATTTTTTGCGTGCTTAGGAAAAAAATTCATAACCAATCTATCTAAAAACCTCCGCCTATCATTAGATCCTCCAATCCATAACCGATCCATCAATGGGGTTATCCAAATTATTTTTAATAATTCAGTCAAATAAATCAGTGGTTTTTTCTTTCCGTCAACCCTTAAATTTTTTTTACCTTTATTGTCCAAACCTATTTCTATTTCTATAAAAATATTTGCAATTTTAAAAATTGAATATAAATCCCATAATTTTTCACTATTAAATTTTATGAGATCATTAATATTTGCACCTCTTAATCCACGTCCTGGGGAGAATAGAGATATGGCCTCTAATATATTTGTTTTTCCTACTCCATTAGGACCAGAAAAATAAATAAAATGTGAGTAAAAGTCTAAATCTAAACTCTTATGAGAGCGAAAATTCCTCAATTTTAAATTTTTTAAATTAAGATTATTCACTAGTTTTTATATCTTCTATACCCTCATTGGCATAACAACATATATTGCGCCTTCATCATCAATATCCCTCATTAATGCAGGATCTCCAGATGATTTAAAGCTAAACTCTACGTTTTTTCCATCTACTTGAGAAGTAAGTTCTTGCAGATATCTTGCATTAAATCCTATTTCCAAATTATCCTGATCATAATTGACCAGTATCTCATCTTCTGCCTTTCCATTTTCAGGAGAATTAACAGATAAGTGTAACCTTCCTGAGCTTAAAGTAAGTTTTACAGCTCTTGACCTTTCTGAACTTACAGTAGAAACCCTATCAACAGCCTCTGAAAATTCAGAAGCGTTAATCTTTAACTTTTTATCATTATCTATTGGTATTACCCTTTTATAATCTGGGAAGGTACCATCAACTATTTTTGACGTCAAAGTTAGTGAATTATTAGAAAATCTTATTTTATTATTAGAAATTGAAATAGAAATATCATCATTCTCATTATCAAGTATCATTCTTAGCTCAGCAACAGTTTTCTTTGGTACAATAATCCCAGAAAAAGTATTTTTTAAACCTGGGTTTGCAATATCTATTTGAGCTAACCTGTGACCGTCAGTTGCCACTGCGCGTAAAATATGTTTTTCATTTTCTATGCAAGGATGCAAATAAACACCGTTTAAATAATATCTAGTTTCTTCAGAAGACATTGCAAATTTAGACTTATCAAAAAGTCTTTTTATTACCTTTGATTTTAACGTAAATTCAAAATCATATTCCTCAGTGGCCATTATTGGAAAATCTTCCTTTGGTAGGGTAGATAGAAAAAATTTAGATCTTGAAGCAACAATCTCTAATTGACTAGAACCTGTTTCATTTAAAAATTCGACCATAGATCCATCTGGTAATTTTCTGACAATTTCGTAAAGTGTATTAGCACCAACAGTAAGTGACCCTGGTATTTCAATATCTGCAGTAACTTTATCTAAAACTTCAATATCTAAATCTGTAGTTCGTAAATATAAATAAGATTCTTTGGCTTCTAAAAGTACGTTAGAAAGAATAGGTATAGTAGTTCTCCTTTCTACTATAGATTGCACTCTAGCCATTGATTTTAAAAGTTCGGTCTGCTCAATACTCACTTTCATTTAAGTTATCCAAAAATTTATTTTAAAACTAAAAATATTAATTATTCAATTGTTTTTTAAATTATGCCTCTAACATTCTTCTTAAGATTTCTACTTCCTCTGCAATTTGTAAATCTTTATTTTTTAACTCTTCTATCTTTTTTACTGCATGTATTACAGTTGTATGGTCTCTTCCTCCAAATCTTCTACCAATTTCAGGCAGAGACTTAGAGGTTAAATTTTTTGCTAAGAACATAGCTAATTGTCTAGGTCTAGATATTGTTCTTGGTCTCCTTGCAGATATCATATCACTCATTCTTAAGTTGTAATGATCTGCTACTTTTCTTATTATTTCTTCAATTGTAACTTTTCTTTCAGAAATTCTAAGAATATCTGCTAAACATTCTTGGGCCATGTCAATATCAATAGGTCTACCAACTAAAGAGGCATAAGCAAATAATCTAGTCAATGACCCCTCTAAAACTCTTACATTTGAAGAGATTCTATGTGCTAAAAACTCTAGAATTCCATTATTTATGTTAATTCCAGGATGAAGTTTACTTTGAATTTCTACTTTAGATTGAAGTATTCCGAGTCTAAGCTCGTAATCTGTTGGGTGAAGATCTACAACTAAACCCCACGCTAGTCTTGATTTAATTCTATCTTCCAAACCATCAATTTCTCCAGGGGCTCTGTCACCTGAAATTACTAATTGTTTTCCTTGCTCTACGAGTGCATTAAAAGTATGAAAAAATTCATCTTGAGTACTTTCTTTACCTGCTATAAACTGAACATCATCAACCATAAGAATATCAACTGACCTAAAGATTTCTTTAAAGCCATACATATCTTTAAATCTTAATGCTTGCACAAATCTATACATAAACTGTTCTGCTGAAAGATATAACATTCTAGATAAAGGATTTGTTTTTTTAATTTGCCAAGCAATTGCATGCATTAAATGAGTTTTTCCTAATCCAACTCCACCATATAAAAATAAGGGATTAAAAGTAACTGGACCTGTTTCAGATACACGTTTGGCAGCTGCATGTGCTAACTCATTTGGTTTTCCGACAACAAACCTATCAAAAGTGAATCTTTTATCAAGGGGAGAGGAGGGTAACTCAATATTTTTGTTATCCAAATTGTGTTTTAAATGAGATAATTTATTATCTTTTATTTTATAAGAGTTTTCTTTATTAGAAAAAGATGGAGAATTAACACTATTATAATCAAATAATATTTCATCAATAAATATTTCTTCATTTTTGAAAGTTTCAATTATTATTTCCCTGTAATTTCTATCGATCCAATTTGCTATAAAACTGTTGGAAACATTAAAAACTGCCGATTTTTTCTCAATCTTAACTAACTCAAGCGACTCAATCCAATTTTTGTAAATGTTTTCTCCTAATTTGGACTTAAGTTTTAATCTAACCCTAATCCAAGAATCATTTATTCTTGTTCTTTGTTCTCTCATGACTGTTTCCATGGTAAACCAGAAAATTTCCAACCATTTGAAATTCCTCTTCTTTTATCTTCAGATAGATCACCCTCGAAACCAAACTTAACATTAATACAATTTATGGAATTTTTTAAAATTTGTTTTTGATTTATAAAATTTTGAAAAGAAAAAGCTGCACTAAATGATCTAGAACCTGAACGACAAATGAAATATAAATTTCTACAATTATTTAAATTTAATTTAGATAAAATTTCATCTTCAAAGTATGGGTTTTTTTGCATAAAAGGGTAAAAAGCCCACTCACAGAAAATAACATCATTTTTCATGTTTTTACAATATGGAAAACCAACAAAATTCCATTCTGGCTTACTCCTGACATCAATTAAAAAACTTGAAACATCTTTGGTTAATTCACTGTAAACAAAAGACGGTTCACTTTCTTCAATAATTGATTTGTTTTCAAAATTGCCATAATTATAGATCAAAAATAATACCTTTTCTAACTGAATACTAAGTGAATAATCACACTTATTCCCAAATATTTAAGAGAATCGGATTAATAATTACAGATTAAACACTGCTACAGATTGGAGCAATAGGAATGAAACAAGAACATTTAAAAATATTTAATTTATTTTGAAATAGCTTTAATTCTTGATGATAACCTGGATATTTTCCTGCTTGCAGTATTCTTATGAAAGATCCCCTTGGTAACACCTCTCATTATTTCTGGTTGCGCAGCTTTTAAGCTATCCATTGCAGATTTAGCATCTTTTGTTTCTATAGCATCTTCCACCTTTTTAACAAAAGTTTTGATCCTAGACCTTCTAGATTTATTAATATCTGCTTTTCTTAATGTATTTCTAATTCTCTTTTTTGCAGAAGGGGTATTAGCCATTTATTATCTTTCTATCTATTTAAAAAGCTGATCGCACAGAGTTAAACAAAAGTCAACTATAAGAAGTTATCTATCTGAAAATTTTGGAGTTCTTTTTTCTACGAATGCAGCCATACCCTCTTTTTGATCCTCTGTTGAAAATAATGAATGAAACTTTCTTCTTTCAAAAATGATACCTGATGAAAGATTAGATTCATATGAGAAATTTATAGATTCTTTTATTGCAATAATTGATGACATAGACTTTTCACTAATTTTTTTTGCTATTTCTATAATCTTTATTTCAAAATCTTTGTCAGGGAATACTCTACTTACTAAACCTACTCTTTCAGCCTCTTCAGCATCCATGTATCGCCCAGTTAAATGCATATCCATTGCCTTATATTTACCAACTGACTTAGGAAGTCTCTGAGTTCCTCCAATTCCAGCCATAACTCCAAGGTTAATTTCTGGTTGTCCAAATTTAGCAGTTTCAGAGGCAATTAATATGTCACACATCATTGCTAATTCACAACCACCTCCCAAAGCATAGCCAGAAACAGCTGCAATTATGGGCTTTCTAAATGAAGAAATTACGTTATGTTCTTTGGTAAAATAATCATCTAAGTACATTTCTGTTGAATTTTTTTTCTCCATCTCTTTAATGTCAGCTCCTGCTGCAAAAAATTTTTCTGATCCCGTTATAATTACTACTCTCACATTTGCATCATAACTAGATTTGTCCAAAACAGTACAAAGCTCTGTTAACATTTTACCATTTATTGCATTTAAAGATTCAGGTCGATTTAGTCTTATTAGCAAAACCGTTTCGTGTTGTTCTAAAATAATTGTTTCGTAAGCCATATTTTTCTCAAAAATCGAATATGTTACTACTTACTACAATATCAAATATAGAACCAGACTAAATTTTCACTGTTGACAAATACTACAAAAAAAAGTTGATCGGCCAGACTGTTTTTGTCTGATGATAATCCCTTTACAATACTTTCTCTTACAATTGGAATTTTCTCTTGAATAAACATTAAATAAATTTTGAAAATATCCTAATTCTCCTCCTGTATCTTTAAAATCTTTAAGTGAAGATCCTCCCGCATTAATTGCTTTAATTAAAACTATTTTCAGAGCATCAACCAGATCATCAAAATTTTGTTCAGACATCTTACTACACATTTTATAGGGAGAAATTTTGGCCCTCCATAATGCTTCACAAGCATAAATATTACCAATACCTGCAACAATAGTTTGATCTAGGATTGCAACTTTTATGGAACATTTTTTTAGTTGAATTTTATCTTTTAATGTTGGAGACGAAAAATGGTTGCTTAATGGTTCAGGACCAAGTTTTGAAAGCCATTTATGGTTTGTGATTCTATCTGTTCTACTTAAATCAATTGCTCCAAATCGCCTAACATCATTAAAAACCAATTGACTACCATCGTCAAAATCGATTTTTACATGATCATGCTTTCCTAATTTTAATATTGTATGGTAAAAAACTCCCATTTCTATTTCCTTTGAAGATTTTTTTTTACTATAAGAATTATCGTAAACCAGTAATCTTCCTGACATGCCAAGATGAATAATTAAAGTATAATTTACATTGAAATTAATAAGTAAAAATTTACCTTTTCTATCAATTGAAATAATAATTGCTCCCTCGATTATTTCTTTAATATTGGGAGGAATAAGCCATCTTAAGTCCTTACGAAATTGTTGATATAAAGAAATTTTCTTACCAACTATTTTGATTCTCAAACCTCTTCTTACAGTTTCTACTTCCGGTAATTCTGGCAAATAAGACCTCTTATATTTATTTTTGAATTCGTAGGTTAATATAGTATTCTTTTATTATAATTAGAGAAAATAACTGAGAAGATTATGAGAAAAACGGCTCTTTATTACAATGATATATTCTTAAGACATCTAGTCCCTATTGGACATCCTGAAAATAATAATAGAATAGAATTTATATTAAACAAAATAAAACAAAGTAATTTAAAAGGTCTTGAAATTAATTCTGCTAAATCAGCTAATTATAATATCCTAAAGTTGGGACATTCTGATAAATACTTAAATTGGCTTGATAAATTAAACCCGGGGGAAGAAATAATAAAAATAGATCAAGATACATTTATGTCAAAAAAGTCTCTTCAGGCTGCTAAGATAGCTGTTGGTTGTGTAATTGGTGCTATTGATAGTATTTTAGAATTTAAAAATAAGAATGCATTCTGTCTAATTAGGCCTCCTGGGCACCATGCTGAAAGAGAAAAGGCTATGGGTTTTTGCTTTTTAAATAACATCGCAATAGGTGCAAAGTATTTAAAAGAAATCAAACAAATCGATAAAATAGCGATTGTAGATTTTGATGTTCATCATGGAAATGGAACTCAAAACATCTTATGGAATGACCCAGATTGTCTTTTTATTTCAATTCACCAAAGTAAATTATTTCCATTTACTGGATTAGAAAATGAAAAAGGAAAAAGAAATAACATAATAAATATACCTGTAAATGCAAATTCAAGTAGCTTTGAATTTAGATATATTGTTGATAAAGTCGTTATCCCTAGATTAAAAAAGTTTGAACCGAATTTTTTATTGATATCTGCTGGATTTGATGGTGAAAAAGATGACCAAATGTCTCAAACACAGTGGGTGGAAAGTGATTTTATATATATTACAAAAAAATTAAAAAGCTTAGCAAAAGAATATTGTGATGAAAGAATTGTTTCTTGTTTAGAAGGGGGGTATCATCTGGAAAAACTTGCCACATGCTGTGTTTCACACATAAAAACTTTAATGGAATAATAATGAAAAAAAATATAGATGAAAATATTACCTTTGAAAAAGCAATCGAAGAATTAGAAGATATAATTAAAAGTCTCGAACAAGGTGATGTACCTTTAGATAATACTATTGAATTGTATGAAAGAGGTGCAAAATTAAAAGATTTTTGCGAAAAAAAACTTAAAGATGCAGAGATTAAAATTAAAAAAATAAATAAAGATACAAAAACTAAGGAAATAAGTATTGAAGATTGAAAAAAATATAGGGTCTATAAAGTCAGATGAATTCTTAACAGAATTATCTTTTTGTCGAAATGATACTAATTCTTATTTAAGAAAATTACTTCCCCATGAAAATAAAGAAAAGTTATATGATGCAATTAATTATGCTATATTTAGTGGGGGTAAAAGATTTAGAGCATTTTTAGTTATACAAGCGTCTAAACTATTTGAAATACCTAAGATTAGGGCACTGCAAGCTGCTTCAGCTATTGAAATTACACATACCTACTCTTTAGTGCATGACGACTTACCATCAATGGATAATGACGACATAAGAAGAGGTAAACCTACGATCCACATAAAGTGGGACGAAGCTACTGCAGTCTTGGTAGGTGATGCATTACAAGCTTTTTCATATCAAATACTTTCTGATAAAAAAACTCATCCAAAATCTGAAGTAAGATTAAATCTAATCAAAACACTTTCTGAAGCTTCTGGCCATTATGGTATGGTATTAGGCCAATGTAAAGATTTAGAAGCAGAAAAAAATTTAAACTCGCTTCAATTAAAAGATATAATCAATTTACAAAAACTAAAAACTGGAGCACTTTTTGGATGGTCACTAGGGTCTGCAAGCATATTGGCAGAAGAAAATAACGATCATTTAAAAAAATATGCTGAAGCCATTGGACTTGCTTTTCAAATAAAAGATGACCTTCTTGATTATGAAGGTACAATAGAAAAGATTGGAAAAAAAGTTGGGAAGGATAATCACGCAGGGAAAGCTACATTAGTATCTATCTTAGGAGTAGAAAATGCAAAAAAAAGATGTTTAGAATTATGTGATGAAGCTTGTGAATCCATTAATTTATTTGGTAAGAAATCAGAAATGTTAAAAACGGCCGCAAGATTTACAATTGAACGTGGTTTTTAATTAAATTTAAAAACTTTTTCTTCAATTGCTGCACCTAAAGACCTAACACCTTGCATCAAACCTCCATAGGTTTTTCCAGGTTTTGATTTTGAATTCCATCCAAATATATCAAAATGTAAAAACATATTGTGACTTTTTGTAAATTTTTTTAAAAAAAGTGCAGCTGTTATTGAGCCAGCCATACCACTTAAAGGTGCATTATTTAAATCTGTAAATTCTGAAAATAATTCTTTATTGTAATCTTTATGAAATGGAAGTCGCCAAACTGGGTCAAACATTTTATCTCCATTTTTCTTCAATAGGTCTGCAAAATCATCACAGGTTGAAAAGAAAGGAGTTATATCTGGTCCCATCGCGACTCTAGCTGCTCCAGTAAGTGAAGCAAATGTTACCAAAATATCTGATTTTTTTTCAGTCGAATATGTCAAAGCGTCAGCCAAAATTAATCTTCCCTCTGCATCTGTATTTTTGACTTCTATTCCCATACCACTTCTAGATATTAAAATATCACCTGGTCTAAATGACTTTTCTGATAATGAATTCTCTACACAAGGAATCAAAATTCTCAAATTAAGATTTAAATTTAACCTTATTAAATAGTGAGCTAGACCTAAAACTGAAGCTGCTCCTGACATATCTTTTTTCATATTCACCATACCAGAACTGCTCTTTAAATTTAGTCCTCCTGTATCAAAACAAACACCCTTTCCTATCAAAGTTAGATTAAGAGATGAATTAGATCTTTTAAATTTTAACTCTAAGAGTCGAGGTTTATTTGATGAAGCTTTACCTACCTCATGAATTAAAGGAAAATCTTTTTTGAGACTTTTTCCACAAACAATTTTAAGTTTCATATTATGAAGATTTGAGAATTTTTTTACATATTTCTCAAAATAATCAGGATTTAAAATATTTGCAGGAAGATTTATTAAATCCCTTACAACATACTCGCTTTCAGCAAAGTATAATATTTTATTAATTTTTTTAGAATTAGGAAGATTTAAAGTTGGATTTTTTAAACCTTTTGACCTTTTATAATATTCATTAAAAGAATAAAAACTTAAACAAAAACCTAAAATCAACTCAATTTTGTTTTCAGTTTTTGGATAATTTTTAATTAGGTAATTACCCTTGGGTAATTTTGAAAGCTGACTGCCAATTAAAAAATCTGAAACTTTTTTTCTTTTTTTTATTCCAAAAATAACAGAAGAAATTTTACCGTTTATGTCAGGTAAAATGACATAATTGCCATAATTAAAATTAAAATTTAATTGCTTTAAAAAGCTATAACTTGCAGTTGTTATTTTTTTTTCTATTTCAGAAAAATTATTACAAAAATGAATGTTAATCGTTTTTTTTAAAGTTTTATTAGATATTATTTTTGAATTAATTCTTTTTAACGATTTTTGTATCAATGTAAAACTTTTCTAATTTAATTTAAATTTCTTAATAAAAAGCTCAGCTATTTGTACTGCATTTAATGCAGCACCTTTTCTTAAGTTATCAGATACACACCATAAATTTAATCCATTTTCAATAGTGGCATCCTGTCTTATTCTACTAACAAATGTGTTATAATCACCAACACACTCTATGGGTGAGATGTAACCTCCGTCTTCCAGTTTATCTACAACTAATATACTTTCCGAATTTCTTAAAATTTCTCTAGCATCAGTTTCTTCTATTGGTTTTTCGAACTCAATATTTATGGATTCAGCATGTCCTACAAACACTGGTACTCTAACACAAGTAGCCGTAACTTTTATTTTACTATCTAAAATTTTTTTTGTTTCTGCAGCCATCTTCCACTCTTCTTTTGTTTGACCATCAGGAAGAAATTTGTCAATATGAGGTATGACGTTGAAAGCTATTTGTTTTGTAAAATTTGTTGGTTCCACCTCCTGACCAGGCACGTAGATTCCTTTTGTTTGTAACCATAATTCGTCCATAGCAGCTTTGCCAGCACCAGATACAGATTGATAGGTTGAAACTACAATTCTTTTTATTTTAGCTACATCATGTAAAGGTTTTAATGCTACAACCATTTGAGCTGTAGAACAATTTGGATTGGCAATAATGTTTTTATTTTTGTAATTATAAATATCCTGAGGATTTACTTCAGGAACTATTAATGGAACCTTAAAATCATACCTGAACAATGATGAATTATCGATTACGGTACAGCCACTTTTAGTAGCAATAGCTGAATATTTTTTTGTAGATTCAGATCCAATAGCAAAAAGTGCTAAATCCCAATTTTTAAAATCAAAACTTTCTAAATCTTTAACTTTTAATGATTGATCCCCAAAACTTACTTCAGATCCAACTGATTTTCTGCTTGCAAGTGCTGCAATTCTTGAAATTGGGAATTTTCTATCTGAAAGTATGTTAAGTATTTCTCTACCAACATTACCAGTAGCGCCTACAACAGCAACTGAAATACTCATTTTTTTCTCCAAAGTATTTTATAATTGTAAATTAAGTTCATTTAAAATCTCATCGCAAACTTCTTTAGTACTTGATGGTTTTTGATTTTCTTTTTGAAGTAAATCGGCAGTTCTAATACCTTTGCTAAGTACTCGTTCAACAGATTTGTCTAACAACTCAGCTTCTTTCTTTAAATCAAAAGTGTATTTTAAAGCCATTGAAAAACTTAAAATACAAGCTATGGGATTAGCGAGCCCTTTACCACATATATCTGGAGCAGAACCATGAACAGGTTCATACATAGCTTTTAATTTACCATTAGCATTTTTATTTCCTAGACTAGCTGATGGTAACATACCTAAACTTCCAGTAAGCATTGCTGCACAGTCAGATAATAAATCTCCAAACAAATTGTCTGTAACTATAACATCAAATTGCTTGGGCCACCTTACTAACTGCATTGCTCCAGCATCTGCATACATATGACTAAGTTCTATTTCAGGATAATCTCTATCTCTTATCTTCTGTACTACCTCACGCCATAATACTCCAACTTCCATAACATTTGCTTTCTCCATAGAACAAACCTTTTTATTTCTCTTTGAAGCTATCTCAAATGCAGATATGGCAACTCTTTCAATTTCGCTCTCTGAGTAGTAGGTTGTGTTTACAGCGTATCTTTCACCACTTTTTGATTTCTCTATTCCCCTTGGTTCACCAAAATATGATCCAGAGCTTAATTCCCTTACTATCATAATATCAAGACCTGAAACTATGTTAGGTTTTAAAGAAGAATAATCTGACAAAGCATCAAAACATTGGGCTGGCCTTAGATTTGAATAAAGGTCTAATTCTTTTCTTAATTTTAAAAGACCTCTTTCAGGTTTAAGTGAAAATTCAAGATTGTCATATTTTGGACCACCAACTGCTCCTAATAAAATTGCATCGACTTCATTTGCAATTCTTAAAGTTTCATCAGAAAGTGGAGTACCATACTTATCGTAAGCAGCACCTCCTACATGATCTAATTTTTTTTCAAATTCAATATCTAATTTTTTTTCAAACCATTCAATTATTCGACACACCTCATCCATCACCTCTGGACCAATACCATCCCCAGGTAATATTAGTAAGGAACCTACAGCCATAAAAACATCCTTTCGAAAATCTTATCTTGCGCAATTAAGAATTTATAAGTTTTGAGATTAACAACCTTTTCTTAAATCCATGGAAACTTTTGAAAATATGAATTTTCAAAAGATTTTATTTTTTCAAACTTTTTCATTGTAAGTTCAATATCATCTAAACCATCAAGCAGGCACTTTTTTTTAAATTTATCTACCTCAAATTTTATAATACTTCCATCAGGCCTTGTTATTTCTTGATTTTCTAAATTTATTGTTAATACAGAATTAGAACCTTTATGGGCGTCATCCATTAATAAATCCCGTTCTTTTTTTGACAAAATTATTGGCAAAATTCCATTTTTAAAGCAATTATTAAAAAAAATATCAGCGAAACTTGTTGAAATAATAACTTTTATTCCAAAATCCAATAAAGCCCAGGGAGCATGTTCTCTTGAAGAGCCACATCCAAAATTATCACCAGCTACAAGAATATTCGTATTTTTATATTTTTCTTGATTAAGAACAAAATCATCTATTTTATCACCTGACTGATTATATCTCATTTCATCAAATAAGTTTTTTCCTAATCCAGACCTTTTTATAGTTTTTAAAAATTGTTTAGGAATAATCATGTCAGTATCAATATTTATCAAAGGAAGTGGAGCGGCAACAGAGCTGACAGTAGTAAATTTATCCATTTCTTTTTCCTTTATCTAAATTAGGTTTCGCACATCGGTAAGGTGACCCGTAATAGCAGCTGCCGCAGCCATAGCTGGACTCATAAGATGGGTTCTTCCACCTCTTCCTTGCCTTCCCTCAAAATTTCTGTTTGAAGTAGCTGCGCATCTTTCCTTAGGGTTTAATTGATCTGGATTCATGGCCAAGCACATAGAACAGCCGGCTAGTCGCCATTCGAAGCCAGCCTCTTTTAGTTTTTGAGCTATTCCCTCCTCTTCAGCCTGTTCTCTAACTAAGCCAGAACCAGGAACTATCATAGCTCTAATTCCTTCTTTTACTTTTTTTCCTTCCATAATTTTGGCTACTTCTCTTAAATCTTCAATTCTTCCATTAGTACATGATCCTATAAATACCGTATCTATTTTTACTTCTTCTAATTTTTGACCTGGTAATAAACCCATATAATCTAATGATCTTTCAACTGCTTGTTTTTTTTGGTTATCAAAATCATTTGGATTTGGTATAATGTCATTTATTGGTAATACATCTTCTGGACTAGTACCCCAAGTTACTACTGGAGCTATTTTGCTTCCATCTATAACAACTAGTTTGTCAAATCTGCTACCCTTATCTGAATAAAGAATTTTCCAAAAATTTAATGCCATTTCCCAATTAGTACCTTTTGGCGCATGTGGTCTACCTTTAAGGTAATCAAATGTTTTTTGATCAGGTGCAATTAATCCCGCCCTTGCCCCTCCCTCAATTGCCATATTACAAACTGTCATTCTACCCTCTACAGATAGATTTGAGATTACGGATCCAGCATACTCAATTACATGCCCTGTCCCACCCGCAGTACCTGTCTCACCAATTATTGATAGTGTGACATCCTTAGCAGTAACACCCAATCCAAGAGTACCATTAACTTCTACTTTCATATTTTTTGATTTTTTTTGAATTAGTGTTTGTGTTGCTAAAACATGTTCTACTTCACTAGTTCCAATTCCATGAGCCAGAGCGCCAAAAGCTCCATGTGTTGCAGTGTGGCTGTCACCACAAACTATAGTCATTCCAGGCAATGTCCATCCTTGCTCTGGTCCTATAATATGAACAATTCCTTGTCTTATGTCATTTACAGGATAATAATTTATTCCAAAATCAATAGCATTTTTATCTAATGCCTCAACTTGTATCCTACTTTCTTTGTTTGAGATACCTTCTTCTCTATCTAGTGTAGTAGGTACATTATGGTCAGGAACAGCAATTGTTTTCTCTGGAGACCTTACCACTCTATTAGACATTCTTAGCCCCTCAAAAGCCTGAGGACTAGTAACTTCATGAACTAAGTGCCTATCTACATATAACAAAGAAGTACCATCATCTTCTTCTGAAATAAGATGATTTTCCCAAATTTTGTCATAAAGAGTTTTATATTCTGACATAATAATTCGTCCTTATAGTCAAAAAAATTTCTAAAGATATAGTCTCATATCATAAATTAGTTTCAAGTACATCATTTAATAAATACTATATATCTAAAAAATTTCCTTTTGCCCAAACCACATCACTAGCTCTTATAATGCCAGTTTTCTTTTCGGACCAATTATAGATAGGTGTATTCAAATAATTGAGAAAATCTTGATCATCTTTTTTAAAATAACCAATCCTTATTAATAAAGTAGTTATTAGACATTCTGCTGCTCTTTTTGAACCATCACAAATCTTCAAAGCCATTCCTAAACCTTTATCTAGTAACATAGCTGTGTAAACACCTTCAGCCCCTACCTTTACAATTAAACGACCATTAGATTTTTTCATTATTTTTGTACATAACCTATCAGATCCTGCAATAAGTTCTGGATGGCTTAGTACTGCATTTCTAAGTTTTGCAATACTCATTATTCTGTTTTTTTGTAAATTTTCTGGATTTGCGAAAACAGCCATAGCCTTTGCCAATGATTTTATTGAGCATGCAAAATTTGGAGCACTACAACCATCTAAAGCGTAATCAGGATTTAGAAAACCAGTTATATCCTCAAAAGTTTTTTTTACAATTTTCTGCACAGTATGATCGACATCAATATAATCTTTTTTGGAATCACTCTTTTTGGAAATCGCTTTAGCAATAGTTAAAAAACCTAAATGCTTACCAGAGCAGTTATTATGGAGTTGAGAAGGTTTTTCATTATTAATTTTTAGTTTTTTTAATTCAATTTTGTCATAGGGAAAATGGGGTCCACACAATAAGTCTTTTTCATCAAGTTTTGTTTTTTGAAGCCAATCTTTAGCAACATTCAGATGAATTTCACCTCCACTATGTGAAGAACAGGCCAAAGCTAGATGTTTTTCAGTCAGAGAAAAATCATTTTCTAAACCCATTTCTACTAATGGTAACGCTTGAATAATTTTACATGAAGATCTAGGATATATTAATGTTTCTGGGTTTCCCCAACATTTTAAAACTTTACCTTTATTATTTGAAATAACAACATGACCAAAGTGAATAGATTCTACTAAATCACCTCTGTAAACTTCGACTAACCGCTCTGGCACCAATTAAAAATTCCTAATTAAAATAAATGTATATCATTTTCTTACTATTATTTTTTTTTATTTCAACTATATTCTCCTTGAGCAGATATATTAAATAATTGGTATTTTATGAGAAGACTTTTTTTCCAAAATATATTAATACTAATTTCTTTTCTAATTCTTATTGATTTAGTGAATTCTGAAGAATTTCGTATGTCTTCAAGCGAAAAATCATGGAGTTTTTTTAACCCAAATGATAACCAAAAATGCTTTATAGTTTCTCAATCCATAAAAGACGAAGCTTTTAGAAACGGTGAAAAACTTTCTAGTGTCAATCGAGACAGAGGTAAGTTATATATACAAAAAGACTCATCAAGCCCATCTGGATTTGTTGCTTCATTTAGTGCGGGATATCCCTTGAAAATTGGGGGTAAATTTATCCTTAAAATTGATAATAAAAATAAGATTGTTTTCTTAGCGTCTCCTAAGCCCCAAAACTCAGAAGAAAAAGGTTGGGCTTGGACACAAGTTCATGATGATAAAAATCTTATTGAATTTTTAAAAGTTGGAAATAAAGCGGTTATGGAAGCCGTATCACATAGAGGAACCATTACTAAAGATACTTTTGAATTGTCTGGATTTACTAAAGCAATTGAAAGACTTCAAACGATATGTAAGTAACTCAAAAAACAATTATTTTATTATGGATAACAATTTTAATAGCTCAATCAAACTGGACTTACATTCTAAAATTAATCTTCTTGGATTATCAAAAAGTGACATTTCCAAACATCTTTATAATTTGGGAGTAGAAAAAAAAGAATTATCAATGAGGGTACAGCAAATATTTAGTTGGACACATTCCCATGGTAAAAAAAGCTTTGATTATATGACCAATCTTTCAAAAGATTTTAGGGATTTACTTTCAAAAGAATTTACGATTTCTCGACCACAAATCGTTAATAAACAGAAAAGTATTGATGGAACTAGAAAATATTTATTCAAATCTGAAAATTATGGAGAATTTGAGACTGTTTTTATACCTGAAGATGAAAGGGGGACTATTTGCATATCTTCTCAAATAGGATGCACACTTAATTGTTCTTTTTGTTACACAGGAACCCAAAAATTAGTTAGAAACCTAGAACCACATGAGATTGTTGGACAAATATCAGCTGTAAAAGACGATCTTGCAGACTGGTGTGGGAAAAAAAACAGCGTTTTAAAAAGAGCTGTCTCCAACATTGTAGTTATGGGCATGGGTGAACCCTTATATAATTTTGAAAATATTAAGCAAGGTTTAAAAATCATTATGGATAATGAGGGACTTTCTATTTCAAGAAAAAAAATTACACTTTCAACTTCTGGAGTGGTGCCTAACATTCATAAAGTTAGTTCAGAGATTGGTTGTCTTTTGGCAATTAGCCTTCATGGTACTACAGATGAAGTAAGAAATGAATTAGTACCCATAAACAAAAAATGGAATATTCAAGAATTAATTTCGACTTTAAAAAGCTATCCAAACTTAAGTAACACAGAGAGGATTACTTTTGAATATGTGATGCTTAAAAAAGTAAATGATTCACTTGATGATGCAAAAAGATTAGTAAAGTTAATAAAAAATATTCCCTCAAAAATTAATCTTATACCATTTAATCCATGGCCAGGTTCAAATTACAAAACATCTGATCCTGAAACGGTAAAAATATTTGCAAACTATATTAAAAAAGCTGGTTACTCTTCACCCGTTAGAAAACCAAGAGGAGTTGATATAATGGCAGCATGTGGTCAATTAAAATCCTATTCTGTTAGAAGGAAGGTATTAAAAAAGTTTGATAATTTTAAAGGTTTGAAGTGAAAAAAATAAACAAAAGAAAAGTTTTAAAAAAAATTATTGCAACATTATTATTTATTCCAAGTTTAAGTTTATTGTCAAAACCTACAAAAGCTAAAACAAAAAATAAAGCTGACCTTATAGTAGTTTGGAAAACTCAAAGACGTATGACGCTTTTCCATAAAAAGAAACCTATAAAATCATATTTTATAAGACTAGGTTTTAATCCCAAAGGTCACAAAAGGAAAGAAGGGGACGGCAAAACACCAGAAGGTAGTTACTGGATAACCCATAAAAATCCTAATAGTGCTTTTCATAAAAGTTTAGGAATAAGCTATCCAAATAAACAAGACAAGATGTATGCTGAACAAAATGGTTTTAGTCCCGGAAAAGATATTTTCATTCATGGTGGACCAAGAAACTTTCTTAAACATTTCTTTTTCGATTGGACTGAGGGCTGCATCGCTGTAACTGATTCAGAAATTGAAGAAATTTATAATTTAGTAAATGAAAATACACCAATCTTCATAACAACTTAACCAAGTGTTATTTTTGCAAACCCAAAACTTGTACCCACCAAATCTTACCATTTTCTTGTTGAAACCAACCTAAACCCAAATGAGTTGCTTCTTTGTTTAACAAAACACTCCTAGAAAGAGAGTTTTTAAGCCAAACCTGTAAAACAAGAAACTCTCCCTCATAAGTCTCAGATACATTTTCACCAGTTATTACTCCCTTAAATCCTGATACCTCCGCTCTTTTCTGTGGTGAAGAACCATCAGAACCAAAATTCCAAGCCCTTTGTTGTTTAAAGATATCTCTTGCATGAGTAGCTGCACTCGAATTTAGTGAATCTGAAATTTGTAGGTTTGTCAAACCTCTTTCTTGTCTTAGTGCATTTAGATAATCTAAATGTCTTTTTCTTATTTCTAAAGAGTCAAAATTATCAATTTTACCAGAATCTTTATTTCCTAAGTATATTTCATAGTTATTCGAAACACATCCTGTACTAAATAAAATAAGTGAAGTTATGAGTATATATCGCTGTGTTAATAGAAAAAAACTAAACATAATACTTGATATATGCCAAAGTTATTGTAAATTCAAAAATTAATTTATGAATAAAAGTATTGAAATATTATAGACCTAATTTCATCAAAAAATATGATTGACAGAAGAAAATTTATTTCATCAACTTTTTGTGTAGGATTTAGTATATTTTCTTTTGATAAAATAATAGCTCAAGAAGCGGTAAAAAAAACTAGTAGTGGTGAAACATTACATAATATTTCCAGTTATCGTTATCAGAAGTGGGAAAATCACTTTAAATCTATTACTGATGGAGCAATCTTATCGGATACAAAATCCAAGTGCTTACATTTTTGGATAGGAAAAAATAATTTTTATAAAATTTTTCCCACATCAGTACCATTAACTCCTGAATTAACTCGTACTGGATATACGAAAGTCATTAAAAAAGTAGTTGGACCAGACTGGAGACCTACTATTTCTATGAGAAAAAGAGACCCTCAATTACCCGAATACATGCCATCTGGACCGGATAATCCTCTAGGAACACATGCATTATATTTAAGTTGGCCAAACTACAGAATACATGGTACCTCAGATACAAGAAAAATTGGTAGACAAAGCTCTTCAGGGTGTATTGGCCTTTATAATGAACATATAGAGGAGATTTTTAATTTGGTGAAAATAGGAACCCCTGTTCGTCTTATTTAAATTTTTAATTTTAATTTTTTATAAATATCTTCCATTCCTGAGAAATAATCTGGATGTATTAATTTATAATTCAAATTATTTAAAAGTTTTTTATTACTTACTTTTTTTGATTCAGAAAAAAAGCCCATAGCTGTTTTAGATAAATTTAATTCATCAAGATTTTTTGAAGTTGGAGGTTTTAATTTTAAAAGCCTAAAGGCTTCAAGATAAATTGCTTCTGATGTTGCAGGCATATTATCAGATAAATTATAAACTCCTTTCAGGTTCTCATTGTCTATAAATTTTTGAACAATATTAGTTATATCGTCTATATGAATTCTTGAAAAGAAAATATTTGGACTTTTTACAATTTTAAAAGATTTATTATATATTCTATCGAAGGCGCTCCTGCCTGGACCATATATTCCTGAAAGTCTTAAAACTAATATAGAAAGATGGTTTAGTTTTGCGTAAGATATCCACTTCGTTTCTGCCTTTAAACGCCATTTTCCTAATTCTGATTTTGCTTGGAGTTTTGAGTTTTCATTTACCCATTCACCTTTATGATCACCATACACACTTGTAGAAGACAGATAAATTAGTCTTATTTTTTTTCCAGTATGAGAAAGATACTTAGAATATTTAATTGCAACTGGATCCAAAAAATTATTAGGAGGTGCTGTGATTAAAATGGTATTTGATTTATTAATAAAATCTATTACACCTTCTTCTTTCGACCAATCACATGACCTTATACCTTGTCTATTAAGTTTATCAATATTTTGTAAGTTTCTTGATACCACTAAAATTTTGCTTTTTTTATTTTCAAATTTTTTAATTAATGCTTTTGCACAATAACCATAACCAAAAATCAAAATTTTATTTTTTTCCATTTTTTTTAATTTCACTAATTGCCCAATAAGCTGCGTCTACTACTGTTGGATCACTATCTCTAGTTAACTTAATTAAAGTATTCTTAAATTTTAAATCACCAGAATTACCAATAGCATAAAGCACATTTCTGACAAATCTATTTCTACCTATGCGTTTTATCGGAGACTTTCTAAAAAACTTTCTAAATTGAAAATCGTCTAAGTTTGCTAATTCATTTAAATCCAATTTATCAATTAAGTTATTAGAGTATTTTAATTCATTAGATTTCTTTGAAAACTTGTTCCAAGGACAAACAGCTAAACAATCATCACATCCAAAAATCCTATTCCCAAGGTGAGGTCTAAATTCTATATCTACAGGCCCCTTATGTTCAATAGTCAAATATGAAATACATTTTTTTGCATTTAGTTTATAAGGAGCGATGAAAGCATTTGTTGGACAAACTTCCAGACATCTACTACAATTTCCACAATGATTTGTTTCAGGATTATCAGTTTCAATTTTAATGTTAGTAAATATTAAGCCTAAAAATATCCAATTTCCCAATTTTTTTGATAAAACATTTGTATGTTTACCTTGCCAACCTATTCCTGCTTTTTGAGCAAAATTTTTCTCCATAATAGGTGCCGTATCAACAAAAACCTTAACCTCACTTTTATCAACTAATTTAATAATTTGTGTGGCAACTGCTTTTAATTTTTTTTTTAAAACATCATGATAATCATCTCCCCTTGCGTAGATAGAGATGTTTGCTTTGTTTTTTATCTTTATATCGTCTAGAGGGTTTCCACCTAGATAATAATTTTCGGCAAAAACTATAATAGTTTCTACATCTTGCCACATTAACTTTGGGTTTTCTCTCCAATTAATATTGTTATTTAACCAGTGCATTTGGCCATGATAACCCTTGTGAATAAATTCTTTAAAATTTTTAAATTCTTCAGTATCTAACTTTGGATTTGTAAATCCAATATCTGATAAACCTTCTTTGTGAGCTATATCAAAAATCTTTTGTTTAAGAGATTTATGTGGCTTATTAACCATTAATCAAAAATCTAAATCATTATAATGTTCAGGAGGATTAAAACCTGCTAACAAATCTGACAAAATAGGTCTAAAAGCAGGTCTAGACTTAATCTTAGAATACCACTCTTTCAGATATGGAAATTCTTGCCAATTAATGTCATTTATATAATCCAAAGATGACAAATGAGAAGCAACTGTAAAATCAGAAATTGTGAGAAAGTCACAGGCAATCCATTTCCTTTTTTCAAGTAACCAATTCAAATAATTTAAATGAAATTTAAGATTCTTCAGCCCTGATTTTATCATTTCACTGCTAGGATATCCCCTTTTCATAATCTTTTTATAAACTCTTTCGTACAAGACCTTTTCTGTGACTTCTTTGTGAAATTTAAAATCAAACCAATTAGAAAGTCTTCTACATTCCGCTCTCAATTCTAAATTATCAGGTAGTAAGGGGGGATCACTATATTTTTCTTCTAAATATTCAAAAATAGCGTTACTATCAGATAATATTAAATGGTTTTCTAAATAGACAGGTACCTCTCCTGCATGATTTATTTTGATAAACTGAAATCTTTTTTCCCAAAACTTTTCTTCAATTAGCTCTACATTTATTTTTTTTTCACCAATTATTAATCTAATCTTTCTACAAAAAGGAGATAAAGAAAAGTGATATAATTTTTTCATTTGCATCTCTTAGAAAATGTTTCTAATTTTAGAGTTTAGCTTCATAGCTAGGATTGTAACGTAAATTATGTTTTCCTTTCATATTTTTTTTATAGCCATAGTTCAAGGAATTACAGAATTTTTACCTATTTCTTCTTCTGCTCACTTAATTATGATTCCGTATATAATGAAAGTTTCAGACCAAGGTGTATTAATAGACATATCTGTTCATCTTGGAAGTCTTTTAGCATTGATAATTTTTTTTAAAAAAGAATCTGTTATTTTATTTAAAGGATTAATTCAATTTTTCAGTTTGAAATGGCAAAAAGAAGAGTTTTTTCTTTTATTAAAAATTATTATTGCAACTATACCCATTTGTCTTTTTGGACTTATTTTCAAAATTTACCGTTTAGATATTATTGTTCGATCAATTGAACTAATAGGTTGGACGATGATAATTTTTGGTATCACACTATTTTACGCTGATAAACTTGGAAAGGAAAAAAAGTCACTAAAAAATTTAAGTTTTAGAGAATCGCTCTTTATAGGTTTTTTTCAAGCTTTTGCTTTAATTCCAGGCGTCTCTAGGTCAGGAATATCTATTACGGGTTTCAGAATTTTTGGGTATAATAAATATGATGCAATCAAAATATCTTTAATGATGTCAATACCTACAATACTATTATCAGCATTTTTCATCTCACCTGAAATTCTAGAAGAAAAAAATATAAGTATTATAGAAATATTAATACCTTTTATTTTGTCTTTTATAACAGCTTTTGTGACTTTAAAAGTAATGGTAAGATATGTCTATGTTTTTGGATTTAGTCCATATGTGATTTATAGAATTTTTTTGGGTATTATATTACTTTCCATGGCTTATTCTTAATAATCATAAATCTGAAAAATTACCCCTTGGTCTGTAACGTTTTAAATAAGATGGTAATATTAGATCTAAAGATTTAGGTTTAATATCTAAGTCTTCAAAACTCATGTATTCTTCTGAAACTATGTTATCATATTTCAATTGTTTAACCGAATCTTCCGTAATTAAAAGTGGTATTTTTTTGAAGGTTAATTTATTTAATATTAGAATTAAAGGACACATAGCTTTTGCAAGCCAAAATGGTAGATTAATAATAAGCTTTTTTCTATAAATAACCGATAACATTTTAACCATTAAAGAACGAAAACTTATTATTTCAGGACCACCTAATTCATATATCCTATTATTTTTTTTTGTATTTGGTGCTTCAATCTGTAAAACACCCACTACCATTTTGGCAATATCATCAACATAAACAGGTTGAAATTTTGTTTTACCTCCAACTATTGGTAGTATGGGACTTATGCAAGATATTTGAGAAAATAAATTAAAAAATTGGTCTTCTGACCCAAAAACAATTGAGGGTCTAAAGATAATTGCTTCTGGAAATGCTTTGAGAATTTTTACCTCCGCAATACCTTTAGATTTTGAATATTTGCTATCTGAGTTGGGATTAGCTCCAATTGAAGAAATATGGATAAATTTTTTTACACCACTTTTTTTTGCCAAAATGGCTAATTTTTCAGGAATATCACTATGCAGTTTCTTAAATGTTTGATCCCCCTCTTCATTCAAAATTCCAACACAATTAATAATAATATCTGAAGTTTTAAATAAAGATGTAAAATTATTTAAATTGCTAAAGGAGCCTTCTGTAAGTTTTACTTGACCTACATTGCCTGAGGTTTTTAAGTAGATAGCTTCATTTGGAGTTCTTGTTACTATATTTATTATGTATCCGAGCTTTGAAAGACGATTTACAATATATCTTCCTAAAAAACCTGTTCCACCAAAAATAGTAACATTTGGTGATTTGAAAGAAAAGTTTGTCATCTTTTAATTTCTAATCCATTAATTAAGTTTATATTACCATAATTAATATCTATTAATTTATCGTTTAAAGTTTTATAGTCATATAGATGTAGACTTAAAAAAATGCAAATCACAAAATCTTTGCTACGGGAAATTGTAAATGAAATATTTTTTACATAACGATGATTTACCAAAAGAAATACATATTGGAAGTTCAGTTGCAATTGATACAGAAACTACTGGATTAAATCTGGTAAGAGATCGTTTGTGTTTAATTCAAATATGTACTGAACTTAATGAAATACATTTGATAAAAGTTAATAAAAATTCTACTTCACCAGTAATTTTAAAAATTCTACGAAACGATAATGTCTTAAAAATATTTCACTTTGCTCGATTTGATTTAGCCATTCTCATGAAACAATTTAATTGTAATATTTCTAATGTATATTGTACAAAAATTGCTTCAAAATTAGCAAGAACCTCAACTGATAACCATAGTCTTAAGGCTTTAGTTCTTAATTATTTATCTATCGATATACCAAAATTTGAACAAACATCTGATTGGGGATCTCATGAATTATCAAATGCACAGTTGGAATATGCTGCTACAGATGTTTTATATCTTCATAAGCTCAAAAAAATTTTAGATATTATTTTAATTAGAGAAGGAAGAGATAAATTGGCCAAAGATATGTTTGATTTTTTACCAAAATTATCTTTTCTAGATTTAGAGGGTTGGGATGTAAATAATTTGCTATCCCATAAGTAATTATATTGAGTTTTAGTAATCAATAGGTGTTAAAATTAGTCATTCAAACATTATCAAGCTATTTAAAATTTGTTCAATTTTTCTATCCTTTTCATTAGTAATTATGATATTTTTTGTTTCTACAAGCAGCGAGTTTGAAAACTCTTCTTTAGTTGAAACTATGGATTTTAACATTGGATCAAAAGGAGACATTTTTCTGATAGATAATGCTAAGTTGAGTGGTTCTGACAAGTTAGGAAATAGTTTTAATATTAAGGCAAATAAAATAAACCAAATTGATAATAAATTTCCTATAATCTCTGGTAGTAAAATTACTGGTGATATAAATATATCCTCTCAAATTATCATACAAATTAAAGCAAAAATAGCTGAGTTAAATACAAAAGATAATATATTAAAGCTTTTTGGAGGGTTCCAAATTATAAATGAAAAATATAAAATAATCGGCAAAGAGATTTTTTTTAACTTTAAAGATAGCACCATAACAAGCAATCAACCTTTAACTTTTTTATTCTCAAAAGGTGAGATGCATGGAGGTAAAATTAAAATCATTAAATCTAAAATTAAAGCAAATAACCTATTATTTTTGATAAAGGACGGTGTAAAAATCAAGTACTTGCTTTAATAAGTATTGAAAGTTATTATTATCACAATGTTTTTTTTTAAGTCATATTTCTTAAAACGTTCCAGAATAGTAATTTTTTGTTTTCTTATTTTAATAAACTATCTTATTCCTATTAAAGCCTTAATAAGTGATCCTGGTGATGAAGTATTAATTAGTTCCGAAAATGCAAAATTTGATCAAAATTTGGGTATAATTTTGTTAAATGAAAATGTTGTCTTTAAGCTTAAAGAACTAACTTTTAAATCTGACGAAATGAAACTAGTTTTTGATGATAACAAAGGTTTAAATGACAATTTTTCAAACTTAAAAAAAATCATAGCTAAAGGTAACGTTTTATTTGAACGTGAAAAAGAAACAATCAAAAGTGACATGGTATCCTTTTCTCCCAAAGAAAAAAAAATAATGATTACAGGAAATGTTAAAGTTATAAAAGGAAAAAATATTGGTTTTATGTCAGATTTATTAGTAATTAACTTAAAAGATGAGTTTTAAAATAGAAAATATATTCTTTTTAATAAAGAGGAACTGAAAAATTAAAAAAGTATATTCTATTAATAACAAAATAAATGACGGCATTGATAAAGTTGGAAAAGGTTTAATTATTCAAAACTTGAGAAAAAGCTATAAAAAAAGACCGATTCTTAGAGATGTAAGTTTTAAATTAAAAAAAGGTGAAGCAATCGCTTTACTAGGCCCTAATGGAACTGGAAAAACAACGTGCTTTTATTCTGTTGTGGGTCTAACGTCAATAGAATCTGGACAAATAATTATTGATGAAACAGATGTAACCAACATGCCGATGTATAGAAGAGCCCGATTAGGGATTGGCTACTTACCCCAAGAGTCTAGTATTTTTAAAGGTTTATCTGTTGAAAAAAATATCATGGCAGTCCTGGAAATTAGTATAAAAGACAAACAAGAAAGAAAAAGAGAGCTGGAATTGCTTTTAGGCGAGTTTTCAATTACTCACTTGAGACAAGCATCAGCTATAACATTATCTGGAGGTGAAAGAAGAAGAGTAGAGATAGCAAGATGTTTAGCTAGTAAACCAAAATATATCTTGTTAGATGAACCCTTTGCTGGAGTAGACCCAATCGCTGTAAACGAAATTAGAAAACTAGTATCTCAACTTAAAGAGCGAGGACTTGGGGTGTTAATCACAGATCACAACGTTAGAGAAACTTTAGATATTATCGACCGTGCATATATACTTCATGAAGGATCTGTTATTATGAAAGGAACACCTGAGGAAGTGGTTAAAGATAAGAGTGTAAGGAAAGTTTATCTGGGGAATCAATTTCGAATTTAAAATATAAAATTTTGAGTTTTTATACAACAGGGAGTGATTATATGGATATCAAGGTAAGTGGTAAGCAATTAAAAATTGGTAAAAGCTTAATCAACTATGTGAAGAAACAAATATATACAATAAATAATAAGTATTTATTGAGGCCAACCTCCGCTTATATAACTTTTACAAAAGAACATAATGAATTTAAATGTGAAGCTTTATTACATCTGTCTAGTGGCTTAACTGCTTGTTGCACTGGCAAAGGAAGAGAAATTTATGATTCTTATCAAAAAACGATTTTACGTTTGCAAAAAATTCTTAGAAGACATAAAAGAAAAATCAGAAATCACCATTACATAAATGAAAAAATTAACATGGAACTTTATTAATCTGTAAAGTTTTATATTAAACTTTACATTAAATAATTTTATGCTAGGTATTCATTTGATTTTTAAAGTTTGGGGATTTTTATTTTTATGGTTATATCTGAAATTTTGTCACCTGAAGCTGTAGTTACATCAATTAAAGCTACTAGTAAAAAAAGGGTTTTACAGGAAATATCCATAGCTGTTGAAAATATATATGGATTAAATCAATCAGAAGTTTTTTTTGCCTTACAAGAAAGAGAGAATCTAGGTCCTACTGGAATGGGACACGGAGTTGCAATACCACATGCGAGAATAAGCTCTTTAAAATCAATCAAAGGTTTATTTATTAAATTAATTAAACCCTTAGATTTTGGTTCTATGGATAGCCAAAATGTGGATTTAGTATTTGTCCTAATAGCACCCCATGAATCTGGAGCTAATCATTTAAAAGCATTAGCAAAAGTTTCTAGGATTCTTAGAAATAAATCTACTTGCGAAAAGTTGCGTTCAACTGTAGACAAATCTGCTTTATATTCAATTCTGACAACAGATTCTGAAATCCAAGCTGCTTAATTAAATATTTTTATTACTTTTTAAAATTTTCTCAATAACTGGTATATCGCTAGGATTGTTTAGTTCCCAAAATTGATTTCCTCTCAATGATGATATTACACACTTAATATCGATATTATTTTCAAGAAATCTGAGTTGTTCTAAGCCTTCTTGCTTTTCAAGAGGACCCTGAGAAAAATTTATATAGGCTTTAAGTGCTTTTGATCTGTATGCATAAACACCGATATGGTGATAAACAAAATTTTTATTTTTACTTAAATTGTCTATGTTCGTATAAGGAATCAGTTCTTTTGAAAAATAAAGAGCTTTTAGATCTTTATCAAAAACTACTGTTGTTGCACCTATTCTTCCAGCTTTTTTATCAATTATTAATTTTCTTAATGATTCTAAATCACATTTTAAAACAGGAGTTGCCACATCATAATTGTTATTTTTAAGTTCATTTACTAATTCTCTTATTACCCATATGGGAGTCAAAGGTGCATCTCCCTGCAAATTAACTATTATTTCATAGTTTTTTTTAAGTAATTTTTGGGCCTCTGCTACTCTTTCGGATCCATTTTTTAAATCAGTCGATGTCATACAAACTTCTGCTCCAAACTTTTCACAGAATTCTTTTATTCTAATATCATCAGTTGCTATTATTTTCTTTTCAAAAAAGTCTAAATTTTGTGCTAATTTCCAAGTTTTCTCAATTAAACTAATTTTTTTACCATTATAATCTTCAAAATACGCTAATGGTTTTCCAGGAAATCGAGAGGACTCATATCTTGCGGGGATTACTAATAAATTGCTCATTTTAAAAATAATTTAGATTATTGAGAGAATTAATTAAATTATATAAATTATGAGAGCTAATTATTCAAATTATAGTTTTAAAAAATAATAAATAATTAAAGATTTATCCTTGTAGTGTGAAAATGAAATCCCATATATCTGTAAACCTCAGTCAATAGAGGTCAGATAAATTACAGTGGGAGAAATTATAATGTCCAAAGTTATTGGTATTGATTTAGGAACTACAAATTCATGCGTAGCATTAATGGATGGTAAAGATTCTAAAGTTATTGAAAATTCAGAAGGTGCTAGAACAACCCCATCTATTGTAGGTTTTACAGATGATGAGAAGTTGGTAGGACAGCCTGCGAAAAGACAAGCTGTAACAAACCCTGAAAAAACATTGTTTGCTGTTAAAAGATTAATAGGTAGAAGAATTGATGACCCAATGGTTGAAAAAGATAAGGACATGGTTCCCTATTCAATTGTAGACGAAGGTAACGGTGATGCTTGGGTGGAGGTCGATAAACAGAAATATTCTCCTAGCCAAATATCAGCTTTCATACTTCAAAAAATGAAGGAAACAGCCGAAAGTTATTTAGGACAAGATGTTTCGCAGGCCGTAATCACTGTTCCAGCATATTTCAATGATGCACAAAGACAAGCTACAAAAGATGCAGGTAAAATTGCAGGCCTTGAAGTTTTAAGAATCATAAATGAACCAACGGCTGCTGCCTTAGCTTATGGACTTGATAAGGAAGGTGGAAAAACAATAGCCGTATTTGACTTAGGAGGCGGAACTTTTGATATATCTATTTTAGAAATAGATGACGGTCTGTTTGAGGTAAAATCAACAAATGGAGATACGTTTTTAGGTGGTGAAGACTTTGATATGCGTATTGTTGATTACTTAGCTAGTGAATTTAAAAAAGAAAGTGGTGTTGATTTAAAATCTGATAAAATGGCGCTACAACGTTTAAAAGAATCAGCGGAAAAAGCAAAAATTGAACTTTCTTCTCAATCCCAAACTGAAATAAATCAACCATTCATATCTATGGACCCCAAAACAAGTCAACCTTTGCATTTGGTCATCAAACTAACTAGGGCAAAGTTAGAAAGTTTAGTTTCAGATCTTATATCAAGGTCTCTTAAGCCTTGCCAAGCCGCATTGAAAGATGCAGGCCTTGCAAAAAATGAGATTGATGAAGTAGTATTAGTTGGCGGCATGACAAGAATGCCCAAAGTAATAGAGGAAGTTTCCAAATTTTTTGGTAAAGAGCCACACAAAGGAGTTAATCCTGACGAGGTTGTAGCAATGGGTGCAGCGATACAAGCAGGTGTTTTACAGGGTGATGTAAAAGATGTTGTTCTGTTAGATGTTACTCCGTTATCTTTAGGTATAGAAACTCTTGGCGGTGTTTTCACTCGTCTTATTGATCGTAATACTACAATTCCTACAAAAAAAAGTCAGGTTTTCTCTACTGCAGAAGACAATCAAAGTGCTGTAACCATTCGCGTATTTCAAGGTGAAAGAGAAATCGCTAATGATAACAAAGTACTTGGTCAATTTAACTTAGAAAATATACCTCCTGCGCCTAGAGGTGTACCTCAAATTGAAGTTACATTTGATATTGATGCTAATGGAATAGTTTCTGTTTCTGCAAAAGATAAAGGTACCGGAAAAGAACAGAAAATTACAATACAAGCATCAGGTGGTTTATCTGATGAAGATATAGAAAAAATGGTTAGGGATGCAGAAGAAAACGCAGAGGCTGATAAAGAGAAAAAGGATCTTATAGAAGCTAAAAATCAAGCAGAGAGTCTGATACATAGTACTGAGAAATCACTCGAAGAACACTCTGATAAAATTGACCCTTCCACTGTTGAAGCAATAGAGCTATCAATTAAGGCGCTGAAAGAAACATTAGAAAGTGAAGATCCTTCAGCTGACAAAATTAGAGCTAGAGCTCAAGATGTTACTGACGCTGCTATGAAATTAGGTGAAGCTATTTATAAAGCTGAAGCAGAGGCAAATCAATCAAATGATGATGATGTAAATAGTGAAACAACTGATGAAAATAATAAAGATGATGTTGTCGATGCTGACTTTGAGGATTTAAACAAGACTGATAAGTAATTATGTGATAGATAATTATTAGTTTGTAATAACTCTGATAAATAGGTTTCTTTATGTCTAAAAGCGACTATTATGAGATACTAGGATGTTCAAAAACAGCCTCTGATTCTGAACTTAAGAAAGCTTTTAGATCTAAAGCAAAAGAACTTCATCCTGACAGAAATTCAGGTAATTCAGCTGCTACCGAAAAGTTTAAAAAGGTTAACGAAGCTTATGATATTTTAAAAGATCCTGAAAAAAGAGCTGCTTATGACAGATATGGTCATGCTGCCTTTGATGGTAGTATGGGAGGTGGGTTTAGTAGTGGTGGCTCGTCAAATGGTGATTTTGCGTCAGCTTTTTCAGACGTTTTTGAAGATCTTTTTGGTGACTTTATGGGAGGTGGTAACTCTAGATCTAACAGTTCACAAAGAGCAAATAGAGGCGCTGATTTACGATACAATATGCAGATTTCTTTAAAACATGCGTTTTCTGGTAAAAAAACTAATATAGATGTACCAACTTCTGTTTCATGTGATACATGCCAAGGAACGGGAGCTCAATCTGGCGCAGCTCCCACCTCATGCCCAACTTGTTCTGGAATTGGAAAAGTTAGGGCTCAGCAGGGTTTTTTTACAGTTGAAAGAACCTGCCCCACATGTGCTGGTAAAGGACAGATAATAAAAAATCCATGCCGCTTGTGTAGTGGGCAAGGAAGAGTTGATAAATCTAAAAAGCTAAGTGTCAACATACCGCCTGGTGTTGAAACTGGAACCAGAATAAGACTTGCTGGGGAAGGAGAAGCTGGAATTAGAGGGGGACAACCTGGAGATTTGTATATTTTCATTGAGGTTGAAAAACATTCTATTTTTGAGAGAGAAGGTAATGACCTTTTTTGTAGAATACCAATCACAATGACAACAGCTGCTTTAGGTGGTGATTTAGAAGCACCTACACTGGATGGTGGTAAGACAAGAGTCAAAATTCCACAGGGGTCACAAAATAATAAACAACTTAGACTAAAGGGGAAAGGAATGCCTTCAATTAGAGGTAGTTCAAAAGGAGATCTTTATATAGAAATTCTGGTTGAAACTCCTGTAAATTTAAATGCTGAACAAATTCAATTACTAAAACAATTTGAAAATTCATGTAGGGATAACAATCCTGCAAATAAAGATTTTTTTAGTAAAGTCAAAAATTTTTGGAACACAAATTAAATGAGAAAATAATGTCAAATACTGAAGAAAATTTAAAAAATTTTGATGAAACAGTTGAAGAAACAATAAATGAAAAAGAAGATACTTCTGAAGTAGAGAGCAATAATAAAGATGATTCAAATATAAAAAATATTGACAAGGATATTGTTGAGGAAAATGATTCTCAGCTTGAAGACTTAATCAAAGAGAGAGATGAGCTTAAAGATAAATTGATGAGAGCACTTGCAGAAAGTGAAAACATCAGAAAAAGATCTTTTAAAGATAGGCAGGATGCAGAAATATACGCTGTTTCTAAAATGTCTAGAGATATACTAAGTGTATTTGATAATCTACAAAGAGCTTTGGATCTTGCTGATGATATACTAGATGAAAAATCTTTACCGATGATTGAGGGTTTAGAACTTACAAAAAAAGATCTACTTGAAGTTTTCAAAAGAAATAAAATTGAAAAAATTGAACCACTTTCTGGAGATAAATTTGATCCTCAATTGCACCAAGCAATGATGGAGGCGCCTTCTAACGAAATAGAGAAAGGTTGTGTAATCCAAGTTTTGACAATTGGCTTTTCAATAGGGGACAGACTTCTCAGAGCTTCAAATGTTACTGTTTCTTCAGGTCCAACAGAAAATATTGAAGAAAAAGTTAACCCAAATTTAGATTAATTTTCAGAAATACTTGATTTTAATTTGTAAAGAATGTGTAGTGCTTCTTTAGGGGTTATTTCATCAATATTTAAAGATTTTATAAGGTTTTCTGCTTTTGAAGTTTTGTTTTGCTTTTCAGAAGTTTCTATTTTTTCAGATAATTTTTCTTTGAACTTAAAATTTTTATTTTTTGAATTTTTATGTAAACTTTCTAATATCAACTTTGATCTATTAACAACTGCCATAGGTATGCCAGCAAGTTTAGCAACTTCAATACCAAAAGAGTGATTGGATTTTCCTTCAATTATTTTGTGTAAAAAAATTATCTTTTTTTCTAATTCTTTAATTTTTACTGTTAAATTTGATAATTTTGGTAATGACTGATCTAAAACAGTAAGCTCATGAAAATGGGTAGCAAAAAGAGTTCTGCATTTGCTTTTTTCATGTAAATATTCAAGTGTTGACCAAGCAATCGACAAACCATCTGATGTCGAAGTACCTCTACCAATTTCATCCAAAATTACAAAGGATTTTTCTGTTGCCTGATTTAGAATTGTTGCAGTTTCTAACATTTCTATCATAAATGTAGAATGACCTTGTGATAAATCATCAGAAGCTCCTATCCTAGAGAAAACTCTATCAACAATTCCTATTTTTGCTTCATTTGCTGGAACATAACATCCCATTTGACCAAGAATAATAATTAATGCGTTTTGTCTTAAAAAGGTTGATTTACCAGCCATGTTTGGACCAGTTATTAAATTAATTATATTTTTTTTGTCATCTAAATTACAATCATTGGGTATAAAAGAAAATTCAGAATTTTGATTAACATTTTTTTCAACAATTGGATGTCTACCTTGTACAATAAACAGTTCATTACTTTTTGTTATTATTGGTTTTACCCAATTTTCTTCTCTTGAAACAAATCCTAGACTTAAATAAAAATCTAACTCACCGATTGAGTCTGCTGACAGTCTAATCTCATATTCAAAATCTAAGAAGAGTTTTTTTAAATCATCATAAATTTTATATTCTAATTCACTTATTTTAATACTTGCTGTATTTATTTTGTTTTCAATTGAAATCAATTCATTATTTGTAAATCGATAAGTATTTGCAGTAGTTTGTCTATGATAAAATAAATGGCTATTCTTGTCTTTTAAGATGTTATCTGCATTTCTTGAAGTCACTTCAATAAAATATCCAAGAACATTATTTTTTTTTATTTTTAAACTCGAAATTTTAGTTTCTTTAATTAAACTACTTTCAAGATCAGATATGTATTTCTCACTTTTTAATAAAATATCTCTTAATTGATCTAATTCTGCACTATAACCATAATTAATTTGACTTAATTGATCACCAATTTGATAGCTTTTCTCAGAAAGCGCATTATCCAATATATTATCAATTTTTTTAAAATCACTTAATGAATTTAGGATCTCAATTAATTTAATGGGATAAGTTAAATTTATACTTTTTTCATTAAAAAATTTTTTTATTCTTAATGACGTTTTTATACCTTCCTTGATTGTAATAAGATCCTGGAAACTATTTTTATAAAAAGCAAGTCTGGATAAAGCTCTTTCAAAGTCGGGACATAATTTTAAAATTTCTTTTAGTTGAATAGATAAAGTGGGGTTTTCATAAAAAAACTTTGTTATTAATAATCTTCTATTTATAAGTTTGAAATCTGTAAGTGGGGCATTCAAACGATGTTCTAACAACCTATATCCAAAATTAGTACACGTTTTATTTAATATACTTAATAATGAACTTTTCTTATCACCAGTTAAAGAATTATTAATTTCTAAATTTCTCCTAGTGTTTTCATCAATTTCTAATATAGACCTTTTTTTCTCTACAAAAGGTCGCTTTAAGCGGAGATTGCTTCCTATTTTAGTGATTTCAACATAATCTAAAATAGCTCCAAGCGAACCAATCATTGAATGCGTAAAATCTCCAAAACTTCTTAAACTTTTTATACCATAATGACGAAGAAGTTTTTGTTTGGAATTTATAGAGTTAAAACTTGTATCCGATAAAATACTCAATTTAAAATCATTTTTATCAAGATTTATTTTTGTTTTTTCAACGTATGAATTAGAAACTATTACTTCACTTGGATTTATTCTAGCTATTACAGAGGAAACTTTCTCTATTGTTGTGGATAATGTTGATACTTTGCCAGTTGAAATATCAACCCAACTAGTTGATATATCACCTCTCACATCATTAACAGACAAAAGAAAATTGTTTGTTTTCAATCCAATTAAATTATCTTCTAAAATTGTACCTGGAGTAATTATTCTTACTACTTCACGATTTACAATTGCTTTATAACCTCTTTTTTTTGCTTGATCTGGTGTTTCGGTTTGTTCACAAATCGCAATATTAATGCCTTTTTTTATAAGTAACTCCATATACTTTTCAGAAGAATGGTGGGGAACACCACACATGGGTATATCTTTTCCATATAGCTTACCTCTTTTGGTAAGAGTAATATTTAAAATATCACTAGCGAGATAAGCATCTTCAAAAAATAGTTCATAAAAATCTCCCATTCTAAAAAAAAGTAACGAATCTGAATGATTTTTTTTAATCTCCATATATTGTTCCATCAGAGGAGTAATGTTTTTTTGAGTATTCATTTTATATTTTTTTAATATTATTTTATTAATTTTTTTAAAAAATTAGGTTTTAAAAATAAAATTAATGTTGTGATTGTAAAATAAAAATTTATAATTTATTAAGATTAAGCTTTTCTGTCCGAAATCATTTTACCAATAAGTTGAGCTGTATAATCAACAATTGGAACTATCCGTCCATAGTTAAGTCTTGTTGGACCAATAACACCAACAGCGCCAATTATCTTGCTTTTATCATTCATGTATGGCGAGAAGACTAGTGATGATTCTGATAATGAAAATAATTTATTCTCAGACCCAATAAAAACTCTTACTCCGTCACCTTCTTCTGTTAAATCTAATAACTGTTCTAAATCTTTCTTTTTTTCAAGATCATCAAAAAGAATTCTAATTTTCTCGATTTCCTCTTGATTTTCTAAATCACCTATTAAATTTGATCTTCCTCTGATTATTAATCTATCTCTTCCATTAATAACGTCTGGTGCCCAAGATGCTATTCCAGAATCTATAAGTTTATGTGTAATTTTGTCCAAATGACTCTGATTTTTTTCAATTTCTTCTGTTATTATTTTTCTAATCTCCGAAATAGTATTCCCTGATAATATAGAGTTTAAAAAATTACCAGCTTCCTGCATAATAGAGGAATTTAAACCAATAGGGGGTGTAAAAAAACGATTTTCCACCTGACCATCTGTAGTAACCAAAACAACTAAAGCTCTTTTGGGGGATAAAGAAACAAATTCAATATGTTTAATAGAAGTGTCAATTTTAGGAGCTAATACCAAACTAGCTCCAGATGTTAATCCTGATAGAATAGACCCCACTCTGTCTAATATAGGATGAATTTCATTATCCCCCCCTTTTATAGATCCTTCTAACTCTTCTCTTGTCTCTTTTGTCATATCAGAAACTTCTAATAATCCGTCAACAAAAAGTCTTAATCCAGAATGCGTTGGTATTCTTCCAGATGATATATGTATGCTACCTAACAAACCCGACTCCTCAAGGTCTTGCATAATATTTCTTATAGTTGAAGGAGAAAGATTATTTTTTAAATTTTTAGCTAGTGTCCTAGAACCAACAGGCTCTCCAGTACTTAAATAGGTTTCAACTAAACATCTGAAGATTTCCCTGCTTCTATCAGTAAGTTTTTCTATTTGTGTTTTTTTTTTCATTTTAAATTTATCAAACTTATTATATCTATGAACTAATATATTTTAAATTAAAATATTTAAGAGTATTTAAATTATGCGACCATCAAAAAGAAATATCAATCAAATAAGGCCTGTATCAATAAAAACAGATATAATTAAAAATGCTGAAGGATCTTGTAATATTAAATGTGGTAATACTGAAATAATCTGTACAGCAACTATAGATGAAAATGTGCCACATTTTATTAGAAAAACAGGTCTTGGCTGGGTAACTGCTGAATATGGTATGTTACCAAGGTCAACTAACAGCCGTATGAAAAGAGAATCATCTAGAGGAAAACAAGGTGGGAGAACCTTAGAAATACAAAGGCTTATTGGAAGATCACTAAGAACCTGTGTTGATCGTTTATTACTAGGAGAAAGGCAAATAATAATTGATTGTGATGTTATACAAGCTGATGGAGGAACTAGGTGTGCAGCTATAACTGGAGGTTGGATAGCGCTTAAATTAGCTTCTGACCATTTAGTTAAGAACCAAATAATTGATGAAAACCCTATAATAAATCAAGTAGCTGCAATATCTTGTGGGATTTATAATGATGAACCTATTCTAGATTTAGATTATGAAGAAGATTCAAATGTAAAAACAGATGCAAACTTTGTTTTAAATCAAAAAAATGAGATTATTGAAATACAAGTTTCAGCAGAAAAAGATCCCTTTTCTTATAAAGATTTTGAAAAATTATTTGATCTTTCAAAAAGTGGTATTGAAAAACTTATAGATTTTCAAAGTAAGGCAATAAAAAGTGATTAATTTTCCCGATAATAAACTTCTCATTGCTACACATAATAATGGCAAGTTAGAAGAGTTTAAACAAATTTTAAAGGATTTAGATCTTTTAATTTTATCATCTAAAGATCTAAATCTTGATGAACCAAAGGAAACAGAGGATACTTTCATTGGAAATGCACGGTTAAAATCAAGAACCTCATGTAATAAAAGTAAACTTCCATGTTTAGGAGATGATAGTGGCTTAGAAGTTCATGCTCTTGGGAACCAACCAGGTGTTTATACTGCTGACTGGGCATACACCAAGAATGGTAGAGATTTTAATCAAGCTATGAATAGAGTCTGGAATGAACTTTTAAAATCAAAACAAAAAGAGCCATTTACTGCTAAATTTGTTTGTACACTTGTTCTTACTTTTCCTAATGGAAACGAAAAAATTTTTGAAGGAAGGGCTTCAGGAAAAATTACTTGGCCAATGAGAGGAATCGGTGGCCATGGATATGATCCAATTTTTATTCCTGACGGATATAATAAAACTTTTGGAGAAATGTCTGATTTGGAAAAAAATAAAATTAGTCATAGAAATAAAGCTCTAAAAAAATTTATTTCTTTTTACAACGATTATAATAATTAATGGAATTCAAGAATATATCCATATATTTTCATTGGCCATTTTGTGAATCAAAATGTCCTTATTGTGACTTCAACAGTTACGTTAGAAATGAAATTGATCATAGACAGTGGTTACTAGGATATTTAAAAAATATTGAAAACTGGAAAAAAAAATTACCACATTCGAAAATTCAATCAGTTTATTTTGGAGGTGGTACACCAAGTTTAATGAATCCAAAATCCATTTCAATAATTTTAGAAAAACTTTATAAAGATTTTATGCTCTCTGATGATATAGAGATATCTTTAGAAGCAAACCCTAGTACAGTAGAAAAAAGAAAATTTAAAGATTTTTCTTCAATTGGCGTAAATAGAATATCAATAGGAGTTCAATCTTTTAATGATAATGATCTTAAACGGTTAGGAAGAAAACATAGTGCGAATGACGCAATAAAGGCAATTGATATAGCTAAAAGTTCATTTTATAACGTGAATTTTGATTTAATTTACGGTAGGCAATTTCAAAATTTAAGTGAATGGGAAAAAGAACTCGAATTTGCATTATCATTAGAAAGTCAACACTTATCCCTATATCAACTGACTATTGAAAAAGGTACTGCCTTTAAAAATCTTTATAATGCGGGTAAACTTAAGGGGTTACCCAGTCAAGGATTATCAAGAAGATTTTTTATTACAACTAATAAATTGTGTAAAAAAAAGAATTTTAATTCTTATGAAATATCAAATTTTGCAAAAAATAAATTTGAATGTGTCCATAATTTAAATTATTGGAGATGTGGTAATTTTATAGGTATTGGTCCTGGAGCCCATGGACGTTTTGAATATAAAAGGTCTAGATTCTCTTATAAAAATATAATGAATCCTGAAAATTGGTTGGAAAAATCACTAACGAGTAAAAACCCTATTCAGAAATTAAAAGAAATTTCAAGGTTAGAACAATTTGAAGAATTAATAATGATGGGATTGAGGACAAGAGAAGGAATCAACTTAAATAATATTCAAAAAAAAACTGATATTAGTTTAAATATTGATAAAATAGACTATCTAAAAAAGTCTAAATTCATAAGTTTAAAAAACAAAAATTTACATTTATTATCAAAAGGAAAGTTAGTTTTAAATAAAATAGTAAACGAACTTTTAACCTAAAACGGTTTTTTTAAGATTTCGCATATTGTTTGCAATTCCTCATTATCATTATATTGAATATTAATTTTACCTTTATTTTTCTTCTTATCAGCATGAATATTTACCTTAAATTTTAAATGTGCTGTTAACTCATCTTCCAAAAGCTTGGTATCAAGGTCTTTTTTTATTGGTACGGCTTTCTTATTTGCAATTTCAATTTTATCACGTTTTGCTAAAAGCTCAGTTTGTCTTACAGATAAGCCTTTTTTAACAATTAGATTAGAAAGGGTAACTGCATCATTACAATTTAATAATGCCCTTGCATGCCCGGAAGTAAGAAAGCCTTTCTTTATAAGTTTCTTTACTTCTATTGGCAGAGAAAGTATTCTAATTGAATTTGAAACATAAGGTCTTGATTTTCCTACTAATTTTGAAACTTTTTCATGGCTATAACTATAATCATTAACTAATTTTAAATACCCTTCCGCCTCTTCTAGTGGCTTTAATTCTGACCTTTGTACATTTTCTATAATTGCTATTTCGATTATTTCTTTATCGCTAAGAGACTTTATAATCACAGGTATTTCATGAATCTGTGCTAATTGTGCTGCACGCCACCTCCTTTCACCTGCAACAATTTCATAGTGTTTATTATTTTTTTGAGTGACTATAAGTGGTTGTAATATTCCTTTTTGATTGATGGTGCTCGCTAACTCCTTTAGTTCATCAGTATCAAACAATTTTCTCGGTTGATCAGGATTAGGTTTTATATATTCAATTGGTAAATATAGTTGATCAGTTTTTATATTATTCTCACCACTATTTATAAACTCATCTTCTGAAATAAAAGATGATAAACCTCTTCCTAATGCTTTCTTTTTTTTCAACTTAGATCTCTCCTTTCAGAAAATATTTTTTCTCTCTTATAAAAAATTCAGCAGTAAGTTTTTGATATGCAATTGATCCTAGACATCTTTGATCATAAATAACACCTGGCATAGAAAAAGATGGTGCCTCACTCAATTTTATATTCCTAGGAATAACAGTGTTAAAGACTAAATCATTTAATGTAGACCTTACATCTTCTTCTATTTGTAAAGAAAGGTTATTTCTTCTATCATACATAGTTAATAATATGCCTAATATTTTTAGTTCTTGATTAAGCGTTTTTCTAATTTGTTTTATTGTTATCATCAATTGTGAAAGTCCCTCCAGCGCGAAAAATTCAGTTTGTAAGGGAATTATAACAAAATTTGCTAATGCCAAAGAATTTACAGTGAGCATATTTAATGCTGGAGGACAATCCATAAATATATAGTCAAAGTTGATTTCAGTTATATTATTTTTTTTAAATATATTTTTTAATCTTGTCGCCCTTTTTTCCATTTCTGCTAAATCCATGTCTATAGAAGAAAGATCTTGACTAGCAGGAATAATATACAGGTTTTCTATGCTTGTATTTTTAATTATGTTGTTGATATTTTCATTTGACATAAGAAAGTCATAAGTACTTAATTTTCGTTCATCTGAAAGAATACCTAGACCAGTTGATGCATTCCCTTGAGCATCTAAATCTAAAATTAAGACTTTTTTTCCAGAAGCAGCAACACTAGTAGCAAGGTTTAAAACAGTAGTTGTTTTACCAACACCACCTTTTTGATTTACAACAGAGATAAAGGTAGGGACTTTATTTTTTTTCAAATCTTTTATTTGCACAAGCAATGTTCCTTATTTTTAGGATAAATGAATTTTGATCTATAATGTTTATAATTTTTTCCAATTCATAATCCCAATTTTTTTTGGATAATTTTAATTCTTCATAAAAACTAACTCCCTTTGGAAATAGTGATATTGTACATTTATTTTGATGTATGTATGCTATTTTAAGAAGGTGATCTAATTTGCCAAATGCTCTAGAAGATATGACATCCGCTTTCTGTGGTTTAATTAATTCAACATTTTTTGGAAATATATCAACATTTAGGCCAATTTTTTTTACAATTTCTAATAAAAAGCCTGCTTTTTTTTTGTTTTTTTCTACCAATATAAATTTTAACTCTGGCTTAAGTTCTCTTGAAATAATAGCTAAAACAAGAGCTGGAAAACCCGCTCCTGAACCAAAATCCAACCATTTTCTTGCTTTATAAGGCAAATGCAACCAAAGTTGAGCACTATCTAGGAAATGTCTTTCCCAAGATTTTTCTATAGACTTTCTTGAAACTAGATTGATTTTTTTGTTCCAAAATTTAAGCATATCAAAATAAACGCACAATAAATCACATGTTCCACGTGAAACACCGATTTTATTTAAAAGAACATCATAATTAAGCTGTTTTTTTTGCATTTCTCTCTTTTATCACTAACCGGTTTCTTTTAAGATAAAGATTGATTAGAGTCATAGATGCTGGAGTAATTCCTTCTATTCTAGAAGCGTGTAATAAGTTAAGAGGCCTTACCAATTCAAGCTTTGAAAGAGCTTCATTGGATAGTCCTTTGATCTTCTTATAATCAATATCTTTGGGTATTTTTATGGATTCATATTTCTTAAATTCTTCTATTTCTACCATTTGCCTACTAATGTAGACTTCATATTTTGCAATATTAGATAACTGAAGTAAGGTTTTTAACCTAATACGCTTTATTTCAGGGAGAAGTTTTGTTAATTTATTAATGTTATCATGTGATTGACCCAAAAAATCAAAAGCTGTCCTCTTTTGGCCATCCTTTTTTACCTTTATACCAACTTTTTCTGCTTGATTTGGTGATATTTTATAAGACTTCAGAAGTTTTGACGCTATCTCAATCTCATTCATTTTTCTTTGAAAGTTTTTTTTCCTAGTGTTATCAATTGTTCCCAATTCAAAGGCTAATTTTGTTAATCTCGCATCTGCGTTATCTGCCCTTAATGACAACCTATATTCAGCTCTTGAAGTGAACATTCTATATGGCTCTAACACTCCTTTTGTTGTAAGATCATCTATTAAAACACCTATATAACCTTGATCTCTTCCAATAATAAAAGGTTCTTGTTTTTTCAAAGAACGATAAGCATTTATTCCTGCAATCAAACCTTGCGCAGCTGCTTCTTCATATCCAGTGGTTCCATTTATTTGTCCTGCAAGGAAAAAGTTTTGAATTTTTTTTAATTCTAAAGATTGTTTAAGGCATCTTGGGTCTATATAATCATACTCAATAGCGTATCCAGGTTGTACAATCCTAACATTTTCTAAACCTTTAATGGTCGACAACAATTCCAATTGTGTGCTTTCAGGTAAAGATGTGGAGATGCCGTTTGGGTAAATTATATTTGAAATTAAACCCTCAGGCTCTAGAAAAATTTGATGCCTATCTTTATCAGAAAAACGATGAACCTTATCCTCTATTGATGGACAATACCTAGGTCCTTTTGATGAAATATTGCCGTTGAAAATTGCTGATTTTTGCAGATTTTCATTTATAATTTCATGAGTTTTTTGATTTGTATATGTTATATGACAATCTATTTGTTTTAGGTTAATTTTCCTTGTCAAAAAAGAAAAAAACACTGGGTCACTGTCAGCCTTCTGTTTTTCAAGTATATTCCAGTTAATAGTTTTAGCATCAAGTCTTGGGGGAGTTCCTGTTTTCAACCTTCCCATAGTTAAATTTAAATCATATAAACTATTGGCTAAACTTATAGATGCATTATCACCCTTTCTTCCCCCAGAAAAAGATTTATTGCCAATATGAATGATACCATTTAAGAAAGTGCCAGTAGTTAAAATAACTGACTTGGCATACAGTCTTTTATTATTAGAGAGTACTACCCCTTTTATTTTTTTAGCATCTATAATAAGCCCTGAAACTTCTTCAGATAAAATATTAAGATTTTTTAGTTTTGTAAGCTTATTATAGACAAAATTTTTGTAATGTTCTCTATCTATTTGAGACCTTGGGCCTTGCACAGCAGGTCCCTTGCTTCTGTTTAAGAGCCTAAACTGTATACCTGCGAAATCAGCAGCTAAAGACATAATTCCGCCTATCGCATCGATCTCTCTTACAAGATGTCCTTTACCGAGCCCACCAATTGCAGGGTTGCAAGACATTTCTCCTATCTTTTTTTGATCATTAGTGATTAAAAGTGTATTGGCACCAAGAACTGCACTCATATGAGAAGCTTCTGTTCCTGCGTGCCCCCCACCTATGACTATAATCTCATAACTTTGTTTCACGTGAAACCTCAAATTCTAATTTTACTTACCAATACAAAAATTTGAAAATATTTCTCCAAGCATGCTTTCTGTATCTATCAAACCCAACAAACCATCAATATTAAGGATTATACCCCGCAATTCATTTGCGAGCAATTCCAATTCAATTATGTCTCTGGATACCAGCTCTTTTATATTGTTAATATTATTAATACAAACATTAACTCTCTCTAAATGTCTGGTTCTATTTATCACAGTTGAAGTTATTTTTTTTGAATAAAGTTTTTCTTTTATTTGTTGTAACAAATTTTCGATACCTTTGCCAGTTTTTCCAGATATACTAGGTTCTGATCCTTTCAAATCTCCCTTAGGTCTTAAAACTATATCTAAAGAAGATTTTTTAAGCCCTAAAGAAAGAACTTCTTCTATGTTCTCAGAAAGTATAACTCTCAAATGAGACTTGTTTGCTTTTTTTAGGGAATTAGAAATACCAATCTTTTCTATTGTATTTTTTGATTTTCTAATTCCAGCAGTGTCTAAGAAAACAATAGGGATTCCATCTAAGTTATACCTAAGTTCTATAATGTCTCTAGTAGTTCCAGATATTCTAGAAGTAATAGCCACATCCCTCTTTGCTAACTTATTTATTAAAGTGGATTTACCTGAATTAGGTTTACCAACAATTGATACAATAAATCCAGACCTAAGAGATTCAGAAAATTTAAAACCTTTTTTTTCTTTTATAAGATCTTTTTCTAAGCAAAGTATTGATTTAGTAGCTTTTTTTATTATGTCGGTATCATCTACATCTTCATAGAAATCTATATTTGCTTCTATTAGAGATAAAATTTTTAAAACATCGTTTTTCCATTTAATTATTTTTTTATTTGTTTTACCAGTATAAGTATCTAACGCTTGCTTCTGTTGATACTCAGTTTCTGCTTGCAAAAGGTCTGATAAACCCTCTACCTGTGTCAAGTTAAGTTTATTGTTTTCAAGAGCTCTTTGAGTAAACTCCCCAGGAAATGCTTGTCTTAAAAAAGACATTTTACTAAGTGTTTCCATCACTGTCTTAATTACTATTATGCTACCGTGAATATGCAGTTCTGCCATTTGTTCATTAGTAAAACTTTTATTTTCCTCAAAAGATACCACTAAAGCCTCATCTAATAAGGAATTGTCGGATGAATATATTTTTTTTAAAGATAAGGTTCTTTTTTTTTTAAAACTTGTTACATTACAACGACATAACAAACCTAGAGCATTAAGGGTATCAGGTCCAGATATTCTAATAACAGCTATTGCTGATACACTTTCAGGGGTAGAAAGAGCAAAAATTGTTTTTTTCATTTCTATCAATTGTTCATAGAATCAAAAAACTCTGAATTTGTTTTGGTCTGTTTCAATTTACTTAAAAGGAATTCTATTGCGTCAGTTGTTCCCATAGGGTTTAATATTCTTCTTAAAACGAAAACTTTTGTTAGTTCTGCTTTTTCTACTAATAATTCTTCTTTTCTTGTCCCTGATTTTAACAAATCAATGGCAGGAAAAACTCTTTTATCAGCAACTTTTCTATCTAATACTAATTCAGAGTTACCTGTTCCTTTAAATTCTTCAAAAATAACCTCATCCATTCTGCTACCAGTATCAATGAGAGCTGTTGCAATAATTGTAAGTGAACCACCTTCTTCAATATTTCTGGCTGCTCCAAAAAACCTTTTTGGTCTTTGGAGAGCATTTGCATCCACACCACCAGTAAGGACTTTTCCAGAAGAGGGTACTACAGTATTATATGCTCTACCCAATCTAGTTATGGAATCTAATAATATGACTACATCTCTTTTGTGTTCTACTAATCTTTTTGCTTTTTCTATAACCATTTCTGCTACAGCAACGTGCCTTGTAGCTGGTTCATCAAAGGTTGAGGATATTACCTCTCCCTTAACCGATCTTTGCATATCTGTCACTTCTTCTGGTCTTTCATCTACTAAGAGAACTATTAGATAGCTATCTGGTTGATTTTTCTCAATAGCATGCGCAATGTTTTGAAGTATAACAGTTTTTCCTGTTCTAGGAGGAGCTACTATTAAGGATCTCTGACCTTTACCAATAGGAGCAATTAAATCAATAACCCTAGCAGATTGATCTTTAATTGTGGGGTCTTCTATTTCCAATTTGAATCTTTCATCTGGATAAAGGGGTGTTAAATTGTCAAAGTGAATTTTATGTTTTGCTTTTTCAGGTTGAGCAAAATTTATTGCTTTCACAGTAACTAAACCAAAATATCTTTCATTATCTTTTGGCGCACAGATTGCTCCTTCAAGAGTGTCACCAGTCCTCAATGAAAATTTTTTTATTTGAGAAGGGCTTACATATATATCATCGGGACCAGGAAGATAATTTGCATCTGTTGACCTTAAGAAACCAAAGCCGTCTTGAACAACCTCTAATACTCCATCACCGTATATTTCAACTCCATTTTCTGCCATTTCTTTTAATATAGCAAACATCATATCACCTTTTCTCATTGTCGAAGCATTATCTATTTCAATTTTTTCTGCAAACTTTAATAAATTTGCAGGCGACTGAGACTTGAGTTCTGATAATGAAAGTTCTTTTATATTTTTAAGATCAATCTGATTTAAATCGACCATATTAAGTCCATTAATTTAAATTGGGTGAATATACGGAGAATACCGTATCATTAAATAATATCAAAGATTACCTAAAGTCAATTTAATTTTTTTCTTTTATAGTTTTCAATAATAATTCTACGTTATGGATCTTTGCATCAGGTGTTATACCGTGTCCAAGATTGAAAATATGACCTGAAGAGGAAAACTTCTTTACAATATTTAATGTACCTTCAACTAATTCTTTTCCTCCTGAAATTAAATAAGCTGGGTCTAAATTACCCTGTATTACTATTTCTTTTTGTATATTTTTTTTTGCCCAATCTAAATCTATACTTGAATCTACAGCAACACAATCAAACTCTTTGACCATTGCGAATTTCTTATACATTGGACCAACCCCACGTGGGAAAACGATAACAGGTATATTGGGAAATCTTTTTTTTATTTCTTTAGCAATAACTTCCATTGGTTCCAATGAATATTTTTCAATATAAGTTGCAGGTAATGAGTTTGCCCAACTATCAAATAATTTTATAACATCAACTCCGCCTTCTATTTGTTTAGATAAATATTCTATAGTAGCGTCCTGTATTTTTACTATTAATTTTTTAAAAACCTGTGGATAGTTTAACATAAATATTTTTGTTTTAATATGATCTTTGGATCCTTTGCCTTCTATCATATAAGTAGCAACTGTCCATGGAGATCCGGCAAAACCAATAAAAGTAATATTACTTTCTAATTTTGATCTAATATTAGTTACTGCTTCATAAACTGGCTCTAAAGTACTGTGAATATCTTCAGTATTTCTCAAATTTTCAATATCTTCATTGTTTTTAAGTGGTTCTAAAATAGGCCCAATTCCTTCTTTAAATTCCAGATGTTGACCAAGTGCATTTGGAATTAAAAGAATGTCAGCGAATAGTATAGCACCATCTAAATTAAATCTTCTTAATGGCTGTAATGTAACCTCTGTAGTCAAAGTTGGATTGTAACATAAATCTAAAAAACTACCCGCTTGTTTTCTTACTTCTCTGTATTCTGGTAGATATCTTCCTGCTTGACGCATTAACCAAACAGGAGGTGTATTGAATTTATGACCCTGTAAAGTTTTTAACAATTTTTTATTATTATAATTCATAATATATATATAAATAGTATTAGTAAGTAGTACTACTTTATTATGTGGAAAAAAAAAATTAAATACTTATTAACAATATCAGAAAAATAAATTATTGAAAAAAAACATATTTTAAAAATATTCACATATGTGATTAACTTAATTAACAGATATACAATTATAATAAGTATGTTTAAATAATATGGATAAACAAAAGTTTTTTAAATTTGTTGATTTTTTTGTGGAAAAGATAAAAGTTAAAACATGCATAAAGATAAATTAGAGTTAAAAATAGCAGGTGTTATCGGTGATCCAATTAATCATACAAGATCACCATTAATACACCAATATTGGATAAATAAAAATCAAATTAATTGTTTTTATATTCCTATAAGAGTAAAAAGTTTTGAATTAGAAAAAAAATTATTTTATATGAAAGAATTAAATTTTAGTGGTTTAAACGTAACCATACCACATAAAGAAAATATCTTAAATTTTGTTGATGAAATAAAAGATTCTGCAAAAGTTATTGGTGCAGCAAATACAATATATTTCAAAAATGGAAAAATTATTGCTGATAATACAGATACATATGGTTTTTTCCAATCTTTAATAAAAAATTTTCCTAATTATAATTTTAAAAAAGAAAAAGTGCTTATAATTGGTGCTGGTGGAGCGTCTAGGGCAGTTACATCTGTTTTTTTGAAACAAAATATCCAAGAAATTAGAATAATCAATAGAAATATTGACAAAGCAATGAAAATTAAAAATGATTTATCATCAAAAATAAAAATTTATAACTGGTCTGAATTTTCAATTTCACTTAATGAAATAACAACAATTGTCAACACCACTTCATTAGGTAATTTAGGATCAGAACATTTTAACTTAAGTTTAAAGGGTGTAAAAAAGGGTGGAATAGCTATTGATCTGATTTATAATCCGTTGAAAACATCTTTTATGAAACAAGCTGAAAAAGAAAATATGAGAGCTATAAATGGTTTAGACATGCTTATATATCAAGCAAAAAGTGGTTTCCAAAATTGGTTTAAAAATAAACCTACTTATACAAATGAATTGAGAAAAATAATTGAAGATTCTATCAAGAGTTAAAACTTGACTATTAAAATAGGGATAACCGGTTCTATAGGGATGGGAAAATCCACGGTTTCATCTATTTTTAGAAACAATAACATTAAAGTATGGGATGCAGATTCTGAGGTTCATACTTTATATAAAAAAGGAAAAGAAGGGTACAATGCAATTATTTCAATTTATCCAGAATTACAAGATAAAGTGGAGATTAATAGAAAAAAAGTTTCTTACTTACTAAGGGAAAAAAAAATTGATTTGAAATTGATTGAAAAAATAATTCACCCACTTTTAATAAAAAGTAGAAAGAAATTTATTAAAAAAAACGAGAGAGAAAAAATTTTAATTTTTGACATACCGCTTCTATATGAAACAAAAGCACAAATTTGGTTGGATTATGTAATTACTGTTTTTTGTTCAGAAAAAAATCAAATAAAAAGATTAAAAAAAAGAGATGATTTTGATACAAGTAAGATTAATTATTTGCTTTCCAAGCAAATACCAGTAAATAAAAAAAATAAAAAAGCAGACTTTGTAATTGATACTGATAAAAATATGCAACAAGTTGAAAAACAGGTTATTAATATTATAAAAAAAATGAGAAAATCTAATGATTAGAGAAATAGTTTTAGATACAGAAACCACAGGTTTAGATCCATTAGAGGGCCATAAAATAATTGAAATTGCAGCTATCGAATTAATAGACCATATAAAAACTGAAAAAAATTTCCATTTTTTTATAAATCCAGAAAGAGAAATACCCGAAGCTAGTCAAAAAATACATAATATTTCAAATGAAAAAGTAAAAGATAAACCAAAATTTAGGGAAATCTACAAAAAATTCCTAGATTTTATAAAAGATGATTGTTTAGTAATTCATAATGCAGAATTTGATTTAAAATTCTTAAATTATGAACTTAATGAAATTGGAGTAGGTGATATAAACAATGAAGTAATTGATACACTAAAAATCGCAAGATCCAAATATCCTGGATCATCCGTTTCACTAGATTCTTTGTGTAAAAAATTTAATATAGATATTAAAAAAAGAGTGGAAAATGGACACGGTGCACTGATTGATTGTCACTTGTTGAGCGAAGTGTATTTGGAAATACTGGGTGGTAAACAGCCGATTTTAAACCTCAATAAAGATTATACAAACTATGAAAAAGAAAAAAGTCGAAATAAAATTGAGCATTTTATAAGACAGAATAAACTTAAGCCAAGATTAAATGAAGGAGTAATCGACAAACATTTAAAATTTTTAAAAGAGATAGATTCTGAAAATTCTTGGGGTAATTTTCATAAAAACTTATTTAGTAAATTAAATTCTAAATTATAAAAAAATATTGCAAAATAAGATAAATTATAAATTAAACATTGATCTTAAAAAAAAAGTATATAAATCAATAAATACTTACTAATTCGTTCGAAAGGTATATATCAATGGTTCAGATAATAGTTCTTGCAGCCGTAGCGTTTTTTTTGTTTTGGAGATTGAAATCTGTTTTGGGTTCTAGACAAGGTTTTGAAAAAGTAAATAAAAATGTTGATGAAAAAACAAAATCTTCAAAAACAAATACGAATAGTGGTGATAAAATAATAGATTTAAAATCTAGCATTGTAGATGAAGATATAGCTGATTATGTTGATGAAAGTTCAGAACAATTTAAAATTTTATTAGAACTAAAAAAATTAGAGGATGGTTGGCTAGTATCTAATTTTGTATCTGGTGCAAAATTAGCTTATGAAGAAATTCTTATGGCTTTTGAAAACGGTGACTTGAATAAAATAAAAAAACTTTCTTCTAAGGAAGTTTTTACAGCATTCAAAGACGTAATTGATGACAGAAATCAAAAAGGTTTTCAGGTTGAAGCCGAGTTTGGAGGTGTTCGTGATATTAGAATAAAAGATGTCAAACTGAATAAAAAAAATCTCGAAGCTAACATAACTATGATTTTTCAATGTGATATTACATATAGTATAAAAGACAAAAACAATAAAATTGTCGAAGGTGGATCTGATAAAGTAAAAAAACAAAAAGATATTTGGACTTTTACTAGAAAAATGAATTCAGATGTTCCAATTTGGTATTTGACAAAAACCGAATAGACAATAAAAAGGTTAATTTTTTGTTTATTAAAAAAAAACTGTCAGATGAAGATAAAAAGTATTGGGTGGCTTTAACTAAGACGTTAGATTCTAGAAACAATAATCATATTAAAAATAAATATTTCTTTAATACAAATGAAACTAACTTTCATGGAAAATTAAATATTGAACGGAATTTACTTGTTCAAAAAGAAAAAGTTATAAAAAAAATAGACGAAAAAAAATATTTCAGAGATACAAACCTACAAGACATTAGGATAGATAAAAATAAGTTAAATCTTTTGAAAAGAGGTAAATTACAACCTGAATTTATTCTAGATTTACACGGAATGAATACTACCTTAGCAAAAAAAAAATCAATTGAATTCATAAGATGTAATTATTTGATTGGCAAAAGATTGTTATTAATAATTACAGGAAAAGGTAAATCTACGAGGACAAACTTTTTTGAAAATGGAAGTCAGGTTGGGATTATTAGAAAATCGTTAAAATCGTGGTTATATGAATCAGATATGAGAACAAAAATACTGGGGATAGTTTCATCTCATATTAACCATGGTGGTGAAGGAGCCTTTTATATATATTTAAAAAAAAATAAAGATTTATAGAACGTATCTACTTACATCACTTGACTTTACAAATTTGTCTAGATTGTTGTTAACGAAATCTTTGTCAATAATAACCACTTTTTCACTGTTATCAGGTGCAGAAAAACTTAAATCTTCAAACACTTTTTCAAGAATAGTATAAAGACGTCTTGCCCCAATATTTTCTATTGAAGCATTTATTTCTGCAGCTATCTTTGCTAGGGCTTTGATTCCGCTATCTTTAAAATTCAATGTAATTCCTTCAGTTTTCATTAAGGCTGAATATTGTTTTGTCAAAGAGTTTTCCGTTTCTGTCAATATATTTATGAAATCGTTCTCACTTAGTGCTTGCAATTCAACTCTAACTGGTAGTCTTCCTTGCAACTCTGGTAACAAATCGCTGGGTTTTACCACATGGAAAGCACCTGATGCAATAAATAATATATGGTCTGTTTTAACTGGCCCATATTTGGTAGAAACTGTTGTACCTTCAATTAAGGGAAGTAAATCTCTTTGAACCCCTTCTCTACTTACATCTGCTGTTTTAGTATCGGCTCTTGCACAAATTTTATCAATTTCGTCTAAAAAGATAATTCCATTTTCTTCTACAGATGAAACAGCATTTCTTACTATTTTTTCTTCGTCCAATAATTTATCAGCTTCTTCTTTTATTAAAACTTTATAACTCTCTGATATTTTTATTTTTATTTTTTTTGTCTTTTTCCCAAGAGCTTTTCCAAAAATGTCATTAAGATTCATCATTCCTATATTTGAACCTGGTTGACCTGGTATCTCAAACATTGAAAGTGGGTTATTTGATTCTTCAATATCAAGCTCTATCTCTTTATCATCTAATAGACCATCCCTTAGTTTTTTTTTAAACATGTCTATAGTTTGAGGACGAGCATCTTCTCCCGTTAATGCTTTAATTACTCTTTTCTCAGCTTCAGCATGTGCAATTGTTTCCACTTCTTTTCTCATTTTATCTTTTGTCATCACTATAGAACTATCAATAAGGTCTCTGACTATTTGATCAACATCTCGTCCTACATAACCAACTTCGGTAAATTTTGTTGCTTCTACTTTCAGAAAAGGTGCTGAAGCAAGTTTAGAAAGACGACGGGAAATTTCTGTTTTTCCAACACCTGTTGGTCCAATCATAAGAATATTTTTGGGAAATATTTCTTCTCTTAATGGGCTGTTTACTTTTTTTCGTCTCCACCTACTTCTTAGAGCAATCGCCACTGCCTTTTTAGCTGAATTTTGCCCAATTATAAATTTATCAAGTTCTGATACTATTTCTCTTGGAGTTAAATCTGTCATTTCTTTTTCTTAATTGTTTCTATGACTATGTTGTGATTAGTATAAACACAAATATCAGCAGCTATTTTCAATGCCTTTTTACATATTACTTCAGAAGAAAGGTTATTTTCATATATTGCTTTAGCCGCAGCTAAAGCATAATTTCCACCTGAACCAACTGCTGCAATGTTTCCCTCTGGTTCTAATACATCTCCAGAACCAGATATTATAAATAAATCTTTACCATCAGTAACAATAAGCATGGCCTCTAAGTTTCTTAAATATTTATCTGTTCGCCAGTCTTTTGCTAATTCTATTGCTGACCTTGATAAATTACCTGGGAAAGTTTCTAATTTTCTTTCTAACCTCTCTAATAAGGAAAATGCATCAGCAGTTGAGCCTGCAAAACCAACAATTATTTCAAGTCCACCAGGTGTTAATCTTTGAACCTTCTTTGCTGTCCCTTTAATAACAGTTTGTCCAAGTGTTACTTGACCATCTCCTGCTATAGAAACAGAACCATTTTTCAATACTCCAATTATAGTAGTACCGTGCCAATTTTCTGACTGGTTATTCATTTTTTAACTAAAAGTCCTTGCTATATTTTCCACTTTAAAAATTTCAATAACGTCTTTTGCTTTAATATCCTCATAGTCTGAAAAGGCCATGCCACATTCTTGTCCTGATTGGACATTATCCACTTCATCTTTAAATCTTTTTAAGGTTTTTAAATTACCTTCATGAATAACTACATTATCTCTTAAAAGTCTAACTTTTGCTGACCTAAGGGCGTTTCCTTCTGTAATAAGACAACCAGCCACTTTCCCTGCATTACTTACTTTAAATACCTCTAAAATTTCAGCATAACCAAGTATAGTCTCTTTAACTTCTGGTTTTAATAATCCAGATGCTGCTTTTTTTACATCATCAACCAAATCGTATATTATTGAATAATACCTTAGCTCAACCTCTTTTTGGTTAGCACAATCTCTTGCTGAAGCATTTGCTCTAACATTAAAACCAATTACAGAGGCTTTTGAAGCTTCTGCTAATATTACATCACTTTCTGTTATAGCTCCTACACCAGAATGTAAAACTGAAACTCTTACTTCTTCATTATTTATTTTTTCTAAAGCCTGGACAATAGCTTCAGCTGATCCTTGCACATCTGCTTTAACTACTAGTGGTAGTTCTGATATATCCTTATCAGCTTTAGCTTTTGCTATCATTTGATCTAAAGTTTTACCCTTTCCTAAAGCGTCTTTTTTGTCTTTAACAACTTGCTTTCTGTAATCTGCAATTTCTCTGGCTTTAGTCTCTGACGAAACAACATTTAACAAGTCACCTGCTTCAGGTGTTCCATTTAAACCTAATACTTCAACTGGAACAGACGGTCCTGCATATTCAACTTTTGAATTATTACTATTAATAAGTGCTCTTACTTTACCCCATTGGTCCCCAACTACAATTATGTCACTTCTTCTTAGAGTTCCTTTTTGAACTAAAACAGTTGCTACAGGTCCTCTGCCAACATCTAATTTAGCTTCAATTACCGTACCTTCAGCTAGGCGCTTAGGATTAGATTTAAGTTCCAAAATTTCAGATTGCAAAACTATATTTTCAATAAGATTATCTATTCCTTTTCCAGTAGTAGCTGAAACTTCAACATCCAAAACTTCACCAGACATTGACTCAACTACGATCTCATATTTTAGTAATTCTGTTCTGACTCTATTGGGATCAGAGTTTTCTTTATCGCATTTATTTATGGCTACAATTATTGGTACTTTGGCAGCTTTTGCATGGTTGATTGCTTCAATTGTTTGTGGCATAACACCATCGTCGGCTGCTACTACTAATATTATAATGTCGGTGACTTGTGCTCCCCTAGATCTCATAGAGGTAAAGGCAGCGTGACCAGGTGTATCTAAAAATGTAAGTTTTGATCCACTTTCACTTTTTACTTGATAAGCTCCTATATGTTGAGTAATACCACCTGCTTCATTATTAGTTGTGTTTGTTTTTCTAATTGCATCAAGTAAAGAAGTTTTGCCATGATCAACATGTCCCATTACTGTTATTATAGGAGCTCTTTCTTCTAAACTATTATTATCATCACTTTCATCATATTTTAAAATGGCATCTTCTACATCAGATGCAGATATCCTAATAGGGTTGTGTCCAAACTCTTCAACAATTAATATTGCAGTATCGGCATCAATTGGTTGATTTTGGGTAGCCATTATACCATTTGTCATAAGAGTTTTAACAACAGATGCAGATCTTTCAGCCATTCTATTTGCTAGTTCCTGAACGGTAATTGAATCTGGAACTTGAACTTCTCGAATGATTTTTTCTCTCTCAACATTTTCGGTAATTTGTCTTCTTTTTACTTTTTCTTGTCTTCTCCTAAGCGATGCAATAGAACGCTGTCTTCCTCCTTGGTCTGAGAGTGCTTGATTGATAGTAAGTTTTCCAGATCTCCTTCTTTCAGTATAAACTTTGCTTGGTTTTACTTCTTTTAGTTCTTCATCTTTTCTAAATTTTTTATTAGGGGAAATATCTTCGTTTTTATTTTCAAATTTGTAATCTGGCTTATTTTTAACTTTTTGATTGTTTTCATCAGAAACATTTTTTAATTCGGGTATCTTATCAATAATTTTTTCTACTTTGTTGTTATCATCTTTAACTACGCTGTCTAAAAGTTTATTGTTTTTAAGTTTTTCCTGTTCTTCTTTTATTTGAAGTTCTCTTTCTCTGGCAGCCTCAATAGCCTTTTTTCTTCTATCAATTTGTTCTTCTGAAAAAACTTTTTTATTATTTTCTTTATTAAAATCAATTTTACTTATGTCATTTTCATTTTCAGTTTTTGAGATTTTATTTTTGTTTGGTAGTATTATTTTTTTTCTTTTCGTCTCAATTAAAACTGATTTTGATCTACCATGAGAAAGATTCATCCTAACTGAACCTCCAGTACCACGTAAACTAAGTGTTTTCGGATTAGAGTTTTTTTTATCGTTTTCAGTCATATTGAATAACAACCTTTTTAATTCATTGATTAATTTCTTAAGCTTTGTAGCCTATAACTATCAGAAATTATCGAATTAATAAAAGAACTTTTTAAAAAACCAATATTTGCAATTTTTTTTCTACCAAAAGCTATACCAAGTTCTTCTTTAGTAAAACAATTTATTTTTATTTTTTGGTAAATAGGAAGGCTTAATTTTTCTTCTCTATTGAAAGACGAATTATTAGCTTGTAACAACAAATATATTTTATTTTTTTTTAAATAAAACCTTATTTCATCAATACCTATTATGACTTTCTTTGATTTTCTTGCTAGACTTATGATACCGACAATATGTTTAACCAGAATATTTTCAATAATTTCTACTACGTTATTTTTATTAAATGACTTTTTGTATTCATTGTTAAAGCCTTCAGAGAATTTTTTCAGTTCTTTTTTTGACGACTTAACAAAAAATTCTTTTCCTTTAAATGATGAATATAAGTCAGGAATTAAAAATTCTTTGTTAGAGATTACAAATCTAATCATTTGATTATCGAAACAAACCTTATCTTTGTTAGAAAAAATTTTTTTTGAATCTAAATTTTTCATATATTTACAATTTTTTTAGTTCATATTTATTAAAATTCTCTATGTTTGATCAGAAATTTCTTTTTCAAAGTCTTCATTTGAAATCCATCCCATTTGTAGCCTTGCTTTCATAATTAAGCTTCTAGCCTCTTTGATACCAATGTCAAATTTTTCAAGTATGCCGTCATCTTTTGTTCTCTTACCATCAACTAAAGTAAAGCCACCAGCAATTTCCCAATCAGCGCATTTTGCAAACTCTTCAATATTTTTTATTCCATCTTCTGCTAAAGCCTTTATCATTTCTGGACTAAGGCCTTCAAAATCAATAAGTGAGTCTTCCACCCCTAACTCTTTCGCTTCTTTAATCGCTTTATTGTTAATTTCTTCAATACATTCATGAGCTCTAGCTTGTAACTCCTCAGCTGTTGATTCATCAAAACCTTCAATAGTTTCAATCTCACTTTTTTCAACATAAGCTACTTCTTCCAAAGTTGAAAAACCTTCAGATACTAAAAGTTGTGCTACCATTTCATCAACATTTAGATTGTCCATAAATAATTTTGATCTTTCTGTAAATTCAGCTTGTCGTCTATCTGATTCTTCGGCTTCAGTCATGATGTCAATGTCAAACTCAGTTAGTTGACTGGCTAATCTAACGTTTTGGCCCCTTCTTCCTATTGCAAGAGAAAGTTGATCATCTGGTACTACTACCTCAATTCTTTTTGAATCTTCATCCAATACTACTTTTGAGACCTCTGCGGGTTGTAACGCATTAACTAAGAAAGTTGGAGCATCATCATTCCAAGGAATAATATCAATTTTTTCACCTTGTAATTCGTTAACCACAGCTTGTACTCTAGAACCCCTCATTCCAACACAAGCACCTACTGGGTCTATAGAATTATCGGTGGTCAAAACACCTATTTTTGCCCTACTACCTGGGTCTCTAGCCACAGTTTTTATCTCAATTATTCCATCATAAATTTCTGGAACTTCCATTTTGAAAAGTTCAGTTAAAAACTCTGGATCTGTTCTCGATAAGAAAATTTGAGGTCCACGCACTTCTGATTTAACATCTTTAATATATGCTCTGACTCTATCACCATTTCTAAATGTTTCTCTATTTATCAGTTGGTCCCTTCTCAATACAGCTTCGCCTCTTCCAACATCTACTATCACATTTCCATATTCTATTCTTTTTACTTGGCCATTTATTATTTGTCCTACCCTATCTTTGAACTCTTCATATTGTCTTGACCTTTCTGCCTCACGTACCTTTTGCACAATTGTTTGCTTAGCGGACTGAGCTGCAATTCTTCCAAAATCTAATGGTGGTAATGGATCTAAAATTAATTCACCGATTTGAATTCCTGGTTTAATATTTTCCGCATCTTTTAATAAAATTTCTATAAAATGATTTTCTACATTATCAACTACAGTTCTACACCTGTTCATTGATAATTCTCCTGTTTTAGGGTCTATTTTAGCTTGAATGTCATATTCTGAACCATATTTCGATTTTGCAGCTTTTGCTAAGCTGTCTTCCATTGCTTCAACTACAAGTTGAGGTTCTATTAACTTTTCTCTTGCAACAGCGTCAGCTATTTGAAGTAATTCACTTTTATTTGTATTAAATTCTGACATTTTTAAAACCTGTAATAATTTAAACTAATAATTTAGCATCACTTATTTTATCTAATTCTATGGACATCAAATTTTTGTTTTGGTCTAATAATATACTTTTTTCCATAATATCAGCTAATATTCCCTTATAGACTCTTTTTTCATTTTCTAGATTAAACGTTGTGACTTTGATTTTATTTCCTTTGTAATTATAGAAGTCTTTCATTCTAGTAAGAGGTCTGTCTATTCCAGGTGATGATAATTCTAAACTATAATCATCACTTATTAGGTTTTTTTCATCTAAAAAATTAGAAACAATACGAGAGTATTTTGCACAGTCGTTTATATCAATTTTTTTCATTGGATGATCAATCATTAATTGAACTATTTTTTCTTTTTTTTCGTAAACCTTTAATCTTATAATCTCATACTCAGTACCAAAAAAAACTGGATTTAGATTTTTGAATAAGTATTTTTCAATTCCAGAGACTGCTATTAAATTTATCATATTAACATTAACATAAAAAAACGGGCATAAAGCCCGCACGGTTTTTCATAACACTTTAAGTATAGAATTTCAAGAAATAAAACTCAAAAATCGCTAGTAATGCCTTTCCTTTCCCAGTCCCCATATCTTGTAGGTTCTAATTCTGATGGACCACCAATTTCTTTTGGCATTTTTTTGGACACTTCGTAATTAGATTTTCTTGCTTCAGCTTCTTTTAGAGCTTGATGTGCTATTTTTTTTTTAGAACTATTTTTTTTATTTAAATTCATCTATATATTAAACTTTCAATGAGTATTTATATATATATAACGTTTTTTAATTATAAAACAATAAAATGAATGTAAATAAGTTTATAATTTCAAAAAAAATCTCATCTAGATACTTGGTTCATAAAATATTGAATGGTGTTTTTATTGATAAAAAAACAAAAAATCAAACACTTGAATATTTGACTAGAAAAAAATTTCTTTTTGAAGAACAAGATTTAGCACAAGCAGATAGATTAGCAAATCTAATATTTGGTCACCTTGAGAGTATTGATAATATACTATTAAGTGTATTAAAAAAAAAACAAATAAAAGTGTTTTTAATATACTTCGAATAGTAATTGCCGAACTTGCTTTAAAAGAAGCGCCAATCTATGCTTCTGTAAGCTCTGCTGTAAATCTAGCAAAAATTAGTATAAAGACTAAATATTTTGCTGGGTTAGTAAATTCAGTTTCTAAGAATTTGGTAAGAGTATTTCAAGAAAAAGACTTGACTTTAAAAAGCAATCTAGAAAAGAATTTTAAAAATTATTTAATTGAAAAATACTCTCAAGAAATAGCAAAAAAAATTGAAAAAATATATACACTTCATAATTCTATAGATATTTCAATTTTAAATCAGGAAGAGGTAGAATATTGGAAGGAAAAGCTTGGAGCAAAATTACTACCAACTGGTTCATTAAGAATAAAAAAAAATAAAAAGTTAAGCGGCCTAACTGGATTTAAAGAAGGTAAATGGTGGGTACAGGGTATTTCTTCTTCAATACCTGTAAAACTTCTTGATAAAATTAAAAATATGGAGGTCTTAGATTTATTTTCTGCACCTGGTGGTAAAGCTATGCAATTGATAGCTTTAGGTGCAAATGTGACATGTATAGATATCTCCTCTATTCGCATTAAAAAACTTAAAGACAACTTAACTAGAATGAATATGAATGCTGATATTTTTCAAACAGATTTTAATGATTTTAAAAGCAAAAAAAAATTTGATTTAGTTTTAATAGATGTTCCTTGTTCGTCCACTGGTACAATCCGAAAAAACAAAGAGATACAATATTTAGATCCTTTCAAAAGATTAAAAAACCTACTAAAAATACAAGAAGATTCTTTAAATGTTGCTAAAAATTTTGTAAAAGATAAAGGATATATTTTATATTGTAATTGCTCTTTATTTTTTTCTGAAGGTGAAGATAAAATTCGTAAATTTATTAAAGATAACAGTAATTGGGAATCTGAAAAATTTATTATAGAAAACAAAGATATAGAGAACGAATGGATAGATAAATCTGGTTTTTTAAGATTAAGGCCAGATCATTTGTATAATGAGGGTGGGATGGATGGTTTTTTTGCAGCTCTTTTAAAAAAAATAAATTAGTATGTTTTTTATTTAAAGACAGTAATAGCCTCAGGTATATGGGGGGGATTTATAAATTTGTTTTTAAAATTAACTCATTTTTTAATATTTCAATTTTGTAAAATAATTACCAGATATAAAAATATATCTGACATAAACCATTTTGATTTCAATACCTTTCCTTCAAGTGAGATTGAATTAAAAAAACACGTCGAAAATGGTATATTTAGAAATTCAAATGTTAATAAAAACATTCAAGAATTAAAAATCAGAGGAAATGAAAATGTTATTCTTTCAATTAGTTCATTTTCATGGTTATTTCTTTTTTCGGCTTTAAATACACATTCCACAAGAAAAAATACAGAATATCTTTTTAAGAAATCTAAAATATCAAATTTTAATTTTAATTATCCAGATTGGAAAATGGATATTTCTGGATATAGGCTTTTAGCATTAAGTTTAAATAATCCTTTTCTTAGATTGACAAATTTATTTAGTAATAAAAAGAAAATGGCAAAATTTATCTATATGCATGTTTTATATCTAAGCATTTGCAAAATGTTTCTTTCAACAGGGTTGTTACGCTTGAGAATAAATATGGGTATCTTTTTTTCTTCTTTTTTATTAAAAGAAAGATTTTTAAAGAGAAATAGAATCTTAAAAGATATCTTAAATGATTTAGATAAAATATTTAGCAATATAGATAAAATTAGAAATTCAAGCGATCTCTTAGAAATACTTTTTTTTATGAATAGAATCATAAAATTCTCATCCACATCAGATTTTTCAAATGGACGACTAGATAAAAAAATTAAACTTTTTTTAAATATTATTTGTCCTCTAATTAGAGGTTTGAGTATTGGAAATAACCTATTGGTAAGATCACATTATAGTAGTGGTTGTTCTATCTATTGTGATTTAGAAAAAGAATTATCGGATGCAGAAACCTCAGATTTTTCAATAATGAAAAATCCAAATGGTTTTATTAGGATTAAATCAGGTCATTTAACTTTTTTGTTTGATGAAAAAAAGGATTTAGAATTTCAATATACTAATGATTTTATGTGCTCTGGGTTTTCATTTGAACTTGCATCTAATAATAACACTATAATGCAAAATAACAGTTCATTTTATTGCCATATTGGTAAAAGTGATCAGATACTTTTTCTAAGAAACCAAATGAATACGCTGGGTTTAAGTGTTGAGAACAATAATTCCAATATTTTTGATTTAAAGAGTAAAATAGTAGAAGTTTCACACCATAGAGATTTTAAAAATGATTATATCGAAGCAGAAAAAATAATTTCTTTTGACAAAAAATTAGTTTTTTATAAAAGAAAAATATCAATTTCGTTTTCAGGAAGAGAGATAATTGGTAAGGAACTTATTTCTTTAAATCAGACAGCTGAAAAAAGTCACTTTTTTTATTTACCTTTTCATATTCATCCTGAGATAGAATTATGGAAGTCCGATCAATTGGGTAATTTTTTGTTAAAAAGCAAAAATAATGAAATTTGGAGATTTGAGACAGATCAAACAAATGCTGTACTTGAAGATTATGATTTTTTAGATCCTCTCAGTTTAGAAATAAAAAATGCATATAGGATTGTTTTTTTTAATAATTTCCATCAGAAATTAACTACTTTTAATTGGAAACTATACCTATAATATCTATTAAATAGGACTAAAAAAAATTAAAATATTGGGCAGGAATTAAAAATGAAAAATAGTATGGTCAAAATTAAAAAGGCTTTAATTTCTGTTTCAAACAAATCTGGTCTTAAAAAATTTGTTTCCGATCTGAATTCTTTAGACATAAAAGTTATTGCTAGTGGTGGTACAGCTAAATTTATTGAAGACAATGGATTTAATGTTATCGACATTGAAAAAATAACAGGATTTCCACATTTACTTGGGGGAAGAGTTAAAACGCTTCACCCAAAAATACACTCTTCTATTTTAGCAGATAGAGGTAACCAAAATCATATTAAAGATTTAAAAAAAATGGAAATAGATACAATTGATCTTGTTGTATGTGATTTGTATCCTTTTTCAGATGCAATTGATAAAAAAAAGGATATTGATTATTGTGTAGAGAATATAGACATAGGAGGAATTACTTTATTACGTGCGGCAGGGAAAAATTTTAAATACGTCACTGTAATAACGAATATATCTCAATATCAAGAAGTCATTGATCACCTTAAAGAGAATAAAGGTTATTCTACATATAAATTTCGACTAAAAAAAGCAAATCAAGCGTTCAAATGTTCTAGTAATTATGATTCCCAAATTTTAAAATGGTTTAACCAATTAAACAAAAAAGAGTTTAGCGAATTTATTTTTCCCAATGAAAAATTGGAAGATATGCTTACTTATGGAGAAAACGCTCATCAAAAGGCTGCATTTTACCAGGATGAAAATAAAAAAAAGAATTGGGGTAATTTTAGAAAACTGCAGGGAAAACCTTTATCTTTCAATAATCATTTAGATTTAGATGCAAGCTTAAATTTACTAAATAATTTCAGGAAATATAAAGATAATATTGTAGGAGTAATAAAACATACAAATCCATGTGGAGTTTCAAATGGAAAAAACCAATTAGAAGCTTTTAATAATGCAATAATTTGCGATCCAATCTCCGCATTTGGTGGAATTGTTATATTTAATAAAAAGGTAAATGAGCAAGTTGCAAAAAAATTAGTTAATAATTTTTTTGAAATGGTGATTGCTCCTGAATTTCAAATAAAGGCACTTAAAGTTTTTTCAAAAAAGAAAAATTTGAGACTCATTTCATTAGATAAAAAATGGAGAAATAATAAAATTGATAAATATGAATTTAAATCTGTTTTACAGGGTACATTAATTCAAGAAGTTGATACAAAACTTATCTCAGTTATTGATCTTAAAGTTGTAACAAAAATTGCTCCAACAATAAAAGAAATTCAAGATTTAATATTTGCTTGGAATGTAGTAAAATCAGTCAAATCTAATGGGATTGTTATTGTTAAAAATATGAAAACTATTGGTATTGGTTCAGGTCAGCCTAGCAGGATTGATAGTTCTAAACTTGCCATTAGAAAGGCACTTAATTTAAAAAATGTAAAAAATCTTAATAATGCAGTTATGGCATCGGATGCTTTTTTTCCATTCTCTGACGGTATTGAAGAAGCAATCAAAAAAGGAGTTAAAGCAATTATTCAGCCAGGAGGTTCAATTAGAGATAATGAAGTTATAGAACTGGCGAACAAAAAAAATATTAGTATGGTTTTTACAGGTATAAGATCTTTTAAACATTAAATATTAAAGATCTTCATTCAGCTTTCTAGCCTCACTTTCTAGTAAAATTGGTATACCATTTTTTATTGGATAAGCAAGACCAGCTGCTCTAGAAACGAGTTCTAATTTAATATTATCAAAGGTTAGTTGTGTATGTGTTTTTGGGCAAACTAGTATGCGTAGTAAACTAGTATCAAAATCTTGATTTACTTTATTCACTGAAGAGGCCCAAATGTGGTTTCAGCTTTAATACTCATTTCCATCAAAGTAGTCAAAATTTTTACTCTTTCTTTTATTGTTTTTGCTTCTAGTAATGCTTGTTTCTCATCGTTTTCAAAAGGACAGAGTATTGATAAAGAATTAATTAAAAGCTCGTCATCCGCTTTTTTAAGACTTTCCCAGTCTGTTTGTAAGTTTGTAAGAGTAAAGTATTTTGAAATTATTTCAAGAAACTCATCTTTGTTAAAGGATTTTGGCAAGGTTTCTAATATTCCATCATCTCTAAAGTAATCCCACTCTATCTCTGCATTTATATAGGGTTTGAAAGTATCAACATTTTTGACATAATTGAATCTAGATACACCAGACAGGGTGATTAAATATCTAGAATCGTCGGTTTCTGTAAAACTTATTAGTCTTCCTGCGCAACCCACATTATTAAATTTAAGATTAGAATCTTCAGAATTTTCGCTTGGCCTCGGTTGAATCATTCCAATAAGTCTATGTTCTGTTGCAAGAACATCTTCTATCATTTTTAAATATCTAGGTTCAAAAATATTTAGTGGAAGACGTGACTTCGGCAATAACAAGACACCAGACAATGGAAAAATTGGTATATGTTCTGGAAAATCTTTAGTATTTTTTGGATTGTTCATTTTAAAATCTTACTTTATGAAAAAATAATTGAAGAGAGTTTCCTTCTACCTTTCAAGGCTAAGATATTTTTTTCACCTAGGGTGTCAAATAATTGAATCAACTGATCTTTAGCTTTACCATTTTCCCAATTTTTGTCTTGTTTAAAAATACTCAAAAGATTTTCAATAGAATCTTCATAATCTTCATTTGCGATTTGATATAAAGCTAATTCATATTTTAGTTCTAAACTATTTGGATCTTTCTCAAGATCATCTTTGATATGATCTAAAGGTCTTAATTTAGAGGTCTTTTTGTTGAGTTCAATTTCACTGTTTAATTTTTGGAAAACATTATCATTTTCTATTTCTTTTGGGACAGACCTTAATTTATTTAGAGCTTCATCTAGATTTTTCTCTGCAATATAGCTTTTTATAACACCAGCATTCGCTTCTATATTATTATTGTCTAGATTTAAAACTTCATTAAAATAATCCTTAGCATCTTCAAACAAACCATCATTTAAACTTAGATTTGCTTTTTCAAGAATTTTATCGACTTCATTATCACCTTCGACGCCAGTCTTAGAAAAAACACCTGAAATAAATTCTTTTATTTGAGCTTCAGTTTGTGCTCCCATGAAACCATCAATTGGTTTTCCTTGAAAAAAAGCATACACTGCAGGAATTGATTGTATGCGTAATTGGGATGCAATACCCTGATTTTCATCAATATTTATTTTTACTAATTTTATTTTTCCTTTGAAGGAATTTACATTTTTTTCAAGATCTGGAGTTAGTTTTTTACATGGACCACACCAGGGAGCCCAAAAATCTACTAATACTGGAACATCATTGCTAGCTTCAATAACATCACTTATAAAATCATCATCACATGAATCTTTTATAATATTTTCTAATTTGTTCAATTTATACCTCAATTTCACGTGTAAGGAATTATTGGTCCAATATTTTATATATATTTAAAAACTCTTCTCTAGTTTTTAAAGGATCTTTTAAAACTATTTTACACTTTTTAATTATTATTTGATCTGGTTCAAGAAAATATTTATTTGCCTCTTTTATTTCAAATCCTGCAATTTCTGTTGCCTCTATCCAAGCAGCTTTTCTGTCAGCAATTTTTATTTTTGATTTAATATTTCTTGGTATTATCGCGGGTAAACCAAAGCGAATATGAATTGCTTCTTGTAATTTTTTTTCCAGATCTATGTAACTATTGCCAATTTGTTTTTTTACTGGGGATATCATATCACCTATGACATATTCTGGGGCATCATGTAACAAAGAAATTAATTGCCATTTTTTTTTAATTTTTGGATTTTCTAGAATCAATATATTCCATACCAATATCGAATGATTTGCTACTGAGAAAACATATTTCCCTCTTGTTTGTCCATTCCATCTAGCTTGAAAGGCTAAACCATGAGCTATATCTTCAATCTCAATGTCAAGTGGTGACGGATTAATAATATCAAGCCTTCTCCCGGAAAGCATCTTTTGCCAAGCTCTTTGCATCAGAAAAATAAAATAATAATCTTATTGTAAACTTAAAATGCTTGAAAATGATTGTCTACTGTGTTTTATCAGTTTTAAATAAAAAGATATATCAGGAGATTAAGATGAGCAGTTCTTACATAGTTAAAGACATTCAATTAGCAGATTTTGGTAAAAAGGAAATTCTAATCGCTGAGACAGAAATGCCTGGTCTTGTTGCTATTGTTGATGAATTAGGCAAACAGAAACCTTTAGCAGGTTCTAGAATAGCCGGTTGTCTTCATATGACAATTCAAACTGCCGTATTAATTGAAACATTGGTTAAATTGGGTGCACAGGTAAGATGGTCTAGCTGTAATATTTTTTCTACTCAAGATCATGCAGCTGCGGCAATTGCTAGTAAGGGTATACCAGTATTTGCAAAAAAAGGTGAAACTTTAAAAGAATACTGGGAATATGTAGATAAGATTTTTCACTTTGAAGACGATTTTGCTAACCTTATATTAGATGATGGTGGCGATGCTACTATGTACATAATTTTAGGAGCTAGAGCTGAAAATGGAGATGCAGATTTTTTAAATTCTCCAAATTCTGAAGAAGAGGAGTTTTTATTTGAGACCATAAAAATGAGATTAAAAAATAGTCCGGGTTGGTTTACAAAACAAAGAGAAGCTATAGTAGGTGTGTCAGAAGAAACTACTACTGGTGTTCATAGATTATACCAAATGATGGAAAATAAAGAACTACCTTTTCCAGCTATTAATGTTAACGACAGTGTAACAAAATCAAAGTTTGATAATAAGTACGGCTGTAGAGAGTCACTTGTTGATGGCATTAGAAGAGCTACTGATACAATGATAAGTGGAAAAACTGCTGTTGTTTGTGGATATGGTGATGTTGGAAAAGGTTCAGCAGCTTCCCTAAGAGGCGCAGGTGCTAAGGTAGTAATAACAGAGGTTGATCCGATTTGTGCACTTCAAGCTTCAATGGATGGTTTTGATGTAGTTACTCTTGATCAAGTAATTTCAAAAGCTGATATTTTTATTACAGCTACTGGAAATAAAGATGTAATAAAAATTGATGACATTAGACAGATGAAGAATATGGCTATTGTAGGAAATATTGGACATTTTGATAATGAGATTCAGGTTTCAGCTTTAAAAAATCACAAATGGGATAATATTAAAGATCAAGTTGATCTTATAGAAATGCCAGGAGGTAATAAAATCATACTTTTATCAGAGGGACGTCTTTTAAATTTAGGAAACGCCACAGGTCATCCATCATTTGTAATGTCTGCTAGTTTTACTAATCAAGTTTTAGCGCAAATTGAATTATGGAAGAACAATAAAAATTATGAGAAGAAAGTTTATGTTTTGCCAAAACATCTTGATGAAAAAGTAGCATATTTACATCTCAAAAAAGTAGGTGCGAGTCTAACAAAACTAGAAAAAGATCAGGCTGAATACATTGGTGTTAGTACGGAAGGACCCTTTAAGCCAGATCACTATCGGTATTGATTAGTATTCTTTTTTTAAAGGTCTTTCTAAAAGCTTTTTTATAGCCTCTTTTGTATCAATATCTTCTATAATTAATTTGTTTACAGTTTTAATTATAGGTAAATCTAATTTATATTTTTTAGAAATTAAAACAGCAGCTTTAGCTGTTTTTTCTCCTTCTATTGTTTCTTTCTTGTCTTTTTTATTTTTTATATTATTTCCAATTTTTAATCCAAAATTATAATTTCTAGAAAGTTTAGAATTACATGTTAGCGTTAGATCACCTAAACAGGAAAGGCCAAATAGAGTTTCAATTTTACAATCAAAAGATTTACCAATTTGTCTTATTTCAGAAAAACCTCTTGTAATTATAGCACTCTTTGCACCTTCTCCTAATCTGTTTGCATCTGCAATTCCACACGCAATAGCTATTACATTTTTAAGAGCACCACCTAACTGTGTCCCTATTAAATCATTATTTAAATAAATTCTAATGCTTTGAGAAGAAAGCATATGTTGTAATTTTTTTCCTAAATTTACGTTTTTACAAGCAAGTGAAAGAGCTATAGGTTTTTCTTTCACAATATCTGAAGCAAATCCAGGTCCGGAGAGAACAGAAAATAGTTTTTTGTCTAGAAACCTTTCGGCAACTTCAGTTTGAAATAAACAATATTTTGTATCAATACCCTTGGAACAAAAAACTAGTGGTTTATTTTTAAATGAGTTAAAATTTTCTGCTAAAAAATCAAACATACTTTGTGCATTAATACAAAGTAAAATGACATCAGAATTTTCCACAACTTTTTTTAAAGATTTAATTATTTTCAAATAAGGATTTAATTTTTTTATTAAAATCCCTTTATCTAAGTTATTTATTTTTTCTACAAGATCATTTTTATTTATTTGTGTTCTGTTCCAAAGATAAACTTTTTTAAAGTTTTTGGAAAAATTAAATGCTAAAGAAGTACCAAATTTTCCAGAACCAATGATTCCTATTTTCAAGCTTTTGCCCCTCTTTTCCCAAAACCCAATATTGGTGCGGATGTTTGATCTAAAGGCCACCTAGGTTTAACTACTAAATCAAGATTATTATGATTTTTTAAAATAAATTTTTCAAAACCTAGATATGCGATCATAGCTGCATTATCAGTACAATATTGAGCTGGAACAGTTAAATACTTAAAATCATTTTGGAATGCAACCTTTTGAAGTTCGTGTCTAATTTTTTTATTAGCCGCAACTCCACCAACTATTGCTAAATTTTTATCACCTTCAAAATTATTATTAAAAAATTTGATAGCATTCATAGTTTTATATTTGAAAATTTCTGATGTTGTTTTTTGAAATGAAGCACATATATCTTCAACGTCTCCGTTGTATAATCCACCTTGATCAGCAATTAACTTTTCAGTTTTACGCTTTACAGCAGTTTTAAGTCCTGAAAAAGACATATTGCAGGTATTGTCCATGAGTGGTTTGGGAAAAGGAAAACGGTTTTCGTTTCCATTTTTTGATTTAAGTTCAACAAATGGTCCTCCTGGATACCCAATACCAAGAAATGTAGCTATTTTATCAAAGCACTCGCCTGGAGCATCGTCTATTGTTCCTCCTATTCGAACGAAACTGTCTACATTCTTCACGATTAAAAACTGACAATGACCCCCGGACACCAATAAAGTTAAATAAGGAAAATTTATTTTATGAAAAATTTTTACAGAAAAGCAGTGAGCAGCTAAGTGATTAACTCCAATTAAGGGTATTTTCAATCCTCTTGCTAAACCCTTTGCAAACATTACACCTGATAAAAGACCACCAATTAAACCAGGTCCCGAAGTAACACTAATTAAATCAATATCTTTTATGGATAAGGAGGCTTTTTTAAGTGCCTCTTTTGTACATATATCAATTTTTTCACAATGAGCTCTCGCAGCAATCTCTGGTACTACGCCATTAAAATTGACATGCAATTTATTTTGGTTGAATACAATAGAAGATAATATTTCAACTTTTTTTTCTTTATTATTATCTACTATCTTTAAAACAGATGCAGCAGTATCATCACAACTGCTTTCTAATCCTAAAACTCGCCACACATTTTCAGTTACTTTTTTTTTCATAAGGGAGTTCTTGTATCTTATCTGCATTCAAGATATCCATATATATATGGATATCAAATCAAATAAAAGAGATTTTAGAGCAAATAGGCTTAAAATAGGAACAAGGGGCTCACCTCTTGCTTTGGCTCAAGCTTTAGAAGTAAAAAGAGAAATTAAAAATCATCAAAATTTAGATGATAAATCCATAGAGATAGTTACTATAAGTACAAAAGGGGATAGGATTCTAGACAGGCCTCTTACAGAAATTGGTGGGAAAGGTCTTTTTACTGAGGAAATTGAAGAAAAACTAAATAATCATGAAATAGACATTGCTGTCCATTCGATGAAAGATATGCCAACAGAGTTTCCTAATGGGTTAGGAATAAATACTTTCTTAAAAAGAGAAGATTTTAGAGATTCATTTGTTTCTTTAAAATATAACTCAATTAACGAATTACCCAAGGGTGCAGTAGTGGGATCTTCTAGTATTAGGCGTAAAGCGCAACTACTAAGTATAAGATCAGATCTTAAGGTTGTTGAATTCAGAGGTAATGTTCAAACCAGACTAGATAAACTTAAAAATGGAATAGCCGATGCTACATTTTTAGCCTGTGCTGGATTACTCCGATTAGGTATGGCGGATTTGGTAAACCCTATTTCTCCAAACACAATGATGCCTGCAGTAGCTCAAGGCATCATAGGAATTGAACAAAGGCTATCTGATACTGACATAACAGATTTGATTTCCCCACTCAATCATAATGAAACTATGATACAAGTTCTTACCGAGCGTTCCTTTCTAAAAGTTTTAGACGGATCTTGTAGAACTCCCATTGGTTCTATATCAAAAATTGACGGTAAAAAGATTTACCTATCAGGTCAGGTAATTAGACCAGATGGGTCAGAAATTATTTCAGGAAATTGGGAAGGTACAGTTGATAATCCAATAGATTTAGGAACAATGGCAGGTAATGAAATTAAGGAAAAAATAGATGATTCCTTTTTTAAAAAAGAAGATCTTTCTTACTAGATCAGATAAAGACAATTTGAAATTTCAAAAGTATTTTAATTTAGTCCAAAAAAAAGTAGACGCAAGAGAATTATTTGTATCTACACCTTTACTTAATATTTTATTTATAAAATTTGAAAAACTTATTATTCCCGAAATGAATATAATATTTACTTCAAGATATGCAGTTAAAGCACTTACTGGAATTGAAAATCTAAAACTAAAACAAGTTTATTGTGTTGGAAAATCAACTGCTGAAACTGCTATAAAATACGGATATCAAAAAGTTCAATTTTCAGAAGAAGGTAATGTTTCAAGCTTAATAAATCTAATTTCTAAAGAGGTAAAAAAACCTCAAAGATTTCATTATATAAGGGGAAAAAAAGTATCATTTAATTTAAATAAAGAACTTTCTGATTTAGGTTTTAAAATAAAAGAAACAATAGTATATGACCAAGTTTTTAGTAAATTGTCTTCTGAACAAAAAAAATTAATCATGGATGGCAAAGTTTTAGGAACTATTTTCTTTTCGGCTTCTGTTGCCAAATATTTTTGCGATCATCTAAAAAAAGTTCCTGATGGGTTCCTGTTTTTTTGTATAAGTGATAGGGTTGCAAATATTATAACCTGTTCAAATATAGAGGGTAAATATACTGTAAAGGTGTCAAAAAAACCAACCCAAGACAGTATGATAGATTTGATTTGTAAAGAAGAGATTTTGTGTTGAGTAATTTATAAGAGAATATTTTAATGAATAATAAAGAAGAAAATAAAAAAAATAATCCACAAAATAAGAACCAAGATGTTAAAAATTCTAAAGACAATATCTTAAATACTAAAAAAGAATTCAACATATTTAGTCTCATAAATATGAGCTTAAAAAATTATAAGAACTCAACTTTTATAATATTAATTTCAATTCTGAATTTAATTTTCTTAGTGTTAATTATTTTTTGGATTTATAATTCGAATTTGAAACAAGACAAATTATTGGCTGAATTGTCTAATCAAATAGAAATGATGCCAACACCTATTAGCCAAGGAAGATTAGGTCTCATTATAAAAAAATATAATGATGATTTAATGTTAGAAATAAATAAGAAGAATTTATCTTTAAGTAATAAAATAAAAGAAATTGAAAGTTTAATAAATTCTTATCCAAAGCCTATGAGTGAAGGAAAAATTGGATTAATAATCGATAAAAAAATCCAAAAAAAACTATCTTCAGACAAAGGATCGTCTTTAATTTCAAAGCAAAACCAGGAAATAATTAATGAGATTAAAATTGAATTAAAAAATCTTCAATTATCTCTAGAAAATTTTTCTAAAATTATTGGCTCTGAAAAAACTGATAAATCTTTAACCCAAGAAATTACAGAATTAAAATCACAAAAAAATACAGACGAAACACAAAATAGCTCATTATCTAATTCTGAAGATAATCAGTTTGATAATATTAATATGAAAGAAGATCTATCTATAATTATGAAGCAATTTTCTGATTTTGCTTACAATGCCATAAAAGAAGATCTTAGGGTTAATAGAGATTCAGGATTTTTAAATTCGATAATTAATAATTTTAAATTAATCTTTGTTCAGAGGTCTTTATCGCCTCAAGAGGGTGATACTGTAGACGCTATTTTATCAAGAGCAGAGTATGCATTGAATAACAATAATTATGATAAAGTGTTTCAAGAATTAAATACTTTACCAAAAGAAGCATCAGAAGTTATGGATAAATGGAGAAAAATTTTTGAAGGCTACTTGGAAAATAATAGTTAGAGTTACAAAATGATATTCACTCTAATCAGAGGATTTGTAATATTATTAATTGCAGTAGTTATAACTTATTTTTTTTCGTTTATTGAAAAAATTCCTGGCTCTATAATTATCGAAATTAAAGATAAGGAATTAAAATTCTCAATTTTTATTTTTGTTTTATTACTATTAATTTTTGGTTTTTTGTTTTTTTTCTCAATAAGAGTTTTGCAACTTTTAGTTGCTATTACTGACTTTTTTATGGGTAAAGAGACTGCTATCTTAAGGTTTTTTAATAAGCTTAAATATCGCAAGAGCCAGAAGGCGCTTAATAATGCAATAATTGCATTGGCAGAAGGAGAAAATCAAACGGTTTTGTCAGAATCATCTAAAGCTCTTTTAAATCCAGATTTTGAAAAATCAGTTTCTTTAATTAAGGCTAAAGCTGAAGAAAGTTTAGGTAATCAAGATAAAGCTGACAAAATTTATAAGAAACTTCTATCATTTAAAGAAACTAGGTTAGCAGCATTAGATGGCCTTATAAGGTCAAAAGTTTCTAGTGGTGATTTAATAACAGCATTAGAGCTTGCAAAAAGGTTAATTATTTTAAAACCTAAAAGCATTCATTCATTAATTACTCTTTTTAAAATACAATGTGAATTGGAAGACTGGATTGGAGCTCGAAAAACATTAGTTTTACAACAAAATTTAGATAAAAAAACTAGAAGTATTAAGCAAAGACAAGAAGCTTTAGTTATTTATGCTGAAGCATTCAAAAGAAAGTCAGAAGGAGAAGAAGATAGTGCGTTAGAAATCATAAAAGAAGCTATTAAAAAAAGTCCAGACTTAATACCTGCAGTATGTTTAGCAAGCGAATTGGAAAAATCTACAGGTAAAATAAAAAATGCTGAAAGATATATTAAGACATGTTGGAAAATAAAACCTCACCCTGACTTGGCTAAGTCATTTGCCAATCTCTATCCTGATGAGACATCTAAGGAAAGATTAAAACGCTTTTCCCCACTATTGCATAATTCTAATACATCTAAAATTATAAAAACTTTAAAAGCAGAATTATTGATAGCTAATGAAGAATTCCCTTCTGCAAAAAGAACAATCGAAACTTTAATTAATGATCAACCAAATAGCAGTGATTTTATGTTGATGGCTGCAGTTGAGAAGGGTATAGGATCATCAAATGAAATTATTCAAGGTTGGATTGCAAAAGCTTATAATATGCCAAGTCCACCTGTTTGGTTTTGTGAAAAATGCAATTTTGTTGAATATTGGTCTCCTATTTGTAAAAAATGTAAAAGTTTTGACTCCATGCATTGGGGAAGCCCCGAAATCAATAACATTTTTTATAATAGTAAAGTTTTACTTCCCTTTGTTTTAGATAATAAAACCTTCAATTTTGAAGGGAATAAAAATGAAGAAATTAAACATGAAATTTATAAAGGTGTAGATGAGAACAAAAAATCTATTTAAGGTTATTCGAATATTTCTGGTCCTGTTGCAATGTGAATGCCCCCATCAATTGGTAAAATTGCCCCAGTAATATAACTACCACCCAAACCACAAAGATAAAGTATAGAGCTTTGAATATCTTTAGGTTTACCAATTCGTCCAATTGGAACATTTTGTGCTATTTTTTTTTCTTTATCTTCTGTTCCTACGGCAAATTCAGTCATTTTGGATAAAAAGGGACCAGGTGCTAAAGCATTAACGGTTATCAATTTTTTAGCTAATTCTTTAGCTAGTATTCTTGTAATTTGATGTACAGCAGCCTTTGATGCTGAGTAAGAATAAGGTCCGTCACCTAATGGTGCAGTCCCCATTACAGACCCAATGTTTATGATTCTTGAAGGATAATCTAATGACGCCTTTTTTGACAAGTATGGAAGTAAACACTGTGTTAAATGAAATAAACCAGCAACATTAAGCTTCATTACCCTATCCCATGCATGATAAGGGAAATTACCTAATGGTGCCCCCCAAGAAACGCCTGAATTATTGATTAGGATATCTAAATATTTTTCATTATTAATAAATTTATCAACAAGTTCGTTTATTCCATTTTCTGATGAGATGTCACTACTAAAAAAATTAACGTTGTATTTTGGTTTTGTTAAATTTATTTCTTCTGAAGTTTTTTTGATAACATCTAATTTTCTACTTGTAATATAAACTTTTGATCCACTTTTAGCTAATACCTCTGCAATAATTTTTCCAATACCTGTCCCACCACCAGTTACTAATGCAACTTTATCTTCAACACTAAATAGATTTTTATAAATATTTACTTCTTGCATTTATTTTTCCTAAAAGTTTAATAAGAATATTATATAAAGAGTAGATGGTACAGTAAACGTAGAAATTACTGTTGATAAAACAATTGCGTTGGCACTTTGCTTTTGAAAGTGACCATAAAATTGGGCTAGAACAAATACATTGGCAGCAATTGGAAGACATGAACATAATATTGCTGTTTGAACCCATACACTTTTACCAGAGGGGAAAAATAAAAAAATTGATATTAGCAAAAAAGGGTGAACAATTAATTTTCCAAAAGATATAAAAAATAATTCAATATTTTCACTTTTTTGGAAATTAATTTTTATGGACGCTCCAAGTGCTATCAATGCTACAGGTGCAGCTGAAGATGCTATCATTTCAACAAACTTATTAACTGTAAATGTAGGTTTTACGTTAAGTTGTGAAAAAACCATTCCTAAACAAACAGCAATTAAAAGAGGTTGAGATACTATTCTTCTAATTAAGTTTTTAAAGATTTCGATATATGTTTTTTTTCTCTCAGAAAAAGAAATAAAGAATGAAGTAATTGATAATAAAACAATGGTGTCTGCAAGTAAAATTAATCCCAATGGTAATGAAGCTTCAACCCCAAATGCAATAATACACATAGGAATTCCTATATATCCATAATTAGGGTAAGCTGCATTGAGACCCATGATAGTACTTTTTGGAAGATCTTTTTTTAACAACAAACCAAAAAATAAAAAAAACAAAATTATTATTACAGTAGCAAATTCGTATTTGACAATAAATTTAAAATCAAAGCTTCCATCAAAAGAAGTTTTTGCAATATTTGAAAAGAGCATTACTGGCATCAGAACATAAAAAGCAAACCTAGAAAGAAAATTGGTTTTTTCTTCATTTAAAAAATTAATTTTTTTTAAGAATGTCCCTAGGAATATTAAACCAAAAAATGGAGCGGTAATTTCTATGACTTCCTGCATTTTGAATTATTTTTAATCCTTACTTAAGTTAAAAACCAACTTTCATTTTTCAGTGGAAATCTTTAAACAAAAAAGTTATTGATTTCATATCAATTATTAATAAATAATTCTATAATTTGTTAAATAAAAATAAGATCATGAATTATCCTATAATAAAAAAAATTATATTAAGTTTTTTTGTTGGACTACTCTGTTTAATTTCATCACTTTCTAGTACAATAGCTGAAAATTCAAACAAATCGTTAACAGAAATATTTAAACCTTATTGGCCGTATGAGTCTTTTTGGGCTATTCCATCAATTGACCAAATAAAACCAAGACTTGCTTTAAAAACTGCATCAGACGGAAGAATTATAGGCAGAAGCAGATGCGTTGAAGTAGATAACTTAGATCAGAGGCGACAGTTTAACAAACTGGCAAAAATGAAAAATGAACAGCTTCATAGAGTAGCTTGTAAGGCAATGAAGTTAGCCATTAGAAAAATTGATTATTTACCAATTTTTGAAAAACTTGATTCTGACGAAGAAATTTTACTAAGATTTAATTTTTCAAAAGGCATAGTAAGTTCTTCTAAGAGCATATATGTACCCGTTCAACCTCCACAAGAAGAAATTAAAGAAGATTCAGAGTAATTATTTTATGATTATTTAAATTTATTTAACTAATATTTATATAATTGCACCACGCACTTTGGCTGATACCCATTCGGAAACAAATACTGTAGCTAAAATTACAAGCAAAATAGTAGAAACCTGTGTCCATGCTAGTGTGTTAATAGATCCATTTAATTGCAAACCTATTCCACCTGCACCAACCAGACCTAATATTGTTGATTCTCTTATGTTTATATCCCAACGGTAGATCCCTACGCCTGCAATAGTTGGTAATACTTGAGGAATTATTCCATATATCATTTGCTGTAAATTGCTTGCACCTGTTGCTTTAACAGCCTCTACTTGATTAGCATCTATTTCTTCAATTGACTCATAAATTAACTTTGCACAAAAACCAATTGATCTTAACCCTATGGCAACAGTTCCGGCAAGGACACCAGGCCCTAGTATAAATACTAACATAAGTGCCCAGATGAGAGAGTTTACCGATCTTGAAGCAACAATTATAAATAAAGCTACTATTCTTACGGTACTATGAGGAGTTGTATTTCTAGCTGCACAAAATGCAACTGGTACTGCTATAATCATAGCTATTACGGTACCTAAAGTAGCTATATTTATAGTGTCCCAAACAGGTTTAATCAATTCAAGTGAATAAGACCATTTGGGAGGTACCATCCTAGAGCCAATATCTGCGGCTTGCCTTGGTGCATCTTGTACAAAGAACCATACTGTTTTGTCTGAAATTATTTTCCAGGCAAATAAAACAATAGAAATACCAATTAACCAATAAAACCAATTAATCCATTGTTCTCGTGTAGTTCTTTTTTTCCAAACTAATTCATCTTGTTTTTTTTGGACTACCATTATTGCACCCACTTTCGAAGATGGCTGGATGCATATTCTAAAACCATAACAATCCCTATAATTACTAATAAAATAGCTGCAGCAGTATCAAATTCATAACGTGAAAATGCTGTATTTAATGTAGCCCCTATACCTCCTCCTCCAACTATACCCACTACTGCTGACTCTCTAAAATTTATATCTAATCTGTATACTGATAAACCTATCATCCTAGGCATTACTTGAGGTTGAATAGCATAATTAATCCATTGAAACCAATTTGCTCCTGTTGCTTTGACGGCTTCAGCTTGCGCAGGACTGCTATTTTCAATATCTTCTGCAAGTAATTTTGCAAAAAAACCAATTGTTCCAAGACTTAAAGCAATAAATCCTGCAAAAGGACCAAATCCAAAAAGTTTAACTGCAAAAATAGCTAATATGATTTCAGGAAATGTTCTTGAAGCTGCAATAATAAATCTACAGGTCATGTAAACCCATAATGGGGCTAGGTTTCTTGCTGCTCCAAGCCCTATTGGTATTGATAGAGCTATACCGGCAACTGTAGAAATGATAGCCATCCATATGCTTTCAAGAATTCCTTCCCATACCACGCCACGATTATCTGAAAAGTTAGGTGGAAAAAATGATTCTATAAATCGTTGTCCTCTGGGAATACCCTCTAAAACTCTTTGGATATTAATATCCATACTTGACAAAGCAGCAATCAAATAAAGGATAGAACCAATAATGATCGACCATCTTAACCAACTTCTCTTTATAAAAGGGGGTTTTTTCCAGTTTTTTGGGTATAATGTTTTACTTACATTATTCATTAAGTATTAAACTTCCTCATCTTCATCATCTACTTTTTCAATAGTTGCAGACCAATCCTCTTCCCCATAAATTTTAGTTAAAACTTCTGGAGTTAGGCCTTCAGGGCTCCCATCATAAACTATATTTCCTAAAGCGAGACCTACTATTCTTTGTGAAAACATTTGAGCTAATAAAACATCATGTATATTAATGATTGCCGTGAGACCTCTTTCTTGACAAAGCTCATTAATTAGTCTCATGATTTGTCTTGAGGTTTTAGGATCTAAACTTGCAGTTGGTTCATCAACTAGTAGAAGATCTGGGTCCTGAATTAAAGCTCTACAAATCCCTACTCGTTGTCTTTGTCCCCCAGACAATTCATCAGCTCTTTTGTCAGCCATTTCTAAAAGACCAACCCTATCTAAAAGTCTGAACGCTTCATTCACATCTTTTTTAGGAAATCTTCTTAAGAAACTTTTCCAAAATCCAACATATCCCAAACGTCCTGATAAAACGTTTTCCATTACAGTAAGTCTTTCGACTAAGGCATATTCTTGAAAAATCATGCCCATTTTTCTACGTGATTTTCTTAATGCTCTTGACGATAATTTAGTTAAATTTACTTCATTTAGAATGGCTGAACCATTTGTAGGCTCAACTAATCTGTTAATACATCTTATTAAGGTAGATTTTCCAGCTCCTGACGGTCCAATGAGTGCTAGTACTTGTCCATTAGGAATTCTTAAATCAATACCTTGCAAGGCAAGATCACCAGTATTATATCTTTTTGTCAAATTTTCTAATTTTAACATCAACTACTCATTTTTAAAAAGCCAGACTCATTAAAAAGCCTGGCTTAATTTAATAGAAATAGAAATGCTACTTACAGTCGTAGCTAACTCCATTTGCTTTATCAATTTGTCTAATTACAGCCCAGTCATTCATATGGCGAATACCTATAAAACGATCTGCTTTTGCAAATTCTTTTTTATAAAGTGGGTCGTCGTCAAAATCCCATGTAAAAAAAGCTGCTTTGATTTTTGCAACTAACTCCGGATGTAAATTATGAGCATGTCCGTATCCTGTAGTGGGAAAAGTAGGCGAACGATATACAGCCCTAAGTTTTCCTTCTTCAATAACACCTCTTCTTATCATTCTTTGAAGAACAGAATTAGCCACAGATGCAATTTCGTAATCTCCATTATAAACTCCTAGAATGGAATTATCATGTTTGCCTGAAAATGTAGGTGTAAAATCTCTATCGGCAATTAAATCAAATTCGCCTTTCAATATAGCGGATGGTGCTTTGAACCCAGAATTTGAAGTTGGGGAAGTAAATGCAAGAGTCCTGCCTTTAATCTCACTTGGAGACTGAATGGGACTATCAGCTTTAACTATTATCTCCATTTCATAACCATAAGAACCATCATCTTTAGCATGCATTGCAAAAGGTACAAAACCAGCACAACTAACAGCTATGGGATTGGACCCAGTATTGAAACCGGCTACATGTAAACGACCTGATCTCATGGCCTCTAATTGAGCCGCATTTGATTCAACAGGAAAAAATACAACTTTTCTATCAGTATGTTTCTCAAGATGCTTTACAAAATTTTGCCAAATATTCGCATAAACAGCTGGATCTTCAACAGGTGTATAGGTAAAAATAATTGTTTTTGGATCTACTCAATCTTTTGAATCTAATGGCAAATCAGCTACTTGATCAAAATTTCTGTCGCAGTAAGCAGTATCCAAAGTACCCCTATTACAATCTTCGGCAAAAGAGGCAATAGAACTGAAACATAAACTAGAGATCAATAAGGATAAAGCTAACCCTATTTTATAATAAATTTTCATAAAAATCTCCCTCCAAACTTAATTATATATTAAACTCTGTAAATGAATGTTAGAAGAATTTACGAATAAAGCAATAGCATACATATGAAAAAATATGACAATAATTTAAAAATAATTTTTGTTAAAACCTTTATTTTCTAACTAGAAAAAGAACCCGGTCTTTATGATTAAAATTGAAATAAATAAAAGGAAAAAAGTTTCGAGAACTATTAATGTAAAGTATTTGAAGCTGATGTTTGTGAATAGTGAAAAATTTGTTTTTACACCAATTGCTGATATTGCCATCAGTATACATAAATTAGAAAAATGATTGATTAAAGTGATGATTTTATCTGGAATACTAAATAAGTTATTTATTATACAAAAAATAAAAAACAAAATTAAAAACCAGGGAATTGAAAAAAACTTTTCATTTTCTTTTCTTGATAAAAGCAACAAAAATAAAATTAAAAAAGGTAGAATGCTTACCCTTATCATTTTAACAAAAGTAGCTATAATTCCAGTTTGTTCACTAACCGAGTATCCTGCTCCAATAACCTGAGCAACATCATGTATAGTTGAACCAATCAGAAAACCTTTTTGATTCTCGTTGGCTCCGATAAAATCAAAAATGATTGGATAAGTAATCATGGCTATTGTGGATAATAATGTTACTGAGACAATTACTAAAGATAAGTCTTTGGTTACAATTTTATTTTTTGGTAGAATAGAAAATATTGCAATTGCGGCAGATGCACCGCAAATAGCAACTGATCCTGCGCTTAAAAGGCCAAAGTCTTTGTTTTTAAGAAGAACAAATGAAAAAAAATAACCAAATAAAATAGTTATAAAAATAAGAATGAAGATTAAAAATAAAGACGCTTCACCAAGTTGTGTAATGTTTTCAAGGCTCAATCTAAAACCTAAAAAACTAACACCTAATTTTAAAATTGGATCAGAAGCTAACCAGATACCTTTTTCAAAGGATTTATTATTTGATAGATAACTTACTGACATCCCAATGAGAATGGCAAATAAAAGTTTAGGTGTGGAGTAATAAGAAGATAAAAATAATGAAAGCAGAAATTGATATAACAATAATCAATCCATTTAAATATGGTTTAGGGTTTATTTTTAAAAAAAGATTGATCAAACTACTATTTATTTTACTTAGTTGTTATAGATACATCTAGCAAAAGTATTATAAAAAAATAATATATTAAAGAAATGTCAATATTAAAAGAATCTCCTCCCATTTTTTATTCCTTTAGGAGATGTCCTTATGCAATGAGGGCTCGTTTAAGTTTAGTTATTTCAAAAACCAGAGTTGAAATAAGGGAAGTTTACTTGAAAGAAAAACCCAAAGAATTTTTGGCTTCATCTGTATCAGCTACGGTACCTTGCATGGTTTCTCAAGAGAAGATTATAGATGAAAGCTTGGATATAATGTTATGGGTTCTAAAGAAAAACGATCCACAAAACTGGTTAAAAATGCCAAAAATAGGTTTTGATCTTATAAAAGAAAATGACGGACCTTTTAAACATTACTTAGATAAGACAAAATACCAATCTAGATATCCAGAAATTAACCCTGAAGAAAGTAGAAAAAAAGCATCAATTTTTTTGATTAAATTAGAAAATATGATGGATAATAATTATTTATTTGGTAATTATCCGTCTTTAGCTGATATGGCTATTTTACCCTTTGTTAGACAATTTGCAAACACAGATTTTGAGTGGTTTGAAAAACAAAATTGGCCAAATGTAAAAAAGTGGTTGAACACATTTATTAGTTCTGAGATTTTTAATCGCATTCAAATTAAATATGATAAGTGGAGTAATTTATCAAAACCACAATTTTTTCCAAATTAATTAGTTTGTTGAAATTATATTTAATTTTTTAAGCTTGAATCATATCCAAACTCTTATGGGATATTTAATAATAAAATTCTTATGAAACTTTAAATTATTCTTAATAATTATTATTTAATGTCTGTAATTTTGATGGAGGTTTAAAAATGGAAGATTTAAAAAAATTTTTTATAGACGGAAAATGGATCATACCAAATTCTACAAACATATTTCCTGTGATTGACCCATCTAATGAAAAGTTTTTTGCAGAAATAATTTTGGGCAACGATAAAGATGTAGACGCTGCTGTTTATGCTGCAAAAAAAGCTTTCAAAATATTTTCCAGTTTTTCAAAGGGTGATAGATTAAAGCTATTAGAAAATCTACTTTCGGTTATGGAAAAAAGATTTGAAGATTTAGCCAAATCAATGACGAAAGAAATGGGAGCACCAATTAAATTTTCAAGAAACTCTCAAGCTGACAGTGGTTTAGGTCATTTAAAAGGTTTTATTCAATCATTAAAGAAGCAATCAGAGAGAGAGGTCATCTCTAATGGAGATATATTGGTTCGTGAACCAATTGGGGTTTGTGCATTAATTACACCTTGGAACTGGCCCATAAATCAAATTACACTTAAAGTTATACCCGCATTAGCTGTTGGCTGTACATGTATATTAAAACCTTCTGAACATACTCCATTATCTGCTAAAATATTTTCTGAAATTATAGAAGAGGCAGGTTACCCACCTGGTGTTTTTAATTTAATAAATGGTGATGGTCCAACGGTAGGTACATTACTTTCTAAACATAAAGATGTAGATATGGTCTCATTTACAGGTTCAACTCGAGCAGGGGTCTTAGTTTCAAAGAACGCTGCAGATTCAGTAAAAAGAGTTACTTTAGAATTAGGGGGTAAATCTCCAAACCTTGTTTTTTCAGATTGTAATTTAGAAGAAAGAGTTAATGAATCTGTTTTAGAATGTTTTTCTAATTCAGGTCAGTCATGTGATGCTCCTACTAGATTAATTGTAGAAAGAAAATGTTATAATGAAGTTTTAAAAATCGCAGAAAATGCTGCAAAAAATCAAAAAGTTGATGATCCACACAAAGATGGAGATCATATAGGACCGTTATTTGATAAAATACAATTTGATCGTGTACAAAATATGATTCAATTAGGAATCAATGAGGGTGCAAAACTGCTAATTGGGGGATTAGGTAAACCAGATGGTTTTGATAAAGGATGGTATGTAAAGCCAACTATTTTTTATGATGTTCATAATAAAATGCAGATTGCTAGAGAAGAAATATTTGGGCCAGTTTTGGTAATAATTCCTTTTGAGGACGAAAAAGAGGCTATAGAAATTGCAAATGATACACCTTATGGTCTAGCTTCATATTTGCAGACTGGAGATACTGAAAGAGCAGAAAGAGTTGCATCCAAATTAAGGGCTGGATCTGTACATATTAATGGAGGATCCCTTAATTATGGTTCTCCATTTGGTGGATACAAACAGTCAGGAAATGGAAGAGAGGGTGGTGATTTAGGATTGGAGGATTTTCAAGAATTTAAAACATTACATTTTTGATAAATTATTTTATTCTAAAAATTAGAAAAGGAACAAAAAAAGTTAAAAAAATAATTCTTATCACATGGTGTATTGCTACATAAGTTGGATCTGCATTAACTATACTTCCCATTGCAATCATTGTTTCTAATCCGCCAGGAGCAAAGGCTATTATTGCATCGACTAATTCAATATTTGTAATTTTTGATGTAAGGAATGCAAAAAATAAAGAAAATAATGCCCCTACTAAAGTTAGTGAAAATCCACCGATAAATGAAGTTTTCAATAATTTTAAATCTACAGAAACAAACCTGGCGCCTATTACAACTCCAAGAGTAATAAAAGCAAAAATAGAAAAAACAGGATTCATTAACCCTTCTGTAATACCACTGCCATGACTAAATGTTGTACAGATCATTCCACCCATTAGAAATGGAGCTGGAACTTTAGTATTCATTATTGCAAGTCCAATTAACAATGAAAAAATAATAATTAAGATTAATTGTATGAAGGATATAGTATTTTCATTTAATTCAAAATTATTAGAGATTTCAGTATCAGAAGTTATAACAACTAATATGGGTGTAAGCAAAGTTAGGCTAAGAACTCTGATTGACTGAATTATTGCAATTTTGGGAGTATTTGTTTTGATATCATTGCTAATGCTTAATACAAAACTTAAATGACCAGGAGAAGATGCTAATATGGAAGTTTTTTTGTCCAATGAATAATAGGACAAAAAAAGCATTCCAAATAAAGTGATTAGAATGACTGTAGAAACCATCATTAATAAACTTATTGGCCAAGTGGAAATTTGAGCTAATGAATTTGGTGTAATATTTGAACCGATCGTTATACCAATAATTGCAAACCCAAAATTTCTAAGGAAAATTGGAATTGAGAACTTTAATCCTAGGATCGCACTAATGGAGCAAATTATGGTAGGACCTAGAAGAAATGGCGCTGGTAATTTCATTTGCCATGCCAAAAAAGCTCCCAAAGATCCTAGTATAATAGATACAATTAATTCAATTGTAGACTTTTTATTTCTTGATGAAAGCATTATTTTATTTTTAATTCCTCTAAAATAATACCAAAGGATGCACCATGAAGGTCCCTATCTTTTGAAGATCCTTGGATATTAGGTCTTGGAATAGTTATTTTGACTATAAATAAGTCTTTTATTGGGAAAATTTCTATTTGTTTTTTTGGTATTTTATATAGTCTCGAAATTTCAATTTTTGTTATTTTTTGAATTATTGTTTCAAATGTCTTTCTATTTGAACAAAAAATATCGATTGTTAATAAAAATGGCCCTGCATTTTTACTTCTAATTTTTTTTACTAACTCTTTTAATCTCATATTGAATATTTTTCTAATTTAAAAATATCCATAGGATTTTTTACACTTATAACATGATTTAAACAAAATGCGTATTTTTTGCCAATATTGAATGAAGGTGGAGACAATGGAAAAGAAAAGGTTGGTAACTCAGTTTTTTTAAATAGTGAATGGTGCAATAATAAAGGATTGAGAATTTTACTTATTTCTTCACATTCGTATTGTTTTTTTGCTGTTACTACAACTAAGACCCCTATTTCATTTGGTTCCACGGTTTTTCTTTCCAACGAACCTAAAGTTGCATTTTTCCCAACAAATCTAAATTGTATTTTGTAATTTTTCTTCTTTAATGATAAGGAACTATCAACAATCTTTTTTACTTTATTTTCGACTTGTTTTGACCATTTTTTAATACTCTTGACGTAAGTTTCATCTCTTATCAAAACTATTGAAATGGATTGGTATCCTTCAACATATGTCCCTTCTAGTTTGATCTTATAATTATTGTCCTTTACCCAATTAGCTCCAGTAACATATACTGAACCATCCTTTTGTTTTTCATAAATTGCTTTTTTAACATCTAGATGTCCTCCAGGTTCAATCAAAGTGAAAGGGTTTGAATTTTCATAAACCATATGAGCAGATACTGTAAAAGGTGTTACCTTGGTGTTATTGCTAACTGGTTTAATAAAAAAACCATTTTTTTTAAAGGAAATAAGGATAACACCTGATCTAGGATTTGTGGTACAGAAAGCTCCACATTCCCCTATTTTACCAGCATGCCAGGCGATTGCTTTGTCAACACCTTTCATAATAGGGAGGCTTGCAATTAAGGATGCATCGGTAGATCTTCCACAAATTATGATATCTGCTTTGGTATTTATTGCTTCTGTAATTTGTTCAACACCAGCAAGGCCTACAATATTTGTACAATTTATAATTTTTTTTGAGGAAATTTTAGGGGCATTATTTAAGGGGGAAAGATTTTTACTTAAAAAAGCTTTATTAATATTTTTTTTTGATTGAGAGCATTTTAATAAGGTAATTTTTATATTTTGATTTAATTCTTTAGCTAATTCTTTAGTAATTTCTAAAAACCAATCAACTGTTTTATCCGTTCCACAAGTTCCAGCGCTTCCAATTAATAAGGGAATTTTTAATTTTTCCCTAGCTACCATTAATGTCTTCCATTCAGATTTAGTAGAAGATCTTGAATATTTAGATTTTCCTTTTCCAAGGTAAGCAGGACCAGAGTCAGTTGATCCACCATCTACTACTATGATATCTGGTTTTTCTTTTAAGCCCCTTTCTAATGCTTTCTTACAATAAGTAATTCCTAAAGCACCAGTAGGAACTAAAACCTTTACATTCATTGTACTATCCAATTGGTGTTGGTTTTTTTAGATAAGATCTTAAAAAAATTGGTGCAATAAAACCTATAAAGGCTGCAATCCACAATCCTACCGAAATATAAGAATTAAATAGATAGGTCCAGTCACCATTGGATAAAACCATTGCTCTTCTTAAACTTACTTCCATGTGTCCTCCAAGCAAAATTCCAAGTATAACAGGAACTGCAGGTATTTTTAATTTTCGTAAGGTAAAACCTAAAACACCAAACCCTATCATTAGTAAAAGATCAAAATAGCTTCCAGATAAGGAATAAATTCCAACAAAAGAAACCATAGCTACTCCAGGCAGTAAAAATGATGCTGGTACTTGAAGAATTTTTGTAAATACTTTTACTAAAGGAACATTCAAAATTAATAAAACAAAGTTAGCTATTAATAGTGTTGCTATTAAACCCCAAACCACCTCTGGTCTTTCATTAAAAAGGAGTGGTCCTGGTGTTATGTTTAATGTCATCAATAAAGCAAGTAAAACAGCAGTTGTTCCAGAACCAGGTACTCCTAAAGTTAACATTGGAACAAGTGCACCTCCAGCAGCGGCATTATTTCCAGCTTCTGGAGCAGCTACGCCTCTAATATCCCCTGTTCCAAAAGTCTTTTTTTCTTTAGCTAAAGATTTTTCACTCATATAAGCAAGAAAACTACCTAAAGAAGCTCCTGCTCCAGGAAGAACTCCTGCTATAAAGCCAACAGTAGTTGCTCTTAGCATTGTCCATTTGGTCGCCAATATATCTTTTATAGGAATTGAGATTTTTCCTAGTTTTACTCCAATAGCGGAGTCTTTTCCTCTACTTTCGATAAAAACAAATATTTCAGTAACTGCAAAAAGACCAACAATTGCTACTAAAAAATCCACACCATCATATAAATGAAGGTTTCCTCCAGTAAATCTTGTCATTCCAGTTGAATTATCTACACCTATCATTGAAATGCCTAATCCTAAGCATACTGCAATTGCTGATTTTGCTTGGTTTTCAGCGCCTATTCCTCCAAGTGTACAAAATGCTAGAAGATATAATGCAAAGTATTCAGCTGGGCCAAAATAAAACGCGACTCTTGCTAAGATTGGTGCTAAAAGCATTAGTCCTATTGTAGCGAGAAAAGCTCCGACAAAAGACGATACACCCGAAAGTACCAGGGCATCACCAGCTCTTCCTTTTTTTGCCATTGGATAACCGTCAAGAGTTGTCATCATAGCAGGTTCATCACCAGGTATATTTAAGAGAATCGACGATATTCTTCCTCCATACATGGCTCCATAATACACACTAGTCATGAGAACGAGAGCTTGTGTTGCATCTAACTCTAAGGTAAAGGCAAGAGGTATGAGTATTGCTACGCCATTGGAAGGTCCAAGTCCTGGTAAAGCCCCAATAATTGTTCCAAGAATGCACCCTATTATAGCTAAGCTAAGAGTAGTTAATGTAAGTGCAATACCAAAACCAAGAGCTAAATTTTGAAAAAGTTCCATTTGCAATTAACCTAAAAGAAATTTTGGGAAAGGAAAAAGACTCAGTCCTAATCCAAATTTAAATATTGTGAATAACGATAAAGATAAGATTAAACCAGTTGCTGATGATTTAAAAATACTGGGTTGTATTAAGTAGGATAAAGCAGCAGATGCCAATGCTGTAGGTAAAAGGAAACCAAATGTTTTTAATGAAAAAGCATATAAGATTAAAACAATTAAAGCTGTAAATAATTTAATTAAAGTTTTAACATTTGGCCACAATGGGTCTTTATCTGGTTTTATTATCATTGTTATTGAACAAATCAAAGCAGCACCAGAAACTATAAAAGGAAAGTTTTTGGGTCCTAAAGGGTCAGCAAAAAAGGGTGATTCCAACTGGGTAGCACTGACAAAAAATGTCAGTGCTAATATAGTTAAAGTAGAGCCGAATATTCGGTCTGACACTATTTCATTACACCAAGTTCTTTGGATAAAGCTTGGACTTCAGCCATAACTCCAACAACATAATCTTGGAAGTTTGGACCAACTTTATTAAATGGTGCTAATCCGTTGGCTTCCATGGCCTTTTTCCACTCTGCGGAATCACCAACTTTTCTGAGGGCCTCAGTCCATTTTTTATATGAAGCATCAGATGCACCTTTCGGAGTATACAAACCTCTCCAATTAACAGCAACTACATCAATTCCCTGTTCTTTGGCAGTAGGAATATCTTCAAAACCAGGAATTCTTTCGTCTGTAAATGAAGCAAGTACTCTTACATCACCAGATTTGATAAACCCAACAACCCCGGAAATATCACCAGTCATAGCAGCGGTAAAACCACCTACTGTTTGAGTAATAGCGTCAGCATCTCCATCAACACCAATATATTTAACCTTAGCAATATCGGTAAACCCTTTTTTTCCTAAAGCCATTAATACTTTTAAGTGATCAAAACCACCTGCAGCAGATCCCCCAGCAAAAGCATGATTTGCAGGATCTGCAATAACAGCATCAAGTAAGTCATTTAAATTTTTATAAGGTGAGTCTGCAGCTACTACTATAACTCCAGGGTCTGCACCAATAGCGCCAAGAAAACGTACTTGATCATAGGTCATTCCAGAATAGGCATTCTGCGCTAACCTTGTGGCTGTTGCAGAAGAAGCAGCTACTATTAAGTTGTCATCTGTATTTCTTTCATTTACTACATGACCGTAGGCTAAGCCTCCGCCTCCACCTGCCATATTAGTTACCTGAATAGGTGAATCATAAGCACCAATATCATACATAATTTTTGTAATAGTTCTGCAAGTAAAGTCCCAGCCACCACCTGGATTTGCTGGTGCTATACATTCAGCTGAAAACAAACTTGTAGCTGCAAAGAATGTAACTGACAATCCAGCAGCAAAAGATTTAATTTTTTTGATCATATTTTCCTCCTAAATATGATTAGTTTAATTTATTGAGAAACAAGCAATCTCAGCTGTGAGGATAGGCATCCTGAAAAAAAAATACAAGTATTCAATTAATGAAAAATCTCTAAATTTAAGATTTTAAATACCTTCTAAATTCTTCCCATGATAATTTTGGTACTCTCGTTAAATTATCAAAATCAACATAGACGAGACCAAATCTTTTACTATATCCAAATGCCCATTCGAAATTATCTAACAATGACCAAGCGAAATATCCTTTTAAAGGAATTCCATTTTCTAAAAGCTTAAAGCACTCAATTAGGTGTTCATTATAGAATTTTATTCTTTTAGAATCATTAATTTTTCCGTCTATAATAACATCTTTGTTGGCCATACCATTTTCTGTTACATAAATTGGTATTTTTTTTGAATATTCTTTATGTAATCTTTCAATAAGAATTCTAAGCCCATTAGGAAAAATTTCCCAACCCATATCGGTAATATCTAAATCACCATTAACGGATTTGTAACCCAAAAAAGATTCACTTGGATCGATTTTGATCAATGATCTTGTATAATAATTTATTCCTACCCAATCTAGGGGTTGAGAAATTTTTGCTAGATCTTTTTCATAATTTTTTGGCATATATTGAGAAAAAAGATCAAGTGTTTGAGAAGGATAAACACCATTAAAAATGGCTTCATCAAACCAAAGATTATGAATTTCATCTGCTAAATTTGTGACTTTTAAAGTTTCAGGTTTGTCATCAAAGGGTTGAACAAGATGTTTATTTAATACAATTCCGGCATTCTTGTAGTTATGACTCCTAATTACTTGCATAGCTTCAGCATGAGCAACTAATATCATATGCATTGTTTTGATGCCTGATTCTATACTTCTTTCACCAGGAGCATGTTCACCAAGATAATGACTTAGCCAAGAAACACACCATGGTTCGTTTATTGTTGCAATTGAGTCTAACCTGTCTGAAAATCTTCTCATAATGATGTCTGTAAAATCGGCAAACCACTTAGTTGTATCGCGATTTTTCCATCCACCTTTTGACATAAAAATTTCTGGCAAATCCCAATGATAAAGTGTTGAGTATGTTTTTAAATTATTTTCTAGAAGCTCATCAATTAATTTATCATAAAATGAAATCCCCTCTTTATTAATAGCACCTTTCCCTTCAGGAAGAATTCTAGGCCATGAAAAAGAAAATCGATATGCAGAAAATCCAGCGTCTGAAATTAATTTAACATCCTCCTTGTAATTGATAACATGAGCACAAGCAATATTACCTGATTCATTATTAAAAACTCTCCCATCTTGTTTTGAAAAATTATCCCAATGACTAAGCCCTGATTTTCCAAAACTATTTCCTTCAATTTGATAACTTGAAGTTGCTACACCAAAGGTAAAATCATCAGGGAATTTATTTATTATTTTTAGATCTACCATTATAATAAAGCCTATAGTTTTAAAACCATCTAAATATATTATATCTTTTCAAGCTATTTCTTAAAACTTAAAAATTGCCTTTTTTTCAGGCATATTTGTTTTTTTTTAATTTATTAGTAGATAAACGTTGTATCTCTGTAATGATTTATGTACTAATTCTATGCTTACGTTAAGTAAATTATATGAAATGGGGGAAATATGAACATTTTAAAAATTAAAAAACTCCTTTTAGCTTCTGTACTATTGGTTTTTCCAACAAGTATAATTGCTGGGAGTGGACATTATCATTATGATGGTCCAGATATTTCTGGAGCCAAAATTAAAATTTTTGGACCTTGGTTAGCACCTGAAGATGAAAGCTTCAGAGATGTTTTATCTATTTTTGAAAAAGAAACAGGTGCATCAGTTGAATATGGTGGATCAGACGAATTTGAGCAGATCATTAATATTGACTGTAAAGCAGGTAATCCAGCTGATATAGCAGTCTTTCCACAACCTGGTTTAGCCGCAAATATTGCTGCAACTGGATGTTTAGCACCACAAGGTAATGATTTAAAGCAAATGGTTTTGGATGATTATGCGGCTGGTCAATCATGGGTTGATTTGACAACTTATGCAGACGCTAATGGAAATGACCAATTTTACGGTATTTTCTTCAGAGTTAATGTGAAAAGCCTAGTTTGGTATTCACCTGATAACTTTGAAGATAATGGATATGAAGTTCCTAAAACAATGGAGGAATTATTATCACTTACAGAAAAAATGGCTTCTGACGGTAACACACCTTGGTGTATTGGTCTCGAGTCTGGTGGAGCAACAGGATGGCCAGCAACTGATTGGATGGAAGAAATAATGTTGAGGACTCATCCCCCATCAGTATATGACCAATGGGTGTCTAATGAGATGCCATTTAATGATCAAAAAGTTATAGATGCAATGAAATTTTTTGGTACATTTGCATTGAATGACGATTATGTAGCAGGTGGTTCAAAAGCAGTTGCAACAACTGGTTTTAGAGATTCTCCAAAAGGTTTGTTTACATCACCACCACAGTGTATGATGCATAGACAAGCTAGTTTTATTCCTGCCTTCTTTCCAGAAGGTGTTGAAGCAGGTGTAGATTATGATTTTTTCTATTTTCCAGCTTATTCTTCAAAGGATCTCGGACGTCCAGTTCTAGGAGCAGGTACTGTTGTTACAGCTACTAACAATGATCCGGCAACTACAGAACTAATGAAGTTTTTAATGCATCCAGAAGCTCATGAAAGATTTATGGGTAAGGGAGGTTTCTTAACACCTCATAAGGGTGTAGATAAAAGCAAATATGCGAGTGATACATTTAGAGGATTACACGATATTTTAGTTGGTGCGACTACATTTAGATTTGATGGATCAGATTTAATGCCAGGCGCTGTCGGTGCGGGTTCCTTTTGGACTGGTATGGTTGATTATACCAATGGTAAATCAGCAAAAGATGTTGCAGATGCTATTCAATCTAGCTGGGATGCAATTAAATAAATAAATCTTGCTAAGAAGGCGAACAATAAACTTGTTCGCCTTTTTTTTTTATAATAAAAATCATCATGAGTTTTTTTTCATTAATATCAACTGTTATAGTTGGCGTTCTGTTCTTTATCATTTACTTTGGTTTATCAAATTTTATTTTAGATTTAGTTTGTAAATTTAAAAGCAATTCTGTAGCTCTTGAAAATTCGGTAAGAGCTATAATTTTCATAGCTCCTGCTTTTTTAGTTTTGTTTATGTTTATTTTATATCCTGTTTTTGAAACAGTGAGATTAAGTTTTTATGACAAATTTGGTCGTGAATTTGTTGGTTGGAACAATTATTTATGGGCATTAAATGATCCAAACTTTAGAAGAAGCATTTTAAATAACTTGGGTTGGCTTTTGATAGTTCCAACACTTAGTACTTTTTTTGGTTTAGTAATTGCCAATTTAACTGACAAGATATGGTGGGGAACTATCGCAAAGTCTATTATTTTTATGCCTATGGCCATATCATTCGTAGGAGCTGGAGTAATATGGAAATTTATTTACGATTATAGAGGAACAGGTGATCAGCAAATAGGTTTGTTAAATGCAATTGTTGTTTCTATGGGGATGGAACCGCAAGCATGGCTCACAATTTCAATTTGGAACAATCTTTTTTTAATGGCCATTATGATTTGGATACAAACTGGTTTAGCCCTTGTGATTTTTAGTGCTGCTCTTCGAGGTATTCCAAATGAAACGCTTGAAGCAGCACGTATAGATGGGGCAAGCGAATTTAGAATTTTTTGGTCTATAATTATACCATTTTTAGAAAGAACTATTTTAGTTATTTGGACTATAATCACAATTTTAGTCTTAAAAGTATTCGATATTATCTATGCAATGACCAATGGGGAGTGGCAAACAGAAGTTCTGGCTAACCTCATGTATGATTGGATGTTTAGAGGAGGAGGGGATTCTGGAAGGGGTAGTGTATTAGCTTTTTGTATAATGATAGGAGTTATTCCTATACTTGTTTGGAATTTATATAGGCATAGGCAAGAGCAAAAAAATGAAATTTAAATTGAATTTATCGTCTATTTTTTCGCAATTATTGTTATTATTTTTTGTTATTTTATGGATTACCCCAACCTTCGGACTTTTGATCAGTTCATTCAGAGATAAAGATCAACTGGCTATTAGCGGTTGGTGGACTTCATTAATTAATACTGAGGTAAGTGAAATTCACAGAACTAAGGGTAAAAATGAACAGTCAAAAGAAAATGAAGTTTATTTCATAAGGGGTAATTTATTTAAAGAGGACAAAGGGAAGAAAATACTAAGTTTTGGTGTAACTTCAAAAAATATAAATGCTTACATGGTTGGTGAAAAAGCTGTATTAAAAGATAAATCTGAAATAGTTGTATTTGAAAATGGAGATTACGAATGGAGATCAGAAAATGAATTTAAAAAGAAAAAAGGCAGAAGAATATTTATCACTGCAAAAAGCCCACCTAGTTTTACTTTAGACAATTATAAAGAAGTATTATTTGAAGCAGGTTTAGGTCAAGCATTTTTGAATACAATTGCAGTTGCATTACCTGCTACATTGATTCCTTTAATAATCTGCTCTTTTTTCGCATATTCTCTTACATGGATGAATTTTTTTGGGAGAGACATACTATTAGCCACAATCATAGCATCTCTTGTGGTGCCACTTCAGATGTCTTTAATCCCAATTTTAACAATTTATAATGACTTGGGAGCACTTTTCAATATAGAGGCAAAATCATTTCCTGGTATTTGGATGGCACATACTGGTTTTGGTCTAGCGTCTACAACTTTTCTATTATGGAATTTCATGAAATCTCTGCCTAACGAAATGCTAGAGGCAGCTAAGGTAGATGGTGCCACTCATTATGATACTTTTGTTAGAATAGTTATACCATTATCTATTCCTGCATTTGCATCTATTTTTATTTTACAATTTCTTTGGGTATGGAACGATCTATTAGTTGGGTTAGTATTTTTGGATAAGCACCCAAGTGAAATAATCTTAACTGCAAAACTAAAAGAATTATTGGGTTCTTATGGAGAAAATTGGGAAATTTTAACAACTGGTGCATTTATATCCATGACAGTCCCTTTATTTATTTTCTTTTCTCTGCAGAGATTTTTCATTAGAGGACTAGTTGCAGGTTCTGTTAAAGGATAAAAACTTAAAATTTTTTTTATTTATTTAAATAAGATACTTGCTAGATTAAAATTTATTTTGTTAGATGATATCAGTAATTCATTAACGATTTAATAAAGGTTAAAGCTATGCAAAGAATTGTATTAATTGGAGCTGGTAGCACAATATTTGGTTTGGGAGTTGTTGGAGATATTTTTAAATCTAAATCATTAGACGGATCGACAATTGTACTTCATGATATAAATCCAAAAGCATTAGATAATACATATAAGATTGCAAAAAAATACAAAGAAAAATTAGGAAAAAATATTTCAATTCAAGCGACTACTTCAAGAAAGGAAGCGCTCAAAGGAGCCTCCTTTTGTTTAATCTCTATAGAAGTTGGAAATAGGTTTGATTTATGGGATCAAGATTGGAAAATGCCACTTCAATATGGAGTAAAGCAAGTTTATGGTGAAAACGGAGGACCAGGTGGACTATTCCATTCTCTTAGAATTATCCCTCCCATTTTAGAAATTTGTAGAGATATACAAGAAATATGTCCTGATGCTTACGTTTTTAATTATTCAAATCCTATGCAACGTATCTGTCATGCTGTTACTACAAAATTTCCAGATCTAAAGTTTATAGGATTGTGCCATGAAATTGAATCTATGCGTCGACAACTACCTTCATTAATGGAAACAGAATTATCCAATATAGAATTTAGAGCAGGTGGCTTGAATCATTTTAGCATATTATTAGATGCTAAATATAAAAATAATGGGGAAGACGGTTATCCGTCAATTAGAAGAAATTTCAGGGATTATTTTAAAGATCTTGTTAATGATCATGAAGGTTTTGTGTCTGATCCTGGTGCAGAAAGAGGTGTTTTTTTTAAAATATATGAGGATTTTAATTATTTGCCTATTACTACGGATAGTCATTTAGGTGAATATGTACAATGGGCATATAGTGTAGCTGATCATGGAGGAATCTTACATTTTTATGACAGTTACAAAGAAAAATGCTTAACATTTTTTGAAAGTGATAAGCTATATTCTTCTTTTTTTGATATGGACAGTCATACTTTTCATGAAAGATTTGTACCTATTGCTGAAGCTATTATTGAGGATCAAGAAATAGAGGAGGCGTCTGTAAATATACCTAACAGTGATTTTATTGACTGTTTGCCTTCAGATATTGTCGTTGAAGTACCAGCCATTATAAATAAAAAAGGTATAAGAGGTATTAAACTTTCAAATTATCCTAAAACATTTGGAAGCTTATTAAATTTACAAACTGGTGTTATTCAACTGACTACACAAGCAGTTTTAGAGAAATCAAAACATAAAGCCTATTTAGCTTTATTAGCGGATCCAGTTGTTACAAGTGTTAATAATGCTGAGAAATTACTAAATAATATGATTTCAGCTCAACATAAGTATCTATCTTATTTGAATTAATAAATTGGTAATTTTATAAAATGGCTGAAATACAAATAAACTCGTTAAATAAATCTTTTGGAAAATCTAGAGTTATTAAAGATGTATCACTTTGTATTAAGAGTCGTTCTTTTACTGTTATAGTAGGCCCAAGTGGCTGTGGGAAATCAACCTTATTAAGAATGATAGCTGGTTTAGAAAAAATCGATTCAGGAGAGATAAAAATAGCTGGTAAGTCTGTTAACGATTTACCTCCTAAAGATCGAGACATTGCAATGGTTTTTCAATCATATGCTTTATACCCGCATATGACTGTTTTTAATAATATGGCTTTTGGTTTGAAATTAGAAAAAAAATCTAAAATTGAAATAAAAGAAAGAGTAAAAGAAGCTGCGAGAATTTTACAGATAGAAAGTTTATTAGATAGGAAGCCTAAGCAACTATCAGGGGGCCAGAAACAGCGTGTAGCAATTGGAAGGGCAATCACTAGAAACCCAAAAGTATTTCTTTTTGATGAACCTTTGTCTAATTTAGATGCTGCTTTGAGAGTTGCAACTAGAATAGAATTAGCCAATTTGCATGATTCAATGCCTGATGCAACGATGGTGTATGTAACTCATGACCAAGTTGAGGCTATGACTTTAGCTAATCAAATAATTGTACTTTCTGAAGGTCAAATTGAACAAATTGGTTCTCCTTTAGAATTATATGAAAAACCACAGAATTTATTTGTCGCAAAATTTATTGGCTCTCCAGCTATGAATATAATTCCAATTGAAATCATTACAAAAGGTATAAATTCATTAGGTAAAATTGGTGAAAAGCTTAAAATAAACTTGGAAACCAATTTTAATTCTTCCGATATAGGCAGAGAGCTATATTTAGGTTTTCGCCCTGAAAATTTAATACTTTCAAAAAAAGATGAAAATTCATTTTCTGCAAGAGTATCTTTTGTTGAGTCATTGGGAGAATATGCATTAGTTTATGCCTCTGTCAAAGGATCATCTTCAGATCACGATATTATTGCAAAAGTCTTAGGCACTCCAAAGATAAGTAAAGGAGATCAAGTTTCTTTTCAAATTCAAAAAGGCAAATTGCATTTGTTTGATGAGGAAGGCAAGCGTTATGTAAATGGAAAAAAACAAATTTAAGGTAAGTAGCTGGAACGAATGGGATCCACTAAAACACGTTATAGTTGGTAAAGCAGATAATTGTCATATTCCTCCTCCAGAACCAGCTCTAGATGCAAAAGTTCCTGAAAATAGTGATATGAAAGGTAAATGGGGTAAGAGACCTCAAGAGACCATTGATAAAGGAAATGAGTTATTAGATAACTTCTCAAAGATGCTAGAGGATCGTGGAATAAAAGTTGATAGACCGACTCCAGTTGACTTTTCATTACCAGTGAGCACTCCTGACTTTACCACAGGTAGTCAATTTGGCTGTATGCCACCTAGAGATGTTCTTTTGACTGTAGGCTCCGAAATTTTGGAAGCTACAATGTCTTACAGATGCAGATGGTTTGAATATTTATGTTATAGACCATTACTAAAAAAATATTGGGAAGATGATCCTAATTTTAGGCATGAGTCTGCACCCAAGCCTAGGTTAACTGATGAAGATTATCACCCTGATTATTTATCAGAAAAAATTGGTGAGCAAAAAAGATTAGAATGGGCGGCAGACAAATTTTTTGTAACTACAGAAGAAGAGCCATTATTTGATGCTGCTGATGTTTTACGTTTTGGAAAGGATTTAGTCGTACAACATGGATTTACTACAAATAAAAAAGGCATTGAATGGTTAAGAAGACATTATTCTGATCATAGGGTACATGCAGTTAATTTTCCAGGTGATCCTTATCCTATTCATATAGACGCTACTTTTACTCCCATAAAACCAGGTCTAATTCTAAATAATCCAAAAAGACGTTTGCCAGATGATCAAAAAAAATTATTTGAAAAAAATGATTGGGAAATTATAGATGCGGCACCTCCAGCTCATAATTCGCCACCAGCTCTTTGCTATTCATCTGTTTGGCTAAGTATGAATGTTTTAGTTTTAAATCCTAAAACAGTTTGTGTTGAAAAGTCTGAGGTTTATCAAGCTGAGCAGTTAGATAGTTTGGGTATGGAAGTAGTTGAAGTAGATTTAAGAGATGCATATGCTTTTGGAGGTGGGCTTCATTGTTGCACCGCTGATGTATATAGAGAGGGAAAATGTGAGGACTATTTCCCAAATCAAAATTAAAAAATTACTAATCTGGTTTAAAATCTAATCCCCATAAAATTCTTTAACAGCTTTTATAAAGCTATTTAAAACTTCGTCAGTGATGTTTAAATGCATCACTAATCTAGTCTCAGGGGAAGGCTTAGAAATAATAATCCCTTTATTTTTTAAAAAAGAAAATAAATCAGACCCTTTTTTTTCAATTGGTTCAAAAAAAACCATATTGGTAAAACTATGTAAATCTTTACCATTTTTTTTACAGTGATATGGGTTCAGAGCTTTAGCCAAAAAAGAGGCTCTTTCATGATCTTCCTTTAATCTTTTGATATTATTTTTGACTGCATATAAACAAGCTGCTCCTAATACGCCAACTTGCCTTAAAGCACCTCCCAAAATCTTCCTTTGACGTCGAACTTTATGTTCCATATTTTCTGGAAAACATAATATAGATCCTGCAGGAGCTCCTAAACCTTTTGAAAAACAAATTGATACACTATCAGCATATTGTGCAATATCTTTTGGTTCACATTTTTGATCTTCAATAGCATTAAATAATCTTGCTCCATCTAAGTGTATACTTAAATCCATTTCTTTGGCTTCAGCGTGATTTCTTTTTAAATTTTCTAAAGGTATTACTCGACCTTGAGATGTATTCTCTAAACAAAGTAACTTCGAAATCGGATAATGAGGGTCATCGGGTTTTACAGCATTCTTGATAGTACCATCTTTAATTGAAAGACCTTCTTCTACCTCTATAGTGCTAATAGCTATACCACCGAGTACAGATGCACCCGCAGCCTCATCTAATGCCGTATGGTAGACATTTCCAACAATCATTTCTTCACCTCTACCACAATGAGACAAAATTGCTGATAAATTACTCTGAGTTCCACTTGTCATAAAAACAGCTCGATCTTTACCCAAGAGTTCTGAGAACTCTTTTTCCAATTTATTAATGGTAGGGTCTTCTCCATAAACATCATCTCCAACTTCTGCTTCATACATGGCTTGGAGCATTTCTTTTGAAGGTTTAGTTACAGTATCACTTCTTAAATCAATCATTCGAAATTAAAAAATTTGACAGTTTAATATGTAATAAAGATTATAATTAGATTAGATGGTTTGCAACTAAAGAAAAGGAAGTTTTAATGTCAGATGAAAAACCAGCTTACATATTGGTAGATGTAAAAATTAAGAATGATGAAAATTATGATAAATATAAAAAATTAGCTAAACCTCTTGTTGAAAAATTTGGGGGAGAATATTTAACCAGAGGCGGACATATGGAAGTTATTTTAGATGAATTATGGTCTCCAACTAGACTGGTATTAGTTAAGTTTCCTAATTTAAAAAAAGCAAAGGAATGGCTTAATAGTTCAGAATATGCAGAAGTGGCAAAAATAAGGCTTGAAAATTCTGTAGGCACTTTCGTTTTATTAGAAGGTTTTTAATATTTATTTTGATTTTCTTTATTAGCTAAAAATCCAATTATAGGACACTCAGGTCTTTGATCTCCATTACAACTTTTTGCTACTCTTGAAAGTTCATTTTTTAAGGAATGTAATTCGGACAATTTTTGTTCAATTTCATTTATTTTTTTTAAGGTTATTTTTTTTACTTCACTACTTGATCTGGTCCTATTTTCGTAAAGGCTCAAAAGTTCTCTACATTCTTCAATTGAAAAATTAAATTTTCTGGCTTTTCCTACAAATAATAGCTTTTCAATATCTTGGGGTGTAAAAATTCTGTAATTAGAATTCTCATTAGTTTTAGGATTAATTAAACCGATGTCAGAATAAAATCTGACAGTTTTTACAGATAAATTTGATTTTTTTGCGGCTTCACCAATATTCATTTTTAACTCCACTTGACTCTCCATTATATGGAGACCTTATGTCATAGATATAGGAACAAAATTTATGTCTACAACAGTTTTAAAATCTAGAATATCTTGGACTTGTAAACATACCTGGAAAAGAGCTTCTTATAATACATCTTGGTGTTTATTAGGTTGCGCTATTGGTGATCTGGGAACGATTGCTTTTTTTCAATATACGGGCATTCCATGGCCGCCATTATTAATTTTCTCACTGGCGATCATAAATGGAATAATCACATCTATCATTTTAGAAACTATCATTCTATCACGTCAAATGCCTTTTTCTGATGCCTTAAAGACGAGCTTAGGTATGTCCCTTATATCAATGATTAGTATGGAAATAAGTATGAACCTTGTAGATTATATTTTAGTAGGGGAAGCTAAACTGGTGTTTTGGGTTGTCCCTATAATGCTTCTAGCTGGATTTATAACTCCACTCCCTTATAATTATTGGAGGCTAAAGGCATTGGGAAAGTCTTGTCATTAAGTTAATCTAACCAATAATTTTATTCCCTCTAAGCCAGCTTTGCTTTAAAATTGGCCTATTTTTATATAAACAGAATCTTAATAAATCAGCTCTTTTTCCAATTTCCAACACACCTCTATCTTTCAATCCCATTGCTTTTGCAGGATTAGAAGTAACTGTAGCAATACCATAACACATATCTTCGGAAATGATTCCTAATTTTATAGCGCCTAATAATAGGGAAGACGGCATATAATCTGAGGATAAAATAGATAAAGTTTTTTCTTCAACTAAATCAATAGCGGAAAGATTTCCAGAATGTGATTTTCCCCTTAAAAGATTCGGAGCTCCCATAATAACCTTTAAACCATTTTTATTAGAAGCTTTTGCAGCCTCTAATGTGGTTGGAAACTCTGCTAATTTAATTCCCATTTTTTTTGAACTCAAGACATCATTTAAGGTAGTATCATCATGACTAGCTAGAACAGTATTTAAGTATTTAGAACGCTCTAAAATTTTTTGTTTGTGTATCTTACCATTTTTCTCTTGTAGTTGATAGAGCAGATTGAAATGTTCATTAATTTCATTCTTAGACATTGAATATTTACCTTTCAAATATTCTGCCATTTTACTAATGTCTCTAAATTGTCTTTGTCCAGGAGTATGGTCCATCATACTTAAAATACCTATTCTATCTTCCTTTGAAAATTCATCTAATTCTTCAATTAATGTTTCAGAGCATATTTCAGCTCTTAAATGTATAAAGTGACATACTCTTAAAAAATCAAATTTTAGCATTTCAAGAAAAAGCTTTACTATTTTTTTTGCATATTTTGGGTAGCTTTTTTTTGTTTCAGAAATTATTGATCCGACCCTTAATGCGTCATAAACAGTAGTTATACCTACACTTGCAAGTTCTGAATCATGAGATAGAAGTGCAGCATCTAATGGCCAAGTGACACCAGGTCTTGGCTCCATGTGCCTCTCTAAATTGTCAGTATGTAATTCTATAAGCCCTGGACATACAAAGTCACCATTACAATCAATAGATTTTTTTGAAGTTTGAGTTCCTTTATCTATAGCTGTTATTATGCCATTATTAAATTTTATGGAACCTTTAAATTGTTCTTTTTCAAAAACTAATTTGGCATTTGATAAAACATGTTCAGACATTTATCATAATCCTATTAAAATTAAAATATCTTAGAAAAGAATTATGAAATTTAAAAGGTATGCAATTTACTATATTCCAGAAATGGATACTGAGTTTTATAAATCTGGAACTAAATGGTTGGGTTGGGATGTTTTTACGGGAAAGAAAATAGTAAATAACAAAGATCATATTACTAAAAATGCTCGGCGTTATGGGTTTCATGGTACTTTGTACCCCCCATTTGAGTTGAAGTCTAAAATAAACTTTAATGATTTTGAAAAATCTGTTGATCAATTTGCTAAAAATAAAAAAGCATTTGATATGGGAAAAGGTAAAATTACAAATCTGGATCAATTTATTGCAATTTGTTTTAATGAGTCCGAAAAAAAATTGAAATTTTTTGCGGCAGATTGTATCAAGTTCTTTCACAAATATCGAAAATATCCTTCTCAAAATGAGCTTGAAAAAAGAAGGAAAATTGGTCTTACAAAAAGGCAAGAAAAAAATCTTGTAGAGTGGGGATATCCTTATGTAATGGAAGAATTTAAATTTCACATGACATTGACAGGACATTTGCAAGATAATGAAAAAAAACTTATAGAGAGTAAATTGAAAAAAATATTTATATCCTCTTTTAATAATCCAATTAAATTCAACTCCATTTGTTTGTTGGGTGAAGATGCCGATAATTTTTTCCATTTTATTAATCGCTTTTACTTATCAGATTAATCTTTTCAATAAATTCTTTCAAAACCAATGAGATTAGTTTGTTGTTATTTATTACGATCGCATCTTTATTAATTTGAAAATTTTGTCTATTAAGTCTCAATTTTATTTGATCTAGGGACTCTCGTCCTCTTAATAGAAGCCTTTTTTCCAAAATTTTCTTATCTGCATGAATATGTATAATTTTTAATTCCGAAAATTTTCTTTTAATTAAAGGTATTGCTTCTCTAGAACCATTAAAAATTACAATATTTCCTTCATTCATTTTTTGATCTACAGAGATTGGAATTCCATAATGTATTTCATGGGCTTCCCAGAATAAAGAAAATTCACCTCTTTTTTTTTTATCTCTGAATTCTTCTAAACTAACTGAAATAAAATCTTCATTTTCTTTCTCATTTTCTAATCTTGTAATAATCCTTTTTGGAAAATAAAAGGGAAGAATTTTTCTTGCATTTTTTATTAAAGTATCTTTTCCAACACCTGACGGTCCTACAACAGTAATTATTTTTCCTTTAAGTTTCTTTTGCATTTTATTTCATCAAGCTTACGTCAATCTCGCGATCACAGATTTCTTTTCTTATTTCTTGATCGTGGAAAATTCCTAATATTGCTGTATTCTTTTTCTTTGTTTTTTTTATAAGTGATAAAACAACGTCTCTATTTTTATTATCTAGGCTTGCAGTTGGTTCGTCTAAAAGTAGTACTGGATAATCAAATATAAATCCTCTTGCTATATTTACTCTTTGTTGTTCCCCTCCTGAAAAAGTTGAAGGAGATAATTCCCAAAGATTTTGGCTTATATTTAATTCTTTCAACATTTTTTTAACTTTAATTATACCTTTTTTGTATCCTATTTTATTAAGTAACAGAGGCTCTAAGACAGTATCGATTGTCTTAACCCTTGGTATTACCCTTAAAAATTGAGAGACATAACCTATTTTAGATCTTCTAAGTTCAATAGTTTTTCTTGGGGTTTTAAATGATAATATTTCTCCATCTATAGAAATTTGACCAGAATTATATAGATAATTACCATAAATCATTCTAATTAAGGTTGATTTTCCCGATCCTGAGCTTCCAGTAAGTGCAACACATTCACCTTTTTTTATTTCTAGATTGCAGTTTTTTATTACATTTATTTTTGAACCTCCTTGATGGTGCAGACGAAATTCCTTTGATACATTTTTAATCACTATCATTTTAAAACTGCAAAACTGACGAAACTAATAGTTGGGTGTATTCATGTTGAGGATCATCAAGCACCTGATCTGTGAGACCTGTTTCAACAACTTCACCAGATTTCATGACAATTAAACGATCTGCAAGAAGCCTAACTACACCTAAATCATGAGTTACAATTATAACTGATAAATTTAACCCTATAACAATTTTTCTTAATAAATCCAATAGTTTAGCCTGAACCGAAACATCAAGACCTCCTGTTGGTTCATCCATAAAAATTAATCTAGGTTCTGTAATTAAATTTCTAGCTATTTGTAATCTTTGCTGCATTCCACCAGAAAAAGTTGTTGGATTATCATCTATCCTCTCTGTGCTAATTTCAACCTTACTTAACCAATTTAGAGCTTTTGATCTCAAAGAAGAATAATTTCTTTGTCCCAATGCCATTAATCTTTCAGTAATATTCCCACCAGCAGAAATGTCCATCCGGAGTCCATCTCTAGGATTTTGGTGAACAAAAGCCCAATCTGTTCTTGAAAGATATCTTCTTCTTACCTCAGTAATTTCCGTAAGCTCTTCTTTCACATCAGTTCTAGATTTAAATTTAATTGAACCCTTATCTACTTTTAATCTTCCAGCCAGACAAGATAACAGAGTGGATTTTCCAGAACCACTTTCTCCAACAACTCCTATAACTTCACCTTCGTGTAAATCGAAACTTATATCATTACATCCTATTTGATGGCCGTAGGTTTTTGTTAAAGATTTGACAGATAAAATATTATTCATTTTATTTATTTTCTTTTTTCACAATAGTTAGTATCGGAACAAATGTAATTTTTATCGCCTTTATCATTAACTATTATTTCATCTAAATAAGAACTATTTGACCCGCAAATAGAACATATTGCTTCAGCCTTCATTGGTTCAAATGGATAATCTTCAAAATCTAAACTAATAACCTTAGTGTATGGTGGAATAGCATAAATTCTTTGCTCTCTACCCGCTCCAAAAAGTTGAAGAGCTTCATTATTGTGCATTTTAGGGTTGTCAAATTTTGGTATTGGAGATGGGTCCATTACATATCTTTCCTCAACTTTAATGGGATAAGCATATGCAGTAGAAATATGTCCATGTTTTGTTATATCTTCATATAATTTAACATGCATAAGACCATATTCTTCCAATGCATGCATTATTCTGGTTTCAGTTTCCCTAGGTTCTAGAAACCTTAATGGTTCAGGAATTGGAACCTGATAAATTAAAATCTGTCCTTCTTTAAGTGGTTCTTCTGGTATTCTATGTCTTGTTTGTATTATCGAAGCTGAATTTGTATCATCTGTAGTATTAATATTTGCGGTTTTTTCAAAAAACTTCCTTATTGAAACAGCATTAGTGGTGTCATCTGCTCCCTGGTCGATTACTTTGAGAGTATCTGTAGGGCATAAACATGAAGCAGTAACTTGTACTCCACCTGTACCCCAGCCATAAGGCATAGGCATTTCTCTGCTTGAAAATGGTACTTGATATCCAGGAATTGCAATAGCTTTTAATATTGCTCTTCTGATCATTCTTTTTGTTTGTTCATCCAAATAAGCAAAATTATATTCATCATGCTCTAAAGGATCTTCTTTTGTATATTTATTTTTCTGACTTTTGAGCATCTTTTCTTATTTTTCTGATAAGTTCTAATTCAGATTGAAAATCAACATAATGTGGAAGTTTTATATGTTCAACAAAACCAGTGGCTTGAATATTATCACCGTGGTATAAAACAAATTCTTCATCTTGAGCAGGGGCATTCTGATTTTCTTCTCCTAATTCTTTCCATTGTAAAGCTCTATCTACTAAAGCCATAGAAATCGCTTTTCTTTCAGATTGTCCAAACACTAAACCGTAACCTCTTGTAAACTGTGGAGGCTCTTTTTTTGAACCCATAAATTGATTTACTGTTTCGCATTCAGTGATTTCTATTTCACCAATTTCTATTTCAATTCCAAGTTCAGAAATTTCAAAATATACGTCTACAATACCAATTCTCAACTCTCCAACAAATGGATGATTTCTTCCATATCCTCTTTGAGTTGAGTAAGCCATTCCTAATAAAAAGCCTTCATCACTTCTAGTTAGTGATTGCAATCTTAGGGAACGATCCGCGGGTAACTCTAGAGGTTCTCTAGTGAGGTCTTTTGGTTGCTTAGAAGTATTATTTTCTCTTTTTATCAAATCATCTTTATTTAGATATTCAGACACCCGAGATAATTTTTCGATATTATCTATTTCAACTTCTTTAGAATTATGGACTTCTTCTTCTGCAATTAATTTAAAATCTAGTAGTCTATGAGTATAATCGTAAGTAGGTCCAAGTATTTGTCCACCTGGTAAGTCTTTATACGTAGCTGAAATTCTTCTGGAACAAATCATATTATCAGTTTCAATTCCTTTTGAATATCCAAATCTTGGTAAGGTTGTTCTATATGCTCTTAGTAAAAATATAGCTTCAATTAAATCACCACTAGATTGCTTAATTGCAAGTGATGCTAATTCTTTATCGTATAATGAACCCTCTGCCATTACCCTTGAAACAGAAAGAAATAGCTGTTCAGAAATTTGTTTTAATTCTATTGATTTTAAATCAGTATTGCCACGCCTCTTCTCAGATAACCATCTATGAGCGTTTTCAATTGCTTTTTCACCACCCTTAACTGCTACATACATTATTTTTCACCGATTCTGGTAGACCTAGGTATAGCTGCAAATTTATTTTCATATGAGAAGAAAAAATCTAATCCTAAAGGAAATAAAGAATTATTATTCTTAAACTTTTTTTCGTCTGGAAGATTAAAATATGTATAATTCTTTATCCCAGGCCCAAATAGTTTAGTTCCATTATTTGAAATCTTTTCATAATTAATAATGAGTGTAGCAGACCGATCTGGATAGGCGTCAGTACCTAATTGATATTTTTCAAAAGGTAATAGTTCTTCCCAGTTTCCTAATGCAAATTTACAATTCCCTTTTTCAGTAAAATTTGAATTTGTGTGAAAAGTTATCCATTTTCTTATTTCATCAGTATTAAATGTTTCACTCAGGAAAATTGGGGTATCGAAATCACAAAGACATAATAATAGACTACCAGCTGATTTAGAAAGACCATTTGGTGTATTTAGATTACAAGATAAATCAAAAATTTTGCCAGGGTTGGAAATTGCATTTAAGGCTTGTCTAAAGAAGAAGGCATTTTCAATCTCTGGGTTTTCTAAGGCGTAAAGATTATTTGAGCTATTCATAAATTATCGCCTCTTACAAGGGTAAAAAAATCAACTTTTGTAGCTTTAGCTTTTTTCGCAATATTTTTTTTTCGTAATTCCTCTTCCTTTATCAATGGGATTAATATTTTATTTCTAATTTGAGGTGATAGATGTGTTTGCATAAGAGCATCACAAATAGCAGCAGTTATTGCTTTTTTTTTATTTCTTCCTTGAATGTAGCTAAATCCCATTTTTCCTGTGTTTAATAGTATAGAACAACGAGTAATTGTGATTTCACCTACATTAAATAATTCACCAGTTCCTCCAATTTTTCCTCTAACCATTACTGAGCCAATTTCTGGTTTTTTTAGTATTTTATAATCTGAATAAATTTCTGTGCTTTGGAATAAATTAGCTAAAGATTTATCTGAAGATTTAGAAAGGATACTCATCCATTTGGAACGATCTAATTTCATAAAAAAACCAAATAACTAGACAACTAGACAAATTATATTATATTGATATTATTATTTCAACCACAAAAATATGAAAATTTAATGACAACATTTATTTTATGAAAACTTTTGCTTGGAAATACATTAGTGATCAAATATATAAAGAAATAAATGAAGGTAGATATTTAGAAGGTCAAAAACTACCAACAGAAAACGAATATTCGTTAAGATTTGGTGTCAACAGGCATACTATTCGAAGAGCCCTTAATGAATTAATTAGAAAATCATATATATACTCTAGAAAAGGTTCAGGTTTTTACGTTTCTGAAAAAAAAACAATCCATTTTATTAACCAGCGACCAAGATTTACTAAAAGCTTGATCGCTTCAGGAGATACTCCATTAACAAAAATAATACGATTGGAATATATAAAGCCTAATGAAGAAGAGGCTAAAAATTTAAAAATTAAAAAAGAAGAAATGGTGATATTCTTAGAAGGGATAGGTTACAGAAATAATACTCCTATTTGTATTTATAAAAAAATTTTTCCGAGCAATAGAATACCAGGGTTGATGGCATCATTTAAAAAAAATTCATCAATTTCAAAAGCACTTTTCGATTCTGGGATCAAAGATTATATAAGATCATATAGTATTATATCTTCTAAATTAACAAATCATGTAGAAGCTTTTCTTTTAAAATGTAATCAAGGTGAACCCTTGATTTGTACTAAAAATTTAAATGTTAATAATAAAAAAGAACCAATTGAGTTTGGCTATACTTTATTTATGGGAAGTCGAGTAGAAATATACATAGAAAATAACTAAATGATTTATTATGTTGGCCATGGTAAGGAATATGTTTTTATATATGTAAAAAATTTCATGGCCTCCAATACACCCTCTTTTATACCATTCCCAGAATCTTTTATTCCTCCAAAAGGGGAAAGTTCTATCCTATAGCCAGGCTGCTCCCAGATATTTACTGTTCCAACGTCTAATGAATTGATATATTTAATTGCTCTGTTTATATCGTTTGTACAAACTCCAGAGGATAATCCAAATGCAGTTGAATTAGATATTTTAATTACTTCATCATCATCATTAGGTACTCTTATTATAGGTACTATTGGTCCAAAAGTTTCTTCAACCACTAATTCACATTTATAAGGAACTTTATCAACAACAATTGGAGGTAGTAATGCGCCCTTTCTTTCTGGATGATAAAGTATTTCAGCTCCATCTTCTTGTGATTGAATAACACGTTCCTCAAAAAGTTTAGCAGCTTCTTTTGAGATTACACAGCCAAGTTCAGTATCTGGATTTTGAGGATCTCCATATTTAATTTTTTTGACTTTTTCCAACAATATTTCAACAAAAAAATCTGCAATATCTTCTTGAACTAAAATCCTTTTTATAGCAGTACATCTCTGACCAGAATTACCTGTTGCACCAGCAATTGCAATAGATGCAGCTCTTTTCAAATCGTCATTGTTAGAAAGATCATTTAAAATGATAAATGGATCGTTACCACCTAGCTCAAGTGCCGTTCTTTTATAACCTGCTAGCTTGGCAATTTTTTTTCCAACTTGAACACTACCAGTAAAAGTAATAATATCAGCATTAGAATTTGTAACCATTTCATTACCAATATCTTCTGGCCAACCAGTTACAATCTGAAACATTTCAGGAGGTAATCCAGCTTCATATAGGATATCAGCTAAAAAAATAGCTGTAAGTGGGGTTAATTCGGTCGGTTTACAAACCATGCAATTATTTGTTGCAATAGCAGGAGCAACTTTGTGTGCTACCATATTCAGTGGATGATTAAATGGCGTAATTGCAGAAATTGATCTAACAGGTTTTCTGAGAGTATAGATTTTTCTGCTTTTTCCATTGGATGTCAAATCACAAGAAAATATTTGACCATCATCAAATGTTGAAAGTTGTCCTGCAAACATAAAAACGTCATAAGCTCTACTTGTTTCATAAATTGCGTGTTGATGACTAATTCCTAACTCCAATGTTAAAAGTTTAGCTAACTCTAATTTTTTATTTTTTATTGAATCAGCTGTTTTAAATAAAATTTGTTGTCTTTCATATCTGTTAAGTTTTGAACTATATTCAGATGCTATAGAAAAGGCATCCTGTACGTTGGAAATTTGACCTGCCGGAACAGTACCAACTAGCTCACCTGTGAATGGATAAAATACATCAATTTTATTATCTGTAGAAACTTTCTGTCCACCTATTCTCATTGATTCATTAATTATTTTATTTTTTATCATCAATTCAGTCTTTCATATTTTTGAAGCCAAAGTTGCATAATGAAATGCATGGAAATTTCTCAAGGATTTAGTATTAGTTATATTAATTTTTTTATTTATAATGAAAGGAACATTTTGCTCAGTAATTCCTCCATGACTTCTCAAAGGTTCTTTCAGAAGAGATAAGTCGTGATCTTCTGGTGAAGTTCCAAAAGTCATATTTTCTTCAGAGATGACTGTTAAATCTCCAATTCTGTCTTCAGGTAATTCAAACTTAGAAGATGCCTCTTGTCGATTTAAAACTTCCAAAATACCTTGCTTATTTTTTAAAAAATTAGAAATTTTTTCAATATCTAGTTCTTCATGAAAATAAATTGTAGCAAACGACCCGAGTGCTCCATGATGAACTACATATGGGTCAGTAATAGGTAAAATAACTTTTAAACATTTCTCTTTTAAATAGTGATCTAGAATATTTTGAAGAAAGATTATATTTGGTTTTCCAAATTTATTATGCTTAGGTTTCATTCCATGATCAGCTGTAATTATAAGACTAATATTATTCTCAAGAAATTTACCAATATATTTATCAACCATTTGGTAAAATTCTAAAGCATTATTATCTCCAATATCATATTTATGTTGTATGTAATCAGTTGTAGATAAATACATGATGTCTGGTTTAAATTCATTCAGTAGCTTTTCACCAGCTGCAAAAACAAACTCGGATAAATCGGAAGAATAAACACAAGGAACTGGTTTATCTAACCATTTAGAAGCATTTGAAATACCATTAGAAGTAAAAGTAGCTCGATCTGCCATTTCAGCTGAAAAACATACTGCCATATCATGTTCGAAACTTAAATCTGCTCCAAGGAGTGATCTTAATTTGTCTTTTGCAGTTATAATTGCAACTTTGGCGTTTAATTTTTGATAATAATAAAAAATAGTTTTAGTATTTAGAAACTTAACGTCATTCATCATGATAGCTTCACATTTACTAGGGTCATAATAATAGTTACCGCTTATTCCATGAATTTTTGGAGGTGTCCCTGTGGCTATAGAAATATTATTTGGATTTGTAAAAGATGGCATGGCTGATTTTGCTATGTGGTACTCCCCTTTTTCAATCATATTTTCAACGTTTGACATTAATCCTTTTTTAATAGCAAAATTAATATATTCTGGTTCACTTCCATCTAAACACACAACCACTGTTGGTTTTGTTGGAAAAACATACTTTAAACCGTATATTTCAAACTCATGTTCTTTTTTCATTAATAAGACTTTCTAATTCTCAAGTATGAATTTTAAATAAATTTATATTTTTCTTAACTAAAAATATAGAACATCTCACTGACTATTTGCTTCAGGTTTTGTCTAGATAATTCTACAGGATGATTATTCATTCTTTCTGGATTAACTTTTGAAATAATTAATTCTTTATCATTTGAAGTAAGTCCGTATGAAAATATATTAGTATTTAGATCACAAGTTTTCATTAGTTCTTTCCATTTTTTAATAAAGTCATCAATGGTATAAACACCAAATAAATTTAAAATGTTATTTATTTTATTTTTAACTTTTTGATCGGCAATCTCAAAAGTAATTTTCAAGGAAGGCGGTAAAAAAAAAGCTACAGAGTGACCATGAGGTATTTTAAAATATGAAGTAAGTGAATAGGACAAAGCATGAGCAACTGTTGTTTTAGTGATGTTTATAGCTTTTCCAGAGAAGTTAGAGGCTAAGACCATTTTCTTTATATTCGAAGCTTTTTTATTATTTACCGCATCTATCATATTATCCATTATCAATTTTATTGATTCTATTGCATAAAATGAACTTTTGCTATCAGAACCCCTTGCCCAATAAGACTCTATAGATTGAGTTAAAGCATCAAAACTAGAACATCCAGCTAAATATTTAGGCATATCGTAAACTAAGGAGATATCAGCTATAATAGAATTAGGTTTTATAAATTTACTAGAAAGAGAGTATTTTGTTTTTTCTATATAAATTACACTAAAACTCGTTTCTTCCGCGCCTGTTCCAGCAGTTGTAGGTAAGGCGATTAAAGAAACTTTTGGTTCTAAAAAGTTTTTTGATTTTCCCATAATAAGGTTTTCGATAGATTCAGACTGATTGGCCAAAAAATTAATAGATTTTCCCATATCTAGAGCTGAACCTCCGCCAATGGCAACACATAGGTCAGGAGAAAAATCATTATATAGTTTAATTCCCCTTTTTATATCTTCAATGTTTGGATTGTCTTCAAATTTATCAAAAAATTGGCAGTCATAAGGTTTCAAAAAAGGTGAGATTTTACTATGTAAGGAATGATAAGCCTGCTTTGAATTAATGATAAAAATTTTTTTTGAGTTAAAGTTTTTTATCAATTGTTCTAATGGCTTTAGACCTTGATTTATGAATTTATGATTTTCAAACACAATTATCTTTCTTTGGAATTTTTGTCCCAGGTATTGTAATCTGGAAGTCCTTCATTTTTAATTTCACCTCTATAGTTAAATTCAATAGTATGGACCATAATATCCTCATCCTCTACCATAATAACAGAATATGTTTCTGCTAAATCAGCTGAACTTAAGAATTTTTTTTCTTGAAATGCTGGCCATGCAGCATGGTTTGTTCCCCTTGGAGAATAAAAAGGTATACCTGAGAAAGAACCATTTAAAATTAAATGACAGTGCCCATGAAAAATAAATCTTATTTTATCTTTAAACTCATTACATACTTCTCTTAATAAAGAAGTATCTAAAAGTTTGATCTGGTCTACTGGTTTGATTTTTGTATCAACTATATTATGATGAAGAAATAAAAATATGTCTTCATCTACTGTACTAAGAGTTTCTCTTAACCAATCTTTTCTATTCATACAAAAGTGACCAGCATGTGTTTCTGGACCCCAAGTATCTAATAGTATCGCAGAACCTTTACTTAACTTAACTACTTTTTGAATAAAGCCATTTTTATCTGATAATGTAGGAAATACACTTAAAAAATTTGCTCTGTCATCATGATTCCCAATGCATAAGTGAATAGGTATTTTATTTTTTTCTATTATATTCTTAAGTCTTAAATAATCTGATGTTTCTCCCCAATCTGATAAGTCACCAGTTATAATTATTACTTCAGCATCATATTGATTTTCATTTATGTGATTTAAAACATTTTGGAAATTGAGATTTGGGTCTCGACCCAGAATAGATTTGCCTTCAGTAGTCAAATGAATGTCTGTAATTTGTATAATTTTCATTTTGTAATCTTTCGAAAAAAAAGGAGCCAAAAAATGGCTCCTTTATATTTATTAGAAACTAAGGAAGGAGATCTCCCACTTCTTCGGCTAATTGCTCTTGAAGTTCTTTCATATCCTCATATTCTCCTGTTACTATACCTTCAATAGCATCATAGATCACTTGAGTAATAGCTAAACCATTATCACCTGGATAAGCTTGCCAATCGCTCAATAATGGTAACTGTCTTACAGCTGTTGCTTTATTAGGATTTTCTGAATAGAAGTCTTTGAGAATAATTTCATTTGCTGCCTGATTTGGAGGCATATATCCTGTAGTTCTAGCAACGTCTGCAGCACCTTCACCAGATGTAATGAATTTTAACCAAGTCCAAGCAGCATCAATCACTTCAGGATCGTCGGATTGACTTACCATCATAGCAGCATTTCCTCCGGCTGGTAATCCCATTGGACCAGAAGACACCAGACCTGGATATTCATTGGTTTTAAAATCAAAATCAGCCTTTGCCCTTTCCACAGATGCTACGGAAGATGTTGACCAGAAAAACATTCCAGCTTCACCAGAAGTGAATAATGTTGATCCATCTGAAGTCGAAAGATTAGGCATTTTACATCCTCTGAAAATAGATTTCATGGTTTCAAGTGCTTGCAAACCTTCAGGTGTATCAATCATAAATTTTCCGTTTTCCATTACTCCTTGTCCTTGGCTCCACATAAGAGCTTGTAAGAACCAATTTCCAGTTATATTCCATCCCCAAAACATTGGGTTTTTAACGCCTGCATCCATAAGTTTTCCACAAACATCAATAACTTCTTCCCATGTCTTAGGTAAATCATCTACAGATTTAACACCAGCCTTAGCCATAACATCCATATTGTAGTAACCAACTGGTAATGAAATAGAGAAAGGTAATCCATATACATCATTTCCAAAAGTTGATAATTTCAACATTGCAGAATGATAACCATCTTTTGAAAAATTAGCCTCTTTAGCTATGAATGGTTCAAGTGATTTAGCGATCCCTTTTTCAACTAATATGGCTTGTCTATTTAAACCCTGCATGGTGATATCTGGGAGTTTATTTGCAACTGCTTCTCTTAAAATAGTATTGGTTCCATCTTCATAATTTTCATAAGCAGCTCTCATTTTTATTTCAATGTTTGGATGAGCTTCATAAAATTTAGGAAGAATTTTTTCATATGTTACATCAAATAATTGAGAATAAGGATAAGCAAACTCTACTACTACCTTTGCTTGTAATAAGCTTCCTGGTAGAGTAAGAAGAGCTACCAGAAGAGTGGATAAATATTTTGATTTCATTGTATGTCCTCTTTTTTGGTTATGGGGTTTACAAAATTCACAGTTTTGTGAACCCCTGTTAACATCAATAAGTTTTTACTTATCGAATTTTGTGATTTAAGTTTCATTTCATTCCACTTAAAGTAATTCCTTCAATAAATCTCTTTTGTGCGAGCATAAACGCTACAATTAATGGTGTAACTATAACTGTTGAAACTGCCATTATTGGTCCATAAAAAGTTCCATCAGAGTCGGCTCTATATTCTCTCATTCCAATTGGAGGGGTAAATAAGTTTCTTTCTCCAGTTATAACAACTCTAGGCCAGAAATAATCATTCCAATGGGCTACAACAGAAAAAATAGCAAAGGCTAATAGAGCAGGTATTGCTGTTGGTAGCATTACTTTCCAAATGATAGAAAATTCTGACATCCCATCCATTCGACCAGCATCTATAAGGTCATCAGGGACTGTCATAAAAAATTGTCTCATTAAAAAAATTCCAAAAACTGAAATTGTCCATGGAATAATTAAAGCTGCATATGTATTCGTAAGTCCCACTTTTGCTAACATTATATATAAGGGAAGGGCTATTGCATGAACTGGGATTAACAAACAAAATAGCACTAATGAAAATGCAAAGTCCCTTCCCCAAAATCTTAATTTAGCTAATGCATAGGCTGCTGGAAGAGCAACAATTACTTGAATAAGAAATATAGAAACAGTTACTATAACACCATTTAGCAAGTATCTTAAAAGTGGTGCAAAAGTAAAAGCAGATTGATAATTAAAAAAAACAGGCTTTTTTGTACAGTTCTTTTTAACTTCATCAAGTAAGATATTATAAACATCTCTTTCAGTTTTTTCAGGATATAGCTCTAATGTATCTTTTACTTCTTCTCTCTCTGGTTGTCCTCGATGAACACAAAACTCATCAATAATGACCTCCTGTGATCCGAAAAATCCCGTATCAGCTCCTGTTTCGATTTCACGTTGTGACTTAAAGGAATAACTAACCATAGTATAAAAAGGGGCTATTACAATGAGCGCTCCCAAAATAAGAATGGCGTGTTTTATTGTTTGTCCAATAGAAAAGTTCATGAATAGTGAACCCTTTTTTCCACTAAATATCTTTGAACCAGAGTAATCATCATTACAAAAATTAAAAAAATAATTGTTATTGAAGCACCTATTCCTATTAAGTTTTGTTTTATTCCTTTTTCGAAAATTGCATACATCATTACATAAGCTGTTTTGGAAGGACCAGCTCCCCTAGTCCAAAATGCTTCAACGATATCAAATACTTGAAATGCTTTTATGCATGAGATTGTAACTACAAAAACAGTTGTTGGTCCTAAAGCAGGCCAAGTGACTAATCTAAATCTTTCCCAACTACTTTTGGCTCCATCCATTTCTGCAGCCATATATAACTCTCTAGAAACACTTGTAAGACCAGCAAGATAAAGAACCATATTAAAACCAAAACCTTGCCAAACCCCTATAAAGCAAACAACCCAAATGGCATAATCTTTATCACCAAGCCAATTAGGCATGCCGTCTTCGCATGATCTACCGAACCAGGTATCCATTTTTTCAAAACCTAAAAAAGATAAAGTTAGTAAATTTTTAAGCCAACCAATTTCACAGCCTGATTGTAAAAACCTGTTTATTTCTCCAATAGAAGGGTGTAGCATGATTTGCCATACAATAGCCATTGCCATTAAAGTAGCCATTACAGGTAGAAAATATATTGTTTTGTATAGATCTCCAAATCGAGTGATAGAATTAATTAATAATGCAGCACCAAGACCTAAACCTACGGTTAAAGGTACTACTACCAAGACATAGCGAAAAGTTGCACCAAACATTTTTTCGTAAGATGATCTTGTAAAAATTTTTTCATAATTATCCAGTCCCACAAAATTTGCCCCAGGGTTCCCTAGGGAGTAATCTGTTAAACTCAGTCCCAAAGCCATAATTATGGGTATCCCAAAGATAATAATCATCAAAATAATAGCTGGTGCTAAAAACCAGTAAGCGGATTTATGAACTGAATTCATGCTATTTTCTTGTTGGTAATATTATTTGGATCAAAGACTTCAACTCGCTTACCTGCTGAATTAAAAAATAGAGCGTATTTTTGTGAAAAATTGAAGTTGACTTTGGCATCTACTTGTAAATTTAATGCTTCTTCAGGTGATACTCTTAATATTATTCTTTTTTCAATATTTGGAGATTCTACATGCATAAAAAAATCAGAACCTAAATTTTCTCTATGCTTGATTATTCCTTTAATGCAATTTCTGTCATTTGTTAGTGATAAGTGCTCTGGTCTAATACCAATAGATATTTTTTTATCCATGAAATGTTGAAAATTTCCTTGAATTTTAAATCCACAGATCTCTACCTGATTAGATTTTATTACATTACAAGAAAAAATATTAATTTTGGGAGATCCAATAAACTCAGCAACTCTAATATCCGATGGTTTTTCATAAATTTCTCTTGGTTTCCCTAATTGTAGTATATTACCGTCCATCATAACAGCTAAACGATTTGACATAGTTAGAGCTTCTGCTTGATCATGTGTAACATATACAAATGTTGAACCTAATGCTTTATGTAGTTCAGATAGTTCAGATCTCATATGAACTCTTAAAGCAGCATCAAGATTTGAAAGTGGCTCATCCATTAAAAATCCAACAGGATTTCTAACCATTGCTCTACCAAGTGCAGCTCTTTGTCTCTGACCGCCAGATAACTGCCCAGGTTTTCTTTTTAAAAAAGATTCTAGTTTTAAAATTTTAGCAGTCTTTCTTACTCTTTCTGTTAATTCATTTCTTTTTTCTCTTGAAATAAATGGACCTATTAAAGGAAATCTTTCTAAAGTGCTTAAATGTCTAAGTTTGAGAGGAGTAAGCATATTTTCTGAAACTGTTAAATGAGGATAGAGAGCGTATGATTGGAATACCATGGCCAAATTTCTATCAGCGGGTTTTACCTTAGTCATATCAGCTCCTCCAATAAAAACCTCACCACTATCAGAGCTTTCTAATCCTGCAAGTATTCTTAATAGAGTAGATTTTCCACAACCAGATGGTCCTACTAAAGTTAAAAATTCACCTTCATAGATTTCTAAATCTACATTATTTAATACTAAGGTATTTCCAAATGATTTATTAATCTTTTTGAGAAAAATTCCAGACATTTTAAAAACGAAAAAATAAAAACTAATAATTATTCTTTAAAAAATAAAAATGTATAAAATATAACAAAATGTTTAATTTTTTTTTTATTTTAAGTAACTGTTTTTATATATAAATTCTGTTATTTTTCTTTGATAATGGATTTAGTTATACTTTTCTTTATTATTTTTTTTTATTAGATTATGAATATTTATCTAAAAAGTTTTCAATATTATCATTTCTAAAATCATCTAAAGCTAATCTAATTTTTGAATGACTCCAGTTCCACCAGGACAGATATAAAAGCTTTTCAATTATATTTTCACTAAATCTTTTTTTAATTGGTTTTGCTGGCACTCCAGCCACAATAGTATAAGGTTTTACATTTTTTGTTACTACTGATCCTGCACCCACCACAGCTCCAGTTCCTATTTTGAGTTGAGGTTTGATAATTGCACCATGCCCGATCCAGGTATCATGCCCAATTTCAGTAACTTTAGATTTTCTTTGTATAAAAAAACTATCATCATGTTTACTATCATCCCAATAATCAGAAGATCGATATAAAAAATGGTGAAGACTCGCTTTTTCCATTGGATGATCAGTTGGTCCTATCCGAACAAAACTTGCAATATTAGAAAATTTACCAATTTTTGAATTGGCTATATCTGTATACCTATCACAATAAGAATAATCTCCAATTGTACAATTGTTAAGTCTACTTCCATATCCTATTTCTACATATTTTCCAAAAGAAGTTTCATTAATTTCGCACTCATTATGAATCAGGGGTTTATCTTTACTTAACTTAACCATTATAATTTCCTTTCCCAGAACAGAATCCAATTCTTGAAACAAATCTGAAGTTTTGCATCATCTTAATCTGAAAGAAAGCTAAAAGCGATTAATAGACCTTATCTTCTATAGTGCACAAAAGCGGTCACATTGCATTGAAGATTGTAAGCGCCTATAAAGATATGTGCTATGTATAACTCTAGGATTACTTAGGAGAGTTACATCACTCCTTTTGATGCCAAAACCTCTCCTCCCCATTTTAACATTTTTTTCAAATCTTCAATAGCTGACTCTAGTTCTTCTTTTTGGTTCATCATTACTTTAAGTTTCTCGTTTGCAAGTTCATAAGTTTTTAATAATTGAGTTTTTTGTTGGTCACCTATATCATATAGATTTAGAAGTTGTCTGATTTCTTCCAAAGAAAATCCAAAACGCTTACCTTGTAAAATTAATTTTAATCTAGCTTGGTCCCTTCTTGTAAATAGTCTTCTTTTTCCTTCTCTAATTGGAAAAAGTAACTCCATAAATTCATAAAATCTTAGTGTTCTTGGTGTAACTTTATATAGGTCACACATCTCTTTAATTGATCTAAATTCTACAGTTATTTTATTCATAGTGTGACCTCAACCTTTGGAAAATCTAGGCGTTTAAACAGAGGAACTTTGTAATAAAGTCATAGAAATTTCCAAAGATTTTTGTAAGGCGTTTTGGTTAAGATAAACCTTATTATATTTTATTATTACTACATAAAGATGTGAAAATTTTATTACAGGAATGTGAAATAATTTCTGCTAAATAAATATTTTGGCATTACCTATGCAATCTTTGAGCATAGCCTTTGGATTCTATGGATCTCTTATTCGTCAGAGATAATCCAAAGGCTTACATTATCCCTGCTATAGAATACTTTAATAAGTGAAGTTACTAAGTCTGGTCTTAAACTAAATTCAAAAATTATTCAAAATCCAAATCCGAAAAATCAAACAACAAGTATTTTGATGCATGATGAGAAAAATAAGAAGAACTGGAAATTAGAAATCAGATTAATTATATTTTTGTCATTATTTTGTAATACTTTTGACAAAACTTAGGTGTATTTTAAATATATCGAATCTAAAAAATTATAAAAGAAACTGACACCAAATAAAACTCTATCTTAATGATTAAAGTCGGAACAACTTCTCTTTTGTTCTGACTTTTTTGTTTGAAGACAAAGATGATAAGGGAGTATAAATAATGTTTCAAAAAATCGGAAAATGGTTTGGAAGAGTTTCCATAAGTTTTAGTATCTTTGTCAATACTCTCTTTGGTGGGAAGAATAATCAAACTGTGAGTGCAAGACAGTACTTTCGTTTAACACAGAATAAATGGAACTTTTGTTTTTTAATTAATGGATTATTCTGGTGGGAAGAGGATCATTGTAGAAATAGTTATGAAAAGTGGGAAGTAATTAATAATGCTATGAAATATTATGAGGAATACAAAGAAAAGTACTCAGATAGAATAGGTTCTATGATGATAGAAAGGTCAAATAAGAAAAGTGAAGAAACTGGAACAGATCCATTACATGATTATTATCATCTAATGAATCAATAAAGGAGAAATAAATGTCAAAATTACTGGTTCATATTCACAGCGATTTAGAATTCAAAAATAAAGTAACATTAGGTTTGATGATTGCCCTTGCTGCAGAAAAAAAAGGGCACGAAGTAACACTTTTTCTCGCGGCAGACGGAGTAAATATACTGAATTGCAAAAGTGCTGGTGAAATAGTTGGTCAAGGAACTGGAGATTTACACGAACATCTTGAAAATTTAAAGAATACAAATGTTGCCATATTTGTCTCAGGAATGTCTGCTAAAGCAAGGGGTTACGATGAAACACTTCTAGATGGATATAAAGCAGAGTTTGCAATGCCTGATAAACTAATTGAAGAGTCAATTAAATCGGATAGTGTTCTCTGCTATTAAGAATATTGACCAAAGTCTTATTCGCATCATTATGATGCTATATAGTTTTTTATTCTGTTAATTTTTCGGTCTCCAAAGCACAAGTTATATCCTTTAATTGAGAGAAAGAAGCAGAAAAAACACAATGAGGATGTCCTGCTGCAGACCAAATTTTGTCAAATCTCCTAAGTGAAGTATCAATTATCAATTTTATACTTTTGGATAATCCAATAGGAGAAACTCCCCCAATGGAATATCCAGTAATTTTTTTTACTTCTTCAGCATTAGGTCTTCTTACAGTTCCACTAACACCTAAAACTTTAGATATTAATTCTATTCTACATTTCTTATCACCTGCTATTAAGGTAACGACTGGGATTTCTTTGTTATCATTATTAATAATAAACAATAGAGACTTAACAATTGCACCCACAGGAACTTGTAGAGCATTTGCAGCATCTTGTGCTGTTCTTGCAGTTTCAGATAATTCAATCACCATTTCAGTATGACAGATATTCTTAAGAAAATCAGAAACTTTTCTTACTGTTTTCTTTTCTAAATTACTCATATTTCAAATATTAAAATGATTGATTATAGTTTTTTCATTAAATTATAATATCTTAATTTTTAGTTTACCAACTACAAATACTCAAACAATTTTCAATTATTCTAAAAGAAAGGCAAACTTACAAAAAAGTTTAACCTATCACTCTGCAAGGTATGAAACTCATGATAAAATTAATAAATTACCACAGTGAACGATTTTAAAAGTAGTGTGGGTTTTTCTTAGTTTGGTATCCCCTCAACAACTCTCCAGTAAGGGAAATTAACATCATCTTTATTCTGTTCTATCGCCATTCTCAGAAATATCCCAGTTGTTACTGGACATGTCTTATCTGCTCCTGCCTTTAGTGCTAGACCTCTCCTTAGTTCTTTGATGGTAAAAAAAGAACCTTTCGGTATTGCATAAATAAAATCTGCAATTTTCTCTGGAGAAGAGATAAGCATTTTGTCTCCAGCAGAAATATCGGAAAACCCTTTGTCTAGAACTTTTATGATATTTCTACTCAATAACTATCTCCTGAAACCCACAATGATTTTTTTCAATCTATCAGATTAACAAAATATTATTTTTTGAACATTAAAAATTATTTTTGACTCAATATTAATCAAAATTCCCAACTTACATGAGGTAGTTTTTTCAAGGAAATTCCGATCTTCTTATTAGTGTATATAACAGACTAATCGTAATTTAATTTTGACGAAAAAATAAAAATTCTTTCTCCAATATAATAGTCGAGATAATTCCTCCCTTTCATTATTTCGAAATTATTTCAAGTCCGATTTCCTTCCAAAGTAATCGGACTTATTTTTTTTGTCTTAAAACAAAGATATTTGAGATAAAATCATATTATCAAAATTTATATTCAACCAACAAGTATTATTTTTTTCATCTTACCGATAAACATTTCTCTACCTTGATTGCATTTATAGATTAGAAAACCTTTGTTAGTTTTAGTGTAGGGGCATTATTACAAATATGTCCTATGTGATTCATATTTTGTTTCTATTAAATGTGAGTTGTCGGGCAGACATAGGATTATTAAAAAAAGTTAAAGAATAAAAATGCAAAAAATATTAATCATTATTGGTATAGTTATTTTAATTATAGGATTATTTTATCCTCATTTGAAAAAACTTGGACTAGGAAAATTACCAGGGGATATAATTTTGAAAGGAGAAAATTCTTCTTTTTATTTTCCAATTATTACTTGTATTGTCATAAGCATAATTTTGTCACTTATCATAAATTTTCTACGATAAATGATAATAATTGAAAAAAATCATTATAATTTCTTCATGTTTTATTTTTTTAAATATTTTGTCATAATTTTGATAATACTTAAATATAAATGATTATTTATATGAAATTAGTTTCATATTTCCTCCCTGGTCTATGTGTGAGATTAGGAAATTCTCCCTCCTCTAATCTCACACAAGACTTTTGAAGTTTTGTTTTTACTGACTAGATCATAGCTGGAGTAGGCTCTAAGGATATGTACCCATGTAGATAAAATAAATACTGCTGACTTATGATAGATTAGTAAGGTATATGTTGCTACAAAAATATGATAATCATAACATCCACCCCTCAGACAAATACTTGAGGGTACCAAAAAAAAACATTCTATATATTGGTAATTAGTAAGAATCTATACCAGAAGCAAAACCAGAGCACCTTTCAATAAAAGCCATTGCACCAAATTCATTCTTTTAGATTACCAAATGGCTATCTTTTCTTGATTCAATAAACTTAAAAAAGATTCATAAAATTGTCATAATATTTTAATAAATTTTTGAATAATAAATAATTTTCTATTTCTGGGGTTAGTCTTTGGGTTCTTCAAACTTTTAACTCTGTTACCAAAGGCTAGCCTCGAAAATAATATTGCTTGAGATATATTCCAGCGTTGTTAAATCTTTATTTAAAAAGATTAATGTAAATATAAAACATATTTCATTTTCAAAAAACAATAGTGCGAATACAGTTTGTTTGATAGGTTTTTCAAAAAATTTTTATAATTAAATCTTATTTGAGCTAATTATTTTAAAAAAGAATAAAGCTAATAATCCGCCTACAAACTGACAAAAAATAAAAGGGAAAGTATCCCCATAGTTAATACCTGAAAATGTATCACTTAAAGTTCTAGCGATTGTAACTGCTGGATTAGCAAAACTAGTTGATGAGGTAAACCAATATGCTGAGGTTATATATAAGCCTACTAAAATTGGAATTTTGTCTGGATTATATTTTTCACTCATTAAAATAACAAAAATAAGGCCAAAAGTTGCTAAAATTTCTGAAGAATACTGTGGAATGCCAGTCCTGATATTAGATGATAGCTGCAGTATCTCTAGTTCAAATATATAATGTATCGTCCAAACTCCTAAAATGCCTCCCAAAATTTGAACAATAATGAAAAAGATTGTTTGATTAAATTTAATTTTGTTCCTTAAATACATAATTATTGAAACTACAGGATTAAAATGAGCTCCTGAGATATTTATAAAAATGCTTATAAAAACTATCAAAGTAGCTCCTGTAGCAATTGCATTTGCTAAAAGGGCAATTGCATCATTTCCCATAGATAACCTTTCTGCCATTATTCCTGATCCAACCACTGTGGATAAAAGAAAATAGGTACCTATAAATTCAGCAAAATATTTTTTCATATTCAGATACTGTAAAAAAACATAAAAAAAAGAAAGTTTTTTTTAAATAGCAACCTTTAAGAGTGTTGGATATAACAATCATGACACCCACACCTAAGACATATCATTGATGGCACCCCAAAACCAAAGCCTATTATTATTCAATATTCAATTGTTAAGTGAACCTTTGATTAATCGCTGACGCAATTTCCCTGATAGCCAATCAGTAGCTGTGACGAGTAATATTATCAATATAATGTAATAAGTAACTTCTTCCCAGTTACTTTGAGTAATAATTGCCTGAGTAAGCATCAAGCCTATACCCCCGCCTACCATCGCACCGATGACAGTTGCACCACGAATATTTGATTCGAAGTAATATAAAATTTGACTTAGCAAAACTGGGGTAATTTGGGGAATAACGCCGAAACGATAGCGTTGAATATTTCGTGCTCCAGTTGATTGTACTCCGTCTATCTGTTTTTTATCTACATTTTCTATTGCCTCTGAAAATAGCTTTCCAAATGTTCCTGTGTCAGTAACTACCATAGCTAAGGCTCCTGTTAGTGGTCCCGGTCCGAAAGCTCGTGCTAAGATTATCGTCCATAGCAAATGATCTAAGCCTCTGGTAAAATCAAAAATACGACGGAAGAAAAACCTGACGGGTGCTAAGGGCGTAATGTTTTTTGCTGCCAAGAACGCAAGAGGGAATGCTACCAAGGCAGCTCCAAATGTTCCCAAAAAAGCCATTAGGATAGTTTCACCTATCGCCCAAGCAACATCGCTGTGTCTCCACATCTTATTATACCAAAAGTCTGTCATTATCTTTGGTAGCTCGCCATTAAATGCTAGTGAGGTTAATTCAGATATACTTTTCCCATGATATTGGCTGTCCAGTGTAAAGAAGAATAATTCCCAGCCATAAAAATATCTGAATACTTCTGTACGATTTCGGGTAATTGTGAGGCGACCTGCTTCTGTTGTAATAGTAACTCGGTTTTTTGACTGATTTATCCATTCTGGCAACGGCCCATTGGGGTATTCCGCCTCTACACCACCTAAACCGGGTTCAGCCCAAATTCTACCGTAATTAGGTACCTCATATACAACATCTTTTTCACCAAAATAGATCAAATGCCCGTTGCCGAGATTTATTTTACTTGTGCTACCTAATTCTATCCATTCCGGTGCTTCTCCCGATGGATATCTACCTTTTTTTTCACCTTCAATTGAGATAGAAATATCGCCTTTTCGGTTATCACGAGTAACATGCACTTTATGGCTATACATGTCCCCAACTAAGCTTTTTGCGTTTTTTAGGGACCCTCGCTCACTCAGGCCTAAGATATCGAAGGAAATAAAAACATACGTGAAGTATGCTAAAATAGCTATTGGAATACCAAATGCCCAAGCACGTTTAAAATAAAAAAGCTTGTTAACATTCGATTTGAGGGTCTCTATATTATTTGTACTCATAGCAAGCCCTCAGATTTTTTCCCGTGTGTCAAACGATCTCGAAATATACCAGACAGCTGATCAACAATAACAATGGTTACAAATAAAAGTATGAAAATAGCTCCAGCTTCGTCATACCGACCTTTACCCCACGAGATAGCATTTTTTAAATCATACCCAATTCCACCGGCACCAACAAAACCTAGAATAGCAGATATACGAATGTTGATTTCAAACCGTAATAGGGCATAACTAAAATAGTTTGGAGATACTTGAGGGAGGATGCCGAGTAGCATTTTTTGCATCCAACTAGCACCCACTGAGGATAATCCATCAAGGGGTTGAAGTGATGCATTTTCGTTGACTTCTGAAAATAATTTTCCAAGCGCTCCTGTCGTATGAAAGGTAATGGCAATCATGGCGGGGACCGGGCCACCACCAAGTATAAAAATTAATATAAGTGCTATCACAAAATCAGGAATGGCTCTCATTATATCTAAGGTACGTCTAAAAACAGGAATGAGCCGAGGCCACTTAGCCATGCCCTGTGTGGCGAGCATTGACAAAAATATAGCGAATATTGATGCTGCCAAAGTTGCCGCAGCGGCGATGTTAATCGTCTCTATTAAGGATGGAAAGAACTTTACAAAAAGGCCAGGAATTTTTTCTATTTTTTCACTAGCTTCTAAAATCACTTCTCTGGGAAAGTCGAAGATACTTGTAATACCCGCCCAAAAGCTGCCTGCATTTCTATCGTCTACAACATTAAAGCCGGATATCATAAGAACGATAAAAACGCCAAGTAGAATAGCGCTATATGTGCGGCGTTTTTTTATAAGCTCGAAATATTCTGCTTCGTATTTTTGAGTTGAGGTTATTTCAGACATTACATTCCTAAAGAATCGGTAGGCCTCATTAAAGTTGGCCTACCGATAAAATTTTACTTGTTACTTAGATTTTAACTTACGTGCTTCCACGATGATTTCGTATGCCTCATGACCTATAGGCATAACTCCTAATCTTTCACCGGCAAACACCCCGTAAGCGCATTCAGGATCCATTGAATGTAAACTCGCTGTTAGAGCTGTAATCTTAACCTTTACGTCTGCTGGAAGATCTTTTCTTAAAACAACTGGCCCCTCTGGAATTGGCTTTGACTTCCAAATCTGGACCATATCATTCATATCTACCAGACCTGCATCTACCGCTTTCCTTAATGCACCAGCATTGTAACCGTCTTCCCAATCACCAAGCCCATCAGCCCAGGTAACACCTCCGTCTACATCGCCATTATTTACTGCAACAATTGTCTGCTCATGGCCACCGGTAAACTTAACTTCACCAAAATAGTCACCAGAGTCCATGGTTGCACCGGTGGCTTGTGGTATTTCAATAGATGGTATTAAGTACCCCGATGTAGAATTTGGATCACCAAAACCAAAAACTTTTCCCTTCATATCATCAAGTGACTTTATCCCGCTATCCTTTCTTGCAAAACCAACTGAGTAATAACCATAGCCACCGTCCATATTTACTGCAACTACGATTGGTTCTACTGCTTCTGGATCTGAAATATAGGTTTTAGCATAGCCTGATGCACCCAGCCAAGCCATATCAATAGTACCTCCTAAAAGACCTTGAATCACCCCATCGTAATCAGCTGGTGCAAATATTTTTGATGGGACGCCCAGCAAATCTTCAGCTTTTTGACGAAAACATTCATTATTTGTCATACGGTCTTGTGCGTTTTCACCTCCAAGGATCCCAATACGAAACTCAGATATTGAATGACCGCCTGAAAATGCAGCGGTTGATAACACTGTAGAAGCAATAATTGCTGATAGTAATTTTTTCATAGTTTATCTCCTATATTGCCCTCTGTATTTTTCATGGGCTGATTGAAATTAAACTGAAACAAGATTAAGCTACTCTTATTTCAGTTGATGTTGCTGCCTCGGAAAAATCCGAGCCAGCACCATACACTTTGCGGGCTACTTCTGTTGTTAGTTCAGAAGGTGTCCCGTCAAAAACTAAATGGCCATTTCGCATGCCAATCACACGATCACAGTATTTTCTCGCAGTATCTAAGGTGTGAAGGTTCGCAATCACAGTTCGTCCATCTTCGTCATGTATGCGGCGAAGAGTTTCCATAACGATTTGGGCATTCATTGGATCTAGAGAGGCAATTGGTTCATCAGCTAAGATTATTTTTGGGTCTTGCATCAGTGCTCTTGCTATCGCAACTCTTTGTTGCTGCCCACCAGAAAGAGCTTCGGCTCTTTTGGCGGCGTGCTCTGCAACTCCAAGACGACCTAAAATTTCAATGGCGGTGTTTATATCAGATTTCGGATATAAATTGAAAAATGTGGTGAAAGTAGATCTTTTATTCAATGTTCCATGAAGCACATTGCTTACGACATCCATTCGGGGAACTAAATTGAATTGTTGAAAAATCATTGCACAATTTGATTGCCATCTTGATATTGCTGCACCTTTTAAATCGGATATTGATAAACCTTCGAAGGAAATATTCCCGGATGTTTCTGTCTCCAATCGGTTTATCATTCGTAAAAGAGTAGATTTTCCTGCTCCAGAAGCACCAATTATGCCGAGCATTATTGGCTTCCCCACCTCTATTGAGACAGAATTGACAGCAATATTAGAACCAAATTTTTTTGTCAGGTTATTTATTTTGAGCATTATACCCTCTTTTTTCTCTTGGGATAGCTCAACGATGTTGTGTTTTTATGAAAATTTTGTAAAAATTGCATGACATCTTGACGACGTTTTTTTGTTCATTTTTCACTTGAATACAAGGCATCCGCAGACAGGAAAATATAGTCTTTTATAGAAACTCATATAGGGTGTTTGGAATGTTAACAAAATGCAACTTTGAAATTGGCCTATAAACACGTTTTTTCGCAAAATTCAAATACGATGCTCTTAAATATTATAGATGTGTAGAAATAATTTGTGGAACGCTAAAAACTGAATATTATATAAAATTTTTGCCAATCTTTATTAATAAAATTGTCTGGTTCAAATCATTGGTCAATGTTTAATATTTTTGCTTTTATTTTGAGACCTACTTCTGCTTGGGATTAGTTTTTTTAAAATGATTTATTGAAAACCTTACACATAATATTTTGATAGATCTCCTTTAGTTCTTGGAATAAAATTAATGGAGAATATCATTTTGCTCCCCTTTATCGAGTTCAAAGTAGGCCAATTCTTCTGGAAATCTATCACCATAAAGAAACCCATATTCATCTGGTCTTTCGTTTTGAAATTTCGAGTAACAATCGCATAAATATTGAAAGTATTCCGCTGAAGTACAATACTCTATGTCTTCATTTAACTGCTCGTTATTTACAACCCTTAACAAAGAATAGTTTTTTTTCATTAAAATTGCCTCATTTATATAATTCATTTCTACTAATGTTTATTTACGTATCATTAAAATATTACAAAAATGCGACTATCAAAAAAAGCCTTTATTTGCTTTCTTTTGAAACTGATTATTTTCAAAAAAAGGATTCCACAAAACTTTCCACTTTCCAACTTTTTTCCATTTCGAAAGTTGACATTAGCATTGACTCGACTTGAATTAGAAGCTTAGTTACTCTGTTGGGTTGTTCCTTTAATGCTTCTAGCTGGATTTATCACTTCACTTCCTTATAATTATTGGAGACTTAAAGCTTCAGGAAAGTCTTGCCATTAATATTTTTTTCTATCACAAAATAGATCCTTATTTTCATCACAATATTTTTTTTAAAAATAACCTAGTCAAAATATTACATCTAATTATACTTTTTGATTATGCTCTCAATATCTTGGATACCAATAGGAAAAAAAAATTTACTAGGAGTAAGTCAATTCCCAGGTAAAAATTTAAACAATTTTTTTGACTTAACTTTATTCGCCAAAGATCTTGAAATCATCAGTAAACAAAAGATTAAACTTATTGTTTCTTTGTTACCTGATTTAGAGTTAAATAAATTAGGATTTGATGATTTTATATGGTCTAAGGAAGAAATAGAGTATATCAAATTTCCTATAGATGATTTTGGTATACCATCAAATAATAAGTTTGATGAATTAAAAGAATTAATTTCAACTATTAAAAAAAATCTAATACTTTCAAATCCTGTACTGATACATTGCAATGGTGGAAAAGGACGATCTGGAATGATTGCTGCTTTAGTTTTAAAAGCCATGAAAGAAAAAGATACTGTAAAAAAGGTAAGAGAAAACGTAGTTGGAGCTATAGAGACTGAAGAACAAGAAACCTTTGTAGAAAATTGGATTTAAAAGCTATACATGAAATAACCAATTGGACCCATAATTAGTACACTTAGCCATGATGGAAATTTTAAAAATGCTATCAGTAAAGTGCTAATTATAATGAGTAAAATACCATTTATATTTCCTAAATAATTACTCAACAATATATCAACAAAAGTTAAACATAATAATCCAACGACTGATGCGTTAACACCGTGAATCCCACTATAAACCCAATTAAATTTCATTAATCTATCCCAATAATTAATTGCTAATGTAGCTATAATTAAACCAGGAAAAAAAATAAAAATAAGTGAAGCTATTCCCAAAAACAAAGCATGGTATATCCCATTAGATGCTCCAATCACCGTTCCTATATATGACGCAAAAGTAAATAAAGGTCCTGGCAAAGCCTGAGCTAATCCATAACCACCATTAAATAATTCTTTACTTATTAGTTTATTAAAAACAAATTCCTTTTCTAAGTAAGGCAAAACAACATGACCACCACCAAAAACCAATGAGCCACTTTTATAAAGTCCACTAAAAATTTGGAGATATAAAATGTCGTAATATACATTGATTATAGGGAGTAAAATTAGAAAGATAATTGAAACTAACATAAATATTAAAAGTAAAAGGTTTAAATTTTTTTTTGAAATTATTATTTTCACAATATGAGGTTTTGTATCTTTAGTTGCTTTATCTTTTAAATTAAAAAAAACGCCTAAGACAAAACCAAGAGATATTATAATTACTTGTTCAAAAGGAAATTCCCAAATTAAAAGTGTGAAGAATGAAATAAAGAATATTAATAATCTTTTTATTTCAAAACAAAAATTTTTACCCATATTAATCAATGCTGCTGCAATTATTGGTATTGCCACGCTTGCCAAACCGTAGAGAAACTTCACAGCTTCATTCATTCCGTTCGTATTGGTATAACTTACTATTATTAAAGCACTTAAAATCATTAAAAAAGCTGACGGAATAGTAAAACCAAGCCAAGCTGCTAATCCACCCCAATAGCTACCATTCTGAAGACCAATCAGGAAACCCACCTGACTAGAACTTGGACCTGGCAGAAATTGACTTAATGACACAAATTCCATGAATTTTTTTTCAGACAACCATTTTTTCCTTTTAACAAAGTTCTCTTGAAAAAAACCAATATGTGCAGTTGGCCCACCGAATGAATAAAGGCCAAGGATAAAAAACTCACTAAATATTTTATAAAATGAAAACTCTTTTTGCATTTATTTAAAAGTAAATTTTGTCTCTGATAAAATAAAACAAGTTATTATAACATCTTATTGTAATTATAATTTAAATCTTTTAATCAAATACTATTAAACTTTAATTTTATATATATTAAATGGATTTATATTATGAAGCCTAGTGTTTTTTCCTTAGGTGGAAATTTTTACAAAGGGAATTTGCATACCCATTCTAATAAATCTGATGGCAAGTTGGATCCTAAAGAAGTTTGCCTTCGATATAAAAATGCAGGATATGATTTTATATCACTTACAGATCATTTGATTGGTAAATATGATTATCCTATCGTCGATACTTCTGATTGCCAGGATGATAAATTTACTACTTTAATTGGTGCAGAAATTCATACTGGAGCAATGTCTAATGGTGAACTTTGGCATATGGTTGCGGTTGGACTGCCCTTGGATTTCACACCCCCAGATGTTTGGGATTTCAATTTTGTAGAAGGAATGGAAACAGCTAATGACGCAGCTCAAAGATGTATGGATTCTGGGGCCTTTGTTACAATTGCTCACCCTCAGTGGTCAGGAGTCACCTTAAAGGATGCATTATCTATAAAAAACGTTGATGCTGTTGAATGTTATAATCATGGCTCTGCCTTTCAAGAAAGAGGTGATGGTTTCGCTATTTTAGATTCACTTTTAAATAACGGAAGAAAATTAAACATAATGGCGACTGATGATGCTCACTTTAAAGTTCGAGATTATTTTGGTGCATGGGTTATGGTAAAATGTGATGAAAATTCACCAGATAAAATCTTAGAAGGATTAAAACTTGGAAATTACTATTGTTCACAAGGTCCAATAATAGAAGATATTATAATAGATAATGGCTCGGTCCATGTTGCTTCTTCTCCAATTGAAAGGTTAGTTATATGTGGGGAAGGTACTGCCTCAAAATACATAATTTGTGATAATAATAATCGAAATGAAATTCCATTTGGCAGATGTGAGGGAAGTCCTTGGATCAGGGTTACTATAATAGATCAAAAAGGAAATCGCGCATGGACCAATCCAATTTGGTTATAATTTTCAAAATTATTTTTTCTTATACGTTTCATCTAGAGAATAACCAACTCCGTGTACTGTTCTAATAGGATCTGCATCCTTACCTCTATTCAAGGCTTTTCTTAAGCGACCTATATGAACATCTACTGTTCTTTCTTCTACATAAATTTCCTTACCCCAAATAATATCTAACAATTGAGACCTATCGTAAACTCTTCCAGGACGACTGATGAATAACTCAAGTAATTTATATTCCATTGGTCCTAACTTTACAGTTCTCTTTCCTCTGTTAACTCTTCTTTTTTCTGTATTTAAAGTTATATCGTGGAAAATAATAATCTCAGTATCTTCCTGAAATTTATTCCTTTTAAGTAAAGATCTAGTCCTTGCTAATAATTCGGCAGTTGAGAAAGGTTTAGTTAAGTAATCATCAGCACCTATCTCAAAAGCCCTTAATTTATCAGGCTCTTCACTTTTTGCTGTTAACATAATTATAGGAATTTTATTAGTATTTTTATTAATTTTTAATTGTCTTATAATTTCAATTCCTGAAATATTAGGTAACATCCAATCAAGTAAGATTAGATCAGGAATATTGTCTCTAATTTGATAAACTACTTCTTCTCCGTCACTTATAGTGTCAATTTTAAAACCCTCTTTTTTGAAATTATAAGTAATTAGTTGTTGCAGAGATTTATCATCTTCAACTAAAAGAATTTTTTTTTTCATATTTTACAATCCATAATTAAAAGCTTTTTTTAGGTCTGGCACTTTTATCCATTTGCTGTCCTGTGATTATATAATAAACCATCTCAGCAATTTCAGTAGTATGATCACCTATTCTTTCAAGATTTTTGGCTATGAAAAGCAGATGTGATCCAACTTCAACTTGTTTCTTTTTTCTTAATGCAGCAACCAGATCTATAGTTAAAGAATTGTAAATTTTATCAATTTCAATATCACTATTCCAGACTTCTAGTGCTAGCTTAGAATCTTTAGTTGTATGAGAGTTTACTGCTTTAGTTAATTGTAGATTTACTTGTTTACCAAGGTCAGAAATGGGAGCTTTTAATTTTAAGGGCTCTTCCTCTGATATAGATAAAGTTCTTTTTCCAATATTTTTTGTTAGGTCTCCAATCCTTTCGAAAGCAGCAGCTATTTTAATAGCTGCGAAGAGTAAGCGTAAATCGTCCGCTACAGGTTGCCTTAGAGCAATAGTTTTTATAACTACATCATCAATTTGGTTTTCTATTTGATCTAATTCTTCGTCTTTACTTATAATTTGTTCAGCGAGTTTAGAATCATTTTTTGTCATAGCCTTTATTGCTTTTTTCAAATTATCTTCACAAATTCCTCCCATTTTGGTCAAATTTGAATTTATAAACATAATATCATTATTAAATTGAGAAGAAATATGATCTGACATTTTATCCAAATCTCCCTGTAATGTAATCTTGAGTTTTCTGTTGATCAGGTTGTGTAAATATTTTGGGAGTCTCTCCATATTCAATGAGATCACCCATATGAAAAAAGGCAGTTTTTTGCGAAACACGACCTGCTTGTTGCATCGAATGTGTAACTATAATAATGGTATAGGATTTTGATAGACTACTCATTAATTCTTCAATTTTAGCAGTTGCAATAGGATCTAATGCAGAACAAGGTTCATCCATTAATATGACATCTGGATTGACAGCTATAGCGCGCGCAATACAAATTCTCTGCTGTTGTCCACCAGATAAACCTGTTGCAATATCATCTAATCTGTCTTTTACTTCATCTATTAATCCAGCTTGCTCTAAACTATGATGTACTAAATCAGTAAGTTCGGCTCTATTGTTACCAATACCATGAATTCTTGGTCCATAAGCAATATTTTCAAAAATAGATTTTGGAAATGGGTTTGGCTTTTGAAAAACCATTCCAACTTTTGCTCTCAATAAGACAGGATCAATTTCATCACTGTATATATTGTTCCCATCTAGAAGTATTTTACCATTAACTGAACAATTTGATATAACATCGTTCATTCTGTTAAGGCACCTTAGGAATGTAGATTTTCCACATCCAGAAGGACCAATTAATGCAGTAATTTGTTTTTCTTCTATATCCAAGCTTATTTTGTTTATCGCTTGTTTAGATCCGTAAAAAACGCTTACATTCTTTGTTTTAAATTTAAGGTTATTTTTTTTATCTACCATTTTTTTTCAAACTTTCTCCTTAAAAATACTGCTAACGAGTTCATGATTATTAAAAAACCAACCAAGAATAAAATAGCTAAGGAGCTCCTCTCATAAAAAGCTCTTTCTGCACTGTCTGACCACATAAATATTTGGACTGGCATTGCCGTAGCTGCTGAAGTAAAACTATCTGGTGTTTCGATTATAAAAGCAACCATTCCAATCATTAAAAGTGGAGCAGTCTCACCAAGAGCTTGTGCCATTCCAATAATAGTTCCTGTTAAAATGCCAGGCGCTGCTAAAGGTAAAACATGATGTAGAGCGGCTTGCATCCTAGATGCACCCAATGCCAAAGCAGCGTCTTTTATAGAGGGTGGTACAGCTCTTATTGATGCCCGTGATGCAATAATGATTGTTGGTATTGTCATTAAGCCTAAACAAAGCCCCCCGACTAAAGGAGCGGATCTCGGGAGACCAAAAAAACCTAAAAAAACAGATAAACCCAGGAGACCAAAAACTATGGATGGGATTGCAGCTAAATTATTTATATTGACTTCAATAAAATCTGTGAGTCGTCCTGGTTTAGCAAAATATTCAAGATAAACAGAAGCCATAACAGCAAGTGGTAATGCAAATAAAATCGTAATAGTTAGAGTTAAAGTAGATCCTACTACAGCGCCTAAAATACCTGCGCTTTCGGGTTCTCTAGAATCGGCGTTAACGAAGAAACTGGTATTAAATTTCAACTTTGATATTTTTTCCATGGCTAAAAAATCAATCCACTTTAATTGTTGATTGCTTAACCTTCGATCTTTTTCGTCAACTGATGTATTAAATCGACCCTTCATATATTGATCAAAATCATCTGAAGCACTTAGCCAAATAGTAATATTTTCATCTAAGTCATCAGGATTTTTTTGAAAATACTGTCTTAGTTCATAACCTGCATTTGAAGACATTAATGCTCTTAAGGATCTTTTTTCAGATCTTTTGGTAATTTCTGGGAAATTAGTAATAAAAGAGTTACTTACAATCCCATCCCAATTTACTAAGAGGGCTTTTTGATTAGAAAAACCACCTTTTTCATCCAGAACTTTTTTGCTATCTACATTAATTTCCAACTTCACATAAGCTTGTTGTAAAGCTGAATAACCACTTAAACCAATAGATATCATTAAAGTTGCTAGCATAATTAAAGCTAATGATATTGATAAAATACCATAAACTTTTAATCTCATTTCTGCATTTTTCCTAAGTTTAAGTCTCTTAAGTTGATCTATATTTTTATCAATCATAATGAAAAGCACCTATTAATCATATTGTTCAGATAATCTTCTAGAAACAACTAAAGCAATCACATTCAAAATTAATGTAAAAGCAAATAGAGCTAAACCTAAGCCAAATGCAGAAAGGGTTTTAATATCATCAAATTCAGTATCACCTGTTAACAGTGAAACAATTTGAACTGTAACAGTGGTAACTGTTTCTAGGGGGTTAATCGTAAGATTAGCACTTAGACCGGCTGCCATTACTACTATCATTGTTTCTCCAATAGCCCTACTAACAGCTAAAAGAAAAGCACCAACTAGACCTGGAAATGCTGCGGGCAATACAACTTTAATAGTTGTTTCTGCTTTTGTTGCACCAAGTCCTAAGGACCCATCCCTCAAAGATTGAGGGACAGAATTAATTATATCATCAGATAGTGATGATATAAAAGGTATTATCATTATACCCATAACTGCTCCTGCCGCTAGAGCAGATTCAGAGCTAACGTCTAACCCTAATGTCATTCCTATTTTTCTTATAAATGGAGCTGCTGTTAAGGCAGCAAAATAACCATAAACAACTGTTGGAATACCTGCTAAAACCTCTAAAGTTGGTTTAATAATATCTCGGACTCTTTTTGATGCAAATTCAGCCAAATATATAGCGGAAAATAGACCTATTGGTAAAGCCACAATCATAGCTATAAGAGCAACTAATATTGTACCTAGTAGCACTGGTAACATTCCAAACGAACCTTGTGCTGCAACCTGGTCAGATCTAATTGCAATATTAGGAGCCCAATGTAAACCGAATAAAAAATCAAAAAATGGGTACAGGGCAAAAAATCTCAATGATTCATATAGTAGAGATGCAATAATGCCTAAAGTTGTAAAAATTGCTATTACAGCGCTTACAAAAAATAAAAATCTATAAAATGTTTCGACTTTAACTCTAGAATTTTTTAAAATATTTATGTTAGAAGATATAATTATACCTAATATTGAAGAAAGTAATAAGACTGATAAGGTTCTAAATAAATAAATTTTAGAAAGATAATTACTATATTCGTCAGCTAATTTTAATATTTTGGGTTCATCACTTGATATAGATCCATTAGAAATATTCTTAATCATGGCTAAAATTAATTCAATTTTAGCTTTATCATAACTGGCTTCTGTTAAGGCAATTTGTTGTTTGAAAAAATTGTCAACATAAATTGGGCCGATGATTGTAAAAACTATTAGTAATAAAAATGCTGGAAATAGGGTCCAAGCTAAAGAATATTGTCCATAGTGTTTAGGAAGAGCAGAAGGTCTACTTGTAGCAGACTTAATTTTCTTGAATGCTGAACTAGATGAAAAAAAGAAGCTACACAAAGAAAATGCAATTATTAGCAAAAGAAGTGTAGAAAATGACATTTAGATTTCCTAATATTTTAGACTTAAAAAAAAATAGAGCCACAATCTTTTTTAACTGCGGCTCTAAATTAATCAATAGTATTTTATATAATTAATATAAAATATATTAGTTTGGTATCAAGCCAGCAGCTTCTAAAGGACTGCCCTCTACAGCTAAACTCATGAAATAATCTGCATATTCTTGAATTCCAGGTACTACACCAATATGCTCTTTTTTAACATAAAAAAACAAAGGTCTACTTACCTTATAGCTCCCGTCCGCAATAGTATCCATAGATGGTCCTACTCCATCTACTATTGAACCCTGCACACGATCTCTATTTTGATCAAGGAATGAATAACCAAAAATACCGAAACGAGATGAGTTATCCGCAAGCTTTTCAATAATAAGATTATCATTTTCACCTACTTCTGTTACTGCTCCATCTTCTCTTAAGGCAGAACAATTAGCTTTATATGTTTTTTTATCCATTTCATATTTTTTCTTACAAACACTATGCATAACTAATTCAACAAATGCATCTCTTGTACCTGATGAAGGTGGTGGAGCTAATACATCAATTTCAACAGCTGGAAGTGATGAATTTATATCACTCCATTTATTGTATGGATTATCTATCATGTCGCCATTTTTATAAACTTTTGCTGAAACTGCATTGAATATATCTTCTTTAGTTAATGAGAGTTGTTTAACAGCATTACTATTAGAGAAAGTAATCCCGTCATATCCAATTAAATATTCAACTGGTGTAATACCATTTTTTTCACAAGTCTCCTTTTCACTAGATTTAATTGCGCGACTTGCATTAGTTACGTCTGGATGCTCCAGACCAATTCCAGCGCAGAAAAGTTTTAAACCCCCACCAGATCCGGTAGATTCTATAACTGGTGCTTTGAAATTTGTATTTTTTGCAAATCTTTCTGCTACTATAGTAGCAAAAGGAAATACGGTAGAAGAACCTACTATAGATATTTGATTACCCTCTCTAGCATTCAATGAAGAAATAGAGAATATTGAGAATATACAAATACTGAAAATACTAAAAACTAATTTAATTGTTTTAATCATAAAATTACTCCTATTTATGAATATAATTTTGTTAATGCCACTATACAAATCGGCAATTTGTTGGCTGAAGCCAAACGTAATATTACATTTGGCATTAAAAAAAATGTTAAAATTTTATGACAAAAATTTATTTTATAACTTACTGTAATTATGAATAATATTTAAAAATTAAGCAGCTTTATCTCTCTTAATTTGTTTAAAATCTGTTTTACTTACTGGTAACCAAGTAGTAAAAATACTTCCTTTCTCGGGAACAGATTCAATTTCTAATTCACCTTTATGTCTGTTAAGAATATGTTTAACTATAGATAACCCAAGACCAGTTCCTTGTCGTTCTCTGCTCAAATCAGCATTTACTCTATAAAATCTTTCTGTGAGCCTATAAATATGCTCAGTTGGAATTCCTTTACCATTATCTATTATTTGGATACCCATCATATTACTCTCTGATTTTCTATTTTTTTGTTTTTTGACTAGCTCAATTTTTACATGTGAACTTTCACCAGAATATTTCAAAGCATTTTCGATAAGGTTTGAAAATAATTGTTGCATTTGAACTTCATCCCCAACAATATTTGATAAGTTCAAAGGCAAATTATTAGTTAATTTAACTTTATATTTTTTAGCCAAAGGTAGAAAACTTTTAACAATTTTATCTATTACTTCGAATACGTCACAATTAGATGAAGGAGGAGAATTTTCCTGTAGTTCTAATTTAGATAGAGAAAGTAAATCGTCTACTAATCTTTGCATCCTTACAGCTTGATCATGCATCATGGATAAAAAAAGCTCTCTATTGGCTTTATCATTTTTCGCATGACCTTGTATTGTTTCTATAAAACCAATAATCGAAGCTAGTGGTGTTCTTAACTCATGGCTTGCATTTGAAATAAAATCACTTCTCATTTGTTCAATCATTATATTCTTTGATTGGTCTGAAAATTTCAAAAGAATATGACCTTCACTAGCTGAAAAACTATCTTTAGGCATTTGTACAAAGTGTACTCTAATATGTTGAAATAATGGTATTGGAGAATCAAATGTTATTTTTATATTTTTCCTATCAGCAATTGCCCTATCAACGGCTTCTAAAAAAACTGGGGATCTAAAAATTGTAGATATATGATTGCCGACTTTAAGTATTCCTGGCATCAGAATTTCTGATCCTGTATTTGTGAATGTAATTTTACCAGTTTTATCAATAATAATTATTGCAGATGGAATAGCTTCCAAAATATATTCTATACTATCAGACAAATCAGTTTTGTCTTCTTTTTTTAATGGCTCATTTTTGTTTTTTGTATTAATTTTTTCTTCAAACAAAATTGAGGATTTTATGTATAACCAAAAAATCGTACATGAAAAAAAAACAAATAATGGGATTAGATAACTTGGTTTATCAACAAAAGCAAACATTGTGCTTGAAGCTATTAAGAAGCTAGCAAATAAAAAAAATGGAAATACTAAATCACGTGTTCTCATAGCCTGTACCTTTTGTTGAAGTTTCTTTATGATTATATGATTTTTTAGAAACTTTATCTTGCTTTTAACATAATATAATCAAAATGTGAAATTAATATGAAGATTTGTCATTTTTAAGATCTTTATTATTTCAGTATGATTTTTTGCGAAAAAATTAGGCATAAAATTAACATCAAAGAGCAGATAGCAAGACATGTAGTTAAACCTCCAATTTGAAAACTAATTCCAGATAGAAGTGTCCCTAACAATCTCCCAGCGGCATTGGACATATAATAAAATCCAACATTTAAGGTTACTGTATCCTTTGAACTAAATAACAATATTAAGTATGAATGTAAGCTTGAATTTAAAGCAAAGAAAAAACCAAAAAATAGTAAAAGTGCAACAATGGAAATTGTGAGAAAAAAAGTTGGTTGTGATCCATTATAATAAGATAGTAATACAATAATAGCTGGAAAAATAATAAGTATTGAAATAAGTTTTCTAATTGTTTTTGCAGGTTTCAGTTCTATTTGTTTTGATATCATGCGAGGGGCTAAGACTTGTGAAATTCCGTATAGAATTATCCAACAAGCCATAAAAATACCTATTAACAAAAAAGCGGTATCTTCTGAAAATCTTTCTCCAAAAGTTAATGCACTTGTAAAGTATAAAGGTATTCCTACCACAAACCAAACGTCTCTAGCACCAAATAAAAATAGACGAGCTATAGATAAATAATTTATTCTAGTATCCGTAGATAATGAAAATATTGATTTAAGTTTTGTGGTTCCTTTTATTTCCTCTTTTATTTGTGGCATCTTAATTATAACGCAGAGGAAAAGTAAGGCGAGTATAGAAGATAGAATAAGGACTGAATTTTTAAAATCGAAAAATACAAGTAATAAACAACCCAAAAAGAATCCTAATCCTTTTATTGAATTTTTGGATCCAGTGAGCCACGAAGTCCAATGAAATAAGGTAGAGCTTTTATTTACAGGAGCCAATATTCTAATTGCTGACTTGCTACTAACTTTAGTGAGGTCTTTAGCTATTCCAGATAGTCCTTGGCAAATTATTACAGTTAAGATTCCTATATATGAGTTCCAATCAACTGCAGTATATGAAAGAAAAAAAAGCACCAAAATTTGCAAGGTCATTCCAGAATATAATATTGATTTCAAACCAAAATTTTTAGCTATCCAACCTGCACTTAAATTAGTGATCATACCAAGAAATTCATAGAGTAAAAAAATATATGCTAATGTAATGGGTGAAAATCCTAATTTATAAAAATAAAGGAGAATTAGCATTCTTAAAGCTCCATCGGAGAGCATAAAAAACCAATAACTAGTTGTTATTAATATTAGTGTGATAAAATTATTTTTTTTTTGATAAGAAGTAGCCTCATTTATATTTTTCAATAATCATCTCCACTAAGTCAATAAGCCTTAAACTGTAAGCCCACTCATTATCGTACCAAGCGTATACTTTGAGCATTTTTTTATTAATTACCATTGTAGAAGTTCCATCAATAATTGCTGAATTAGGATTATTGACAAAGTCATTAGAAACTAATGGTTTTTCTTCAAAATTTAAAATGCCTTTTAAATATGTTTTTGAAGCTATCTTGAAATAATTATTTACTTCTTCTCGATTGGTGGTTTTTTTTAAATCGAATACACAGTCAGTTAAAGAACTATTTAAAACAGGTACTCTTACTGCATAGCCATCTAATTTACCTTTTAAGTTTGGATAAATTAAAGAAATTGCCTTAGCAGATCCTGTACTTGTTGGGATCAGCGAATTGAAAGCAGATCTTGATCTTCTAATGTCAGTTCCTGGTTTATCTAAAATTATCTGTGAATTTGTTGAATTATGTATTGTTGTAATAGAACCCCTTAAAATACCTAATTTTTCTTCTATGACTTTTACAATAGGAGCAAGACAATTTGTCGTACAACTTGCTCCTGTTATTATATCTAAATCACTATTTTTAAATAAGTGGGAATTGATACCATATACTAAATTTAAGGCCCTATCATCATGAACTGGAGCTGAAATTAAGACTTTTTTTACGCCTTGTTTTAAATATTTAGAGATCTGATCAAATTGTTTAAATGATCCAGTGCAGTCTATAACCAAGTCAATTTTATTTTTTCGTAATGGTATATTTTCAATAGTACTAAAATTAAAAAATTTTATTTTTTTATTTTTGAATTTTATTTCTTCAGCTTTAATTCGAATATTTTTGTCCCATATCCCATGTATACTATCATATTTAATTAAATGAGCGTTTTCTGAAATAGAACCATTTTTTTCATTAATCAATATAAGTTTTTTATGCAAATTCTTATCAAGAAGATGCCTAAAAACTAATTTTCCAATTCTACCAAGCCCATTTATTGCTATTCTCATATATTTGTTTCCTTAAAAAAAAAAGTAGTAAAATATATTAATGTGACAAAATTATGAATTTTTTATTTATTTTTTATTTTACTTTTATATCTAATTAAAAATATCGCTGAAAGAAAATAATACAAATTATAGTTAATTCTGTTCCCAAAATTTTAGGAACAGTAAATGTTAAGTTAACAAATTACTTGACTTGTTTTAGAGATCAATTAGGTGATTACTATATTTTAAATAAGAAGAAATCATCTTGAAAAATCAAATTTTTATATCAAATTTAACATTATTTTTTTCTATGTTTTTCTTCGCATCAGGTTTTGTTGCAGTTGAATTTCTATTGGATAAAGGATGGCATCCTATCCAATTAAATTTTTTAAGACATATTTTAGTCATTTCCATTTTGATACCTCTTTGGATTTATTGGGATGGTTTTGAAAATTTTTTGAAAGCTAACTGGAGGTGGGGAATATTTGTGGGTGGTTTAGGATTTGGCTGTGGAAGTATACTTTTACTTTATGGTCAAATTTTTTCTGATCCAGTAACCATAACGATCATTCTTGCTGTATTTCCAGCTGTTTCAGGAATAGTTGAGTTAATTCAAGATAAAAGAATTCTAAATAAGGAATTTGTTATAGGTGTTGCTATTTCTATAGTGGGTGGTTGTGTAGCTGTATTAGGTTCTGAAAACCTGATAAAAGTTTCTTGGGGAGCCATTCTCGCTATTGCAGCTGTTTTTCTATTTGCTTGGGCATCTAGAGCAAATGTTGTTGATTTTCAAAATCTTTCTACTCTTGGACAGACCACTATTTGTATGACAGGCTCTTTTACATTTATTTTAGTTATTTATTTGATCTTAGTGGTTTTAAATAATATCGATGATAATTTTATCATAGAGGCTTCTTTAAAAGAATATTTTCAATTAACAGTTTATGCATTACTTGGAATGACAGTTTCACAATTTCTTTGGTTATTTGGAATAAAAAAAATTGGGTTAGGATTGGCCTCTATACACATGAATGCTACAGCTTTTTATGTCATGATAATTCTTACAATATTTGGAGGCACTTGGAATAATTATCAATTATTTGGAGCTATTATTGTCGGCATTGGGGTGTATATTTCTCAGAGCTCTAAGAAAAGTTTTATTAACTAAAGAGGAATTTCTTCTTCAAAGTGAGGTACATGATATCCCTTTTGAACCGCAGGGCGACTATAAATTTCTTTATACCACCGATATACACTTGGATAATCATTTAAATTCACTTGATGGCGTTTATGTCTTGCAATCCATGGCCAGATTGCCATATCAGCAATTGTATAATTGCCTTTTTTACCTCCAGAAACAAATTTATATTTATCTAACTGATTATTAAGTATCTTATATATTTTATTAGTAATTTTTTTAAATCTAAGTTCTGAATATTCTGACTTTCCAGGATTATAATAAAGGAAATGATGTGCTTGTCCAAAAATTGGACCTACAGAACTCATTTGCCACATTAGCCATTGAAGGGTATCAACTCTATTTTCATCAGATGGTATAAATTTTCCAAATTTATCAGCTAGATACATTAAAATAATACCACTTTCTCGAATATAAATTTTTTCATTATGATCATAAATTATTGGTATTTTATTATCGACAGAAATCGATTCAAACTTTTCTGAAAATTGGTCACCCTTATCTATATCAATAGGAATAATATTGTAATCTAATTCCAATTCTTCTAGCAGAATTGACACTTTTCTTCCATTTGGTGTAGGCCATGTGTATAGATCAAACATTTAAAACTTCTTTTGAGATAAATTAAACTAAAGATTTAATAGCTTCAACTGGGTCTGAAGTAATTTTGGTAAATAAATCTTTAATTATCAATTTATTTTCTTTTGAAAATTCAAATTTAGAGCCTAATACTCTTGGAGTGTTGGGTTGGATTTTCCTAAGAAATTTACTTAATTCAATACATTCATCGATATTTGTATCACAGGATACAGAAACTCCAAATAACCTAAAATCAATTGAATTAATTAAATCAGCCAATTTGCTTTTTGAATAACCTAAGGCAAGAAAAGGATTAACACCATTTTTTTTCATAATCATGGATGCAGTAATAATTCCTAAGCTATGGGTTTCTGTTTTAGGTAAAATCAGTAAAACTGGAGGTCCTTTAAAGTCATAATAGAGAGGTCCTAGGTATTTTTTTTCATATATTCTAATTAATTTTTGAAGCCGATCTATTGCAAATGAAACATCAACAAAAGATACTTGGTCTAGTTTCCACATATTGCCAAGTTTATCTGCAGTTTTTGGGATAAGTTGTTCTATTAATAAATCAGTCGATTTATCTTCATTACATAAATTATTAATAAGTTTTATTTGAGCGTCTTCATCTCTTGAAAGTATTGAATTACAAAATATATCAAGGTCATCCTCTAAAAGGATGATACCTGATTTAATTTTTTTAGTGGCTACCTCGCTTAAAGCGTAAATTGCAAGACTTAGCTTTTCAGATTCATCTGAAGTGCTTTTACCCAAAATAATTCCCCCCATAAACACAATGACACAATTTGAAATAAAAGATAGTAAAAAGTTTTTTTTTTTGGATTTTTTTAAAAAAAGAAATGATTTTAATGATTTTCAATCAAATCTGATAATTTTTCTCCTATTTCAGCTTTTGACATTTTGGGCCAATGTACAGTTTTATCATTTGAAATAATCGAAACTTTATTTTCTAGATTGCCAAATACCGAAGATTTATTGTCTATTTTATTAGCAACTATAATATCACAACCTTTTTGATTTAATTTTGATTTGGCATTTTTAATCAGGTCATCTGTCTCAGCAGCAAAACCAATAACAAGCTCAGGTCGATTTTTTGATTTAGATATATCAGATAAAATATCAGGATTTTCCTTTAGAGAAATTTGAGGACTTTTCAAAAAAGACTTTTTTATTTTTTTTGAATTTTTATTGTCAACATACCAGTCAGAAACTGCAGCTGCGCATATTGCAACATTATAAGGTCCGTTTTTAAAAACGGCATCATACATTTCTCTTGCTGATTCAACATTTATTATTTTTGCACCTAATGGTTTTTCATAGGTAGATTTTCCAGTTACAAAAATAACTTCCGCCCCTTTTCTAATTAATGCATTTGCGATTGATGTACCTTGTATTCCACTTGAATCATTGGAGATGTACCTCACGGGATCGATTCTTTCTATAGTAGCTCCTGATGTAATAAGGATTTTTTTATTTGAAAGGTTTTTATTTTTGAGAGATGAAAGTATTTGATTTTTAATTTCAATGGGTTCAGCCATTCGTCCCAACCCAAATTCCCCACAAGCCATTTCTCCAGAATTAGGACCAATTAATTCAAATCCAAATTGTTTTAATTTTGTAATATTTTCTATTGTTGCAGGGTGATTCCACATCCGAACATTCATTGATGGAGCCAATAATACTTTTTTATCTGTAGCTAGTACTAAAGTTGTTGCTAAGTCATCAGCAATACCATTAGCAAATTTGGATATTAAATTTGCAGTAGCAGGAGCTACTACTAAAAGTTCAGAAACTCTTGATAATTGTATATGACCCATTTCTGCTTCATCATTAAGATCAAATAAATCAGAATAAACTTTATTCTTTGAAATAGCAGAAATAGATAGAGAAGTGATAAAGTTAGAAGCACTTTTAGTTAATACAGGAATTATTTCAAAATCTTCAGATTGCAGAAATCTTATAAGCTCTAGGCTTTTATAAGCTGCGATACCTCCTCCAATAATGACTGTTATTTTCTTTTTCAATTTTATATATCTTTAATCTATTTAGTTAAAAAATAATTATTTTTTTGATTGATTGAAATTATATATAACGTTCATACCATGCATTGTAATATCCAGATCTATAAAATCAAATATCTTAGTCTCTCTTCCAAAAAGTGGTGCTAATCCTCCAGTTGCCACTGTAGTCATTTTATCTGAGAATTCTGACCTAATTTTATTTATGATTCCTTCAATTAATCCAATATAACCCCAAAATACGCCTGATTGGATACAATCTTTGGTATTTTTTCCAATTACATTATCAGGTCTTCTAACATCAACATAAGGTAAAGCAGCTGCAGCATCATGAAGTGCTTTTATAGAAACACTTACTCCTGGGGCAATTGCACCACCAAGATAAGCACCGTCTTTTCCAACAACATCAAAAGTTGTGGCGGTACCAAAATCAATTATTATTAAGTTTCCTTTATATAAATCAAATGCACCTGCAGTATTGACAATTCTATCGGACCCTACATTTGTTCCCTCATCAACTTCTACCTGAATAGGTAATTTACAGCTGTCTCTAGTGACAACTAGTGGTCTACATTTAAAATACCTATCAGATAAAATACGAAGATTAAATCCTACTTTAGGAACAACAGAGCTAAAAATTACACCATTTATTTTACTAGACTGATAGCTATTTAAATCCATAAGTGATTTAAGCCAAACAAAATATTCGTCTGCAGTTCTTTCTTCAGAAGTAGAACAACGCCACTGAGCTAATTTTTTATTTTTTTCAAAAATTGCAAAGACTGTATTTGTATTGCCAACGTCTATAGCTAAAATCATTTATTTTCTCTTAAGTTAAATTTAAATCGTAAATGGCTAAAAAAAATCATTATAAAATAATACACTATTATACTAAAATCATGTTTATTATTAGGCATAACTATTTGACTTTATGCACAAAAAGGTTTTTGTGATATTTTTGCATAATTTTAATTTAATTTTATTAAAAAAACTATTGTTTTTACACTAATTAAAAAAAAAGTGAATAAATACAGTTACTTACAGTGTGACAGTTTAAAGCAGTCTATTTTCCTATTTTTTTTTAAGTGTTTAATCTAATTTTAGAGTAGAAAAATATCCCCAGTTTTATCCACAGGCAATATTACTGACGTTTTTTTCAATGATTTCAATGGTTTTTTTTATTTTTATTCTTTAACCTTAAGAAAATGTTTTTCTTCTCTTAAAAGAATTTTGTAATTTTTTATAATATTTTTTTAAATTTTATTTATCAATATTAGCATATCTTGTAATAGAAAAAAGTTTGTTGTTGTCAAATATAACTATGTTATGGGAACAATTATCCATAAATGGTGGATCCCAAATTTCATGAATTTCTTTTTGATCCACATAAGACATAAATGCTTTTATAAAGGCACCATGACTTACAATGGCAATTCTTCTTCCCAAATTTTTTTCAGATAAATGCTTAATGATTTTAAGAGAGCGATTGGTAAGATCTAGAAAACTTTCCGCTCCTTCTAAAGAAAATAAATGTGGTTTATTAAAAAAGTGGTCGTATGAGGTAAAATCATTTTTTTTTATATCAGAATATAACTTACCTTCTAACTTACCTAATTTTATTTCTACAAGATCATCCAAATATATTATTTTGTCAGCCTTATCAGGCCATATACTATTTGCCGTTTCTTTGGTTCTCAAACTTGGGCTTGAATAAATTTTATCAAATTCTATGTCTTTTAACTTTTCCCCAAGGTTTTGTGCCTGTAGAACACCTCTTTTGGTAAGTTTTGAAATTTCAAGTCCTTGAAACCGTCCTTCTACGTTCCAAGTCGTTTCACCATGTCTAAAAAGATGTATTTCTGTTTTTATTTGATTCATTTTTTATGTTTATGATATTCAAAAACTTTAAATACCATTCTTAGGTTATAGGGTTATGATTATTAAAACATTAAGAGAGGACACTAATTGATGAAAATAATTAATCAAGAACAAAAGGAATTTTGGAATGAAAAAAAGGGTAAAATATGGGTTTCGTTAGAAAGTAATATTGATAAAATGTTAGGACCCTTAGGTCATCATGCTATTAAAATACTTAACCCTAAAAGTGGAGAAAAAATACTAGATATTGGATGTGGGACTGGTTCAACCAGCCAAAGTTTATCAAAATTGGTTGGTGAAAACGGATTAATCACAGGAATTGATATATCAGAACCCATCCTTAGATTTGCAAAAAATCAATTAGAAAATAGAAATATTAAAAACATTGATTTCATCCAAGAAGATGCACAAACCTTCAACCTTTCTAATTTTAATTATGATGCGATTTTTAGTAGATTTGGAATTATGTTTTTTGAAGATCCTTTTTTTGCTTTTAAAAATATAAAAAAAAGCTTGAATAGTAAGGGCCGAATTACTTTTATCTGTTGGTCAACTAGGGAGGAAAATGACTGGATAACTTTATCTTCAAAAGTTGCAAGTCAATTCTTAGAATTGCCACCTAAAAATAATCCTAGGGAACCAGGACCCTTTGCATTTGAAGAGTATTCCTATATAAAAGAAATTCTGACTAAATCTGGTTGGAAAAATATAAAAATAAAAAATCATAAAGAAAATATTATTGTTGGAAAAACCCTAGATCATGCTGCAGCATTTTTGAGTAAGATGGGACCAATGTCTGTACCATTTGAAAATTCTAACAAAGAAACAAAAGCAAAAGTGATAGAAGCATTAAAAGAATGTTATTCAAAATATCTTATTCCGAAAGGAGTAGAGTTTCATTTTTCTACCTGGATTGTATCTGCTTATAATTATTAAAATTAGTTTCTAAGTTCAGAAGCTGCTTTTGCAATAGCCTTTTTTGTTTGGGAAAAATCATCTTCAGTAAGAGAAAGTGATATATACATTTTTCCAATAGGTTTAAAAACACCATTTTCTTTTAGTATTTGATTAAATTTAGAATAAATTTTTAAATCATTTTTTTGAACATCTCTGTAATTGAGAATTTCTTCGTTTGTAAATATAATTTCGAAAAGTGTTTGGTCTCCTACTACTTTAAAATCAATATTATTTTCACTGAGTTCTTTCGAAGCAAAATCCATTATTCTTTGTCCGTTTTGGCGTAATTTTTCATAACTCCCAGGTCTTCTCAGTATTTCTAAAGTTTTCAGTCCTGCAACAGATGCAATTGGGTTACCAGATAAGGTACCAATCTGCATTAAAAAACCATCACTTCCAACCTTTTCTTTATCAAAATGAGCCATTATTTCTTTTTTGCCAGCAATAGCTGCTAAAGGAAAACCTCCTCCTATTATTTTTCCTAATGTACATATATCAGGTGTCACCCCGTAATACTCCTGAGCACCACCATATGAAAAACGATAACCTGTCACTACTTCGTCAAATATAAGTAAAATATTATATCTAGTGCATAATTTCCTAAGAGTAGGGAGAAAATTTTTAATTGGGGGAATAAGCCTTTGTAAAGGTTCTACAATAATTCCAGCAATTTCGGAACTTTCTTCTGTTAATATATTTTCTATAAATTCTATATCATTAAAAGGCGCAACTAAAACTTCAGATTTCACACTTTCTGGAATACCAGCACTATCAGGAACAGCTTGTGGAAAATTACTTAATTTTGCTGGAGCTAGACTCATTTGTGCCTCCGAACACATACCATGATAGCCACCTTCAAATTTAAGAATTTTACTTCTACCAGTAAATGCACGCGCTAATCTCATTGCATACATATCTGCTTCACCACCAGTTGATACATAACGAATTTGTTCTGCACATTTGACACTGTTACAAATTTCTTCAGCTAATTCGACACCAAAAGTATTATTTGCAAAAAAAGTAGTTCCTTTTGAAATTTGTGATAAAACTGCTTCTTCTACTTCAGGATTACTATGACCAATTAACATTGGTCCAGAACCAATTAAGTAATCTACATATTCATTACCATCTTCATCCCAGACTCTCGACCCCCTACCTTCACGAATAAATATTGAGGGATCAAAGTTCCCAAATCCTCCTGCAGGTAGGACTTCTTTCGCTCTGTCAATCCATTCAGATTGATTTGTTAATTTCTGCATCCTTTGGCCTTTCTTAAGTCATTATCTTGTTTAAAGTACACTCGAAATAGTATATTGTCATTTAAAAGATATAATTAATTTCATGTTATTATAGGAATAAAAAAATTGAAATATACTATGAAAGAAATGGAAATTATAAAAAATATTAGAGAAAAATTTTCTCATGTTGAATATTGTCCATATTCAGGAAAAAGAATTTTTTTTGAAAATGCAGGGGGTTCTTTAACTCTTAAATCGGTAGTAGATAAGTCAGCTTTGATGGCCTCTTTACCTGATAATCAAGGAAGAGATAACCTAGCATCTTCTGCTATAATGGATATTATAAAAAAATCTAAATTAAAAACTTTAGATTTTTTTAATACTAAAAATGGTTCTATTATTGTTGGTGAAAGTGGCACTGAACTTCTTTTTAGACTTATAAGAACTGCAATTTTATCAAGTGGCAAGGGATCTGTAGTTGGAAGTACTCTTGAACACCCAGCTTCTAGATCTGCAACTGCTAAATGGTCAAAAATAGCTTCCAAAAAATTAATTATGGTTCCACATTGTAACGAGACTGGAACTATATTTATTGACAAATATCTTGATCAAATTAATTCAGAAGTAGTTGTAGCTACTATTGTCCATACATCCCCAGTAACTGGAATTGGAGTAGATTTAAAAAATCTAACCAATGGAATAAAAGATAAAAATCCAAATTGTTTGGTAATTGTCGATGGTATTCAGCATGCTGCCCATGGAAATATTAATATTAGTGATTACCATATTGATGGTTATGTTATTTCTCCATACAAGGTTTTTTCTAGACATGGTTACGGTTTAGCATGGATGTCTGATAAGTTAAGAAACTTACCCCATGAAAATCTAATGAATGGGCCAGAAGAAAACTGGGAATTAGGTACTAGGGATGTTGGATCATATGCAACATTTTCTAATGTAGTAGATTATTTTGAATGGTTAGGATCAAAATTATCAACAACTCAAAATACAAGATTTGAAAAGTTTTTTAGCGCATCAAA
>CACGLH010000003.1 GCA_902573735.1 uncultured Alphaproteobacteria bacterium
CCCTTAAAATTCCCATACTTTTTACAATCACTGATAGGAATTTCAGTATAAAGTAGTAAAAATTTCTCTACATCCTCATCAGAGGTATTTCGCCAAAATTGCCAGAATTCATATGGAGAAAGTAATTCTGATTTTAACCATATAGCTTGACCTTGTGATTTTCCCATTTTTTTACCATCTGAGGTTGTAATTAGGGGAGTAGTAAGCCCAAATGATTTTTCGCTAGTTAGTTTTCTTATAAGTTCAATTCCTGACACTATATTTCCCCATTGATCTGAACCACCAAATTGAATCAAACAATTATAATCTTTATTTAAAATGTAAAAATCATAAGCTTGAAGCAGCATATAATTAAATTCCAAGAAACTTAATGATTGTTCTCTGTCTAGTCTAGTTTTAACGGAATCGAATGAAAGCATTCTATTTATAGAAAAGTGTTTTCCATATTCTCTCAAGAAATCAAGATAATTAAGTTTCGGTAACCAATTAGAGTTATCTAACATAAGTGCTTTGTTTTTATTAAAGTCATAATCAATGTAGTTTTTGAATATTGCCTTAAGTGAGGATGTATTTTTTTTTATTTCACTTATATCCAGTAAAGGGCGTTCGTCAGATCTGAATGAAGGGTCTCCAACCCTAGTTGTTCCTCCACCAATAAGAGTGATAGGAATACCACCACATTTTTGAAACCATCTGAGCATCATTATATTCACTAGATGTCCTACATGTAGTGATTCAGCAGTAGCGTCATAACCAACATAAGCAGTTTTTGCTTCATTATTATTTAATAATAAATCTAACCCATCCAGGTCCGTACAATCATTAATGAAACCACGATTAAATAAAGTAGAAAGAAATTGAGATTTTAGGTTTTGATTTTGCATAAAATTAGCGAGTATTTTCTACTAGTCTTTTTTGAACATAATTTTGAGTAAAACTTAACATTTCTTCCATTCCAGGGTCAAAAAAGTGATTTGCGTTTTTGATAGTTTCGTGTGTTATTGTAATTCCTTTTTGTTGCTGTAATTTAGTTACAAGTTCATTTACTTTTATACACGGAACTACTCTATCATTTGCACCATTGATTATTAACCCTGATGAAGGACAAGGAGCTAAAAATGAAAAATCATAGGTATTTGCAGGAGGAGATACAGCTATGAACCCTGTAACTTCTGGCCTTCTCATTAAGATTTGCATACCAATCCAAGCTCCAAAGGAAAACCCAACAACCCAGCAAGCCCTAGCATTAGGAACATTGGACTGTAAATAATCTAAGGCTGATGTGGCATCTGCTAATTCTCCAACCCCTTGATCATATGTTCCTTCACTTTTTCCAACACCTCTAAAGTTAAACCTAAGACAAGAAAATCCCATTTTATAAAACAAATAATGAAGGTTATACACTACTTTATTATTCATTGTTCCGCTATATTCAGGGTGCGGGTGCAATATAATTGCAATTGGTGAGTCAAGATTTCCTTGTGGGTGAAATCTTCCTTCTAAACGACCCTCTGGACCTTGAAATATAACTTCAGGCATTTTTTCTCCCTATTATTTTTCTAGCTTATTGACCATATTATTTAAGTAACCTAGAATGGTTCTAAATTATCTTCTTTATATTTTCAATATTGAGTTAAGTGTTTATAATGTTTTAGTCAACTATTTAGGTAAATTTTGAAATGAAGTTGAATACACAAGGAAGATATGCGCTAATTGCCCTAGTAGACTTGTCTTCTAGAAGTAATTCTAGAAATATAAGTTTATCTTCGATTTCTGCTAGGCAGAATATTTCATTACCTTACCTTGAACAATTGTTCTTAAAATTGAGAAAAGCAGGAATAGTAAAGTCCTTTAGAGGATCTTCTGGTGGTTATGCAATTGCTAAATCACCTGACTTAATCAGGATTACTGAAATTTTAAAAGCCGTTGATCAAGATTTAGATCTTGGCTCTGAAAAAGGTTCAATCTTTAATAAATCTAAAACTAAAGAAGACATTTTATCAAGCAAAATGTGGGAACAATTATCCGCAAATATTTATGTTTTTTTGCATCAAATGAGATTATCTGATATTACTGCTGATCAGTTGAATCCATGTCCTGCAGTACCTAATTTTGTTACTATTTCTGATAATTAGTATGCAAAAGAGAATATATTTAGATTGGAACGCTTCAAGCCCACTGTCTAAAAATGCTTTTTTAGCGATGAAAAGTACTTTTGAAAATTTTGCTAATCCATCTTCATCTCATTATGAGGGTAGGGCCGCAAAGAAAGCTATAGAGAAGGCTCGAGATAAAATAGCAGAAATAATTGGTTTAAATACACGTTTTAATATTATTTTTACCTCTGGTGCTACAGAATCAGCTGCAATGGTTTTACATCATAAAAATTTAAATTGTGCACCAATTGAGCATGAATGTGTAAAAGTTTGGTCATGTTCAAACCTTGTTGTAAATGAAAATGGTAAAGTAATGGTTGATGACCCACCAAATTCAACTTTGCAGTCAGCCAATTCAGAAACGGGTATTATTCAACAGCTTCCTAATGGAATTTATTTTACTGATGCAGCACAAGCATTTGGAAAAATTTTTACAGATTTTTCTAAATTTGATTTTCAATTTTCATCAATATCTTCTCACAAAATTGGAGGACCAAAAGGTATAGGTGCTTTGATAGTAAAAGATATAAATGAATTAAATTCTTTTATAAAGGGTGGTGGACAGGAATTTGGTAAAAGATCAGGAACTGAAAATTTAATGAATATTCAGGGTTTTGCAAAATCTATTGAAGACAGAATATTTGAAATTAATTCAGGGAAATGGGACGAAATCAAATCAAATCGAGATTATTTGGAAGAAATGATATTGAATGAAAGTTATGAGACCCTTATTGTAGGCAAGAAAGTTAATAGATTGCCAAACACTAGTTTTTTTATTACACCTGGCTGGAAAAATGATCTGCAGGTTGCTACACTTGACTTAGAAGGTTTTTCTGTTTCCTCTGGAATGGCTTGTTCTAGTGGAAAAAAAATTAAAAATAATTCCTTATTAAGTATGGGCTATTCAAGTTCTGAAGCTGATTGTGCAATTAGGGTGTCCATAGGTGAAACAACAAAAAAAAAGGATTTAGAAAAATTTGTAAGTGTATGGTCTAGTTATAATAAAAAAAGATAATAAATAAGAGTAAATTAACAATGAGTTTAATATGTCTGAACTAAAATTAGAAGCAAAAGAAGGAATTGATCAACAAACGATTAATTCAGTAAAATCACTTGGTGAAAGTTATAAGTATGGTTTTACTACTGATATTGATATGGAATATGCTCCAAAAGGACTTTCAGAGGAGATTGTCAAATTAATTTCCAAAAAAAATGATGAACCTGTTTGGATGCTAAACTGGAGGTTAGAAGCATACAAGCGTTGGGTTAAAATGGATGAACCAAATTGGCCTATGTTAAATTATAAAGGTATAGATTATAATGATCAGTATTACTATGCCAAACCGAAATCATTGGAAAAAAAACCTAAGTCACTTGATGAGGTAGAACCTGCCTTGTTAGAAACATATGCTAAACTTGGTATTCCTCTCAAAGAACAGGAATTCCTTGCTGGAGTGATAGGTGCTGAAAATAATATGGATACCAAACCAAAAAAGGTTGCAGTTGACGCTGTTTTTGATAGTGTTTCAGTTGGTACTACATTTAAAGATGAGCTAGAAAAATTAGGAATAATTTTTTGTTCAATATCTGAAGCCATAAAATTATACCCTGATTTGGTTAAAAAATATATTGGAACTGTTGTTCCGAGAACTGACAACTATTTTGCCACTTTGAATTCTGCTGTCTTTTCAGATGGATCTTTTGTTTATATTCCTGAAGGTGTTAAATGCCCAATGGAACTTAGTACATATTTCAGAATTAATGCAGAAAATACTGGTCAATTTGAACGAACACTTATAATTGCGGATAAAAAATCTTATGTCAGTTACTTAGAAGGATGTACTGCTCCAATGAGAGATACCCATCAGCTGCATGCTGCTGTAGTTGAACTTGTTGTGCTTGATGAAGCAAATATTAAATATTCTACTGTTCAGAATTGGTATCCAGGTGATGAGAATGGTAAAGGTGGGATCTACAATTTTGTCACCAAAAGAGCAGATTGTCGTGGAGTAAACTCTAAAGTCATGTGGACACAGATAGAAACTGGTTCTGCAGTTACTTGGAAATATCCTTCTTGCATACTTAGAGGTGATAATAGTCAGGGGGAATTTTATTCAGTAGCAATTGCAAACAACTATCAACAAGCCGATACTGGAACAAAGATGATCCATCTTGGCAAAGGTACCAGGAGTAGAATAGTTTCAAAAGGTATTTCTGCTGGTAAAGCACAGAATACTTATAGAGGATTGGTTAATATTCATCCTAAAGCTGCAAATAGTAGAAATTTCACACAATGTGATAGTTTGCTTATCGGAAATAAGTGTGGGGCTCATACTGTGCCATATATTGAAAATAAAAATAATTCGTCAAGAACAGAACATGAGGCAACCACTTCAAAAATAGACGATGATCAGTTGTTTTATTGCTTGCAAAGAGGAATTAATGAGGAAGATGCTGTTGCTCTTATTATTAATGGATTTTGCAAAGAGGTATTGCAAGCTTTACCAATGGAATTTGCTCTTGAAGCACAAAAATTAGTTGCTATCAGTTTAGAAGGATCAGTTGGTTAGTATGTTTGAAATTAAAAATTTACATGTAAATATTTCTGAAGTTGAAAAAAAAATTATCAGTGGCATAAACCTCAAAATTAATCCAGGTGAAGTCCATGCTATTATGGGACCAAATGGGTCTGGAAAGTCTACTTTATCCTATACTTTATCAGGTAAAGAAGGTTATGAAATTGAAAAAGGTGACATAGAGCTTGATGGTGAAAGCATATTAGATGATGAGCCTGACGAAAGAGCCGCAAAAGGTATTTTTCTGGCTTTTCAATATCCAATAGAAATTCCTGGGGTTGGTAACTTATCGTTTATAAGAACCGCATTAAACTCTCAAAGAAAATTTAATGGCAAAGACGAATTAAACCCAGCTGAATTTTTGAAAATTTTAAGAGAAAAAGCAGATTTTCTTAATGTAGATATGGAAATGCTAAAAAGGCCTCTCAATGTTGGCTTTTCGGGTGGAGAAAAGAAAAGGAATGAAATATTACAAATGGCTTTATTAGAGCCACGGTTTTGCATCCTAGATGAAACAGATAGCGGTTTAGATGTTGATGCTATGAAACAAGTTTCTAAAGGTGTTAATTTTTTACGATCAGAAAATAGATCTTTTTTAATAATTACTCACTATCAGAGACTTTTGAATTACATAAAACCGGATTTTGTCCATATTATGGCTAAAGGTAAGATAATCAAAACTGGGGGACCAGAGTTAGCTTTAGAAGTTGAAAATCAGGGATATACTCATTTACTGAATTAACTTAATTTGTGAAATATCCTCAAGGTAAAAACATGGTTTTTGAAAATAAAAATAGTCATTGGATTGACGCTTACACTCGTAAATTTGAAGAATCATTTAAAAGTATAAATTTACTTGATAAAAAAAAGGAATACTGGAGATTTGCTTCTCCTTTAATTTGGCACGATAAATTACCTACTAAAAAGTTTCAAGAAACAAGATCATCACAATCATTAAAATTTGATGTAACTAAGTATAGTTTTTTAAGGTTTAATGACGGTATTCTTGATATAGAGACCTTAAAAAATTTTATTAATGAAAATAAAAATATAGAGATATGTAGTTTCAAAGATATATTTTTAAAAAAAGATCATTGGAGTAGTTTGAAATTTAGTATGGCTCAATTAAAAGCAGAAAAATCTTATGAAAGACCATTAGCATTATTTAATGGATTTAACGCTAGAGATGGTGTGTTCATTAAATTTAAAAAAGGTGTTAAGAAAAATTTACATATTATTTATGAGGGGAAATACGAAAAAAATATTTGTATCAGAAACTTATTTGATTTAGAGGAAAATTCAGAAATAAAAGTTTTTGAACACTTTTATGGTAATTCAAAATACAACATTGTTTCTGAATTATTTGCAGCTGATAATTCTAAGTTAGAGCATTATAAAATAATAAACCAAGATATATCTAATTCTGTAATTTATCATTTTTTTGGAAATTGTAAAAAAAATTCTAAAATCAAAACAGTAAATTTTTCTTTTAGTGATAACCCAGTTAGAAATGAAATAAATCTTTATTTAGAAGGTACTAATTGTGACACAACAGTTGCTAGTATGGGTTTTGGAAAAAAAGAAACCTCTATTTGTGACAATACCGTTTTTATTTCTCATCAAGAAGAGTCTTGTAAAAGTCGCCAAATTATTAAAAATGCTTTAAAAAATGGTGCTAAAGCAATATTTCAAGGAAAGATTTTTGTTGATTCAAAAGCACAAAAAACTGATGGTTATCAAATGAGCAATGGTTTAATTTTATCTGATGATTGTGAATTTTTAGTTAAACCTGAATTAGAAATATATGCAGATGATGTGGTCTGTTCACATGGCTCAATTTCTGGAACATTAAACGAAGATCATTTGTTTTATCTAAGATCTAGGGGAATTCCTTTAATCGAGGCCCAAAAAAAATTAATTCAAGCTTTTTATTCTGAAATTTTGGATGAAGTTAGTGAGGATAACATAGTTTATTACATACAAAATCAAATTTCTGAAATGATAACTTTATAAAACTGTGCCAGATTCTACTAAAATTACATTAAAATATTTTTTGCAGTTATTTATGACTAAAGGTTTTGTATCTGAAATTTTTTATGCATATACAGGATTAAAGAGATCATATAATACTCAATTATCTAATGGTATCAATGAGAGTAGGCTTTTGGCGTATTCTTTTTTTATTTCTTTAGTTCTATTTCTTCATAGATTACCAGACAAATTAACTCATAATCAAAAATTTAATACTAAAATTAGTCTTAATGATCAGATAGGTATTGATTTATTTGCTTCCCTTTTTTTTGTTCCAATATTTCTTTACATTATTGCTTTCTTCATTCATCTTTTATGGTTGCCATTTGGAAGTAAGGCTACTTATTTTGAAACTAGGTTAGCTTTTTTTTGGGCGACTATTATATCAAGTCCAGTTTTATTATCATTATCCCTTATCGAAGGTATCTATTATAGTTCCTGGTTGTCTTGGATCTTAAATTTTTTCTCTGTTGTTTTCTATTCATGGATTTTTTCATCAATTTTATGTGCAGCCCATAAAATTCAATCAAATTTATATCTTTTTTTTCTCTTGATAATTATTTATTTAATTTTGTCTTATCTTAATATCCGTTAGTATTATGATTAATTTTAAATTGATATTGGACAGTATACTTTCCCCGAAATTAGTTTTTCAAAAAGTATTAAATTATGAAATTAAACCTTCTATATTGATAGAAGCAGTTCTTTTTATTTCTATTATCAATGCTTTATTTACATATACTTCCAATTATTTAATTTATTCAAATAGTCAATTTGATGAAAGTATTTTTATGCTTTATTATGAAAATATTTTAAAAAAACCCATTTTATTAGTTTTTTTAGAAGTTTTTAAAATTCTTATAATTACAAGTTTAGCTACTTATATTGGCAAATTTTTTGGAGGAAAAGGCACATTTTTTAGTTTATTAAAGTGTGTAGCTTGGATTCATTATATTCTTTTATTTATTAATATTTTATTATTTGTTTTAATTATATTGAATGTATATGTCGCTAGTTATTTAATAATGTTAACAAATATCTGGATTATATGGGCTTTATCAGAGTGCGCTGCTAGAGCGCATGGTTTCAGTTCCACATTTTTGGTATTTGTAACAGGTATTTTCATTTTATTACTATTTATAGTTTTTTTATTACAAATTTTAAATTCGAGTGAATTTATTTTGCTAGAAAGAGTTGGTTCCAATGCTTGATATCAATACGATAAGGAAGGATTTTCCAATTTTGGACAAAAAAATTAGGGGAAAACCACTGTGTTACCTTGATAATGGTGCTTCTGCTCAAAAACCTAAAGTTGTTATCGAAGCTGTAAAGAATGGATATGAAGATGAGTATGCTAATGTACATCGTGGCTTACATTTTTTATCAAATATAGCAACAGAGAAGTTTGAGGCTGTGCGAGGTAAGATACAAAATTTTTTAGGAGCTAAGAGTGAAAATGAAATTATTTTTACTTCGGGATCTACAGAGGGTATTAATCTAGTCGCATATGCTTGGGCTCAATATAACTTAAAAAAAAATGATGAAATACTTTTATCTCTGGCTGAACATCACTCAAATATTGTACCATGGCATTTTCTTAGAGAGAAAATTGGAGTTAATTTAAGATGGATTGAGCCAAAAGAAGATGGTTCTATAAGTGCTGATGATGTTATAAATTCTATAAGTGAAAATACAAAATTAATTGCAATTACTCAAATGTCTAATGTTTTGGGTAGTATTGTTGATGTAAAAAAAATATGTATGTCAGCTCAAAAAAAACAAATTGTAACGTTAGTAGACGGGTCACAATCTGTAGTTCATATGCCAGTCAATGTATCTGATATTTGTTGTGATTTTTTTGTTTTTACAGGTCACAAATTGTATGGTCCTTCAGCATCCGGTGCTCTTTATATTAATGAAAATAGATTTGACGAAATGAAACCGTTCATTGGTGGGGGCTCAATGATTAATTATGTAGGAAAAGAAAGCATAACATATAATAATATACCTCATAAATTTGAAGCAGGTACTCCTGCTATAATTCCTATAATAGGATTAGGAGCTGCTATAGATTTTATACAATCTTTAGGGCATAAAAACATAACTGAGTATGAGAGTAAATTAGTCAATTATGCCAAGGAAAGTTTGTATGATTTAGATTTTCTAGATTTTCAAGGTAAAGCTAGTAATAAAGGAGGTATTTTCTCTTTTACAATGAAAGAAAACAAGTTACATGCTCATGATATTGCTACTATTGTTGACCAAAAAGGGGTTGCAGTAAGAGCAGGTCACCATTGCGCCCAACCACTTTTAGACCATTTAGGTTTAAATGCTACATGTAGAGCATCATTAGCTCTATATAATAATGAAGAAGACATAGACCAATTAGTAGATGCACTAAAGTTTGCTTTTACCCTAATCGACTGATTTAGATATCAGCATTAAGTCACTTTTCTTATTTAACATTTCTTCTTCAAAAAGCGGTATTTTAACATATTCATTTCTTAACCATAAATTAGTAAAATCATCATAATTTCTTGATAAGAAATGACCGCTTTGTCCTGTAGGAATTGAAAAAAAGGTAGAACCATTATCAGAAAAGTCTATAATAATTCTTAAAGTACTTCCATAATTTACGTTATAGTTATTATTTATAGAATTAATTGCTTTATTCATTGATAATGTATCATCGCCTCCTGAAACTTCAAAAACTATATTCGTCAAATAAGAAATTATTGGATACTTCCCAAGTACTTTATCGATGAAATAAGCTTTATGATAGTTACCCCAAAGCCATTTTTTAATATCTTGTCCATATTTATTGGAAATAATAACTAATGCATTATCTAATGCATTTAAGGATATTTCCTCACAGGTCTCTAACTTATTTGTTTGTTTTATATCACACCACGCAGATGCGCCATTTATATTTCTTAATACCCTTTCTAGGAAATTAGAATTTACTGAATTAAACCAATTAACATTTTTACCAATTTCATCTTGCATTACCATTTTTTGAAATTGAGCAGCCCAAGTATAAAAAATAAGAGGTTGGGGTAAATATATCGACATTTCTCCATTCCATTCAGCTAATAAATCGATAGCTTCTTTACGGAGATTTAAAAATTTATTATCAATTTCTAAAACTTGTGAATACCAAAGATCTTTTGCTAATAGAGGAATTAATATCCGGGCACTTGGTGATATATTATCAATTTGAATTTCTTTAAAGCTTTCTAAAGTATGATATTCTCTCTTTGTAAATAAGTTTTGCATTCTAAAAAATCTGTGATTATCAACTAAATCATAACTTATGTGCAGTGGGAATTCTTTATTTGATAGTTTATTATTTGTATTGTAAATTACGCCATTATTTAGTATTTCAATTTCAGGCAGTTGACTAAAATCAGGTTTTTCTGTCCAACTTTTTGGTTGGAAAATACCTAATGATGGTATAGCACCAAAGTACAAAGGATATATTTGATCCCTATCAGGAATTTTTCCTGCACTAATAATTTGCACCTTATTATTATTTGCAAATAAAATATTGTAAGCTGGCACAATAAGAGAATGTAGAGACTTTTTTGCTTGCTTTATATTTGTTGACAACATGATATTTAATAATGATTCCAATGATTTATCATTTTTACTTAACCCTGTCCATTTTAAAGCTACAGCAATTTTATCTGACTGTATTGATTTAATTCCATAGGCAGTAACAGGAAGAATTGGCCCATTTTCTGAGGATAATATCTTATGGGTGATACCGGGTTTATCTTTTATTTCTATTAAAATATTTTTTGATTTAAATTTTTTAAATCCATTTTTACTTTTATATTCATTATTATTTTTTGTATTTAAAACTTCTATTACTAAATCTTGATTATCTAATTTAGAGCTTGTTATACCCCAGGAAAAATATTGAGATCTTCCACTAAATATTAATGGTATTCCAGGTATTGTTGCTCCAACTACTGGCCCAGTTTCGAGTACTAATTTTACCAGCATCCAATTTATGGGAATATCAAAATTTGTATGAAGATTATGACCAACCAGTGAATTGCCTGTAGCCGTTCTAGAACCAAGTGCAGCCCATGAATTTGAAGCATTACTTAATTTAGAAACTTGGCTATTGATATTTTTAGTGTAATTAATTTCAGATTGATTTACTGAGTTAAAATTTTTAAAAATATTTTTTTTTGAAAAAAGGTTATAATTTAACAAGTCATTTATATTTTTAATTTCGGGTATATTTGGGTAAATGTCCAACAACCTATCATATGGGACACCGGTATTTAGTAGACTTAATCTTATTACTTCATTTTTAGCACTTTGATTATTCATTAAATCTTGAAGTTTTAAAATTGCTATACTATCTGCTGGTGTCCATGGAGATATTTGGGGGGGAAACATAAAAAGAATAGGTGAACCTCTACCTAACCCTTTTTCTTTTATATCTAACAATCTTTTATTAATACCGTTTGAATATGACACTAAAATACTTTTTGTATTTTTACTTAAAGAATTAAAGCTTTTTTGAGAATTATTATAAATATCAAGAGTTCTCATGAATTTATCAGTCTCTAGATAATCCTCACCAAAAATTTCAGATAACTTTCCCTTTGCAGTTTTCCTTAATAAAATCATTTGCCATAATCTGTCTTGTGCGTGTACATATCCTAATGCATAGAAAGTATCTTCATTCGATTGACCAATAATATTTGGTATAGCATAGTCATTTCTTATTATTTTGACGTCATTTTCAACAAAGGAGCTTGTTACAACTTTGTTATAATTAGGTATTGATTTAAATGTTAATAATGCAATAAATAAAATAGCAGATACTAAAACAGTAATTGAGAAAATTATAAATATCTTTATAGGTTTTTTTAACATATTCTTTTAAAAAGAGTTACTTGATCAGAATCTTAAAATAATTAAATGTTATGATCTTTTAAATTTGGGAGTTAAATATGTCAAAGGTTGCTTTTATTGGATTGGGGGTAATGGGTTACCCTATGGCTGGACACTTGTCAAAAAATTATAATACAACCGTTTTTAATAGAAATACAGAAAAATCAAAGAAATGGACAAGTTATTATAACGGTAAAATGGAACTTTCAATTCATAATACAGTAAAAGATGCTGATTTTGTTTTTTGCTGTGTTGGAAACGATAATGATTTATATTCAATTCTTCTAGGGGAAAATGGTGTTATTAACTCCATGAAAAAAGGATCTATTTTAGTTGACCATACAACATGCTCTGCTAAAATTTCTAAAGAAATCTTTGATATTGCAAAAAACAAAGGAATACAATTTATGGATGCTCCTGTTTCTGGAGGGCAAATCGGTGCAGAAAATGGTAAATTAACTATCATGTGTGGGGGAAATAAAAATACTTATGATTTGGTAGAACCTAAAATCTCGTGTTATTCAAAATTTTCATTACTTATGGGTCCCGTAGGTTCTGGTCAATTAACAAAAATGGTAAATCAAATATGTATAGCTGGATTGGTTCAGGGGCTTGCAGAGGGTTTGAATTTTTCAAAAAAAGCAAAATTAAACGGAAGAAAAGTTCTTGATGTAATTTCCAAAGGTGCGGCTGGTAGCTGGCAAATGGATAATCGTGGTGAAACTATGTTGAATGACGAATTTGACTTTGGTTTCGCAGTAGATTGGATGAGAAAAGATTTGAATATTTGCTTAGATGAAGCAAACAATAATAAAGCTAAATTACCAATAACAGCGCTTATAAATCAATTTTATTGTGATTTGCAAGATATGGGGGGCGGCCGTTTTGATACCTCTAGTTTGATTAAGAGGCTATAAATAATTCTATCACCTTATGAGTCTAGAATATTTTGCCCCCTCTAGAGAGGCTCCTGCAATAACACCTTTTTGTCCAAATACTATAGCATATATAGGCTTTGTTAAGGTATTATTTGTAAAACCAAGTGATCCACCTTTCTTTCTAAAAAAAACTTCAGCATCAGCTCCAATCTCCCATCCGTCAGTTATGCGAAATGTTTTTAAAGCATCTTCTGTCATGAAAAAAATTACATGGCTATATTGCAAAGCTCCTATTTGATATCCATAAGAAGCAGATGCTACAGAATAGAAATCAACGGGAGCCCCGCCAATTTTTAAAACTCCTTCACCATAAGATCCGCCAAAAATAAATCCTGCCTTAGTTATTTTGGGGATAATTAAAGTACCTGCAGATTTTTCATAAATTGAATAAGAATCTGGAGCAATAGAAAATAAATTATCTAATGCCTCATCTGCGTTTTCAATAATTTTTCCTCCTGTATTTGTTGAATTTCTCGTGGAACATCCAACAAGTGAATTTAAAAAAAATGCAGAACTGCCTAAAATTAATAATCTTCTGCTTGAATTATTCATTTTATTTTTCCTCAATTATTTTAATGTTGAAAAAATTGTTTAAGGTTTTGGTATCAATCTTACTCATAATTTTCTAAAAGTCTTTGCTATCTAAAAGTTTTGCAATTTCATAGGCAAAATATGTTAAAATTCCGTTACATCCAGCTCTTTTAAAACAAGAGATGGTTTCAATCAAAATATTTTTTTTATCAAATATTCCATTTTCGATCCCTTGCGCAAGCATAGCGTATTCACCAGATACTTGGTAAGCAAAAGTGGGTACTTTAAATGTATCACTTATTTGCCTACATAAATCAAGGTAGGGCATTCCAGGTTTCACCATTACCATATCTGCTCCTTCTTTTAAATCTAAAGCCACATCTTTCAAGGCCTCATTGCTATTTAAATAATTTAATTGATAAGATTTTTTATCGCCTTTTAAATTACCAGAAGATCCAATTGCAGCTCTAAATGGACCATAAAATCCAGAAGAAAACTTAGCAGAATAACTTAAAATTAAAGTATTTTTAAAATTATTTTTTTCCAAATTTTCTCGAATTAATTTTACTCTACCATCCATCATATCCGATGGACCTAAAATATCAGCACCAGATTCTGCTTGAACTAGTGACTGCTTTATCAAAATCTCAAGTGTTTCATCATTTAAAATTTTATCATCTTTCACTAACCCATCGTGCCCTAAAGAATTATATGGATCTAAAGCTACATCTAACATTATTCCAAGATCTGGAATTTTCTTTTTTAATAATCTTGTAGCTCTATTAACAAGATTTTCAGGATTGTATGCCTCTTCACAATTTTGAGTTTTTAGATTTGTTGGTGTTCTAGGGAACAAAGCAACGCATTTTATACCTAATTCAAAAGCATTACTTGCTATTTCAATTAACTTATCAACTGTATAACGATTAACTCCCGGAAGCTCATTAATTGGTTCAATCTTATCTCTCCCCTCTATTAAAAATATGGGCCATATCAAATCATTGACTGACACATTATTTTCTGCAACAAGATCTCTAATCCAAAAGTTATTTCTTAATCTTCTTCCTCGATGGTTTGGAAAATCGGCCACATAGTTAAACATTGATATTATCCTTTAACAGAAAATTCACCATAATTTAAATGCTAAAGTATTAAAAATATATTTCAAGTATTAGCTAAAGTTGTACAATTTTAAATTTTCTAATTGTACATATTAATGATAAACAAAAACATGCTTAAAATTGATAAGTCCAAAAAAAATGAAGTTTATGGAATACCTGTCGGTTTTGAAGGACATGTAATAAATAATATTTTGTCTATAAACAAAAGAAACATTATTTATTTAGCCAAAGATGATAAAGACGCTGAAATTATAAGAACTTCATTATTGTTTTTTAATTCAAAAACAGAAATTCATAATTTTCCAGCTTGGGATTGCTTACCTTACGATAGATCAGGTCCAAAACTTAAAATACAATCACAACGATTATCAATATTAACCAAATTAAGTTTAGAAAGTAATGTAAATAAGGTAATTATTACTACAGTAAATGCTATTACTCAAAGAGTCATTCCTAGAATTAAACTTCAACAATTAAGCTTTGAATTAACTATAGGAAAATCGATAAATATTAATGAATTAAAAAACTTTCTTGTAAATTCTGGATATATAGAAACTGGTAAAGTATTAGAACTTGGGGATTTTTCAATTAGGGGTGGAATTATAGATATATTTCCAGCCTCATTTGAAAATCCAGTTCGATTGGATTTTTTTGGTGATTTTTTAGAGAATATGAGGTTTTTTCTTGTAGAAGATCAAAAAAGTATTGAAGGAAAATTGAATAACCTTACTATTTTTGCAGTAAGAGAAGTATGTTTAAATCAATCTAGTATTGATCTGTTCAAAAAAAATTATTTAAAAAATTTTGGTTTACCAGATAAAACTGATTATCTCTATCATTCAATAATTTCTGGCCAAATCTTTCCAAGTTACGAACATTGGATCCCTTTTTTTTATGAGTCAATGGATACTATTTTTGATTATGTAATTGATCCAATATTAATTATCCCGTCACATTTTCAAAACACAAATGAAACAAGATCAAAGATTGTAACGGAGTATTTCGAAACTAGAAAAAATGTTCAAAAAATAGGTTCTAAGTTTAATTCCACCTATAATCCAATAGACAGTAAATTACTTTATATTAATCCCTCAGAATGGGATAAAATTATTACAAATCTTGATGTAATAAATTTTTTTGAGTTTCAAAACCCAAAAAAGGAAAACTGGATAGATTATAAAGGTGTAATATCCAAAAACTTCGTTATTGAAAGACAAACACATGGATTAGATCTATTTGAACATGTTGTTATTCATTTAAAAGAACTATTGAATAAGAATAATGTTATAGCAATTGCTGCTTATTCAAATGCCTCAATGGAAAGATTAGAAAAAATTTTCAATGATTATGGATTGAAAAATATAAATAAATTTCAGTCATGTAATTACAATCAAGAAAAAAATAATTTTGAGTTTTTGCCAGCCAAAAAAACCTTAAATATAGGTGTTTTACCTTTAGAGCATGGATTTTCAGTTCCTGGATTAGTAGTTATTTCAGAGCAAGATATTCTAGGCAATAGGTTATACAGACAAAAAAAATATAATAAAAAAATCAAAAATCCATTACAAAATTTTTCAGAGATTAATATTGGTGATTTGGTAGTCCATATTGATCATGGAATAGGTAAATATATAGGATTTAAATCGATTTTCGCTAATAATATTCCGCATGACTGTTTGATTATAGAATATGCTGGTGGAGATAAATTATTTTTACCTATAGAAAATCTGAGTCTTCTCTCAAAATATGGTCAAGAAGTTGGTGAGATCGATAAATTAGGAACTCTTTCCTGGCAAAATAAAAGATCAAAAGCCAAAGAGAGAATTAAAGAAATAGCTCATGCCTTAATTTCTATTGCTGCAAAAAGGTATTTAAAAAAAGGAACAGTTCATAAAAAAGAATATTTTTCATGGAATAAATTTTGTTCAGGGTTTCAATTCGAAGAAACTGACGATCAAAATTCAGCAATTTCTGATATTCTCAAAGACCTTTCTTCAGGCTCACCAATGGATCGTCTTATTTGTGGGGATGTTGGCTTTGGTAAAACTGAGATTGCATTAAGAGCTTCAATGATAGTTGCGAACGATGGTTATCAAGTTGTTTTACTAACACCTACAACTTTACTTGCTAGACAACATTATGAAACATTTAAAATGCGATTTAATGATTTCCCTTTTTTTATAGAAAAACTTACACGTTTCGAAAGTTTTAAACAAAGAAAGAACATAATTTATAAATTAAAACGTGGAAAGATTGATATAATAATTGGCACACATGCTTTACTATCATCTGATATTAATTTCAAAAATTTAGGATTACTAATAGTAGATGAGGAACAACATTTTGGGGTAACCCATAAAGAGACAATAAAAAAACTCAAGGCTAATGTTCATGTGTTAACCTTGACTGCAACACCAATTCCAAGAACACTTCAATTAGCTTTTACCGGTGTAAGGGATCTTTCCATAATTAATACACCTCCAATTGATCGGTTATTAGTTAGAACTTTTGTTATGGAGTTTGATGGGGTAGTAATTCGTGAAGCATTAATGAGAGAAAAAAGTAGGGGAGGACAGAGTTTTTTTGTGGTTCCAAGAATTGCAGATATGGACAATATTATCAGTTTTTTGGAAAATGAAGTTCCTGAAATAAATTTTAAAATTGCTCATGGTCAATTAGTAGGAAGCAATTTAGACAATGTTATTGAAGAATTTATAACTAATAAGATTGATTTATTACTTTCTACTTCAATAGTTGAAAGTGGTTTAGATTTTCCTAATGCTAATACCTTAATAGTTCACCGGGCTAATATGTTTGGTTTATCACAGCTTTATCAAATAAGAGGTAGGGTAGGTCGCTCAAAAATAAGAGCATATTGTTATTTAACTTATGAACAAAAGAATAAAATTACAAAACAAAGTGAAAAAAGATTAAAAATTCTTGCAAATATTAATTCTTTGGGCCAAGGATTTTCTTTAGCAAGTCAAGATCTTGATATTCGTGGTGCTGGAAATATTTTAGGTGATGAACAATCAGGAGATATAAAAGAGGTGGGATTTGAACTTTACCAGAATATGTTAAAAGATGAAATCGATAAATTGAAAGACAACCAGTTAGAGGATAAAGCAACAGTTAATTCTTTTGTACCACAGCTTGATTTAAATGTACCAATGCTTATTCCAGAAATCTATGTTAAAGATCTAACAAGTAGATTAAGTTTATATAGAGAATTAGCTCTTTTAAAAAATGATGAGGAATTAAATGAATTTTCTGAAAGGCTTGTTGATAGGTTTGGTTCACTTCCTAACGAAGTAGAGATTCTTTTAAAAGTAACATCAATTAAAAATATGTGTATTTCAACAGGTATTGATTTGCTAAAAATAGGATACAGTAGAATATTGATAGGTTTCTATGAAAATAACTTTTCAAATCCAAAAGCACTTATGGAATTCATTCAAAAGAATAAAAACTTTATAAAAGTAAAAGAGGATAAAATAGTCATTACAAAATCATTTATAAATGATCATAAGAAATTAGATTTTATAAAAATGTTGGTTAAAAATTTTTACAAATTAAAAAAAACGCCCTCCAGAGAGGGCGCTAGTTATTGAGGCAGGTTTCATACAGGCAAGAAACCTATCGAGCAGTAATTCATTATTATCTAACTTCAACTGTTGCGTAAAGGTAATAATTTAAATAACTGTCTTTATATTGTAATTTTCTATCAGGTACACAATATTTATTAATGAAATCATAATTGGGTACTGTATGTAGATGTCTTAATTTTAAATTAATTTCCAATTTGGAAAGTTTTATAATCAGCTAAATGATTCGTATTAATCTTTTTTAATTAAATTGCTTTTTTCCTCATACTCTGGAACTACAAGTCCAGCTGAAATCACTAACTTTGCGGCGTTTTCAACTGTCATGTTTAACAATATTACGTCTTTTCTGGGAACAAATAGTAAAAACCCAGAAGTTGGATTAGGTGTGGTTGGAACAAATACTGTCAAAATTTCATCTTTATTAATTTTTTTTAATATTTCACCTTTTGTAACTGTAGAAATAAAAGCTATTACCCATATGCCTTTTCTTGGATATTCTACCAAACAGGCACTCTTGAATGTTTGATCTGACTTTGTAAAAACTGTTTCGGCTATTTGTTTTACTGCATTATATATTGATCTAAATACGGGTGTTCTATCAACCAAACTTTCCCAAAATTTAATAAGTTGCCTTCCAAAAAAACCTTTGGTAACCATTCCTATGATTGTTGTAAATATGAGGAAAGTTAATACACCTAGTCCCGGAATGTCCTTTCCTAGATATGTAGAAGGATTATATTTATTTGGTAACCACGGCACCACTTTATCGTCTATAAAATTTATTGCACCCCACAATAAATAAATAGTTAAAACTATGGGTGTGATTAAAACTAAACCAGTTAAAAAATTAGAACGTAATTTTTGAAATAAATTTTGATTTTTCTTTATTTTCATAATAGGTCTGATCAATCTCTCATATTTTGTGATTATAGCATTATTTTTTATTTTTAGTTTTTTATTTTTAAAACATGCTTGAAATATAATTTTTTATAGTATATGTCGACTAAAAAAAATTCACAGATGAGATGAAGATTATTTTAAATCTAACCGGTTGCTAGATTGCATCTCATCGAGGTTATAAACCGGAAAGGAAATAATTATGGCTTTGCCTGAATATACTTTAAAAGACTTATTAGAGTCTGGTGTTCATTTTGGTCACCAAACACACCGCTGGAATCCCCTAATGCAACAATATATATATGGGGTTAGGAATGGAATTCATATTATTGACTTGACCCAAACCTTTCAATTATTAGATGTTGCTTTAAATTATGTCCAAGATACTGTTTCTAAAGGTGGATCAATACTTTTTGTTGGTACAAAAAGACAAGCTCAAAAACCAATTTCAGAAGCTGCAGAAAGAAGTGCCCAGTATTATATGAATCATAGGTGGCTAGGAGGTACTCTCACTAATTGGAAAACAGTTTCAAATTCTATCTCAAGATTAAAAAAATTAGATGAGCAATTGTCTGATGGTGCCACAGGTCTTACAAAAAAAGAAAGACTTAATTTGGAAAGAGAACAGTCTAAGCTGAATGCTTCTTTAGGTGGTATCAGAGAAATGGGTGGTACTCCTGATTTATTATTTGTAATTGATACAAATAAAGAGGCTTTGGCGATTCAGGAAGCGAAAAAGCTTGGGATTCCAGTTATTGCTATAATTGATACAAATTCTGATCCTTCTTTCATAGATTATCCAATCCCAGGTAATGATGATGCTGCCAGATCAATTGGCTTATATTGTGATCTTATAGCAAAAGCTGCTTTAGAAGGGATGACTAATCAACTTACTACAGCAGGAGTTGATATAGGTGCTTCCATAGATCCTCCAAATGAAGAAATTCAATTAAATAATAATAAAAATAATAATATTAAAAAAACAAAAGAAGAAAACTTAGAATCCCCTAGTGAGATCATTCCAAATAAGGATAATTCGGAGGATGATAATAAAGACACTACTAACTTAGCAGAAAATGATATTGTTGAAAAAAAAGAAAGCGTAGCTGCTGAAAATGAAAATAATACTGATCTAGCTGAAAGTAACTCTGATAATGCTAAAACTACACCTCCAGTAGATAACTCAAGAAAAGAAACTTCTTTAAAAGTTGTAAAATCTATTAAATCACCCAAAGCTACAAATGTTCTCAAAAAAGAAGAAAAGAATAAAAAAAAGAATGAAACTGAATAATAATTATCTGAATGATTTTAACTTTTATACACTTTTAACATCATATTGAAATTTTGCAATTTACTTTATTTACTTGAAATTATTATTACTAAGGAGTGTCAAATATGACAATAACCGCTAAAATGGTAAAAGATTTAAGAGATATCACTGGTGTTGGAATGATGGATGCTAAAAAAGCTTTAATTGAAACCAATGGTGATTTTGAGAATGCTACTGACTGGCTTAGACAAAAAGGTTTAGCAAAAGCACAAAAAAAATCTGGGAGAATTGCAGCTGAGGGTCTTATTGGTATAAAAAATATAAATAATTCATCTATATTAATTGAAGCGAATTGTGAAACTGACTTTGTTGCAAGAAATGAAGAATTTCAGAATATGATAAACAATATATTGGATCATTCTTCAGATAAAAATACCTTGGATGAAATATTAAATACAAAGATTGAAGGTAGAAATGTAGACCAAATATTAATTGAAAAAGTATCATCTATTGGTGAAAATATTTCAATAAGAAGAATGAAAAAAATATCTGGAAATAATATTGGATTTTATGTCCATAACTCTGTTTCACCTAATCTAGGAAAAATAATAGTTGCTGTTTCTTTGTCTAATAATGATGAAGAATTAGCTAAACAGATCGCTATGCACATCGCTGCATCAAATCCTGTTGCTCTTTCTGAAAAACAACTTCCTGATGAGTTAATTAAAAGGGAAGAGAAATTATATTTTGAACAAGTAAGGGAAAGTGGGAAGCCTGAAAATATTATAGAAAATATTGTAAAAGGTAAGATGAAAAAATTCATTAATGAAGTTACACTTTTAAATCAAAATTTTGTTATCGATCCTGATAACACTATAAAACAGGTTTTATATAATAAAAATAATGATATTTTAGATTTTGTAAGATTTGAAGTTGGTGAAGGTATAGAAAAAAATACTGAAGATTTTGCTAACGAAGTAATGAAAACAATTTCAAATTAAATTATGTAATTTCTTTGGAGGATATAGTTATTAATTCAAAAATAAAATATACCAGAGTTTTAATCAAAATTTCAGGAGAAACTTTAATGGGAGATTCTGAGTATGGGTTAGATCCTCCAACAGTTGATTTAGTAGCAAAAGATATAATAAGTGTACATAAACTTGGCGTTGAAATTTGTCTCGTTATAGGTGGTGGAAATATATTTAGAGGTTTACAAGGAAGCGCTAAAGGAATGGAGCGAACAACTGCTGACTATATGGGAATGTTAGCAACTATAATGAATGCCCTTGCAATGCAATCAGCCCTTGAAAGTTATAATGTTAATACAAGAGTAATGTCAGCAATTTCAGTAGATCAAATCTGTGAACCATATATAAGAAGAAGAGCAGTGAGGCATCTTGAGAAAAAAAGGGTTTGTATTTTTGCTGCTGGTACAGGCAATCCTTACTTTACCACTGATACTGCTGCAACCCTTAGAGCTACTGAAATGAATTGTGGAGCAATATTTAAAGGTACAAAAGTTGATGGTGTTTACGATATGGATCCAAAAACTAATAGCAATGCTATCAAATATGACAAAGTGACATATGACCAAATACTTCAAAAAAATTTAAAGGTAATGGATGCTTCTGCAGTTGCTTTAGCAAGAGATAATAAAATACCTATCATAGTATTTTCATTAAAAAACTTTGGAAATATGAAAGAAGTAATTCAAGGGTTTGGTAAATTTACGTTAGTATCACCTTATGCTTAAAAATGGAATATTAAAATGAATGAAGATTTTGATATAGAAAATATTAGAAAGAGAATGAATGGGGCTCTAGAATCTGTAAAAAATGATTTTAAATCTTTAAGAACTGGGAGAGCGTCCTCTTCTATTTTAGATAATATTACTGTAGAAGTTTATGGTAGTATAATGCCAATAAGCCAGTGTGCAACTATAAATGTTCCTGAGCCTAGGTTAATTACCATTAATGTCTGGGATAAAGAAAATATAGTTGCAATAGAAAAGTCGATTCAAAATTCAGGATTAGGTATAAATCCAGTGACCGAAGGTAATCTTTTACGTCTTCCGTTACCTGAGCTTAATGAAGAAAGAAGAAAAGAAATTTCAAAATTAGCTGCGCAATTTGCTGAACAGGCTAGAGTTGCTGTAAGAAATGTAAGAAAAGATGGAATGGACAAAATTAAAAAACTTAAATCTGAAGGTATGTCTGAAGATGATGAAAAGTTTTGGTCAGATGAAGTTCAAAACTTAACTAATGATTTTATAAAACAAATAGATGAAATCTTAAAGATTAAACAGGATGATATTTTGAAAGTCTAATATATTGTCAAACCTTATTGTTAGATTTATATCATCGGTTATTATTTTAGCTTTTACTTTTTTGGCATTTAATATTGGCAGTCACCTTGTTTTAATTTTTTGTAGCTTAATTATTTTTCTTTTATTTCTTGAAGTCAACTTGGCAACATTAGACTTTTCAAAAAAAATTAATATATCAATTCTCCCATTATTTAGTGCTATTACCCCTTTTTTTACAAATGATGGTACTCTTTTTTTAGTTGTTAGTTTAATTATCTTATTCATAGATATTATCTACGAAAATCGTAAATATTTGAGAATGTTTGTTCATTCTTATGTATTAATTTCTATGTACCTTTTTCTTGAACTTATCTGTGAAATATCCGAAACATTGAACTTAGATAAACCATTATTTCTTTTATTAATGGTGATTTCCTCGGATATTGGAGGTTATATAATTGGTAAATTATTTGGAAATATAAAAATATTCCCAAATATCTCACCAAATAAAACAATTGAGGGTACAGTTGGATCTATTTTTTTTACTTTAATAATTTGGATTATATTTTTTAAAGGATTTGCATCTAATTTTATCATTGAGATTATTTATGTAGTTATAATTAGTTTGTGTGCTCAGTTAGGAGATTTAGTTGTAAGTTTTGGGAAAAGAAGATTATCTTTAAAAGATAGTAGTTTTTTTATTCCTGGTCATGGAGGTGTATTTGACAGAATGGATTCTATTATTGGTGGTATTTTGGGATATAGTCTTATTTTATATATTGATTTTGGATTAAATTGATTATGAGTATATTATTATGAAAATTATAATTTTTGGTTCAACAGGGTCAATTGGGCAGAGTACACTTAGCTTATTACGAATTTTAAAGAAAAATCTTGATTTTGAAATATTAGCAATTACTGGAAATGAAAATATTGATCAACTATGTAAAGACGCAATTGAATTTAAAGTTAAAAGAGTTGTAACAGCTGATGTCAAAAAGATTGACGAGTTAAAACAAAAACTATCATCACACGAAATAGAATTTTATGCTGGGGAAGAAGCAATTTTAGATACTGCAAGAATGGGTGCAGATTGGGTAATCTCAGCAATTGTTGGTTTTCCAGGTGTTCCTCCAACATTAGAATCTGTAAAATTCTCTAAAATTGTAGCGATAGCGAATAAAGAATCATTAGTTTGTGCAGGAAATTTATTAATGGAAACTGCAAAAAAATTTCAAACTAAACTTTTACCAGTTGATAGTGAACATAATGCTATTTTTCAATGTATAAATTGTGAGAATTTAAAAACAATTAAAAAAGTAATTTTAACTGCTAGTGGAGGCCCATTTCGAACCTTAAGTCTCAGTGAAATGGAAAATGTAACTGTTGACCAAGCAATAAATCATCCTACTTGGGATATGGGTAAAAGAATATCAATAGATAGTGCTTCTATGTTTAATAAAGCTTTAGAAATTATTGAAGCTAAACACTTTTTTGACTTAAGTCCAAACCAAATAGAAGTTATTATTCATCCAGAATCAATTATTCATTCAATGGTAACATTTATAGATAATTCAACTTTAGCTCAATTATGCCCAAATGATATGAGACATGCTATTGCATATACTTTAAATTACCCTGAAAGAAGAAATATCCCTATTAATGATTTGGACATTACTGAATTAAAGAATCTTTCATTCGAAAAAGTTGATGTAAATAAATTTCCCGCTATAAATTTAGCAAGAATGGTTTTAAAAACGTCTGGTAGTTTAGGAGTGGTATTTAATGCAGCTAAAGAAATAGCATTGGATCGTTTTATCCTAAAAGATATAAAATTTTTAGATATGAGTAATTTAGTTGATAAAGTACTACATTTACCTGAAATGATGGAATATGAAAATAATTCATTAAATACAATTGATGAAATAAAATTATTAAATAAAAAAGCAAGAAATTTTGCTCAACAAATAAACATTTAGGAAAGTTATAATTTTGGTCGAATTTTTTATAAGTGCTATATCAAATATTTTTTATATATTTTTTGCTTTTTCATTAGTAATTTTTATACATGAATTTGGTCATTATTATATAGGAAAAAAATGTGGTATAGGGGTGCGTGAATTTAGCATTGGATTTGGCCCAAAATTACTTGGGTTTAGGGATAAATCTGGTGTTCTTTGGAAAATTTGTATACTTCCTTTTGGTGGATTTGTTAAATTTGAAGGAGATTTGGATCCTAGTTCTTTATCTTCTAAAAATAATAATTTAACAAAAAATACTAATCAATTTAATAATGCATCAGTAATATCCAGAGCTTTGACTGTTTCAGCAGGTCCAGTAGCTAATTTTTTACTTTCAATTATTATATTTACTTCGATTATATTGGTTAATGGGACAGCTAGTGATAAACCAAGAATAGGTAATATAAACAATATTCCTTTTCAAGAATTTAAATTAAAGACTGGAGATTTAGTTTTAGAAATAAACGGTAAACCAATTAATTATTTTTCTGATATATTTGTAAAATACAATGAAATTAATGAAGATGAAGATATTGTTTTCTTAGTAAAAAGAAACGAAGAAATTATCAAATTTTTAGTTCCAAATTTATTTCAACCATTAATTAAAAGTATTGAACCTTTGTCTCCAGCCTCCAAAGCCGGCTTACTACCTGGTGATTTTATTTTAAAAGTTAATGGTAATAATATATTAAGTTTTAATGAATTGAAAAAAATAGTTAATGCATCAAATGGTGCTTCAATAGAGTTAGATGTATATAGGAATGGTACTATTTTCAAAAGTATTTTATCTCCAGAAAAACGACCAATTGAAAATCAGGATGGTAGTTTTTCAGAAACTCTGAGGATTGGTATCATTGGTGGGTTTGCTTTGGAACCACAAAAAATTACACCTAATCCTTTAAATGCTATACAATTTGGTTTTTTAGCAACATATAGAGTTATTAATGGTTCACTTAGAGGATTATTTGAGATGATAAATGGTTCTATTAGTGCAAAACATGTATCTGGACCGATTGGTATTGCTCATGCAATATCAGATGTATCTAAAAACGGTTTTGTATCTTTTTTAAGTCTTGTGGGTCTTATTTCAACTGGTATTGGAATTATTAACCTTTTCCCACTACCTATATTGGATGGAGGTCACTTATTATTATTATTGTATGAGAAAGTTTTTTCAAAAAAACCATCTCCTAATTTTATGCAATTTTTCACTTTTATTGGTATTTTCTTACTTTTAAGTTTAATGATATTTGCAACATATAATGATTTATTGCGTATTATTTTATAATTATTTGTTTTATAATATAAATTATGTTTGAGGAAAATTAAATATGTTTCATAAATCACTTTTGAAAAAAATATTTTGCAATGCAATCATCCTATTTTTTCTAATATCACCAAATTTTGCTCTTTCTCAGTTTAACATAAAAGAAATCATAGTTTCAGGAAACAGCGAAGTTTCTGCTGAAACAATAATTGCCATATCTGGTCTCTCAAATTCAAATAATATGTCTGCAAATTCAATAAATGAAGGCTTTCGTAGACTTAGTGACTCTGGGCTTTTTCAAAATGTTGTTCTTAATCCTGTAGGAACTCGTCTTATAATCTCTGTAGTTGAAAATCCCATTATCAGTAATGTTGATTTTGAAGGTAATAAAATCTTTAAAGACCAGTTTTTGTTTTCTATTATTTCAAGTCAGTCTAGAACACCTTTTAGTAAAGGTATTATTGATGAAGATATTCGTAAAATTTTGCAAATTTATAGAGAAAAAGGCAGATTTAAAGCAACAATAGTTCCTCAAAAAGTTCTTTTAAAAGAAGGTGGTATAGGGTTGATCTTTTCAATTAATGAGGGCCCAAGGACTGAAATAAAATCGATAAATTTTATTGGAAACAAAGAATTTAATGATTCTAGACTAAGGTCAGTGATAGAGTCTTCACAAAAGAGTTTGTTTTCATTCATTTCTACAAGTGATGATTATTCTGAACTACGTCAAGAAAAAGACAGAAAACTTTTAGAAGAATTCTACAGTGATAAAGGGTTTGCTAATGCTAAAGTCAAAAGTTCTGTTGGAACATTATCTGATGATGGTAAAAGCTTTAATATAACATACACTATATTTGAAGGTAATAGGACTTCAATATCTGAAGTAAAATTTGAGAATAAAATTTCAACCTTAGATCTTTCTGATATTAGATATCTAGTTAAAACAAAAAAAGGTGATTTATATGTGGGATCAGAAATTGAAAAAATAAGAAAATCATTGGAAAAAAAAGTTATTGATTTGGGCTTTCCTTTTGCAAAGGTTTCATTAAAAAAAATAAATATTAATGAAAAACAATCAGTCGATATAGTTTTCATGATTTTTAATGGTCCAAGTCTTTATGTCGAAAGAATTGATATTAAGGGCAATAATCAAACCCTTGATAAAGTAATAAGAAGAGAGTTTTCTATTTCAGAAGGTGATGCATTTAACCCAGCCTTGATTAGAAAATCTGAAGAAAAACTACGAGCATTAGGTTTTTTTAAAAACTTGTCTGTATCAGTTTTACCAGGTAGTTCTTCTGATAAGGCTGTTCTAACTGTAGATGTAGAGGAGGCACCAACTGGATCTTTAAATTTTGGAGCAGGTTACTCTACAGATACTGAGCTTTCTGGTACTATATCTCTTTCAGAAAGAAATTTTTTGGGAAAGGGACAGCGATTATTGTTTGAAGTTCTTACATCTGAAAGTAATAAAAGCATCAAATTTGGATTTACTGAACCGGCCTTATTAAATCGGGATCTCTCTGCAAGTATTGATCTAACTTACCTAGATTTAGAGCCTCGACAATCATCTTTTACTTCAAATGAAAGTTCTATAAGAACTGGTTTTGGGTTTAAATTGGGTAATGATACTAGACTTATTACTTCATTAAAAATTTTAGAAGAAAAAATTTCGGTACCTATCTCCTCTAACTCCTTAATTCTAAAAGAAGACCAAGGTAAAATATCAAAATCTGAATTGTCTTTTGATTATTTAATTGATGGAAGAGATTCTATTATCAAACCTAAAAATGGATTTCTTTTAAGGTCAGATATTACCATTTCTGGTTACGGTTCAAGAAATTCATTTATCAAAGCTTCTGCAAGAGGAAAAATTTATAATTCATTTTTTGATGATCTGATTACCTTAACTGGTGAATTAGAAGGTGGTGTTATGCAAATGCAAAATGGATTTTCTAGAACTGTTGATAGATTTTCTTTAGGTGGAAGGAGCTTAAGAGGATTTCAATATGGTCAAATTGGTCCTAGAGAAGGTGATGAACCCCTTGGTGGTGAAAATTATGCAGTAAGTAGAATTGAAGCTAATTTTCCAATTGGTTTACCAAAAGAGTTAGGTTTTTACGGTGGAATATTTGCTGAGGCTGGATCCTTATGGGGGTTAAATTATGATAAAGAAAAAATAGAAATTGATGCTATTGACTTAAAAAGTGTCGATAGTAAAATTAGAAGTTCAGTTGGTTTTACACTTTACTGGTCAACTCCAATTGGTCCATTACAATTTAATTGGGCAAAACCACAGCAGTATTTGTCTGGGGTAGATAAGACTGAAAATTTTAGTTTCAATATAGCTTCTCAATTTTAGGATGTTTAAAACTAATAAGACTAACTTTATTCAATATTTGCTTAATATACTCATAATATTTTTTTTATTTCCGTCTTTTTCTTTAAGTCAAACTAAAAACATACCATTAGAAAGTAATAGAGAAAATTTTAAACGAAGCGTCTTAGTTATATCACATGAAAAAATTTTTAATGATACGAATTTAGGTAAAGCAATCTTTAAAAAATTTAAAGATAAAGAAAAAATTTTGTTAATTGATGCTGAAAGAATAGAAAAATTATTTATTAAGGAAGAAAAAGAACTTACTTTGAGCAGACCAAATTTAGATACTAACGAATTTTTGAACTTAGCTAATGATTTTGATAAAAGAGTAGAGTTAGAGAGGGTTAATCAGAGAAATAAAGAGGCTGTAATTAACGAAAATTTAAAAAAATGGAAAAAAAATTTTTTTAATACCTTTATGATACCTATCATTCAAGATTTTATGAAAATTTATGAGGCCTCAATTGTTATTGATATAGATAGTAATGCATTCAAATTGGTTATTTTTGATTCAAGAATAAATATTACAGATGGTGTGATAAAACGGATGAACAACTTGTATAAAAATATTGATGAATTGACAATAAAAATAACTTCATAATCAATTATTAAAAAAGAGATTTATGAAATGACAATAACTGAACATACAGCTAATCTTGAAGAAATAAAAAGATTAATACCACACAGGTATCCATTTTTACTAATTGATAAAGTAGAAAATATTAAAATTGGAAAATCTGCATTGGGTATAAAAAATGTTACTGTGAATGAACCCTATTTCCAAGGACATTTTCCTTCAAAACCTATTATGCCAGGAGTTCTTATTGTAGAGGCTATGGCACAAACAGCAGCAATTTTAGTTTCAAAAACAATAAAAATTGTTGATCATGACTTTTTAGTATATTTCATGACAATAAATAATGCAAAATTTAGAAAATTAGTTCAACCAGGAGATGTTTTACAACTCAAGGTTTTAGTTGAAAGAAATCGGGGAAATACTTGGAAATTTTCTGGGAATGCTTTTGTAGAAGAAAATCTAGTCACAGAAGCAAATTTTACTGCTATGATGATTGAAAATTAAATAATTTGTATATAAATGCCAATTCATAATTCAAGTATAATTCATTCAAATTCTTTAATTGAGGAAAATGCAATTATAGGAAAAAATTGTAAGGTAGGTCCTTATTGTTATGTTTCCTCAGACTGTGTTTTAGAAGATAACATTGAATTATTTAGTCATGTTTCAATAGTAGGTAAAACATTAATAGGAAAAAATACAAAAGTTTGGCCATTTGCTTCTATTGGGCATTATCCGCAAGATTTGAAATATAAAGGAGAAAATAATGAATTAATTATTGGTACTGACAATAAAATTAGAGAGAGTGTTTCGATAAATCCAGGTACTTTGGGTGGAGGAGGCATTACCAAAATTGGAAATAATTGCTTATTTATGCTGGGCAGTCATATAGGTCATGATTGCCAATTAGGTAATGGAATTATTTTAGCAAATAACGCGGCATTAGCAGGTCATGTGTCTTTAGGGGATAATGTAACTATTGGAGGATTATCTGGAGTTCATCAGTTTGTTAGAATAGGTGAAGGGGCTTTTATTGGCGCTCTTTCCATGGTTGCAAAGGATGTTATTCCTTTCGGTATGGTTTATGGTGAAAGAGCAAAATTGATGGGATTAAATTTAGTTGGGTTACGAAGGTCAGGTACAAATAATAAACAAATAAAAGAATTAAAATCAGTTTATGATAATATTTTTTTTAATCAAAAAACATTCAATAAAAAAATATCAAATATTAATGACATAAATAATCCATTAGTAAAAAAATTAATAAACTTTCTCAATGCTGAAAAAGATAGGGCAATTTTAAGCCCAAAGTGATTAATGATTAAAAATATAGACAAATTTAAAGAAACAAAAAATAGAATAGCAGTAATCTCGGGTGAAGGAAATCTTCCTAATCAAATAATAAAAGAATTAATACTTAATAATATTCATCCTATTGCTTTTTTTCCTAAAAATTTTAATTTATCTCTTCCCATTAATGTAAAAAAAATAGCTTTTGATTTATATAACCTTGAAAATTTGATTTATGAATTAAAAAGTAGAGCTGTTAAATACCTCATTTTTGCGGGTAAAATTACCAGATATAATGATTTTGAAACTTCCAATAATTTGAAAAATATTGATCTTATGACAGATTATAAAATTGATTTACAAAATACTGATGATAAATTATTGAGAAGTGTTGGTGATTTTTTTGAAAAACAAGGTTTTGAGATTTTATCAGTACAAAATATATTGCCTAATTTTTTTTTGGAAAAAGGTGTTCCGTCAAAAAGAAAACCTTCTATACAGGACAGAAAAGATATAGAAAAGGCAATTAACATCCATAATCTTATGTCAGAAGCTGATATAGGGCAATCTATAGTTGTGGTGAATGGATTATGTATAGGATTAGAGACCCTTCCAGGAACTGATGCCATGATTGAATTTGTTAAAAATTTTAAGAGAAAAAATAATATTCTTAAAAAACTGTCAGGTGGAATTTTATTTAAATGTTTAAAAAAAAATCAAGATGTGCGTTTTGATTTCCCTGTGATTGGTGAAAATACTTTATTAAATATAAAAAAAGCAGAACTTAATGGTTTAGCTCTTGTTGAAAATAAATTAATTACTTTGAATAAAGATAAATTAATCAAAATTGCAAATAAATTAGATCTTTTTATTTCAATTGATTAATAACTTATTGGATTGATTATGTATAAAATTTTAATAATTGCCGGGGAACCATCTGGTGATAATTTAGGATCAAAATTAATAAAAGAAATGAAAATTCAGTTTGAAGAAAAGTTTCATTCAAATAATTCCAAAAAACAAGAATTACTTTTTCAAGGAATTGGTGGTCTTAAGATGCAAAATGAAGGATTTGTATGTCTTTATAAAATTGAAGAATTATCAATAATGGGTTTTTTTGATGTTTTTAAAAGAATTCGAAAAATTTATTCTATTATTTTTGCTTTAAGTAATTACACCAAAGTATGGAAACCAGATTTAATTATTACTATAGATAGTCCTGATTTCTGTTTCAGGTTAGTAAATAAAATAAGAAAAATAGACAAATTTGTTCCAATTATTCATTATGTTGCTCCATCAGTTTGGGCTTGGAGACCTAAGAGAGCAAAACAAATGTCATTATTGTATGACAAAGTTTTAGCTCTATTTCCCTTTGAAAAACCATATTTTGAAAAATATGGTTTAAGTTGCGATTTTGTAGGACACCCAATCTCTAAAGCAAGTATACCTTTGGATAGTGAAAGAGAAAATTTTTTTAAAACTATGGAGATTGATGATTCCAATGAAATTATAACAATTTTACCAGGCTCAAGAAAATCAGAAATAAAATCCTTACTTCCAATTTATTCAAAATTAATAAATAACTTATGTATACAGTTTAATAATATTAGTTTTGTAATTCCCATTCCCGAAAATGTAAGTCACTATATGAGACCAAAATTAAATTATAACAAATCAAGGGTTAAAATATTATCAGAATCTAAGATTGGTGTTGATAAGTTTGATTCTTTAAAATTTTCTCTTTTTAAATTCTCAACTTTGGCAATTAATACTTCTGGGTCAGTTTCATTAGAGCTTGCTAAAACTGGGACTCCGATGGTTTCAATTTATAAATGTGGTTGGTTGTTTGAAAAAATAATCAAATCATTTGTAAAGCTTAAATCAGCAAATCTAATCAATATCATTCTAAAAAAACAGGTTATTCCAGAATTTTTATTTGAAAAATGTAAAGTATTAGCAATTGAGAGTTCAGTGAAAGATCTTTTATCAAATCCGTTGTTGCAAAAAGAGCAAAAAGAAGCCTTTAACAAAGTAATTAAACTTATTTCAACCGATGAGTATAAACAAAGTGAAAAAGCTGCAAAAATTTCATTACAATATTTAAAGGAAGGAATTTTATAAACTTTTAATTAGCGGTCTTTTATTAATACAAATGGTCTTTCAAGATCGCCTGTATAAAGTTGTCTAGGCCTTCCTATTTTTTTGTTAGGATCAGAATGCATTTCTATCCAATGAGAAATCCAGCCTACCGTTCTTGCAAGAGCAAATATTGGTGTAAACATTGATGTAGGAAATCCCATAGCTTCTAAAATAATTCCAGAATAAAAATCTACATTAGGGTACAATTTTTTTTCTATGAAATACTCATCTTCTAATGCAATTTTTTCTAGTTCTTTTGCAACTTGAAGAGTTCTATTATTACTTATTCCAAGAAGTTCTAGCACTTCATCTGCACTTTCTTTCATAACTTTGGCTCTGGGATCAAAATTTTTATAAACTCTATGGCCAAATCCCATTAACCTAAATGGATCATTTTTGTCTTTTGCTCTTTTTATAAAATCTGGAATTCGATCAACTGATCCAATTTCTTTTAACATATCAAGACAAGCTTCATTTGCTCCACCATGTGCAGGCCCCCATAAGCATGCAATTCCTGCAGCAATACAGGCAAAAGGATTTGCTCCAGATGAACCAGCAAGACGAACAGTAGAAGTTGACGCATTTTGTTCATGGTCAGCATGTAATATAAAAATTCGATCCATTGCTTTATTTAAAATTGGGTTTGATTTATATTGTTCTGCTGGAACTGAAAAACACATATATAAAAAGTTTTCAGCATAATCTAAGGAATTATTCGGATATACAAAAGGTTGTCCCATAGAATATTTATAAGCATAAGCAACAATAGTAGGTAGCTTTGCAATCATTCTTATAGAAGCGACTTCTCTTTGCCAAGCATCGTTAACATCTAAGCTGTCATGATAAAATGAAGACATTGCCCCTTGAACACCACAAATTATGGCCATTGGATGAGCATCTCTTCTAAACCCTCTAAAAAAATAAATCATTTGTTCATGCAGCATGGTATGATTAGTTACTCTTTGAGTAAAATCATCAAGTTGATTTTTTTGAGGAAGGTTTCCATAAAGAAGTAAAAAACATACTTCGAGAAATGTTGATTTAACAGCTAATTCACCTATATCAAAACCTCTATAAAGTAGCTTTCCTTTATCACCATCTATGAATGTAATAGAGCTTTCACAAGAAGCTGTTGAAGTAAATCCTGGATCAAAAGTAAAAAGATTACTTATCGTATATAAAGATCTTATATCTACTACGTCTGGACCAGTAGATCCTGTTATCACCGGCAAATCAAATTTTTTATTGTTTATATCTAGTAAGACTTTATTTCTATTTCTATTTTCCATACTACCTTTCCAAAATAGCAAACCTTCGAACTACCTCTAATTTTCCTAAAACCAACATCATATCATATATTCCAGGTGAATTAGTTGTACCCACTATAGCGATTCTAATTAATTTGGCCACATCTTTAAAACCTATGTTCTTTTCAGAAGAAAAGGTTTTGATTGTTTCAATAATGTTTTCTTTTGACCATTTGATATTTTTTAACTTATCTGCAAGGTTTTTAATTATTAATAAATTTTGATTATTTAAATGTTTTTTATTCTCTTTACTAATTTTTATGTTATCTCTTATTAATATAAATTCTGATTGTTGATAAAGTTCATTAAAATTTTTAGATCTAATTTTTAGAAATGGTAAAGCCACTTTTATTTTATTTTGCTGATCTTTTGTCAAGACAGGTAGACTACTGGATTTTATGAAATAATTAAAATCATTGATTATTTTTTCATCACATGTATGTCTTATAATTTTTCCACATATGTCATTCAATTTGATTGGGTCAAATCTTGCAGGGCTCTTCACAATTTTTTTTATCGCAAAATCTTTTATTATTTCATCAATACCTTTTAATTCATCATTGCCAGTGTTTATACCTAATTGACACAAATAACGGACTAAAGCAGAAGACTTAATGCCTTCAATGATATAGGAATTGACACCAACAGCACCATGCCTTTTTGATAATTTTTTCCCATCAAGACCATGTATAAGTGGTATATGTGAAAATCTTGGTATTTGCCAATCAAGTGCATTATATATAAGTTTTTGTCTAGCTGTATTTGTTAAATGATCATCACCTCTTATTACGTCAGTTATTTTAAAATCATGATCATCAACAACTGCTGCAAGATTGTATGTTGCTGATCCGTCAGATCTTGACAAAACAAGATCATCTAAGTCTTTACAGTTCCAATTTATTTCTCCCTGAACTTCATCATGAATAGTAATTTTACCTATATCTGGGACTTTAAGTCTTACAACATATTGGTCATTTTTGTTTTTATTTACTTTTTCTCTCCAGGGTGAAATAAATTTTGTTGTTTTTCCAAGTTTTAATAGTTTTTTTTTATAATTATTGATTTCATTTTGTGTCGAATAACATTTATAAGCTAATTTATTTTCTAATAATTTTGAAATGACATCTTTATAGGTTTTATTTCTTTTTGATTGATAAATTACCTCATTATCCCAGTTGATACCTAACCATTTAAGTCCTTCAAATATTGCAGATAATGCATCTTTATTTAAACGAGATTTATCAGTATCTTCTATTCTTAGTAGAAACTTACCTTTACATTTTTTGGCAAAAATCCAGTTAAACAGTGCTGTACGTGCTCCTCCAATATGAAGATAACCCGTTGGTGATGGTGCAAACCTAGTTATAATATCAGTTTTTTTAAATTTATTCATTTTTTATAAACATAGACTATACAATTTTATTAATTATATCTTCTAATTAAACCGGATAATATACCTTGAATTTTTATATTTGACCCAGATTTATATACCTGTGATTTATAGTTTTTATTTTCTGCTTCAAGTACTACTTCTTTACCATTTTTTCTAAACCTTTTAAGTGTGGTTTCTGTCTCATCAATTAGAGCTACAACTAAATCTCCATCTTTTGCATCATTTTTTTGTTTTATGATTGCAATGTCTCCTTCATTTATTCCAATATCAATCATTGAATCACCAATTATATTAAGAGCAAAATAATTTCCTTCACCCATTAGATAATTTGGAACATTCAATTTTTCATTATCGTTATAAATAGCATCAATTGGTAAACCAGCTGCTATATTGCCAACAAGTGGTATATTTAAAGAATTTATATTATTTTCACTTTTCTTATTTAAATTAATTTGATTAAAATTATCTATTGATAATTCACTTATTGATTTATAAGACTTCAAAATTTCAATTGATCTTGCCCTATGTGGCAATCTTCTTAAAAAACCTCTTTCTTCAAGAGCACTTATAAGTCGATGTATTCCTGATTTGGATTTAAGATTTAATGCAGATTTCATTTCTTCGAATGAAGGAGGTATAGCTGAATGTGTTATTTTTTTTTCAAGAAAAATTAATAATTCTAATTGTTTTTTTGTAAGCATAAAATTTCTTTCTAATTAATGTTCTATAATTGTTCTTTTTTTATGTCAAGAAATCTTAAATAATTAAATCAATTTAATGATATCTACTTTATCTCCTTTTACTTTAGCAGGGTCAAATGGTGGTCTTATGACTAAACAATTTGATTCTTGTAACGTTTTTGTTAAAGAACTATCTTGTTCATTCTTTAACGAAACGATCTTTTTTTGATTTATATCAAATACATTTCCTCTCATAAAATGCATTCTTGAACCATTTGCTTGTATATCTGAATTTAAGTGTACAGATGACAATGAAAATTTTTTAGGTCTTAAATTAAATATTTCTTCAATTAATGGAATTACAAATAATTGTGTACATACATAAGAAGAAACAGGATTTCCAGGTAATCCAATTATTGGTTTTTTATTTAAAATTCCAGCAAAAGTTGGTTTGCCAGGTCTGATATTTACTTTTTCAAAAATAAACTTTCCCCCCATTTTTTTTATTGCATCTTTTACAAGGTCATAGTTTCCAACTGATGCTCCACCAATTGTTATAATTAAATCTGAATTTTTAAGGGCATTGATTAAATTTTTTGATATTGAGAGGATAGTATCCTCTGCAATGGGTAAAATTTCACATTTGCAGGAGTATTTTTTTAATAAACCACTAATTCCATAAGCATTAGACGCATATATCTTATTTCTTTTAATTTTTTTCCCTGGCTCAAGTAATTCATTACCAATTGAAAGTATTGAAATTTTAAGTTTTTTATAAACTTCAAACTTTCCATATCCCATAGAAGCAAAAAGTAATAAATCTCTTGGTGAAAGTATGGTGCAACCTTCGATAAAGTTTCCTTTTTTAAAATCAGTACCTTTTTTTCTAATAAAAGTATTTTCTGAATTATTACATTTTATAATTCTAATTTTATTTTCGCTTAATATTTTAACATTTTCTTGAATAATTACTTTATTTGTACCTTCAGGAATTATACCACCAGTAAATATTCTTACAGCTTGTCCTGTTGATACTTTTTTTTTGCTAGGAGAACCAGCAGATGATTCATCAATTACTTGAAGAATTTTTTCTCTATGAGAATCTCTTTTTTTAATTGCATATCCATCCATAGATGAAATATCTGCAGGGGGGTTATCACATAAAGTAATCAATTTTTTCGATAAAATTCGTCCAATAGATTTGCTTAAAGTTATTTTATCAGTTTTGACTATTATATATTTCTTTAGAGATAAAATTAAATTTATTGCTTCATCGAAGTTGATTAATTTTTGATTAATCCCTGACAAATTTACCAGACCTTCCACCATCTTTATAATCAAGCCAAATATCACTAATCTTTATTTTTTTATCAACAGCTTTTAACATATCATATATAGTTAATCCTGCTATCGTAGTAGCTACAAGAGCTTCCATTTCAACTCCTGTTTTATCAGATGCAATTGACGTTGACTTTATCACTATGCAATTTTCTTTATCATAAAAATTATAACTAATATCAACTTTTTCTAAATTTAATTGATGACATAGTGGAATTAATTCCGAAGTTTTTTTTGAAGCCATTATACCTGCTACCCTTGCAGTATTTAATATATCGCCCTTTTTTGATTTATTTTTTTTTAGCAACTTATAGGATGTATTATTTAGAAAAACCTTTGAACTAGCTATCGCTTTCCTTTTAGTAATATCTTTTCCATTAACATCCACCATCGATGCTTTTTCGTATTCATCTATATGACTAAGTGTGGCTTCTTTTTTTTTGATCATTTATTTAACTAATAGTTTTGAAAATTCATTTTCTATATTTTTAGATTTCATAAAATTTTCTCCAATGAGGAAAGAATTAACACCACAGCCCATTATTAATTCAATATCTTGTCTAGTAAAAATACCACTTTCAGAAATAACCTTGTGGTCGTTTGGAATTTGTTTTGCAAGATTTAAAGTTGTACCCAAATCAGTTTGGAAGGAATTCAAATCCCTATTGTTAATTCCAATTAATTTTGAATTCATACACAATGCTCTATCTAATTCTTCTTGATTATGAATTTCTAAAATTACATCCATGCCTAGTTCTAAGGCTTTACTTTCTATAAAAGAGGCCTCTTTATTAGTTAATGCTGCCATTATTATCAAAATACAATCTGATCCTATAGATCTACTTTCATAAACTTGAATTTCATCAAAAATAAATTCTTTTCTTAATATTGGAATATTTGAATTTTCTCTTACAGCTATTAAATCTTCGTTTTTCCCTTGAAAGCTAGGTTCATCAGTAAGAATAGATATACATGAAGCTCCACACTTTTCATAAGATTGAGCAATATCTACAGGAGCAAAATCTTTTCGGAATATACCTTTTGAAGGTGATGCTTTTTTTATTTCAGCGATGATATTTATGTTTGGTAGATTAGTAGTATTAAGCTTATTAAAGAACCCAATAGGTGGTGTTGTATTAAAAGCTTTTTTTTCAAAAGAAGCTATCCCAACATGGTCCTTTAAAGTTTGGATTTCTTTAATTTTATATTTTTTAATTTTTTGTAATATTGACGGTTTCATTAGCTTTCTTTAGAAAAGTTTCTAAGTTCATTAAGTTTACAAAGTGCAAAACCATTATCAAGAGAATTTGTTGCTTCAATTATTCCAGCTTCTAGGTTTTCTACTACTCCTGATAAATATATTGCAGCAGCAGAATTTAATATTACCGAATCTCTGTACGCACTTTTTTTACCTGATAAAAGAGCCATAAATTCAGATGCATTATATTTGGGGTCTCCTCCAACTAACTCACTAAATGGGTGTGTTGTAAACCCTAAGTCTTTTGGATTAACCTTAAATTTACTAATAAGACCATTTTTTATTTCTACAACATAACTTATTCCTGATATTGATAATTCATCAGTACCATCACCTCCATGAACTAGCCAAGCCGATTTAGTTCCTAATGATAATAAAGTTTGAGCCATTGGTTCTAACAATTTTTTATCAAAAGCTCCTGTCAATTGAATTTTAACACCAGCTGGATTTGTCATAGGACCTAAAATATTAAAAATAGTTCTAATTCCTAATTCTGTACGAACTGGCATAACATTTTTCATTGCTGGATGATATAAAGGAGCCATCATAAAACAAATACCTATTTGATCCAGACTTTGTTTAGCTGTCTTTGGTTCCATCATTATATCTATTCCTAATTCTTCTAATATATTTGCAGCACCAGATTTTGATGAAATATTTTTATTTCCGTGTTTTGCAACCTTTATTCCTACACCAGCTGTAACTAGAGCACTCGCAGTAGAAATATTTAAAGTTCCTTTTCCATCTCCACCTGTTCCTACAATATCTATAGTATTTTCATCTGATATGATTTTTTTGCTATGTTTTCTCATAGCTTTTGTTGCCCCAATAATTTCATCAATGGTCTCACCTCTGGATCGAAGAGTTGATAAAATAGCACTTAATTTTATGTCAGAAAATTCACCTGACATTATATAATTGAAAAGAATTTCTGACTTTTCTACAGAAAGACTTTTTTCTAAAGCTTCAAAAAAGACCTTGTTTTTACTTTCCGTCATAAATACTTTCCATAATTTTTATAAAATTTTTTAATAATTTATGTCCATGTTCACTCATAATAGATTCTGGGTGGAATTGAACACCATAAACCGGCAATTTTTTATGCTGTATCGCCATAATCTCGCCACAATCTGTTTCAGCTGTTATCTCTAAATTATTTGGAAAGTTTTTTTTTGATATTGATAATGAATGATATCTTGTAGCATTAAAGGGGGAGGGTAATTCATTAAAAATTCCTCTACAAATATGATTAATTTTATCAGTCTTTCCATGTACGATATTTTTAGCAGAAATAATATTCGCTCCAAACACTTGTCCAATAGTTTGATGTCCTAAACATACGCCTAGGATTGGAATTTTTTTTAAAGCTGCTTTTTTAGCTATATCAAGTGATACTCCCGCTTTATCTGGATTGCAAGGACCGGGAGAAATTACTATGGCTTTAGGTTTCAAATCTAGTAATTCGTTAGCATTTTTCTCATCATTCTTAAATAATGTAACATTATTACCTATTTCACCAAAATAGTGAACTAGATTATATGTAAAACTATCGTAATTATCTATTAAAATTATCATGAAAAAACTTTAAAAACTTTTGTTAATTTGATATTAGAAAAAAAACTTTTTGAAAAGAGATTAATGAATAATGTTAATAAAAAAAATGGTAGTCTTTTTAAAGGAATTTTTTTTGGTATTCTATTTTGGGTAGTGATAGTTTTAGTATTTATAATAGTAAGAATATTTTTGAATTTATAAAATTAATCTGAAAAATGCTGATTTGTTATATCTACTGCTTCAAAAAGAGCTTTAGCTTTATTTAATGTTTCTTCATATTCTTTTTCAGGTATGCTATCAAAAACAACACCAGCTCCCGCCTGAATATATATATTATTGTTTTTGATTATTGCTGTTCTTAAAGCAATGCAAATGTCCATTTCATTTGATGCCCCGAAATATCCAACCCCACCAGCATAAACGCCTCGATTTTGATTTTCCAATTCATCAATTATTTCCATTGCTCTTATTTTAGGTGCACCAGAAACAGTACCGGCTGGAAGTCCTGCAAATAATGCATCAACATTATCATTTTTAGAATTTAGTTTTCCTTCAACATTTGAAACTATATGCATGACATGACTATATTTTTCAACTATGAAACTTTCTGTAGTCTTAACTGATCCAATGTCGCTTACCTTTGATACATCATTTCTACCCAAATCAAGAAGCATTAAATGCTCTGATTTTTCTTTTGGATCATTTAATAAATCTGTTTCGTATTTACTATCCTCAATTATATTTTTTCCTCTTGGTCTTGTTCCAGCTATTGGTCTAATTGTAACCTTATTTTTTGATACTTTTACTAATATTTCCGGACTTGCACCTACTATTTGGAAGTCTCCAAAATTAAAATAGAACATATATGGAGAAGGATTTGTTTTTCTCAAAGCCCTGTAAAAAGAAAAAGATTTGTTTTTATATTTTAATTTCCAACGTTGACTTAAAACTACTTGAAGTATGTCACCTAAACGAATGTATTCAATTGCTTTATTAACACTATTTAAAAATTCTTTTTTTGTAAAATTACTCTTTGCCTTAGTTATTTTTCTATCTTCTTTATTGAAGTTAAAATTATATGCTTTTAATGGCATTGATATCTTTTTAATAACTTTATTTAGAGTTTTTATTGATTTTTTGTAAAGATTTTTTGAAGAAATTTTTAAAGAATTATTATTGTTAGCCCAAATTGGATTTATAGCAATTATTTCACCTTTAACATTATCTATAATTATTATTATTGATGGTCTAAATAATATTGATTGAGGTGAACTAAGTTCATTTTTTTTTATTTCACTTATTTTTTTTACAAAATTAATCATTTCATAACTGAGATAACCAAATAACCCAGCCGACATGGCAGGTAAATTATCAGGAATTTGTAGGTAACTTTCTTTTATTAGGGACTTCAATTCTGATACTGGTGGATTAGATTGCTTAATAAAATTATTTGATTTTTCTAATACTTTTCTATTGATTTCAGATTCTTCAAGATTACACTTCCAAATTAAATCAGGTTTCATCCCAATAACTGAATATCTACCTTTTATTTCACCTCCAGTCACAGACTCTAAGAGAAATGAATTTTTTTCCTCTTTGGCCAATTTCATCATCAAAGAAACGGGAGTATCTAAATCAGCAGAAAATTTAGTATAAACTATTTGATTCTTATTTTTTTTTAAGTTTTCACTAAATTCGCTTAATGATGGAAGAAAATCCATAGTATTATTGTATATTATCAATTATTTGGTTAAGTAATTCAAAATTTACTTTTGGTTCATACTTTTGTCTCAGAGAGTTTAATAATGACGTTATTAAATCATTATTAACTTGTTCGTTGACCTGATTTTGTATGTTATTTAATACTTTGTCATAAGCAGTTTTGGAACTTGCGGAAATTATTTTTGTAGTTTCTATTAATATCAAGTAGGGATTTTTCTTCTCATTTATTTTTTGTATTACAAAATCACCAACAGAATTTTGGAAAACATTTTCAATAGTTAGTTTATTCAAGATCTTAAGATTATCATTCGTCTCTCTATTAATTTTATCTTCAAACAAATAAATTATTTCATTAAGTTCAACTGCCTCATCAAGGGTGTATTCAGTGATTACTTTATTAATTTTTTTTTCCATAAATTTCAATGTTTGAGAAATTTTATAGTCATCTACTAATTGATCATAAATTTCCTCAAACCTTGGTATTTTAGGTTCAATCTCACTGTCCAACCTTATAGAAATAAAGGTATTATCTTCAATTTGTAATAAATCTGAATTTTCATTAATTGCCTCGTCAAAATAACTTTTTAAATTTTTATTCCTATATTTTTTTGGAAGCTCATCACCTTTTGATATCTCGACATTTTCAATATCAATTTCATATTTTTTTGTTATTTCTTCAAAAGTTTCACCTGATGCGATCATATCTTCTACTTCTGGGATTATTTCAGATAATTTATTTAATGAATTTTCTAATTGAATTTCATTTATGATTTTTGATTTGGCTTTTTCTTCGCTTAATACAACCTCTGGAATTATTTTAGTAACTTTATACAATTCAAACCCTAATTCGCCATTAATTGGTCCAACAATCGAATTTTTTTTAATTTTATTATCAAAAATTAAGCCACTTAATTCATTATCTAAATCTATTTTAGAATAAGTGCCAAAATTTATTTCTCTGTTGTTTAAATTTAAATCCAAACCAATTTGTTCAAACGTTTTCTCATTGTTTAAAATTTTATTTAGTGCTTCAGTAGCTAAATCTGAGGTTTGAAAAATTATCCTACTCAATTCCCTAAACTCTGGTTGAGTAAAATTTTGTTTCCTATCTTCATAAATATTTTGAATCTCTTCTTCAGTTGTCTCAATTTCATTTAAAAATTGAGATTGATTTATATTCATTACAGAATACTTCCTAATAGATTTAGAGGAGTAATTTTTTTTATTATTTTCATAAAATTTTCTAACTTCATCTTTATTAACTTGTAAGGAAGTATTAGTAATATACCTCAGCTTATATAGTGTGACTTCACGCTCTTCACCGATATAATCTGCAATTGTTTTAACAATATTTTGGTTATGATTAAACTTTCCATCAAGTATTTGGGTAAATAATCTTCTAGATAAATCATTTCTTAATATTTTTTCAAATTCATTCTCCGACAAGTTAATTTTACTTAAGTAATCATTATAATTTTTACGATTAAAATTACCTTCAATATCATTAAAATTTGGATTTCTTTTTAGACTCTTAAGTAAAGAAGCGTCACCTACAGAAATTTTAAGATCACTTAAAAATTGATCCAGCAGAGATCTATTTATTAATCTTTCCATTATTTGCAAATGAAGACCGACCGATTTTGCCTCTTCAATAGTAAGATTTTTTCCTATATTTTGAGAAATGTAGTTAATTTCTCTAATAAAACTTTGTGCAAATTCCTCTGAAGATATTTCTACTTCACCAATTGAAGCTAACTTTGAAGTACCCCACCTTGAAAGTACATCTTGCAAGCCAAAACCTACAAGCCCTAAAACTAGCAAAAGTACAATTATCCAAGCAAAAAATTTATTAATTTTAGATTTCATTGGAATGAAAATTTAGATTAAAATGTTAAGATTTGTTAATACAGGATAATTTTTTCTATTCAAGTCAATAAAAAATTAATTTTGATATAAATTATATTTTAGTTCTAAATATATTTGGTTTCTATAAATTTTGCATTTTCAATTATATAATCAAATCTAGGTTCTGGATTTTTACCCATCAGTTTTTGAACTAATTCATTATTTGAGTAAAAATCAGCACTCTTAGAATTTATCAAAATTAATTTTCTTTTTTTAGGATCCATGGTTGTTTGTTTTAATTGTATGGGATTCATCTCTCCTAAACCTTTAAACCTACTTATCTCTACTTTTCCTTTTCCAATCAAATTTGAGGATAAAATATCATCTTTTTCTTCAATTGAACTTGCATATATAATTTTTGATCCAGTAGACAACCGAAACAAAGGTGGTACTGCCAAATATAAATTTTCATTTAAAATTAATTCAGGCATTTTCGTAAAAAAGAATGTAAGCAAAAGAGCAGCAATATGTGCACCATCGACGTCTGCATCAGTCATAATAATAATTTTTTCATATCTAAGATTTTCATAATTAAATTTATCACCAACATCTACTCCTAAACATTTGCAAAGATCGTTTATTTCTTGGTTAAGTAGCATCTTTTCTGTTGTTGAGCTCAAAACATTTAAAATTTTACCTTTTAGTGGTAAAATAGCTTGAAAATTTCTGTCCCTAGCTTGTTTTGCACTACCACCAGCACTATCTCCCTCAACAATAAATAACTCAGATCCTTGTTTAGCATTTTGTAAACAATCTGATAATTTACCTGGAAGGCGTAATTTTTTTATCGCTGATTTTCGTAAGGTCTCTTTTTCATTTTTTTTACGGATTCTTTCTTCAGATTTTGCTATGAAACTCTCAATAAGTTGATTTGCATTTTTGGGATCGTTAGTTAGCCAATTTTCAAAAAGACCTTTTAATGAATTTTCAACTGCCTTTATAACTTCCTGAGTAGTTAATTTTTCTTTTGTTTGACCTGAAAAAGTGGGATTAGATATAAATAGAGAGATCATACCACATAGGCATGAATTAATATCTTCTTTGATTATTTGAGCAACTTTTTTATTACCTATTAATTCTCCATATGATTTTACTCCTTTTAAAATAGCATTCCAAAACCCAGTTTCATGCGTTCCACCATCAGATGTAGGAATTAAATTACAATAGGATCGAAAAAACTGAGTATAATTTAAACTCCAATTGCAAACCCAATTTATTGAACCATTCAAATTTCTATTATTTTTTTCCTTTAGTTTTACATTTCCTGTAAAATGAATTTTGTTAAATAAATAGTCAGAGGAAATGTTTGCGTTTAAATAATCAATAATACCATTTGGATAACAAAAAATTTCATGTGTTGAAATATGTTCATTTTTCACTAGTTCTTTTTTGCAATTCCATTCTATTTTAACTCCTGACAATAGATATGCTTTTGATTGACATTCTTTAAACAATTTATCTGATGAAAATGAAAAGTTTGCACCAAATATTTCAGGGTCGGGGGTAAATTTAACAATAGTTCCACTTTTTTTAGTTGTTTTTCCTATATATTCTAAATTTGATTCAACTATTCCTCGAGAATACTTTTGAGAATATATTTTTTTATTTCTCACAACAGTTACTTCTAAGTTTTCAGATAAGGCATTGACAACTGAAATACCCACTCCATGTAATCCCCCAGATGTTTTATATGCTCCATTTGAAAACTTTCCACCGGCGTGAAGCGTGCTTACTATTATCTCAAGAGCAGATTTTCCTGGAAATTTGGGATGATCATCGATAGGTATACCCCTGCCATTATCTTCAATTTGTAAAGTGCTATGCTCTATTAGTGATATTTTTATCAAATCTGCATGACCTGCAATTGCCTCGTCCATAGAATTATCGATTATTTCTAATGCTAAATGGTGAATTGCCTTATCATCGGTACCTCCAATATACATTCCAGGACGTTTCCTTACTGGCTCCAGTCCTTCTAATACTTCAATATCTTTGGCTTCATAGGAAGTTTTAAGATTCATATATTTTCCAATTTATACTAAATGTAGTAATTTTTTACTTTTAATTTCAATATATATGAAAATACAAAAAATAAATAATAACTCAATACTTTAAAACTATTATTTAATTAAAAAAAAATAATTTTTTTATAATAACTTTTGAAATAATGTAATACGTTATAAAAATAATAAAGAATATATCTCCCTAATTATATAACATCTAAAAAGATAAATTTGGAATAATAATGAAAGATATCTGCCAAAATTTTTTACCTTATAGTCCATGGGACAATAGAGCTACTTCTAGATTGCCTGGTATTCAGCCTTTAGAAAACAAAGAAATGTTATTTATTAAAGATGAAGCTTTTAATGCACAAATGTCTTATAGAGATTTTTTAATAAAAGAAAAAAGATCTGAAGTCTTTTATTTAAATAAGGAATCAATATCAGCTGCTCAAGAATTATTAGAATTTATTTTAAGCATACTAAAAAATAACTCTGAATATAAAATTTATAATGATCGTGTAAAAAGACCTGACAATAAAATAATTTTTTTAAATGAAGATAACCCAATTGTTGTTGCTGGTCGATTAGTGCAGGAAGATTTACTTATATTAAATTGGAATAATTCATACAATGAGCACGTTCTTGATGGAGGTATTTTATGTTTTCCAGCTCTATGGAAGCTTAAAGAAAAAATTAATAAACCATTAAGTAGAATTCATAGACCAGTCAAAATTTATGATATAAAAGTAACTAAGTCTGTGCAAAGAATGTTTAATAATTTACAAATAAATAAACCACTTTGGAGAGCAAATTGGTACTTATATCAGGATCCAGAACTTTTTTCTCCTTTATCAGAAGAGTTTTCACATACTACTAATAAGGATTTTTTGGATGAGGATTTCTGGGTGAGAGTAGAAAGACAAACATTAATGAGGCTACCTGACACTGAATCTATTATTTTTGGTATACATACTTATGTAGTCAAAAAAAACAATTTATTAAAAGATCAAGTAACCTCACTAAAGCAATTTTCATCAAAGAATGATTATAAAGATTAGCAAGAATAGTATAATTTATATTCAATAGGATGAGGAGTATGTTCAAATTCTTGAATTTCTTCCTGCTTTAATTCAATATAAGCTTCGATTTGATCTTTAGTAAATACATCTCCTGCTAACATAAAATCATGATCAGCTTCTAAAGCTTCAATAGCTTCTCTGAGGCTACCACAAACAGTTGGTATTGATAAAAGCTCTTCAGGAGGTAAATCATAAAGATCCTTATCTGAAGGTTCACCTGGGTCCGTTTTTTTATGAATTCCATCAAGTCCTGCCATTAAAAGAGCTGAAAAAGCTAGGTAGGGGTTTGCTGAAGGATCAGGAAATCTTGCTTCTACTCTCTTAGCCTTTGGACTTTCTGTCCAAGGAATTCTTACACATCCTGATCTATTCCTGGCAGAGTATGCTCTTAAAACTGGTGCTTCAAATCCAGGGATTAATCTTTTGTATGAATTTGTTGCTGGATTAGTTATGGCATTAAGTGCTTTAGCATGTTTAAGAATCCCTCCAATAAAATAAAGAGCTTCATCCGAAAGATCAGCGTATTTATTACCAGCAAAAAGTGGATTACCGCTTTTCCAAATCGACATATTCACATGCATTCCAGTACCATTATCCCCAGCAATTGGTTTAGGCATAAAAGTAGCGGATTTCCCATAAGCGTGTGCAACATTATGTATAACGTATTTGTATTTTTGAAGCTCATCAGCCTGTTTGGTAAGTGAATTAAAAATAAGACCCAGTTCGTGTTGATTTGATGCAACTTCGTGATGATGTTTGTCAACAGCCATTCCCATTCTTTTCATGGTTGATAACATTTCTGAACGTATATCTTGACCAGCATCCACAGGATTTACTGGAAAATATCCACCCTTAACTCCAGGCCTATGACCCATATTTCCCATTTCCAAATCTGCATCTGTATTCCAAGACGCATCAATCGCATCAACTTCATAAGAAACTTTATTCATCGTGTTTGAAAATCTAACATCATCAAATAAAAAGAACTCAGCTTCAGGTCCGAAATATGATATGTCTCCAACACCTGAAGATTTCAAATAACTTTCAGCCTTTACTGCAGTTGATCGTGGATCTCTATTATATAATTCTCCTGTGTCTGGTTCTGCAACGTTGCAATGTATACACAATGTTTTTTCTGCATAAAATGGGTCAACATATGACGATGAACAATCAGGTACTAATTTCATATCAGATTGATCAATAGACTTCCAACCCGCTATTGAAGAACCATCAAACATCCATCCATCATCTAATAAGTCTTCATCAACTCCATCCTTAAGGATTGAGACATGTTGTAATTTTCCCCTTGGGTCTGTAAATCTAAGGTCGACGTATTCAATTTCCTCATCTTTTATTTTTTTTAAAATATCTGCACTTGAACTCATTTAAATTGATCTCCTTTATGTTTATACTAATTTAAATCCATAATATTTGTAAGTTATATAGCGTCTGTACCTTCTTCCCCAGTTCTAATTCTTATAGCTTGATCTATATTTGAAACAAAAATCTTTCCATCACCTATTTTACCAGTTTTTGAAGATTTGATAATTTCATTTATGACTTGATTAGATATATTATCATTCACAATAAGCTCTATTTTTATTTTGGGTAAAAAATCAACTATATATTCAGCGCCTCTATATAGTTCAGTATGACCTTTCTGCCTACCAAATCCCTTAATTTCGGTAACCGTTAATCCTTGAACACCTATATTTTGTAAACTTTCTTTTACCTCGTCTAGTTTGAAAGGCTTAATGATAGCTTCAATTTTTTTCATATATACACCCTCGGCAATGCTGAGTACACAAATCATGTGTTTTGAGTTAAATCAAAAAAAAAATGAAGTTAAATAGTTATATTTTAAATTACATCTATTATTTGCACAAATTTTAATCATTTTGGTTGTTCTTTGTGCTTTATTTAAATTGTAAAAATAGATTAGGAGTTTAATTTTTTAAATATAATTCTTTACATTAATTTATTAACTAAGTATTACCCAATTATTCTGTAGAATAAAATAATCAATTTGCGGGTGTGGCGGAATTGGTAGACGCACCAGATTTAGGTTCTGGCGCCTTCTGGCGTGGGGGTTCAAGTCCCTCCACCCGCACCAATTTAAATTATTTGTGATGAGGAAAAAATGAACTTTAAAGAGATCGAGAATAAAAAATTAGTACGGTCTTATGAGTTTACTATAAAGAATACACTTTTGGATGAAAAAGTAGATGAAAAACTTGAAAAAGCACGTCTTAATTTTCAAATGAAAGGTTTCAGAAAAGGGCGTACTCCTTTACATATGATGAAAAAGATGTTTGGGGATTCTACCAAAAATGAAATAATTCAAGAATTGATAGATACAAATTTAAAAAAACATCTAAATAAAAAAGGTCATAAGCCGGCATCTCAACCAAAAATTGACCTTAAGGAAGGCCAGTTAGATAAAAATTCTGATCTTACGTTTACTTTTAAATATGAAATTTTACCTGATATTCCAGAATTGAAATTAAATGAAATACATTTAAATCATTTTAAAATTAGAGTAGATAATGAAGCCATACAAAAAGCATTACATGAACTTTCTAAATCTGCAAGTTCCTATGAACCAAGGAAAAAAAATGAAAAAACAAAACAAGGGGACCAAGTGATTATAGATTTTAAAGGTTCTATTAACGAAACCGAATTTGATGGTGGATCAGCAAATGACTATCCCCTTGTCATAGGTTCAAATAGTTTTATTCCTGGTTTTGAAGAACAGCTTATCGATTGCAAAGTCAACGATGATAAAATAATAAAAGTTAATTTTCCGGATAATTATAACAGCAAAGATTTGGCGGGTAAGGAAGCAATTTTTAAGTGCAAAATAAAAAAACTAAATAAACCAATTCCTGCAAAAATTAATGATGATTTAGCTATAAAATTTTCAGCTAAAAATTTAATTGAACTTAAGAAAAATATTAAAGAACGCCTTTCCAACGAATATGAATCTTTTTCTAAGTCTTTAATGAAGAAAGAGCTAATGGATGAAATTGAGAAAAGGATTAAATTTGATTTACCACAATCTTTAATTGATTCTGAATTAAATCAAATAACTCAACAATCCTCTTTAAATAGTGTTTCAACTGATAAAAATAAAATTAATAATAAGAAAAAACCTACTAAAGAAGAAAAAAATCTTGCTATTAGACGTGTTTCCTTAGGACTATTTTTTGCTGAAGAAGGTAATAGGAATAAGATTTCAGTTTCAGAAAAAGAATATCAAGATGCTGTTTACAGAGAATCAATGAATTATCCAGGAAAAGAACAAGAATTTATCAATTTTCTTGATAAAAATCCTGTAGCAAAAGAACAAATAAGCGCACCTATATTTGAAAATAAAGTTTTTGATCACATAGTAAAATCAGTCAAAAAAATAGAAAAGGCTATTTCTTTTGAGGAGTTTAAGAAAAAATTTGATGCCAATATGCAATGATTATTACCTAAATTAAATTAAGAAAGGTCGGGTAGATGAACACATTAGTTCCTATGGTTGTTGAGCAATCAGCTAGAGGTGAAAGAGCGTATGATATTTACTCTCGATTACTTAAGGAAAGAATTATTTTTATTTCAGGTCCTATAAATGATGCAGTTTCCACATTGGTAGTTGCTCAATTGTTGTTTTTAGAGGCTGAAAATCCAAAAAAAGAGATTTCTATGTATATTAATAGTCCAGGGGGTATTGTTACCTCTGGTTTATCCATATATGATACAATGCAGTACATAAGGCCTGAAATTAGTACTTTATGTATTGGTCAAGCGGCTTCAATGGGCTCTTTGTTGTTAGCAGCTGGTCATCCCGGGAAAAGGTTTTCTTTGCCAAATAGTAGGATAATGCTTCACCAACCTTCCGGAGGTTTTCAGGGTCAGGCTTCTGATATTGCTTTGCATGCTGAAGAAATATTAAACTTGAAGAAAAGGCTCAATTCGATTTATGTCAAACATTGCAAGCAAAAATTATCAAAAGTTGAGACTACCCTTGATCGAGATAATTTTATGACAGCTGAGGATGCTAAAAGTTGGGGAATTATTGATAATATAGTAAACACAAGAAAAAATATGGAATCATCAGAAAAAAATAAATGATATAAACATTTATATTATTAAATTTTTCATTTTACTCTTGTAATTTGTTTGCACTAATGATTCAATAAGTTATTCTTCTATCAAATGGTGCAGTTTTATGAAAAAAACAGATAAACCTGAAAAAAATGATTTATTCTGTTCTTTTTGTGGAAAAAGTCAGCACGAAGTTAAAAAGTTAATTGCTGGTCCTACAGTCTTCATATGCGATGAATGTGTAGAATTATGTATGGACATAATTAAAGAAGAAAATAGAACAAACATTGTAAGATCAAAGGTTGGTGTTCCTTCACCAAAAGATATTTGTGATGTTTTAAATGATTATGTTATAGGACAATCGCTAGCAAAAAAGGTTTTATCTGTGGCAGTCCATAATCATTATAAAAGATTAAACAATCCACCAAAATCAGAAGATGTTGAACTTCAAAAATCAAATATTTTACTAATTGGTCCAACGGGTTGTGGCAAAACTTTGTTGGCTCAAACTCTTGCCAGGATTTTAGATGTGCCTTTTACAATGGCTGATGCAACTACATTAACAGAAGCCGGTTATGTAGGTGAAGACGTAGAAAACATTATTTTAAAATTATTACAATCTGCAGATTATAATGTTGAGAAAGCGCAACGAGGAATTGTTTATATTGATGAAGTAGATAAAATTAGTAGAAAATCTGATAATCCTTCTATTACTAGGGATGTTTCTGGTGAAGGAGTACAGCAAGCTTTATTAAAAATAATGGAGGGTACTATAGCAAGTGTACCACCACAAGGAGGAAGGAAACATCCTCAACAAGAATTTCTTCAAGTAGATACAACTAATATTTTGTTTATATGTGGAGGAGCTTTTGCGGGGTTAGATAAGGTCATAAATAAAAGAGGAAAAGGATCAGCTTTAGGATTTGGTGCAGATGTAAGAGATACTGATGAAAGAAATATTGGAGACATATTCAAAGAAGTTGAACCTGAAGACCTATTGAAATTTGGTTTAATTCCTGAATTTGTTGGCAGACTTCCCGTTATAGCAACATTAGAGGACTTAGATGTTAAATCGCTAGTTTCGATATTAACTAAGCCTAAGAATGCATTGATAAAACAGTACCAAAGATTATTTGAAATGGAAAATATAGAGCTTTCATTTACCAGTGAAGCTCTTTCATCTATTTCTGAAAAAGCAATTCAAAGAAAAACTGGGGCAAGGGGCTTGAGATCAATCTTAGAAGGTATTTTATTGAATTCAATGTTTGATTTACCAGGGATGAGTGGTATTTCAGAAGTAGTTGTTAATGAAGAAGCTGTGACTGGAAATGCTGAGCCCTTGCTTATATACCAGGATTTAAAAGAAAAACCAGCTTAGCAATATGAATAAATATTAAAAATATGGTATCAAATATTTCTAAATTATTCATCTGGTGGAATGGTCAAACTATTGGTACCACAATTTATACTAAATTTTTTGGAATATTTGTTGGTAAAGACGAATATGGTAATAATTATTTTAAATCTAGTGATGGTAGAAAAAGATGGGTTAATTATAAAGGGGCTTGTGATGCATCTAATATTCCACCAGCTTGGCATAGTTGGATACACAAAACTACCAATAAAGTACCATCATTAGAAAAAAATAATCATTCAAAGAGCAAAAGTGATATTCATTCCATGAAACAAAAATTATCAGAAAATTATCACCCCAATTCTTCCATTAATAATTCGATTTTTAACGATTATGAACCTTGGAAGCCATCGGATTAAATTATTTTTAATTTAAAAATGAAAACTTATAGTTTTGAATTTCTTGTTGGATTATTAGTCATTTTAGTGGCAGGCTGGTTTTTAATTGGTGTTTTATTAAAATCTGAGGAACTTTCGAAATTAGGTCACGTTAATGAATATTTAGCTTCTTTTGATGATGTAAGTGGTATCTCTATTGGTAGCGATGTAAAATTAGCTGGTGTTACCGTTGGAAGAGTTAAGAAACTACAGTTGGATAATTTTAGTTACACTGCAGAGATGGTTCTAGAAATAAGTAGTAAAATAAATTTACCAAGTGATTCAGAAATTGTTATTACTTCTGAAAGTTTATTAGGAGGAAGTTATGTATCAATTTCTCCTGGTGGTTCAGATACTTTTATGCAAGAAAATGAGAAATTTACATATACACAAAGTTCTTTAAGTTTAAACAACCTTCTTCAAAAATTTTTTAACAGATAAAGTAAAACATTTTCAATTATTTAACTGTACCATAATATAGGAACTCCTCCCAGTTTTTTAAATAAGGGAAACGATCAAAATCTGCAGAAGTATCATTTGTATATTGTAACTTTTCCTCAAATTCTTCTTTAGTAATTGATATCCCGCCAAGCGTGCTTAGATGTTTTGATGGAAATTGAGTATCAAAAACTTTGAAACCACCATAATTTACTTTTCCCATCATTGCAATTAGTGCAAGTTTTGACGAATTAGGAAAAATAGAAAACATACTTTCAGCAAAAAAAACACTGCCTAAAGAAAGACCATATAACCCTCCAACTAAAACTTTATTTCTGCTGACTTCTACTGAGTGGGCAAATCCCTTTTGATGAAGGTTAATGAATAAATCATAAATTGTTGAGTTTATCCAAGTTGTTTTTCTATTGGCGCAATTATTGATTACTTCATTAAAGTTTTTATTAAAACTTATACTAAATTCATTATTCCTTACAATTTTTTTTAATGATTTAGAGCAATATACTTTTCCTATAGGTATTATTCCACGATTTTTTGGTATTATCCACTCAATTTCTGGATTATTTTTATCCTTTCCCATTGGAAAATAACCATTTGAATAAGCTATTAAAACTTGAAAAATATTTAAATTAGTATTTTTTTTAATTTTTTTTCACTTTTTTTTGTTCGTCTAGAAGATTTTCAAGCCAAGAAATATCATAAGATCCATCGATAAAATTTCTGTTTTTTAATATTATATTAAATATCTCTGTAGTAGTTGATATTCCATCTATTATTAATTCTGATAATGCTCTTTCTAACCTTTGAATAGCTTCTTGTCTATTTTCACCATGAATTATAAGTTTACAGATTAAACTGTCATAATAGGGTGGTACGATATAACCAGCATATAAAGCACTATCTATTCTTACCCCTAATCCACCAGGTGCATGATATGTATCAATTTTTCCTGGAGATGCACTAAATTCGGGGATCTTTTCAGCATTAATTCTACATTCTATTGCATGTCCCTTTATTTGAAGATCTTCTTGCTTGAATGAAAGAGGGTAATTTGATGAGATTTTTAATTGTTCTTTTATTAAATCAATACCAAATATTTCTTCAGTTATTGGGTGTTCTACTTGAATTCTAGTATTCATTTCAATGAAATAAAACTCATTATTAGAATAAAGAAATTCTATTGTTCCTACTCCTGAATATTTTAGTTTAGAAATTGCATTAACACAAATCTTACCAATATCACTCCTTTCATTATTACTTAATATTGTAGATGGGGCTTCTTCAAGAATTTTTTGGTGTCTTCTTTGAATCGAGCAGTCTCTCTCTGCCAAATGAACAGCATTTCCTTTTCCATCACCAATAATTTGTATTTCAATGTGCTTTGGGTTAGTTAAATATTTTTCTATATAAACTTCGTCGTTACCAAATGCTGCTTCTGCTTCTTTTTTTGCTGATTTAAAAGCACTCTCTAAACTACTATTATTTAATACTAGTTTCATTCCTTTGCCGCCGCCGCCTGCTGAAGCTTTTACAATGAGTGGGAAACCAATTTTGACAGCTACTTCTGATGCTTCTTCAAAATTTTTTATAACACCATTAGATCCTGGAACACAAGGTACACCAAGATTTTGCATTGTCTTTTTTGCTGTTACTTTATCTCCCATTAACTCAATATGTTTTGCAGATGGACCAATATAAGTAATTTTGTGATCTGATAAAACCTGAGCAAATTTTGGGTTCTCTGATAAAAATCCATAACCAGGATGAACTGCATCAGCACCACTAATTTCACAAGCTGCTATAATATTGGGTATTGCTAAGTAACTGTCCCCAGCTTTTGGTGGACCAATACAAACACTTTCATCTGCCATTCTTACGTGCATAGAATTTGTATCAGCAGTAGAGTGAATGGCTACAGTCGAAATCTTTAAATCTTTACAAGCTCTAATTATTCTTAGAGCTATTTCACCTCTGTTTGCAATAAGGACTTTCTTTAGCATTTTACCTATTCTATTATAACTAAAGGACTATCAAACTCTACAGGCGTTGCATCATCGATAAGTATTCTTTTTACTATCCCAGATTTAGGAGAGGGTATTTGGTTCATAGTTTTCATTGCTTCTATAATAAATAATGTATCTCCGATATTTACATTTTGTCCAACCTTTATAAATGGATCGACTCCAGGTTCTGGTGAGAGATATACAGTCCCAACCATTGGGGATGATATAATTCCAGGTTGATTTTTTAACTCGTTAATTTCATCATCAAAAGATGAATTTACATTTTCCGATTTTTCTTTTTGTAAGTTAACAACTTTATCAGATCTAGGTTTTTCATAAATTAAATTTTTTTGCGTACTTGAGATTTTAATAAATATTTCAGTATCTTCTTTGATTTTTTTTTTAAATTCAATATCTGTAAGATTTTTTTGAGCTGCTAAATTAGCTATTTGTTCCAATAGATTAATATCTTCATCATATTTTTTATTTTTCATTTAAACACCTGAAACATATCTAATTAAATATTTTTAATTTATTACTTTTTTTTTCTTAAATTATCAATAATTTCTTGAAATTGATCAAATGAAATAAATCCTCTGATAACGTTATTTTCAATTATGAAAGTAGGGGTTCCCTCAATAGAAAGTTTGTCAGCTAAAGAAAGATTTCTTAAAATAACATTATTCACTTCGTCTGAATTAAAGTAAGAATCAAAATTTTCAACAGAAGATCCTACTTTTTTTGATATTTTAGTTAAAATTTCGAAATTTAACTGACTATTATATCTCATTAATGAATCAAAAAACTTTTCATAGATTTTGGGTCCATCAATTAAGTAAATAATTATTGCGAATTTTGAAGCTAATAGGGAACTTTCTCCTAATATTGGTAACTCTTTAATTATGTATTTAATATCATTATTTTCTTCTAGGATATTCATTATGATTTCATGATTTTTTTTACAATACCCACAGTTATAATCAATGAATTCAACAACTTTTAATTGGCTATTTTCGTTTCCAAAAAAATGAGAGTTTGAATCATTATAAAGTTCACTATTCAAACTTTTGATTATTTCTTTTTCTTTTTTTAGTGCATTGGAACTCTGTTTTTTTTGAAAAATTTCAATAGCTTCAATAATTATTTCTGGATTATCTAATATATAATTTTTTATTAATCCGTATAACTCCTCCTTTTTTCCTTCATCCAATTTAAGATTTGATGTTTCTTGTGAAAATAGCAACGGAGATAAATTAAAGAATAGTATTAAAGTTAATAAATATTTTATCAAAGTTATAATCCTTGTATAAATCATGAGGATAAAAAAATTATATTTTTCTTTCCCACCAACCACTTTTTGAAGTTTTGCTTTCAGGATTGTTTTTTTTATCTGTGCTCTTTTCTTGAATTATTTCATGGTTATTTTCTAAAACTTCCTTAACTTTTTTCACAACCCTTTTTCTTACTGTATTTTTATTTTCTTTTACTGAGTTGTTAGAATTGAGTAAATTTTCAATTTTTTCAACTGGTTGTTTTGATTTAGTATTGTTATTTCTAATTTTATCTGGTTTTTTTCTTTTATTTTTATCTATATCAGTATAATTCACTTTTTTAATAATTTCTGAAACATTATTAACTTCTATTTCATCAGATTTAACATTTTTAATTATTGATTTATTTGTTTCTTCTGAATTTTTATTTGTATTTTTGTCTTCTATATTAAAATCATATTTGCGAAATTTATTATTTTTTCTTCTACGTCTTTTTGAATACTTCAATTTGTTTTCTTTGTTATTTTCATTTGTTTGTAAATTATTATCTTGGATTATGGATTTATTTGTATCTTCTTTTATGTAATTTTTATTGCTACTATCAATAGTAATAACATTTGATGAAGATGAAATTTCTTCTGAATTTATAAGATTTTTATTATACTCAATTAAATAGTTAGGATTATTTAATGACAAATCAGAAATTATAAAAATATTAGTATTAATTTCCTTCTCGATTTCAGATAAATATCTCCTCTTTTGATTTAATATATAATTTGCAACATCTACAGGAACTTTTACATTAATTCCTGTTATGTTTTTTTCTAATTGTAAATTTTCTAATTTTCTTAAGATCGATAAAGATAAGTTCTCATTAGATCTTGTTAGGCCAGTTCCATGGCAATTGGTGCAAAGCATTGTCGTTGCTTCAATCATACCATATCTTAGTCTTTGACGTGACATTTCAAGTAAGCCGAATGAAGAAATTTTACCAACTTGTATTCTTGCTCTATCAATCTTGAGACTGTCTCTCATTCTTTTTTCAACTAGGATATTATTTTTTCTTTCTTCCATATCAATAAAATCTATTACAATTAATCCTGCAAGATCACGCATTCTTAATTGTCTTGCTATTTCATCAGCCGCTTCAATATTTGTTCTTAAAGCAGTTTCTTCAATTCCACTTTCTTTGGTTGCTTTACCAGAATTTACATCTATTGCTACTAATGCTTCGGTTGTTCCTATAACTATATATCCACCTGATTTAAGCTGGACAGTAGGGTTAAACATTCCAGATAAATATTCTTCAACACTAAAAAAAGAAAAAATGGGTATTTTATCGTCATACTTTTTGATTTTTTTTGAATGAGTAGGCATAAGCATTTTCATATATTCTTTTGCTTCATTAAAACCAGTTTCACCTTCCACTATTATCTCACTGATATCTTTAGAGTATAAATCTCTAATAGTTCTTTTTATAACACTTCCTTCTTCATAAATTGGACATGGAGCTATAGATTTGAGTGTAAGATTTCTTATTTGTTCCCATTGTCTCAAAAGATATTCATAATCTTTTCTTATTTCAGATTTTGTTTTTTTTGCACCTGCTGTTCTTATAATTAAACCCATTTTGTCAGGAATAGAAAATTCATTTGCAGTTTCTTTTAGTTTTTTTCTATCCCCCATATTAGTAATCTTTCTAGAAATACCGCCACCCCTTGCAGTATTCGGCATTAATACGCAATATCTACCAGCTAATGAAATATACGTTGTGAGAGCAGCTCCTTTATTTCCCCTTTCATCTTTAACAACTTGTATTAACAAAACTTGTCTTACTTTAATCACTTCTTGGATCTTATATTTATTTTTAGTGAGTGATTTTTTTTGTTTTAAAAGTTTATTTACCTTAAAAGTGTTTTGCTCAAGCGAAATGGTTTTAGTTATGTTTGACTGATCATGATAATTTATATCAGAATTAAAATTGTCAGATTCTATATATTCAGTAATTTTTGCTTCTTTTTTTTCATCTGAATAAAACTTAAGAGTTTTTTTTGTGTCTTCATTATTGTTAAAATTTGAAGCTTTTTGAATTTGAGATAAATCTTTAGATAAAAAAACTTCATTCTCAAATGAATCTAAGTTCTCTAAAGTAACATTCGAAAATTCAACTTCGATATTTTCATTCTTTTCATCTTCTAAATCAAATACATCTTCCAAAAGCAATTTTTTATCAGCTATAGGAATTTGGTAATAATCAGGATGAATTTCAGAGAATGCTAAAAACCCGTGCCGATTTCCACCATAATCTAAAAAAGCGGCTTGTAGAGATGGTTCTACTCTAGTAACTTTTGCTAAAAAAATATTTCCAGCAATTTGTTTTTTATTAATTGCTTCGAAATCAAATTCTTCAACTTGTTGATTATTTAAAAGTACAATCCTTGTTTCTTCTTGATGAGAAGCGTCTATAAGCAATTTTTTTTGCATAAAATACCACCTGTGAAATCTTCATAACTTGTCCATTCAATTTTTCTACAATTATTGATTTCACTTTCTAAATGTGATTAATTAAATTCAATAAATCTATCTAATTTTTATTATTTTACTGGTTTTTTAAATCACAAATAATGTTAAAATTAATCTGATAAAATCAGATAGCTAAAAAATAAAGTCCTTTGAACTTTTTAAAATTAACAATAAAATTGTTAACAATAGAATTCCTTTAATATAATAATAGAGTTTATGATATACATGATAGTTAATTATAGATTTATTTACAACTTCAAATTACATTTGAGAAAATAAAAATGATGTATATTAAAATTTAACTTATTTTTTCAGATTTCATATTTAATTAAATTAAGAACCATGAGATCATTAGCAAAAATTTTTATACCACTGATTTTATTGAATTTTCTTGTAATTATTTTTTTTTACTATGCATATATCTTTTATAGTAAAAATTTGCCTGATATTAATGAAATCACAAATTATGAACCTAAAACACTTATAAAAATTTATGATAAACATGATAAGTTAATAGGATTATTTTTTGATGAAAAAAGGGAATTTATAAATATTAATAAAATACCGCCAACCATAATAAATGCATTTTTAAGTGCAGAAGATAAAAATTTTTTTAAACACCGTGGGTATGACCTTAGTGGTTATTTTAAAGCAATTATTAGTTTTTTAAAAGACGGTAATCTTAGAGGTGCATCAACCATAACACAGCAATTAACCAAAGGATTTTTATTATCTGGTGAAAGAACCTTTGAAAGGAAAATCAAGGAATTTATTTTAGCTCTTCGTTTAGAAAATGCTTTATCAAAAAATGAAATATTGGAACTTTACTTAAATGAGGTTTATCTTGGTGAAAATTCTTATGGAGTTTTAGCAGCATCAAATACTTACTTTGCAAAAGATCTTTATGAACTAACTCCAGGTGAAGCTGCTTTTTTAGCATCACTACCAAAATCACCTGATAATTATAATCCTAAGTTTAATATTACTAATGCAGTAAATAGAAGAAATTTTGTGCTAAAAGAAATGTTTCAAAATAAATTCATAGATAAAAAAATTTTACAAAATGAATTAAATAGAGAACTCGTTACAAATTCCAATAATAATTTTAATGATAAAAATAATTACAGATTACTAGAGGGATTTTTAGCAGATCAAATTAGATTAGATCTAAACTATCTGTTTGATAGTAATTTTTTGTCTAGGGGTAACGTAATAATTAAAACAAGTTTAGACTATGATCTTCAAATAGAAACAAACAAAATATTAAAAAATGAATTAATAAATTTAGATAAAAAAAATAATCTTATACAACCACCTTTAAAATCAATAAATTCATTAAACTTTGATATTAACAATTGGAAAGAAATATTACAAAATTATGATAATCAGAAAATTATTTCTAGTTGGGATTTAGGAATAATAGCAAAAATAGATAATAGTAATTTTTATATAAAAACAAAAAGATCTAAAAAATTATTTAAGTTACATTTCCCATATACAATTCAACCTACTTTTTCTGTTGGAGATATTGTTTATTTTAAAATTGAAAAAAATAGTGGTAAATTTATCTATCAGCAAGTACCAAATTTTGATGGTGGTGTTTTAATTCTAGAAAGGGATACTAATAAAATTTTAGCTTTGGATGGAGGGTTTAGCTATTTTTCTACTAGCCTAAATATGGTTACTGAAAAAAAACAAAATTTAAAAAAAGCATTATATCCTTTTTTAAATTTTCTTATACTTGATCCAAGTGTATTTTCTAACTCTAGTGAAGATTTACAATTTAATTTGAATAGACTAGAAGAATTAAGTAATAAAATTTATTCAAATGATACCTATAAAAATAGAAATTTAGTTATTTTTAATACAAAGAATATAAATGAGCTTGGCTTAAATTTTATTTCAAAAATTATAAATACTAGTCTTTTCATAAGTGATAGTAATGAAATATTAATTAATTCAGAAATGTCATTATTTGATTTAATGTCTTTTTATAAAATTTTACTTAGTAAAAATTATTCAACCAAAACTAGATTAATTGAAAATGTTTATAAAAATGAAAAAGAAGTAAACTTTATCGGAGAAATAAATCAAATAAATCATAAATCGAATGAATTCATAGAAAATACTTTATTTAAAAATAAGGAAATTGTTAAATTTTTAAAATTACAAAATTTTATAACAAAAAATTTTGAAAAAAAATCAAACAATAAAATTTTTTATGGATGGAATATTTATGATAAAGAGAATGGGTTTACACTATTTATAGGTTTTAATAACAAAAAAATAATAGGGTGCTACATTAATCAAATAAATCCAATTATTTACAATAATGATAGTGATAGTTTAATTAATAATTCTTGTATAAATGTAGTAAAAAAACTATTTTAAAAATAATCTTATTTTAATAAAAAATATTTATATCTAAATATATTTTTAATTATTGTTTAAATTCTTTATGGTTCTTTAAATGAGATCTGAAATTCAAGAATTAATAGATTTAATAGAAAAGTCCTTGAATTTATTTTCTGAAAGAAAAAATATTGATGATTTAAAAAATAAATTAGAAGAATTAGAAATAATCTCCGGTAATTCAGATTTTTGGAAAAACTCAAATAATGCTAAATCCATTATGAAGGAAAAGCAAACTATTGAGAGGAATATCTTAACTTATCAAAATTTAAAACAAAAATTAAACGACAATATTGAACTCTATAAGCTTGCAATTGATGAAAATGATTTTGATATTCAGAGTGAAATAGAAAATGATTTGTTTAAACTTAAGTCAATTGCTTTAAATGCAGAGCAGGAAGCATTGATGGATGGTGAAATTGATGGAAATGATACATTTTTAGAAATCAATGCTGGTGCTGGAGGAACTGAGAGCTGTGACTGGGCATTGATGATATCCAGGATGTATTTAAGATGGTCCGAAAGGAAAGGTTTCAAAATAGAATTGGTTTCACAAAATTATGGTGATGAAGCAGGTATTAAGTCTGTAGCATATAAAATAATGGGCCTTAACGCTTATGGTTGGTTGAAAGTTGAAAGTGGAGTTCACAGGTTGGTTAGAATATCACCATTTGATAGTTCAGCAAGAAGACATACTTCATTTTGTTCAGTTTGGGTTTACCCTGTGATAGATGAAAGTTTCCAAATAGAAATAAATCCTTCAGATATTAGGGTTGATACTTATAGGTCTTCAGGAGCAGGTGGACAACATGTAAATACAACTGATTCAGCAGTAAGAATCACACATATACCTACAGGAATTGTAGTTACAAGTTCTGAAAAATCACAACATCAAAATAGAACTAACTGCATGATGGCTCTTAAATCAAGGTTATATGATTTGGAGCTTAAAAAAATGAATAAAGATATTCAAGAAGCACATAATTCAAAAGGAGATGCAGGTTGGGGAAATCAAATAAGGTCATATATTCTTCAACCTTATCAAATGGTAAAAGACTTGAGAACCAATTACGAAACTTCAGACACTCAAGGCGTTTTAGATGGTAAAATTGATGAGTTTATTTTAAGTGCACTTGCGAAAAGAATAAATAGTAAGTAACTAAAAAATTTAATTTACAAGTTTGCCATTTTTTAAATCAGATTTTACGAGTGGATTTTCTGTTTTTTCAATTGAACCTTCAAAATGTGCTCCTGTTTCTATTGCAATTGTATTATGAATAATATCACCTTCAACCTTAGCTGAGGATGTTAGAGTTACTTTTTTTGATCGTATTGTTCCAGAAACAAAACCATTAATAATTAGTTCATTTGTATTGATCTCACCTTTAATCTTTGCATTTTGGCCAACTGTTAAAAGGCTTGCCTTAATATTGCCTTCAACTTCTCCTTCTATTTGAATATCTCCAGTTGTAGTTAAGTTTCCCTTAATGAATAAATCAGTAGATAGTAGAGATGGTGGAGAGCTCTCAGAATTTTTCATAATATTTTTTTCTACATTATAAGATGTTTCAATTAAATCTGTTTCAACTATTTCATTTGTAGGATTATTTGTTGCTTTTTTTATCTCATTTGATTTTGGTTTAGAAAACATTTTTTCCTCATTATTAATTTTTTTGTATTATTATGACTGAACGTCTTAATTTCAAATTTAGTTAATGTGTGATTATTAATTTATTTTTTGTTACAAAAATCTAATACATTTTGAACATGTCCAGTTACTTTTACTTTTCTCCAAATTTCTCTTATTACATTATTTTCATCAATTAAAAAAGTAGATCTTTCTACTCCCAAATATTCTTTACCATACATTGATTTTTTTACCCAGGAACCTAATTGCTTAATCAAATGAATGTCAGGATCAGAAATAAGTTCAACTTCTAGATTATATTTATTTGTAAATTTTTGATGACTTTCAATACTATCTTTGCTAAGTCCAAAAATATTTATATTTAATCTATCAAATTCTTTAACATTTTCGGAAAAAGCAAGGTTTTCTTTTGTACAACTTGTCGTATCATTTTTTGGGTAAATAAAAATTATATTCTTTTTACCTAATAAGTCTGAAGAAGTTAAGGTATCTCTTTTTGAAGTCTTTAGATTAAAATTTGGCAATTTCCTTCCGACTAAAAAATTGTCATTCATGTGTCCCTCAAAGTTTATATTTGAAGAAATTTAATAACATGTTAACAAATACTAAACAACCAATAGTTTAACAATCTATATAGTTGATATAAAAATATGAATTTATCTAATTTTGATTTTGACCTCCCTAAAAGGTTAGTTGCCTCAAGACCTATAAGACCAAGATCAAATGCTAAGCTCCTCTTGTACCACAATAACTTAATCAAAGATTATAATTTTTTTAATTTACCAGAGTTATTATGTGAAAAAGATTTGCTCATATTTAATGATAGTAAAGTACTTCCAGCTCTTTTATATGGTTTTGTAAATAACGATAATATTTATAAAAAAAGAAAATTTGAGTTACTTCTTGTGAATCAAATAAATGACAAAAGTTGGTTTTGTTTTTGTAAACCTCTAAGGAAAATTAAATCGGGAAATTACATTTTTTTCTCTGATGAATTAATCGCTCAAGTTTTACATAAAAGTGATAAAGGTTTAACATTAAAGTTTGAATTTAAAGGTAATTTTTTTTATCATTTATATAATGTTGGAATTATGCCTATTCCTCCTTATATCCGAAAAATAAGGAAAGCAGATAATTTTGATAAAAAAGATTATCAATCAATTTTTTCAAAAAAAATAGGTTCTATTGCTGCACCTACCGCTTCATTACATTTTGATAGTAAATTAATAAAAGAAATAAAAAAAAAGGGTATAAATTATGGGTTTTTAACATTGCATGTAGGAATTGGTACATTTAACCCCATTAGGTCTGAAAATATTAATGAACATAAAATGCATTCTGAATATGGAGAAATTAATAAGGAAACAGCAGATATGGTAACTAGAACATTAAAAACAGGTGGTAGAGTAATCCCTGTTGGTACTACAAGTTTACGTATTTTGGAGTCCTTAGATTACCAAAACAAAATAGTTAAACCTTTTAGTGGTTCTACTGATATATTTATTAAACCAGGATATAAATTTAAAATAGCCTCAGGTTTGATAACAAATTTTCACCTTCCAAAATCATCACTTTTTATATTGATTGCTTCATTTGTTGGACTAGAAGCTGCAAAAAAAATATATTCACATGCTATTAAAAATAATTACAGGTTTTTTTCCTATGGAGATGGATCGATTTTATTTCGAAACTTTAATCAATTTTAAGATTCAAAATTCTTGAAATAATTTTTAAATAATTAAATAAATTGATTGTTTTAATTTGGAATTAAAGCCATATATGTTTTATGTTGTCAAAAAGAGAGTATCAGACGTGGAACAAAAATTTGATGTTGCAATAATTGGATCAGGTCCTGGAGGTTATGTTGCAGCAATTAAAGCTGCTCAATTGGGATTGAGGGTCGCAATTATTGAAAAAGAAGATGTTGGTGGTGTTTGTTTGAATTGGGGGTGTATTCCTACAAAAACTTTTCTAAGATCTGCTGAGATTATTGAATTAGTAAAAAAATCTTCAGATTTTGGTATTAATATTTCAGAATATAATTTGAATTTACAAAAAATTGTCGAAAGATCCAAAAAAATTGCTTTAAAACTTTCAAATGGTGTTAAATTTTTACTTTCTAAAAATAAAGTAAAATTAATACATGGGAATGCTAGGTTTATTGACAAAAATAGATTGCTGATCCAAAAATCTGATCACGAACAAAAACTAAATATATTCTCAAATAATATCATAATTGCTACTGGTGCGAAACCTAAAGAAATACCTAGTTTAAAAGTCGATGGGAATGTAGTTTGGAATTACAGGAATGCACTTAGGGCAAAAAAAATTCCAGATAAACTCATAATTGTTGGTTCAGGAGCAATTGGTATGGAATTTGCCAGTTTTTATAATTCTCTAGGAACTGAAGTTTCAGTTTTAGAAATGCAAGACCGAATACTGCCAGTTGAGGATCTGGAAGTTTCACAATTTGCAAAAAAGCAATTTGAAAACAAAGGTATAAAGTTTTTTCTTAATTCAAATTTTACAGTATTAGAAAAAAATGAAAATCAAATATCAATTAGTGTTGAAAGTAATAATAATAAAATTAATTTATGTGCACCACACATTTTAGTAGCTATAGGGGTAAACGGCTGTACTGATGGGTTAGGATTAAATGAAATTGGTATTAATATTAAATCTAATAGTATTCCAATAAATAAATATTGCCAAACAAATATAAAAGGAGTCTATGCAATTGGAGATGTTACAACAACTCCATATCTCGCCCATAAAGCTAGTTATCAAGGAAATATTGCGGCTGAAGCTATATCTGGAAAAGATGTAACTAAATTCCTAAAAGATGAAAATATACCTGGTTGCACCTACTCAAATCCGCAGATTGCTTCAATTGGGCTCACAGAAGAAAAAGCATTAAAACTAGGCTATGATTTAGATATCGGTAATTTTCCTTTTATTGGTAATGGTAAAGCACTTGCCATGGGAGAGGAAGAGGGTTTTGTAAAAACAATTTTTGACAAAAAAACTGGAGAATTATTAGGTGCTCATATGGTAGGTGCAGAAGTAACTGAGCTTTTATCTACATATATAGTAGGAAAGGGATTAGAGACAACTCCTGATGATTTTACATCAAATATTTTTCCACATCCTACAATGTCTGAAATGTTACATGAAAGTGTTTTGAGTTCCCAAAATATTGCAATACATTTTTAAAATTTAATAAATTTTATAGATAAAAATGATGGAAAATTTAAATAAAAATAAAACTAGAATTAGACATCCTGAAAAAGTGAATAAACCAGAAAGTTTTCAGGTTAAAAAGCCAGACTGGTTAAAAGTAAAGGCGCCTATTTCAAAAGGCTATTTTGAAACAAAAAAGATTGTTGACTCACATAATGTATTTACAGTTTGCCAAGAGGCCTCTTGTCCTAATATTGGATCTTGTTGGTCAAAAAAACATGCTACTTTTATGATACTAGGTGAAATATGTACAAGAGCTTGCGCTTTTTGTAACGTTTCTACTGGAAAACCTAATGATTTAGATTTATTTGAACCAGCAAGAGTTGCAATGGCTGTTAGCAAACTTGGTTTAAAACATGTTGTTATAACTTCAGTTGATAGGGATGATTTAGATGATGGAGGTGCACAACATTTTGCTAATACTGTTAATTTAATACGCAAAAAGTCTCCTTACACTACCATAGAAATACTCACCCCAGACTTTTTGAGGGCTCATTCAGATTCTTTGGATATAGTATTAAGTTCTAACCCAAATGTTTTTAATCATAATCTTGAAACTGTACCAAGATTATATCATGAGGTTAGGCCTGGATCACGTTACTATCAATCTTTAAAAATTTTAGATAAAGCAAAAGATATAAACCCTTTTTTATTTACTAAATCTGGTCTTATGGTGGGTCTTGGGGAAGAATTAAAAGAAGTGATGCAGGTAATGGACGATTTGAGAACTGCAAGAGTAGACTTTCTTACTATTGGACAATATCTGCAACCTACAAAAAAGCATTATCCTTTATCTAATTATGTAACAATCGATGATTTTGATAAATTAAAGAAAATAGCTTATTCAAAAGGCTTTTTAATGGTTTCCTCTAGTCCATTTACTAGATCCTCTTTTCATGCTGATGATGATTATAAAGAGCTTTTGAAAAAAAAATTACAATCAAATAAGTAATGTTTTATGAAGGCTCATAAAGAAATCTATTATATTAATTCAAAAAAAGAAATAATATATAATGTGATAGCGAATATAGAGAATTATCCGACTTTTTTACCATGGTGTATTGGTGCAAGAATAATCGATACTAAAAATTATTCTGATGTTATTGTTAAAAAGGCTGAATTAATGATATCTTTTAAAACATTTAGAGAAAGCTTTGTTTCTGAAGTTAAATTAGACAAAAAAAACTGGACTGTAAACATTATTTCAAATAAGAAGCCTTTTAAATTACTAAAAGGTTCCTGGATTATAAATGAAAAAAAAGAATATTGTGAAGTTTCTTTTGAAATACAATTTGAGTTAAAATCTATCATTTTGGAAAAAATAATTGGTTTGGTCTTTTTTCAATCTGTAAAATCAATTGTTAAAGCTTTTGAAGAACAGTGTTTAAAGAGTAATAATTTAGTTTCATAACAAAGAAAGAAGATATTTTAATGACTCAATACTGCTTTTCTCTCTGACTAGTTTTCTACCAATGGGACCATAGTTTTGCTTTGCAGTTTTTATGTTATTATTTTTAAAAGCATATGATATCCAAACAAGACCCTCTGGTTTATCCTTAGTTCCTCCTCCAGGACCTGCAATACCAGAAATTGCCAATAGGATATCAGACTGTGTGTGTAACTTTAGTCCACTTATCATTTCAATTACTACTTCTTCACTAACTGCTCCATATAAACTTAAAGTATTTTTAGAAACATTTAGAAATTTTATTTTTGAATTATTAGAGTAAGTTATAAAACCACATTCAAAAACATCTGATGATCCAGGTATTGATGTAATTATTGAAGAGATAAGTCCACCTGTACAACTTTCTGCAACAGAAATTTTGAATTTTTTAGATCGACATTTATTTATAATCTCGCTTGCTAATTTATAAAGTTTTAATGAGTTATTTAAATTCATATTAGATAAATAATTATAATAGTGGATGCAAATAATCCTGCTATAACGTCATCTAATAAAATACTTAAAGATGTTCTAGATTTATCTACAATGTAAATGGGCCATGGTTTTAAAATATCAAAAAAACGAAAGAGCAATAAAGATAATAACATTAATATATAAAAGTTAATTTTATCTAACTTAAAATCATCGAAAAATAATATTGGAGACAAGCTTATGAGCTGTCCTAAAAATTCATCAATAATAATTTCTGACGGGTCATGTACTCTATTTTTTAATACGTAAACATATGTAAAATACCAGCTCAATAAGAATATAAATAAAATAAATAAAAAAAATAGTATATAATTTTGAGAAAAAAAATTGTAAAAAAAATAAAAAAATAACACTCCAAAAAAACTTCCCAATGTCCCAGGAGCAAATTTTGAAAATCCAATACCAAAGATTGTTACAAAATATTTTTCCAATATGATCTATTTTTTAAAAATTAATACAGTAGTAAATACCGCGATTCCTTCCTCTCTTCCAGTATAACCTAATTTTTCAGAAGTAGTTGCTTTAATATTAATTTTTCGTATATCTAAATTACATATTTTAGATATTTTTTTTATCATTGAATTCCTAAACTTGCTTATTTTTGGCTTTTCGCAAATAAAGGTTAAATCAATATTTGATATTAAAAAATTATTTTTTTTCAATAATTGAAGTGATTTTTTTAAAAAAATTGCAGAGTCTACATTTTTCCATTTTTTTTGAGAAGGTGGGAACCATATACCTATATCCCCCTTACCTAATGCCCCAAGTATTGCATCTGTAAGTGAGTGTAATCCTACATCAGCATCTGAGTGACCAATTAATTTTTTATTATTTTTAATTTCAACTCCACAAAGCTTAATTTTTTTTCCAACACAAAGTTTATGAACATCAAAACCATTACCAACTCTTATTTCTTTCATTTTATATATCTTTCAGCAATTTGAAGATCTTCAGGCTTTGTAATTTTTATGTTAAATTCACTACCTAAGACTTTTGTGATTTTAAAATTATTTTTTCTGGCCAAGTAAATATCATCATAAGCCCATTTTTCATCATTATTTAAATGTGCTTTAAATATTTTATTAAATTTAAATCCTTGAGGAGTTTGTGCTCTAAAATAAGATGTTCTATTGGTTAATAAATTGAATTGGTCTTTTTCAATCTTCCAGATAGTATCATTAAAATTAATACAGGGTAATACTGCATCAAATTTTTCTAATTTATTTATAACTTCTTTAATAATTTTTTTTGACACTAGTGGTCTTGCACCGTCATGAATTAGTACTTTACTAGGATTATCTTTTAATTTGGATATGGTTTTTAGACCTTTTCTTACTGATATACACCTTTCATTTCCACCAAAGCATGGTGGAAGTATTTTTTTAAAACTTTTTGAGTCATTAAGTTTATTTATACTTTTATTATAAAATTTTATATGTTTTTTATTTATAACTGGTAAGATATATTTTATCTCTTTCATATTAAGGAATTTTTTAACTGTTAAATTAATAATAGATTCATTACCTAAATCCACATATTGTTTTGGAATTTTTTCCTTAAATCTTGTTCCTTTTCCAGCTGCAACTATAATTACTGATGAATTCATAGGCAATAATCCCTTTTTTTAAAAAAATATCTAAATTTTAGGCAAATAAAGTTGTATGCGGTTTACAAGAGTATTATTTACCATACTAATAAGTAAAATTTAACACCTCCACTATGATAAAATATTGGTTTTAGTGTGTCAAAAAAAGATTTTGAGAACTTTTTTGCTAGTTTGTGGAACACTTTCCCGCATCCTTGTTTTGTTATCAATAGAAATCTGAAAATAATTGATATTAATGTTTCATCTGAAACTATATGTATGACAAGTAAACACAGGATGATTGGAAAAAAGATAGTTGATTTTGTAGAAAAGGGTTCTTTGTTATTAAAGGTGATAGAACAAACGAATTTTAAGCAATCTCCAATTGTAATATACGATATAGATATATTTTGGGGAAAAAAAGAAATTGGAAAATTTAACGTTCATTCATCACCTATAGAAGGTAATTTAGATTTTATACTTTTAGTAATGAATCTTAACCCAAAGAAAGAAAGAATTGATAAAAAATTGCTCCATCAAAATGCTGCTAGATCGGTTTCAGGTTTATCTGCAATGTTGGCTCATGAAATCAGAAATCCTCTTGCTGGTATTTCTGGTGCAGCTCAACTTTTAGCACAAAATTCAGAACCTGAGGATCATAAATTTACTAAATTAATTCAATCTGAATGTAAAAGAATTGGTAATTTAGTATCAAAATTTGAAATTTTTGGTGATCTTGGTCCTTTAGTGAAGTCAAATATCAATATTCATGACGTAATTGAGAAAACAAAGGATCTTGCAAAGGCAGGTTTTGCATCTCATGTTCGTTTTTTAGAGGAATATGACCCTTCATTACCAGATATAAAAGGTAATTTTGATCAATTAATACAGGTTTTTTTAAATCTTCTTAAGAATTCATCTGAAGCTGTTTCTGAATATGGTGGATATATCAAAATTAAAACCTCTTATCAAAGTGGAATAAAAATATTGTCAGTAAATAATAGAATGGAAGATCTTCCAATTTCTATATCTATTATTGATAATGGAAAAGGTATTTCTGATGATTTAATTGATAAGATTTTCGAACCATTCGTCGGTACTAAGGCAGGTGGATCAGGTTTAGGACTTTCTTTAGTTTCTAAAATTATTGCAGATCATGGAGGAACAATTGAATGTAATTCAAAAGATAATAAAACTTATTTTAATTTAAATTTACCTGTTGCTGATGTTAGTAAAGGTATAATTACAGACTATGATATTCATAAAAGACTTTTAATTAGCGAGGATTAAGAATTGGAAGGCACTATAATTATAGCAGATGATGATGTTTCAATTAGAACAGTTTTAACTCAAGCAGTTTCTAGAGCAGGATGTAGAGTAAAATCAACTGGAGCTATTTCAACTTTATGGCGATGGATCGAAGAAGGAGAAGGAGATGCTATAATCTTAGATGTTGTATTACCAGATGGTGATGCACTTGATATTTTACCTGCTTTAAAAAAGAAAAGACCAGATATCCCAGTCATTGTTATATCGGCAAATAATACAATTTTAACTACTATAAGAGCTAGTGAGTCTGGTGCTTATGAGTATTTTCCAAAACCCTTTGATATAAAACAAATACTGAGTACCTTAAATAAAGCATTAATAAAAAAATTTTCTAATAATTATAAACCAAAAAAAATCGAGCATGAACCAAATGAATTTAAAGTTGACCTTCCATTAATCGGAAGAAGTCAATCTATGCAAGAAGTATATCGAGTAATAGCAAGGTTAATTAATACGGACCTTACAGTTATGATAATAGGAGCGTCTGGTACAGGAAAAGAGTTAGTCGCTAGAGCACTGCATGATTTTGGTAAAAGAAAAGAGAAACCATTTGTTGTAATGAATTTGGGATTAATCCCAAGCGATCAAGTAGAAAACGAACTTTTTGGTAATAGTGATGAAGGCAGAAGTGATGATGCGATTGGAAAATTTCAACTTGCAAAAGGCGGTACACTATTTATAGATGAAGTTGCTGACATGCCTATGGCTACTCAAACAAGACTTTTAAGGATTCTTCAGGATGAAGAAAATTTAGAACAAGATAATCAAGATCATAAAAATTCTAATGTAAGAATTATTACTTCAACACAAGTAGATTTAAAACCATTGATTGAGAATGGTGAATTTCGTGAGGATTTATTTTTTAGATTAAATGTTATTCCTTTAAAACTTCCTTTATTAAGAGAAAGAGCTGAGGATATACCCGAACTCTGTAATCACTTTTTAAAACTTTCCTCTCTTAAGGAGGGATTAACGCAAAAAACAATTGTTCCTAATGGTATAGAATTATTAAAACGACAACAATGGCGAGGAAATATAAGAGAATTAAAAAATTTTATTCAAAGGTTGGTTGTTCTTTCACCAGATGAAATTATTAATGAAGATCTAGTAAAAAACCAGCTAAATGAATTTATTGATAACGATAAAGAGGATGATTATTCTGTTGAAGGTCTTTCAATGTCAGTAGAAAAGCATCTTTTAAGATATTTTGAATTACATGGTTCATCACTACCTCCACCTGGTCTTTATAATAGAATTTTAAAGGAAATTGAATACCCTTTGATTGCTCTTTCTTTGAATTCATCTAAAGGTAACCAATTAAAAGCCTCAAAACTTCTAGGGATTAATAGAAATACATTAAGAAAAAAGATAAATGAACTTGATATAAATGTATCACAAACAAAAAAAATGATGTAAAGTTACAACAATTTCGTTTTGTTATTTTATTGTTATTGTGAAACATAATTTTTTAACAGCTTTTTTTATATCTTTTCTATCAAAAGTTCAAAATACAAAAATAAACAATTTGTTAACATTAGTATTTGTTTTATTAGGTCCTTTTTTGGCCATTTGTACTTTTATTTCTGCTGATTTATTTCAAGAAACCACAAGTACTATTTTGTTAAGAAATCTTCTTTTATTGGATTTAATTTATGTTTTAATAATTGCAGGATTAGTAGCAGTAAGAATTACAAGATTAATATTATTAAGAAGATCTCGCACTTCTGGTTCTAGACTTCATACAAGACTAACTAAAGTATTTACACTGATCGCCTTACTGCCAACAATTATAGTAGCTATTTTCGCCACTATTTCAATTAATTTTGGTTTGGAAGGGTGGTTTTCTTCTAATGTTCAAAAGGTTGTAGAAAATTCAATGATGGCTGCAAAGGCGTATGAAAATGAGCAAAAACAGTATTTAGTAAATGATTTGAATTATTTGGCAAATGTTCTTAATAGTGAAATTTCTAAAAATAAATTAATTGAAGAAGGTTATATAAGAAATATTTTAGGTAAATTTCAGCCAAATAGTATTTCTGAGTCTTTTATTATTGATTTTGCTGGTATTATAAAATTAAGGGGCGAAAGAAGCTACCTTTTCGATTTTGAAAAAATAAGTAATGCTGATATTGACAAAGCAATATCGGGGGAAATAGTTATAATTAAAGATTGGCCAACAAACGAATTTAGAGCTCTAAAAAAATTAACTGAATATAATAATAGATTATTATATGTATCAAGAATTGTTGATGGAAATATCCTTCAATTATTAGATGAAACTCAAGATACTGTTTTACTTTATCAACAAATTGAAAATGAAAGATATGGTCTATTATTCAAATTTGGATTGTTATACATTGCATTTTCTTTAGTAATGATACTTTTAGCTGTTTGGATTGCACTTTGGTTTGCAGAAAGGCTATCCAAACCAGTGGGTAGGCTTGCTGAAGCTGCAAGAAAAGTTGGAAGTGGTGATTTTGATATCAAGGTTATGGAGGAAAATACTAAAGACGAAATTGCTTTTTTGAGTAGAGTTTTCAACAGAATGACAAATAGATTAAAAAATCAACGAAATAAATTACTTAAAAATAATAAAATGGTAGAACATCAAAGAGAATTCCTTGAAGCGATTATTAGTGGTGTAAAAGGTGGAATAATTAGCATTAATAAAGAAGAAAAAATTGAAATAATTAATACTGCAGCAAAACTAATATTGAAATTAAAAAAGGATAAAAATTTTGTTAACCAAAAAATAAGCAAAGTGGTTAAAGAATTTAACCCTATTATTAAAAAAGTAAAAAAATTGGATTTAGATTTTTTGTCTGAGGAATTGATAATTAATCAAAAAAATGAGTCTCTTCATATCTTATTAAGAGTATCAAAAAGGTATATTGATAATAAAATTAATATGGGTTTTATTTTAACTTTTGACGACATAACTGATCTTATTTCTGCCCAAAGAAATGCTGCATGGGTAGATGTTGCTAAAAGGATTGCTCATGAAATTAAAAACCCTCTTACTCCAATTAAATTATCTGCAGAACAACTTAAAAAAAAGGTGTTTTCTAAATCTAATATAAGTGAATTGAATATTGCAGAGTATTCTGAAATGATAATAAGACAAACTGAGGTTCTTCAAAGAATTGTTGACGAATTTTCGCAGTTTGCCAGAATGCCTGAACCCCAAAAAAAAGTTATAAATATTAACGAATTAGTTAAAAGCGCTGTTCTACTTCAAAAAGCAGTTCATAATGATATAAAATTTAATTTACACTTAAATGATTTTAGTTCAAATATATTTGGGGATTCAGCAATGCTTTCACAGGCACTTACCAATTTGTTGAAAAACTCTGCAGAATCTATAAATTTATCCAAAAACAAAACAATAAATAATGAAAAAAAAGTTGGAATTATTGATATATTTACCGATTCAAATAGTAATTTTCTAGAAATCAAAATTATTGATACTGGTGTAGGATTAGATAATAAAATTACAAACTTTTTTGAACCTTATGTAACTACTAAAAAGAATGGTACTGGTTTAGGTCTAGCCATAGTAAGAAAAATAATTGAGCAACATGATGGTTCACTTAATATATATAATTCCAATAATTTATTACATAAGACATTTGATAAAGGCGCAATAGCTGTGATAAAATTACCTTTGATCTTCAACAAAGATAAATTTCATAATGAAAATTTTATAGAAACAAATTTTCAAATTAAAGAAGAGATAAAACTTTAAATTCTAATTGAGAGGTTTCAGTTTAATGGGTTATATTTTAGTTGTTGATGATGAGAAAGATATAAGACAATTGATAGGCCAAATTCTTTCAGATGAAGGATTTCAAGTATGTTTAGCTAGCAACTCTGAAGCTGCAATGGATGAAATTAATTCAAAATCTCCTGATTTAATTATTCTTGATATTTGGTTAAAAGACAGCAACATGGATGGAATAGAAATTTTAAAAACAGTAAGAGGTAATGATAAGAACATACCAATTGTTATAATTTCTGGTCATGGCAATATAGAGATTGCAGTTGCTGCTGTTAAGCAAGGTGCATATGATTTTCTAGAAAAACCGTTTAATACTGATCAACTTATTGTAGTAATCAAAAGAGCTCTTGAAGCTTCTAGATTACGAAGAGAAATTGCAGAGCTTAGAAGAAGTGAGCTTGTGGAATCTAATATGATTGGTAATTCTAGTTCATTCAATAATTTGAAAAGCCAATTAGATAAGGTTGCTAAATCGAATAGTAGAGTAATGTTAACCGGTCCTGCTGGCTGTGGAAAAGAAATTGCTGCTAGATACATTCACGCAAATTCAGTAAGAGCTAGTTCACCTTTTGTTTCAGTTTCTAGTGCCAATATTGAGTCAGACAAGGTGGAAGAAGTTTTATTTGGTTCTGAATATAATGGTGAAGTTAAATCAGGTCTTTTAGAAAAAGCCAATGGTGGTTTCTTATTTTTTGACGAAGTTGCAGACATGCCAAAAGGAACACAATCAAAGATTTTAAGAGTATTAGTAGAGCAGGCTTTCACAAGGGTAAATGGCGGCAATCTTGTAAGAGTTGATTTAAGAGTAATTTCTTCAACTAATAAAAATTTAATTTCAAAAATTTCATTAGGGGAATTTAGAGAAGAATTATATCATCGTTTAAATGTAGTACCAATAAAAGTGCCATCTCTTGAAAATAGAAGAGAAGATATTCCTGTTCTAGCTAATCATTTTGTGAAATTATTAAATTTTAGTGAGGGGTTGCCAATAAGATCTTTTTCCGAAGGTGCTTTAACAAAATTACAAACGATGTCATGGCCTGGTAATATAAGACAATTAAGAAATGCTGTAGAGCAAATTTTAATTTTAGGACCCAATAATGGTGAAATAGATTCTTCAGAGTTACCAGAGTCCAAATTGCCCGACAAAAATAATACTGGTAATAGTGTTTTTCAAGAGAACTTAATAAATTTATCTTTAAGAGATGCAAGAGAAGTTTTTGAAAGAGAATATTTACTTGCTCAGATAAATCGCTTTGGAGGCAATATATCTAAAACTGCAATATTTGTTGGAATGGAAAGATCTGCTTTACACAGAAAAATGAAAACTCTTTCAATAGTTTCAGAAAATAAACTTTCAAAAAGCGAATAATTTTTTTATTTTAGGAGAAAAATTATATGAAAGTAATTATATGTGGTGCTGGACAAGTTGGAGCACAAATAGCAAATCATTTATCCCTTGAGAAAAATGATATAACTGTGATTGATAGCAATCCAGACCTAGTAGGACAATTAACCAATACTTTGGACATTTCGGGTATTACTGGTTGTGCCTCACATCCTGATGTTTTGGAGTCTGCAGGAGCTAGAGATTGTGATATGGTGATAGCTACTACTCATTCCGATGAAACAAATATGATTATATGTCAAGTTTCTCATTCAGTTTTTACAATACCAAGAAAGATAGCTAGGATTAGATCACAATCTTATTTAGAAATAAATTACAGTGATCTATATCGATCAGAACATTTGCCAATTGATGTTATTATTTCTCCAGAAAAAGAAGTTGCTGAAGCAGTAATTAGTCGTTTAGAAATTCCATGTGCATTTGAAATTGAAACTTTTCTTGGTGGTAGAGCTCAATTAATTGGTGTGAGTATTGATAGTACCTGTCCTGTTATTAACACACCCTTAAGGCAATTATCACAACTTTTTATTGATTTAAACGCTATTGTTCTAGGTGTAAGAAGAAATTCAAAACTTTTTGTGCCAGACCCTGAGGATCAAATTTTTACTGACGACCAGATTTATTTATTTACGACTCTTGAAGATAGATTAAGAACACTTGAAATATTTGGAAAAGTTATAAAAAAAGGCAATAGATTTATAATAGTTGGAGGAGGCAATGTAGGGTTAAGTGTAGCAAAAAAACTTGAACAAAATAAACAAAAAAAAGTACATTGTAAATTAATTGAATTAAATAGAAAACAAGCTGAGTTAGCAGCAGATTCCCTAGAGAGAACAGTTATTTTGCATGGCGATGGCTTAGACCTCAATTTGTTAGAAGAAGCAAATATTAGTCAAGCAGATGCTCTTCTAGCATTAACTGACGATGATAAAACAAATTTACTTACATGTACACGCGCAAAAACCTCAGGATGTGAATTAGTTCTTTCTCTAGTAAACGATTCTTCTTTAAACTCTTTACTAAAACCAATGCGCATTGATGCTTATATCAATCCAAGATCCACAACTGTATCTTCAATTTTAAGACATGTTCGTCATGGAAGAATTAGAGCTGTATACACAATAGGAGATGCTGAAGCCGAATTAATTGAGGCTCAAGTATTGGGTACGTCATCATTGGCAGGTAAGAAATTGAGAGATATAGATTGGCCAGAAGGCGTACTTGTTGGTGCAGTAATGAAAGGAAATGAAATCAACATAGCAAAAAGTAATATAATACTAGAGGAGGGTGATATTATAACTGTTTTTTATAATTCTAAAGTAGTAAATAACGTTGAAAAAATGTTAGAGGTTGGAATTAACTTCTTTTAGTTTTAAATGTTTAATTTTATATTATTGATATTATATCAATCATAATTTACTCATTCCCAAACCAAGGATACAAATATGGTAGAAAAAAAAGAAAGCCTCCAAGATTCATTTCTAAATGGAGTTAGAAGAGATAAGAATCCTGTTACAGTTTTTTTAGTAAATGGAGTTAAGTTACAAGGAATAATTACATGGTTTGATAACTTTTCTATTCTTTTAAGAAGAGATGGTACATCTCAGTTAGTATATAAGCATGCAATTTCAACTATTATGCCAACTCAACCGTTAAGTTTTTTTGAAGATGAAGAAAAACTTTGAATTAAGTCAATGCAGACTTGTGTAGTAAGGCCAGTTTTATCTAGTAAGTTAGATAATTTAGATTTTACAGAATTTACTAAATTATCTGAGGCTCTTCCAGGTGTAAAAATTATATTTGAATTTATTATAAACCTAAAAAAGGTTTATCCTGGAACTTTTTTTAGTTCAAGCAAAATAAATCATTTAAAAATGAAAATATTAAATAAAAGTATAAAACTTTTATTAATTGACTACGAATTATCAGCCATTCAACAAAGAAATTTAGAAAGAGAATTAAATGCTAAAATTTTAGATAGGACAGGATTGATTTTAGAAATCTTTTCTTCAAGGGCATTGAGTAGAGAAGGGGTTTTACAAGTAGAATTAGCACATTTAAATTATAATAAATCTAGGTTAGTTAGAAGTTGGACACACTTAGAACGTCAAAGAGGTGGAATGGGTTTTTTGGGAGGGCCTGGAGAAACTCAAATTGAGTCAGATAAACGAGCAATTAATTTAAGAATTTCTCAAATAAAACATAAATTATCAAAAGTGGTTAAGACAAGAGAGATCCATAGATCTTCTAGAAATAAAATACCTTTTAACACAGTTGTTCTCGTTGGCTATACTAATTCTGGAAAATCCTCATTATTTAATATTTTAACTAATTCATCTGTTTTTTCAAAAAATATGTTATTTGCAACATTGGATCCAAAGATGAAAATATTAGAGTTACCATTGAGTAATAATATTATTTTATCTGATACAGTTGGTTTTATATCAAATCTACCAACACAACTAATTAAAGCATTTAAGGCAACGCTGGAAGAAGTAGTAAACGCAGATTGTATTTTGCATGTAAGAGATATTTCCACCAATAATTTCAATTATCAATCTTTAGTAGTTTATGAAATTTTAGAAGATTTAGGTATAACAAAATTTAATAAACCAATATTAGAAGTATGGAATAAAACTGATCTACTTCATTTAACGAATTACGATAAGAAACAATTTAAAAATCAAAAAAATGTAGTTTTAGTTTCTGCTAAAAAAAAATATGGCATTGAAAATTTAAAGAAACAAATATCAGAATTATTCAACAATTCTAAATTTCAAGAAAAAATATTTCTTCCATTTACTAAAAATAATTTACGTTCATGGCTTTTTGATAAAAAATTAGTTCTTAAAGAAAAGGTTGTTAGGGACGGATTTTCATTATTAGTTTCATGGAATGAAATTTATAAAAACAAATATTTAAAAAAAATAAAAGTTAAAGAAAATTGATAAAATTATATAAAATCTTTTCCTTTTATATTAATTTAATAAAGTTAAATAAATAAACTTCAATTGATTAAAATAGAGGATTTTAATTTGGAAAAATGGGAATATAAATTATCTCGTGTTATTTTATCAAATCAAATTTCATATAATGAAACACAAAATGAAGTTAATGAAAAGATTAATAAAAAACAATTATTAGAATTTAATAACATAGGTAACGATGGATGGGAATTAGTTCAAATTTTGCCAAGAAATAAAGAAGATAAATTTCATGTAGATTTAGCAATTTGGAAAAGAAAAAGATAATATAGATTAAAATTTTCAAAAATTCTTTATTATTTTTTATTAACTATTAGTTGTTATAAAATAAAAAAAGAGATATTTTTAAATTATAAATGACGTTAAGTATTTTTTAAATTAAATTTTGATATATTAATAGTTTGAACAATCTATTGATTATTAAATGTTCCTGTGGGTTACAGGTCATTTAAGACAAATAGATTAAATTTATTAGCCAAACTTAGTGATTATAGCTATAAATATAAGATTTAACATATATTTCAACAATTTATATCATAATGGAAATTTAAAAATGAATAATCATATAATATATTTGCTAATTCTTTAAAGTATCTTCTAAAATTATGGATAATTGGAAACAACCTTTTAGTTTATTAATTTATTATTAGTAGGGATATATTCTAGTTTAATTTTTTATAATATAATGAATTATTCATCTATTGTTCGCATAATATATATTATGTAACTTTTGTATAATATACTTAATTACTTTATAAAGAAAAATAAGTATAAAAAATATATTAAAAAAATATTAAAGAATAGTATTATAATTTATTAATTTGTTTTTTCTAAGTAGATTATTTTATAATTAAAAAATGAATCTTTATGAAAAAAAAGAGTTTGATGCACTTGTAATTTCAGGTCCAACAGGTTCAGGAAAAAATAAGATAGCTAATATACTAGCAAACCACCTTCCAATTATGGTCATAAACGCAGACGCAATTCAGGTTTATAAAAAGTGGAAAATTTTATCTGGACGTCCAACAGATATTGAACAAAAAAAAATAATTCATAAACTATATGGACATTATAAAGGAAATTATTACAATGTAGGAAAATGGTTGAAAGAAGTTTCTTATTATATTGATATAGCTAAGAAAAATCATCTTTTTCCCGTCGTTGTTGGAGGAACAGGTCTCTATATAAATCTTCTTTTTAAAGGTATCTCTAATATTCCAAGTATACCAATAAAAACTAAGAATGAAGGAAAAGAGATATTAAACTCTGATCCTTCTTTTTTTTATAATTATTTAAAACAAAATGATCCTCATATTTTGTCAATAATTGATTGTAATAATAATAGACGACTTCAAAGAGCATGGGAGGTCATGGAAACTACTGGAGTAAGTTTAATTGAGTTTCATAGAGATCGCAAAAATCCTATTTTAAATCCCAAAAAAACAAAAAAAATTGTTTTATGTATTGATAAAATCTTATTAAATAAGATTATAGACTTAAGATTCGATAAAATGTTAGCATCTGGTGCTATTTATGAGTGCCAAAGAGTTTTAAATGAAGGTTACTGGGATTACTCTCTGCCTTCCTCAAAAATAATTGGTGCTCAAGAACTAATTTTATATTTACAAAATCTAAAGTCATTAGAAGATGCAATTTTAGAGGCAAAAATAAAAACTCATCAATTTGCTAAAAGACAACGAACTTGGTTTAGAAAAAATATGAAAGATTGGAAGACAATTGAAATAACTAATACTACTAATTTTGATAATTCTTTGCTAAATTTAATATAAAATTCAATGATTAATAGATATTCTCGTAAAGTAATGACCGATATTTGGTCAGATCAAAAAAAATATGAAATATGGTATGAAATAGAACGCTATGCATGTGAAGCCCAAGCTGATTTGGGAGTAATACCAAAAGAAGTTATTAATACACTAGATCAAAATAAACACATCATATTTGATGCAAAAAGAATAAATGAAATTGAAAAAGAGACAAAACATGACGTTATCGCTTTTCTTACATTTCTGTCAGAAATAATTGGTGACGACGCTAGATTTATTCATCAAGGAATGACTTCTTCCGACATATTAGATACATGCTTTTCTATTCAATTATTTAGATCATCTGAAATATTAATTGAGGATTTAAAAAATCTTCTAAAAAAAATAAAAAATCTAGCCTTAAAACATAAATTTACAAAATGTATAGGCAGAAGTCATGGTATTCATGCAGAACCAACAACTTTTGGTTTAAAAATGGCTCAGGCTTACACTGAGATGAATAGAAACCTTACTCGACTAAAAACTGCAAGTGAAGAAATAAGAGTTGGTGCCATTTCTGGAGCTGTAGGAAATTACTCAAGTATTGATCCTAAAGTCGAAGAATATGTTTGTAAGAAATTGGGTCTTAAGGTTGAAGAAATTTCTACTCAAATAATACCAAGAGATCGTCATGCTGCATTTTTTTCTACACTATCTGTAATTGCATCTTCTATAGAACGTTTAGCTGTAGAAATAAGACACCTTCAACGCACTGAAATTATGGAAGTATCTGAATTTTTTTTTAAAGGACAAAAAGGATCTAGTGCAATGCCTCATAAAAAAAACCCTATTCATTCCGAAAATTTAACAGGATTATCTAGATTAATTAGAATGAGTGTTATTCCATCATTAGAAAATATTGCACTTTGGCATGAAAGAGATATTTCTCATAGTTCTGTCGAGAGAGTAATTGGACCTGATACTACAGTAATTTTAGATTTTGCATTAACAAGATTGTCTTTACTCATGGAAAATCTTATTGTCTATCCTGAAAATATGGAAAAAAACCTTTATAAATTGAATGGTGTTATATTTTCTCAAAACGTTCTTCTAAAGCTTACTCAAAAAGGAATGAGTAGAGAAGAATCATATAAAATTGTTCAAAAAAATGCCTTAAAAGCTATAGATGATGATGTATCTTTCAAAGATTTGCTGTTAAATGATAAAGAAACTATGTATGTAATATCCCCAAAAGAGTTAGACCAAATTTTTGATATATCTCGTTATTTTAAACATGTAGATACCGTTTATAAAAGAATTTTTAGTTAAATTTAAAAAGATGAAAAAACTTAAATTTTAAAAATGACTACTCAAAAAAAAATATATGAGGGAAAGGCAAAAATTATTTTTTCTGGACCTAGAGAAAATACCCTTATTCAGTATTTTAAAGATGATGCAACTGCTTTTAATGCAAAAAAATTTAAAGTTCTTGCGGGTAAAGGTGAAATCAATAATCTAATATCTGAGTATTTAATGCAGATATTATCTAATAATAAGATACCAAATCATTTCATAAAAAAAATTAGTAATAGAGAACAGTTAATACATCAATGCAAGATTATTCCTTTAGAAGTTGTAGTCAGGAATATAGCTGCAGGTTCAATTTGTAAAAGATTAGGAATAAAAGAAGGAAAGATTTTTAAAGATCCTATAATTGAGTTTTATTATAAAAATGACGAACTAAATGATCCTATTGTAAATAATAGTCATATAATATCTTTTGGGTGGTCTGATAAAGAAGAATTGTTTAAAATCAAGAAAATTTCTCTTAAAGTTAATAGAATTCTTAAAAAAAAATTTGAAAAAATTTCTATTTCTCTAATTGATTTTAAATTAGAATTTGGAAGAAAAACCTCTGATGACTCTTTGGTAGTTGCGGATGAAATAAGTCCCGATTCTTGCCGCTTATGTGATGTGAATAATAAAGAAAAATTTGATAAAGATATCTTTCGATATGATAAAGGAAACCTAGTTGAAGCTTACAAAAAATTATTAATTAGACTAGGAATAATATAATAATTTAAATTTATGTATTTGTAGAAGGTTTAATTTAATGAAAGTAAGGGTAAATATAGTTTTAAAACCTAGTGTCCTAGACCCACAAGGTCAAGCTGTAGCTAATTCTTTGTTAGGACAAGGTTTTAACAATGTAAAAAATGTGAGACAAGGCAAAATTCTAGACATAGAATTTAATTCCAACGAAGTTAATATAAATATGATAAATGATATGTGTGAAAGTTTTCTAACCAACCCCCTAGTCGAAGATTATGCCATAGAGGAAATAAATACGTAATTATGAAGATAGGTATTGTAGTATTTCCTGGTTCTAATTGTGATAATGATTTATTTTGTGCTTTTGAAAAGCAAAAAATGTATGATGTAATCTTTCTATGGCATAAAGATACAGACTTACCAAAAGATTTAGATTTGTGTGCAATCCCAGGTGGTTTTTCATTTGGTGACTATTTAAGAACTGGTGCAATTGCATCAAAGTCCCCTATAATTAACTCTATAATCAAATTTGCAAACTCAGGTCGATTTGTTTTGGGTATATGTAATGGTTTTCAAATTCTTTGTGAAACTGGATTACTTCCTGGGGTTCTTATTAGAAACAAATCAACAAAATTTGTTTGTAAAAATCAAATGCTTAAAGTTTGTAATTCAAATACTCCTTTTACAAAATTATATAATGAAAATGAAGAGGTTAACTTTCCAATAGCACATCATGATGGTAATTATTTTGTAAATAATGAAACAAGAAAAATGATTTATGACAATAATCAAGTAGCATTTAAATATCATAAAAATAATCCAAATGGATCTGTTGACAACATTGCAGGTATTTATTCTCAAAATCATAGGATATTAGGCTTAATGCCACATCCAGAAAGAAGAGTAAGTAGTGAAATAGGTTTGGACGGAGAAAGATTATTTAGAAGTTTAAATATATAAAGCTTATAAAATTACCTAAATAACCTATCTCCCAAATTAGAAAAGTTGGAATAAAGAGCTGAAACTTCAGGACCATAGCCATTATAAATTTCTGTTTCACGTTCCCCTCCTCCTAATATCCGTTCAGTTTTTTGTGACCATCTTGGGTGATCTACTGCTGGATTTACATTTGCCCAAAAACCATACTCATTAGATGCTAAATTCTCCCAAAAACTTACTGGACGTTTATCGGTAAATTCTACTTTTTCAATTGATTTTATGGATTTGAAACCATATTTCCAAGGTAAATGTAATCTGATGGGAGCTCCAAATTGATTGTGAAGATTTTTTCCATAAGCACCAAATACTAAAAAAGAAAGATCATTTTTAGCCTCTTCTAATGTTAAACCTTCAGTATACGGCCACGGATACCACCTAGCTTTTTGTTCAGTTGCTATTTTAGGATTATAAAAAGTAGTAAATTTTATGTATTTTGCTGAAGATAAAGGTTTACAAAGCTTTAAAAGCTTAGACATTTGAAAACCTAACCACGGAACTACCATGGACCATGCTTCCACACATCGATGTCTATAAATTCTTTCTTCAAGTTTGAATTTATTCATTAAATCTTCTACTTCAAAAGTTAATGGTTTTTCTACCAATCCAGTAATTTTTAACTTCCAATTTTTTGTTTCTAATTTTTGAGCCTCTTTCCAAATATTTTTAGTAGATCCAAACTCAAAAAAATTATTGTACTTAGAACTAAGATTTTCTGGAGTGATATCTGAAAGTATGTGGTATTTTTTATTTATTTGAAATTTTAAAAAATTGTCATTCTTTTGAGTTGCATTCAAATCTTTACCAAGAAAATTATATAACAAAGCAGTAGACCCTAAAATACTTGTAGAATTTTTAATAAATTTTCTTCTATTCAAGTATAATTGCTCACTGGTGACTTGGTTTTCTTTAATTTGCCATCTAGGCTTATTTTGAATATACATTTACCTTAAGAATACCAGAATTTTAATTACTTATCATTTGGTTATGTTTCTTTTTCATAAAATCTTTTGCGGTTTCAACTGCCATTGCTGCGTCTCGACAATAAGCATCTGCACCAATTGCCTTTCCAAATTCTTCATTTAAAGGAGCACCACCTACGAGAATGATGTAATTATCTCTAATACCTTTTTCTACAAGACAATCAATTACTACTTTCATATATGGCATTGTTGTTGTTAACAACGCAGACATTCCTAAAATATCTGGTTTTTCTTCTTCAAGAGCTGATAAATAGTTTTCAACAGGATTATTAATTCCTAAATCAATAACTTCAAAGCCAGCACCTTCCATCATCATAGAAACAAGATTTTTTCCAATGTCGTGAATATCTCCTTTAACTGTTCCAATAACCATTTTTCCCAATCGTGGAGCACCTGTTTCAATTAAAAGAGGTTTAAGTATAGCCATACCTCCTTTCATTGCGTTTGCAGCTAAAAGTACCTCTGGTACAAATAAAATTCCATCTCTAAAGTCTATGCCAACAATTCTCATACCTTCAACGAGAACCTTTGTTAAAATGTCATAAGGTTGCCAATTCCTTTCTAAGAAAATATTGACACCCTCTTCTATTTCTTCTTTCAAACCATCATACAAGTCATCATGCATTTGTAGCATTAATTCTTCATCATTTAATTCAGATAAGATAATTTCTTCATCTTCAATATTTTCCATTTAGACACCAAAATCTATTTAAAAATAAGTATATTTAAATTTAATTTATGTTTAAACATACATGAATTATATTTCGACATTTCCTACTACAAAAACGACCTAATATCTAAAATTTTTTAGTACAATGTTTATTAAAATAGTTTTTTAAGAATTAGGTAAAAATTCTTTAATCTTTAAAATAATTGAATTTAATCCATTTGATCGTTGTGAAGAGATGTGTTCTTTTAAATTTAATAAGTCAAGTTTTTTATAAGGGTCAATATTACTAGCTTCCTGAACTTCAGTTTCATTATAAATTGTTGTTAGTATTTTTATTAAACCTCGAACTATCATTGCATCTGAATCTCCTTTAAATGAAAAGATTTTTTTACCATTTATTTCTACAATTTTTGGATAAAACCAAACTTGACTTGCACAACCAATAACTCGGTAATCTTCATTTCGAAATTCTTCAGGATATTTTTCTAATTCCTTCCCAATATCAATTATGTAACGATATTTATCTTCCCAATTTTCTAAAAAGTTAAAATCTTCTAATATATTTTCAAAATTTATTGTTTTCATAGATTACCTATATTTTATCTTTTGTTTAATTTAATTAAATCCAATCCCTGTTTACCTATAAAAATAGCAATTTCACCATTTTTTAACCTAATTGCATCATTTCCAAAAACATCAAAGCGCCAACCCTTCAAAGCTGGTATATTATAATTTTCATTCAATATAAAATCCTCTAGATCTTGGTTAGAGGCAATAAGTCTAGTTGGAATTTTATATTCATTACATTTAAATTTTAACAAAATTTTTAAAAGGTTAATAGTATCAAGTAATTTTTCATTAGTTTCTTTTATAACTGAGCTTTCGATTTTGTCTCTTTTTAAAAAACTTTCAATAATTGAATAAATTTTTTTTGCATAAATACCATTCAATTCTTTTTTTGAAAATAAAGGTATGTTTTCAAAATCTTCAATTGTTGTTGGTAATTTTTTTATAAGATTTATTAAATTAACATCTTTAATAACTTGATTTCTTGGTAAATTAATTTTTTTTGCAATTTTTTCTCTTATATCAAGTAATTCAAAAATTAATTTTTTATTTTTAGAGGTTTTATTAAATCTTATTTTTTTATAAATTGATGTTAGATTATGATCATAAGTATTTTTTTTTGTTAATTTTTGATTTTCTTCAATAATCCAATTGTCTCTTTTAAGCTTTTTAAGTAATTCCTTTTGTTTTTCATATATATCACATAAATAGAACACATCATTAGCGGCATAATTAATTTGAGATTTTGACAAAGGTCTTTTTGACCAATCCATGAATTGATATGTTTTATCAATTTTTACACTTAGAAAATTCATTGCTAAATTTTCATAGCTTTCTTGATCGCCAATACCACAAACCATTGCTGCAACTTGTGTATCAAAAATATTTTGAGGTAAAAAATTGAATAAATTTAAAAAAATTTCACAATCTTGTCTTGCAGCATGAAAGACTTTTGTTATTTTTTTATTTTTTAGAATATCAATAAAAGGTTTAAAATTTATTTCTTTTTTAAAAACATCTAAAACAATGATATTTTTATCATTATTTTTTTTGTATGCTAATTGAAGTAAACAAAGTTCAGGAAAATAAGTATTAATTCTTATAAATTCTGTATCAATAGCTACATAATTTGAGTTTTGATTTAATTCACCACAAAATTCACTTAATTCATCCGAAGAAGATGTAAATATCATTTTTTTAATTTTAAAAGTTAATATTATATATTTAATCAATTTTAGTTAATATAGCAATTAACCTTTAATAGAATTAGTTAATACTTTTTTTACTATATCAGCATCTACATTCTTCTGAATAAGACCTTCTCCAATTCTTTTTAATAAGATAAAACTTAATTTCTTATTAACAACTTTTTTATCTTGATACATAATATTTAATAATTTTTGAGCGGTAAAATTTTTAAGATTTGTTTGTTTAATTTCAGTAAAAAAGTTCAATTTTTTAAAGTGATTTCTTATTCTTTCACATTGATCAGTGTCGATTAAATTAAATTTTCTACTTAGATTGAGAGCAAGACAGCAACCAATTATCACAGCCTCACCGTGAAGTAAATTTTTTGAATAATGATTTGCAGTCTCTAAAGCATGACCAAATGTATGTCCTAAATTTAATAAAGCTCTTTCTCCTTGTTCTTTTTCATCTTTCCGAACTAAATTTAATTTAATTTCACATGATTTAAATATTATCTCAATAATATTTTTGTCTTGTCTTAATTCGTTATAATCTTTATTTTCTAACCATTCAAAAAAATCATAATCCTTAATTAAAGCTTTTTTAACTACTTCAGCATATCCAGATAAAAACTCCCTCTTTTTTAATGTTTTTAAAAAAGAAATATCTGATAAAATTAATGTGGGATGATGAAATGTTCCAACCAAGTTTTTGCCTTGTGTCGAGTTAATACCAGTTTTCCCACCTATTGAACTATCAACTTGAGACAATAATGTTGTGGGCATATGTATAATCTTCATTCCACGTCTAGTGATTGAACAAGCAAAACCTGTTAAATCTCCAATAACTCCACCACCTAAACTTACTATAAAATCATTTCTTTCTACTTGATTAGATATTAACCATTCAACAACTTTTTTTAAATTATACCAACTTTTTGTTCTTTCTCCTGGATTAAGAACCAAAACTTCAGCATTTATTTTTGAATCTTTTAAACATTTTAAAAGTGATAATAAATGATGGTTTGCAACATTTTTATCTGTAACAATACATAGTTTAGATTTAAATTTTTTCTTCTTTAAAAATAGGATGAGTTCGTTGTGAATCTTGTTACCTATTAATATTTTATGGGTAAACCCATTATATAAAGCATTAATACATTTCATTTTATTTGATTTTCAATAATTTAAACAAACATTTGATTTTTTTTTAATTCAACTACAATCTTTTCTACCATTTTGGAATGACTAACTTTGGGTTTACTTTCTATTGTAATATCTGCTTCACTATATATAGGATTTCTTTCCCTAATTAAACTTTTTAGTACTTTTTCAGGTTCTAACTGGTTTAATAATGGACGATTTTTTTTTCCTGAAACTCTTGGCCACAATGTTTCATAATCAGCTTTAAGCCAAATGGAAAAACCATGCTTTTTAATTAACTCACGTAGATCGTCTGATATAAAAGCCCCTCCCCCACTTGATAAAACCTGTGGTTTTTGTAACATTAACCTGCTAACAACTTTTTTTTCTCCTGCTCTGAAATATTTTTCACCAAATTTTTCAAATATCTCTACAATTGTCATTCCTGCAGCTTTTTCAATTTCATTATCTGCGTCTATAAATCCTACATTTAAAAAATCAGATAGCTTATTACCAATTGATGATTTTCCAGCCCCCATCAATCCAACTAAAACAACCATTTTCTTTAATTTATACATTTTATTTCTTAGAATTATATTAAAAATATGAGATTTTAATTTTATAATATTTTAAAAAACTTTTGAAAATATTTTTTTTTTGAATTAAAATTAATATAATTTTTATTATTATTTTTGTTTGTCTTTTTAAATGTGGACATTATTAAAATTTATTTGTTTTTTATTTTTATTTTTTATACTTATTGTCCTTGTTTACTCTTTTATATTTGATATTACGCCAATTAATAATTTATTAGTAATAAATGTACCGATAAAATAATGATTTTGCGATCATGCTTATTTATAATTTTTATACCATTTAAATCTTTTATTTTAATAAATTTTTTATTTGCAGATGAGCCAATGTCTGCAATTGATTGGTTGGCAAAAAAAATAAACGATCCTCCTGTATTTTATACTTACCCATCTGAAATTGATGAAAATAGTAATATCGAGATTGAGAAAATGGTTCTTCCAAATATAAGCAAAAATTCAATTGGAATTTATCCTAGTATTAAAATAGGAATAAATTCTGATATTTGGAAGAATAACAATGAAATTGAGATTTCTACCATTTTGAAAAAAATTAGAATTAGTGATTTATATTATCTTAATCGATTATTAAAAAGAATTCTACTTATTGAAACAGATCCACCTATTATTGCTGTTGATGAAAAATTTTCCGGTACAATTTTTTTAAGGCAGAGAATTTTAAAATTAATTCAAATGGGTGCTTTAGATGATGCAGAAGCTCTTATTTTAGATGCTGAACCTACTTTTGATCCAAACTTGACTGATTTATGGTCTGAAATTTCATTCTTAACTTATCGATTTGAAAGATTTTGTAAAGCTATTTTGAACGGCTATCATAATTCATTAGAACCTGCTCATAAAATTATTTGCCTTGCTAGGAGTGGCGACTGGAATGCTGCAGCTTTATCTTTGGCAACTTTTTCAAGTATTAATGAAATAGACAGTGATCATGAAAAATTACTAATAAATTATTTAGATCATGAAGCTGAATTAGAGATTATCAATAAAGATAAATGTGAAGAAGATAAATCTGTAATAATTTATCTATGTAATTTTTCTAACATTACTACACAAATTCCAAATTATGGCGTTAAATTTCTTTATAATAATTTAGGCAGAGGTAAAAGTATTAGGTCCAGAATTGTTGCTTCGGAAGAACTTGTAAAAAGTGGAGCTCTTAATCCAAATATTTTATTTTCTACATACAAAATTAAACAGCCCTCTACTTCAGGTGGTGTTTGGGCAAGAGCAAAACTTGTTCAAGAACTAGATAGAATTATCCAGTATGATTTTAATAATTATCAATATTTGTCCAATCATTTAAACATCATGATTGACGAATTTTTAAAAAATAAATTACTAACTGCTTTTGCAATTTCTTATGGAAAAAAACTCAAATCAAGTATATCAAATTTCCAACCATTAAATGATCTAATTTTAATAACTAATATTTTAACTGGAGAATATAGCGATCTTCTTGAGAGAGATATAATTATTGATCTTAAATTAAAAAATTTAATTAGTGTTTTAAATAAAAGAGATAAACACTTACTAGAAGTACATTTACAAGAAAGTCTGAAAACTATTAGTAATAAGGATTATACTGAACTGCAAAATGCTATTTTAAAAGCAAGTAATGGTATCTATCCTGAAAATGTTGCTTTTATGCATGATACAAAAAATGATTACTCAAACCAAGATGGTTTAGTGTTACTAAATGCTATATTAAAAATTTCTAACAGTTTAAATTATGATATTATAGATATGCAAACAGGCTTAGCATCATTGGTAAGGCTTGGGTTATTAAATGATTTTAAAGCTATTTCAAATGAATTATTAATTATGGAATATTTCAAAAAAATTTAGGGACATAAATGAATATTAATAATAAGTTAGACTATTTTTTTGAGTCAATAATGGCTGAAAAAAATTTTAGTTTAAATTCGATTGATGCATATAAAAATGATTTAACCCAACTATTTCAAAATAAAGAAGATTTTAATTTAAAAACTATATCGGAAGAATATATAATTGAAAATTTAAATCTATTAAAGAAATTAAATACTTCTGACAGAACAATAGCAAGAAAAATATCTTGTTATAAACATTTTTTCAAGTTTGCAATAGAAGAGAAGTGGATAATCAAAAATCCTTGTATTAAATTAAAATCCCCAAAATATGTAAATAAATTACCAGAAACATTATCTATAAGAGAAATAAATTTATTATTAAATTCTTCAAAAATTGCTGATAGTAAAATAATAAATAATATTAGAAACAATACATTACTTGAGCTTATATATGGAACTGGATTGAGAGTAAGTGAACTTGTTTCTATTCCTTCAAATGCTATTAATAAGAATTCTGAACTTTTTTTAATAAGGGGAAAGGGTAATAAAGAGAGGTTAGTGCCAATTTCAAGTTCTGCAAAAAATGCTGTAAATAAATGGCTTAAATATAGGAATAAAATGATTATCAAAGAAAAATCAAAAAAATTTTTATTTCCAGCAAATTCAAAATTAGGACATCTAAGTAGAGTACAATTTTTTAATATTTTAAAAAAAATTTCCAATCATGCGGGATTAGGCAGTAAAAAAATTTCACCGCATATTATTAGACATGCATTTGCTACACATCTTTTGTCCAATGGTGCTGATCTCAGAGTTATTCAAAGTCTATTAGGTCATTCAGATATTGCTACTACTCAAATATATACCCATGTGTTAGATGATAAAAAAAAGTTATTAGTCTTAAAAAATCATCCACTAGCAAAAATTAGTTTAAATTAAAAGGTAAATTTAATGACAGGAATCGAATTAATATCTTATTTTAATATTGCTATTTGGGGTAGCCCTGTGGTTGTATTATTTCTTTTAATATTGTCCGCTTTTTTTTCAGGTTCTGAAACTGCTCTTACTGCATCAAGTCGACCTAAACTTAGAAGTATGAGTGATAGAGGATCAAATGGAGCTAAAAAAGCATTAGATATTACAAATGATAATGAGAGCTTAATTGGAACGATTTTATTAGGCAATAATTTAGTAAATATCTTGGCAACATCTTTAGCAACAGCCTATTTTGTGCGGTTTTTTGGTGATAATGGAGTTTTTATTGCTACTTTTTGTATGACTGTCCTAATTTTAGTTTTTTCTGAGCTTTTACCTAAAACATATGCAATTAATAATCCAGAAACAGCTGCAAGAAGAGTTGCACCATTAGTTTTGTTTTTTATTTATATTTTTTCACCAATTATGATTTTTGTGAGAAAATTTGTTCAATTACTTCTAAGTTTATTGGGTTTAAAAATTGATCCAAGCAAACATATTCTTGCTTCAGATGAAATTGCAGGAGCTATAGCTCTTCATCATTCGGAAGGCTCTGTTAAAAAAGATGCTAGGGATCGTTTGCTAGGAGTACTTGATCTCCCAGAAAGAGTAGTAGAAGAAATCATGTTACATAGAAGTCAAATTGAGATGGTTGATGCTGATGATCCACCAAAAAAGATTTTAGAGAAATGCCTTAAATCACCATATACTAGAATCCCTATTTTTAAAAATGATCAAGAAAATGTTGTGGGTATTCTTCATGCTAAAGATTTGCTTAGAAAAACAAGTGTTCTTTCATCAATTGGATCAAAAAATTTTGATATTAAAAAATTTGATATTATGAAAGTTGCAATGAAGCCATATTTTATACCTGAAACTACAACCCTTGATCTTCAGATGCGCCAATTTTTAAAAAGAAAAGCTCATTTTGCACTTGTTGTAGACGAATATGGAGATTTAAGAGGTTTAATTACCTTAGAAGATATAATAGAGGAGATAGTTGGTGAAATATCTGACGAACATGATATAGAAGTAGATCAAATGATTGATACTTCTGACGGTAAGTTCATAATAGATGGTGGAATGAGTATAAGGGATTTAAATAGAGCTTATGATTGGTTGCTTCCAGATAACGAAGCTAATACAATTGCCGGATTAGTCATACATGAGGCTCAACATATCCCTAATGTAGGTCAAGTTTTCAATTTTTACGGATTTAGATTTGAAATTTTAACAAAAGAAAAAAATAAAATTACCAAAATAAAGCTAGCAAAATTAAATTAATTATGTTTTTTAAATGTTATGTCTTTTTCAGTTTATAGTAAAATTAAAATTATAAATTTATTTTCTATATTTTTTCTTATATATTTTTTGTCTTATCCTTCATACCCTCAGAATGGTGATAATTCTGGCATTTTAAATTCTAATGAGCAAATTAAAGCAGAATATGGAAATTGGTTGCAAATTTGTGAAAATGAAAAAAATCAATGTGTTGGTGTACAATTTGCTCTTGATGTTCAAGGTGAAAGAGCAGCTAGGTTTATTATAGAAAGGATAAATCAAAATAGTGAAACTGTCGCAGACTCACTTATTACAATATTCATTCCTTATGATTCTATTGTCCCAATTTTACCAAATGGTATAACTCTTGCTGTGGATTCTGCTGAACCTTTTACAGAGCAATTTTTATTTTGTGACCAGCTAGGTTGTACATCTCAATTTGGTCTTACAAAACAAGGGATAGATCTATTTATGAACGGTGCAAACCTTGCTATTTATATGATTGATATTAGGAATCCAAATAATAAATTTATAGTTGATGTTGATTTGGACAATTTTGGTAAAGTTTACAATAGTATAATGCCAAAATAGCTAGGAAAATTTTTTCAATGCTAAAACTGCATTTGTTCCGCCAAAAGCAAATGAATTAGATAATATACATTTTACGTTTTTTTGCCTAGCTGTATTTGGCACTATGTCTAAATCACAATCTGGATCTTTTTTTAAAAAGTTTATTGTAGGAGCAATTATTTGTTTATTTAATGCCAATAAACAACCTAATAATTCGACTGCCCCTGTACCTCCAATTAAATGGCCATGCATTGATTTTGTTGACGAGATCATTAGTTTTTTTGCATGACTTTTAAACACTTCTTTTATGGCAGCACATTCAGTTTTATCATTTGCTAAAGTTCCAGTACCATGTGCATTGATGTATTCCACATCTTCTGGATTAAATTTTGCATCATTTAAAGCACCAATAATTGCTCTTGCTGCCCCCTTTTTACTTGGGTTTACAATATCTTTAGCATCTGATGTCATCGAAAAACCAGCTACTTCTGCTAAAATATTTGCACCTCGTTTTTTTGCATCTCGATAATTTTCAAATATGAATATTGCTGCACCTTCTCCTTGTACCATACCATCCCTATTTTTGCAAAACGGACGACATGCTTCTTTAGACATTATTCTTAACCCTTCCCATGCTTTAATTCCTCCAAAACAAAGCATACTTTCAGAACCTCCAGTAATTGCAGCTTTTATAACTCCAGATCGAATTAAGTTAAAAGCTTGACCCATTGCATGATTTGAGGAAGAACATGCAGATGCTATTGTAAAACTGGGCCCTTGCACATTAAATTTAATTGAAACATTGCTAGCAGCAGCATTATTCATTAATTTTGGAACAATTAATGGATGTACTCTGTTTTTACCTTCTTCATATACCTGTCTATAATTTTCATCTTGTGTTTGTAGGCCACCTCCAGCAGTCCCTAATATAACTCCAATATCTGAGTTATCATTTTTTTGGAATTCCCAACCAGATGATGATACTGCTTGTTTAGTTGCAATAAGTGCAAATTGGGTGAATTTATCATATATTGATTTTTCTTGTTTGGTAAAATGAATATCTGGGTTATAATTTTTTATCTGACCGCCAATTTTTATAGATAATCTGTTCGAATTTAGAAAATCAATCTTACTTATACCACTTTTTCCTTCTGATAAGGAATTAAAATTTGAAGATAAGTCTTTACCTAAAGAGCTTACAACACCTGCTCCTGTAATTACAACACGATTCATACTTAATTTTTTCCTGAAGCCAAGTTAACTAAATTTTCAACTGCACTAATGATTGAACTCACATTGCTTATGTCGAATGTTGAGTTTGTTGGATCATTTGCATTGAATGGAATAGTTATGTTAAAAGTCTCTTCAATTGAAAATACTATTTCAACCAAAGCTAATGAATCTACTCCTAAATCCTCAAGTGTTAGATTTTCCTTAATTTCACTAGGATCTAATAAGGTTTGTTCAGATAAAATTTCAATTATTTTGTATTTAACACTTTCTGACATTTGTAAATTCACCTAAAAATCTTTTACAAACTATTTTTTATTAATTTTAGAAAAAATTTCATCAACTAATTTATTTAATTCGTTTATTCTTTTTTGAATTCTAGGAAGTCTTCTAAGAGACATGTAAGAGGCAACATTTTTTTTCATTTCCATTGCCGGATTTCCCATCATAAATTTTCTAGCTGGTACATTAGCTGATACTCCAGTTTTGCCAGCTAATATAGCATTATCACCGATATAAAGATTATCAGCAATTCCTACTTGACCTCCCATGACAACATTATTACCGACCTTAGTACTGCCAGCTATACCTACTTGACCACATATTAAACAATCATTACCAATTTCAACGTTATGGGCTATATGAACTAAATTATCAAGTTTAGTACCAGATTTAATAATAGTACTTTTAATTGTCCCCTTATCAATACATGAGTTGGAGCCAATTTCCACATTATTTCCAATTTCTACAGCACCTATTGATCCAACTCTTACAAAAGAATTCTTAGAAGAGGAACTTTCTTCTTTTAATCTATCTAAGATATTTTCTCCATTTTGAGTGTGAAAAGAAAATCCATCTGAGCCTATTACAACATTTTGATGACAAATAAAATTATCACCAATAGTGGTGTTATCAGATATTTTTACTCCTGATTTAATTAAACAATTATCTCCTATTATTACATTTTTACCTATATCAACAAAATTACCAATATTTGCGTTTTTTCCTATTTTTGTCCCTTTATTTATAAATACAAAAGATCCTATATCAGGATTAGCTCCAATTTTAGACGAAGAATCTATAAATGAATTATAATTGATAGATTTTTTGTCGTTGTTTAAAGATTGAAATAAAGAAGTTAATTTGGATAAAGTAATTTTTGATTTCTTGGCTATGACAACTCCTTCAAGATTAGTTGTCTTCCAATCAAATAAATTACTAATGATTGCTCCTTTAGCTTTTGTGTTAAAAAGTTGGTTTTCAAATTTTTTATCTATTGCAATTGCTATTTGATCTTTTTTAGCAATTAAGGGTTCTGCTGGTGAAGAAAAAATTAAATTACCATTTCCACGGAAATCACAGTCTAAAGCCTTTGCAATTTCAGCTAAAGAAATCATTTCATCCTCACAAAATAAAAAACTAAAACCTATTACGCATCTTTATTTATTTCATAAGAAAATAAAGATAAATAAATTAATGCATCTCTACCATAAATATCTGGTCTATAATTAATAGTTCCAAAATCGTCAAAAATTACTGTTCTATATGACATGTAAACTGGTATAAAGTTTTCAAGATTAAATCTAGTTTCTTCAGTACTATTTAATGCGGAATAAAATTTTGAATAATCTACATTTTCATCACCTGATAACAAAGCATTTGCAAATTCAAAAGGCCGAGCTAGCCTTACACAACCATGGCTAAAAGCTCTTAAATCTTTTGAAAATAATTTTTTCATTGGGGTATCATGCATATATATACTATGTTTATTTGGAAACATAAATTTTACCTGACCTAGTGCATTTAAATCTCCTGGATTTTGTTTTATTTCAAATGGAAAATTATCTACAGTAAATACACTCATATCAATTAGGTTAGGATCTATTGTTTTATTAGTTCCTCTTACAAACAATAACATATCATTATTAATTAAAAATTCTGGATCCTCTTGAATTTTTGGTAAGTATTCATCTACTGCAATACTTTTTGGAACATGCCAAGTTGGATTTACGATAACATGTGTCATTTGGTCAAAAAATTCTGCAGTTTGATAATCTGGTAACCCTATAACAACTTTAGATTGCCATAAGATATTATTATTGCTTACATATTTAGCTTCATAATTAGCTTGATTGATCAAAATATAATCTTTTCCAAAGTTAAAATTTAACCATCTTAATCTTTCTAGATTTACTAGGACCTGCATTAATTTTGTATCAATAGATAGATTAAGTGCTTGGTAAGTTTTTTTTCCAACTACACCATCTGAATCTAATCCACTATATTCTTGAAAAAGCATTACTGATTTTAATAATTCTTTATCAAAAGTTTCAGAATTAGATGTATCCTGGTGTATATTTAATTCAAATAAACGTTGTCTTAGTTGAATTATATTTGGGTGAGACATACCGACTTCAAGTGTAATATCATTGGGTACTGATGTAATTTTTATTTTTTTACTTTTAATGTCTTTTAGGTTTGCTAACTCTTTCATTAACTTAAGATAATCTGGATTATTTGGTCTTAAATTTTCAAAATAAATTTTTATATCTAAATAATCATTAAGATTATTTAGAAAATTTTCTGATGGTGGTTTTTCTCTTTTGATATCAATAAATGATGACAGGGAAAGTGGATCAACAATTCCAACACTTAAATCTTGGGAGTATAATAAAAATTTTTCTGTTAAAATAACTTCTAATTTAGCAAGATCATTAAATTCTGAAGAAGAAGCTAATTTTTCTATATCTTTTAAGCCATATCTTGCAATTGGAATACCTTCTTGGTAGGCATTTTTTAATTCATTTATAAATTCATTAGTTTTAATTTTATTATTTTGCCAAAAAGGTTGATATAAATTTTTTGAGTAATAAGACTTTATTGATGCATCAATAGTATTGCTAAATTCAAGCAAATTTCTAATTTCAGATATTAAATTTTTCTGCTCGTTTGAATAAATTTTTGAACAAAGCAAAAAAGTAAAAATATATATAAGGCTTAATTTAAAAATAATTTTTTTCATTTACATATAATCCTATTTAAACTTAATACTCATTTCAACTCAATTAATCTAATAGATGACATAAATTAAAAATTTAACAAGATTAAATATTCGTCGTAAATTTATTTAATATTAGCGAATTATATAGTTATTAATTAAAGTTGACATTTTAAAAAAAAACACTAAGATTCAATAAGTTATTGTATACAAAAATAGTAATCAGGTTAAAATTAATAGATTTTTACAGTTTGGCAGGGATTCTGCAAGTTTTTTAATTTATTAGTAAAATATATGGTATAATACATATGGTGTCACGAAGAAAATTTTGCACAATACTTAGTGGGGCTTTTGCCGCTGCTGCTGCACCTGTATATTCTAATACACCTGGTTTATTAAGAAATGCTGGTGATATAAGAGTAATTAAATTAAAAAATAATAAAACATCTGAAAAAATTAATCTGGTATATTGGATTGAAGGAACTTACATTTCTGAAGCTCTTAAAGAAGTAAACTACTTTATGAGAGATTGGCGCCAAAACAAAGTTATAACTTATGACGTTGCCAATGTTGATATCATTGCTGCAACTCAAGCACTTCTAGATACTTCTGAAACCATGCAATTATTGTCTGGTTATAGAACTGCTAGAACCAATAAAATGTTATCTTTTTCAAACAGTGGAGTTGCTAGAAATTCATATCATATTAAAGGTATGGCTGCAGATTTAAGATTAGATAATAGATCAGTTTCACAAATTGCAAATGCCGCTAAAGCATGTATGAGTGGTGGTGTTGGTAGTTATCCCAGATCAGGATTTGTTCATATTGATTGTGGTCCTGTAAGAGTTTGGAAAAGATAATATTATAATATTATTGTCTTAAAATTCCCTTACCCTCTACTACAAATTTAAAACTAGTTAGTTCATTTGCTCCAATTGGACCCCGTGCATGTAATTTGCCTGTGCCAATTCCAATTTCTGCACCCATACCAAATTCTCCTCCATCCGCAAATTGTGTTGAAACGTTATGCATTAAAATCGCACTATCTACCTCCAAAAAAAATTGTTCTGCAACTCTTTTATTTTCTGTAATAATTGAATCAGTATGATTAGAATTATATTTATTGATATGATTAATAGCATATTGAAGATCATCTGTTACTTTTACTGCTAAAATTTTCTTAAGAAACTCCTTACCCCAATCATTATGATTAGCTAACTTTACTCCATTAATCTTACTTACTATTTTATCACCACGAATTTCGATGCCTTTATTTATTAATTTTTTTATTAATTTCTCCCCATGCATTTCATAATATGACTTGTTAATAAGAAGACACTCTAAAGCACCACAAATACCAGGTCTTCTCAATTTGGAATTTATTATTAGTTTTTCAACCATACTTGGATCTGCATCATTATGAATATATGTATGAACTATTCCCTCTAGGTGTGCGAAAACTGGTACTTTTGCATTATTTTGTATTAATTTAACTAAATTTTTACCTCCTCTAGGAATTATAACATCTACATAGTCTGTCATTTGAATTAAATTTTTAACAGCACTTCTGTCAGTGGTTGGTATTATTTGAATTAAATTTTCTGGTAGTCCTGCTTGAATTAAAGCTTCATTTATACACCTAAATAATGCTAAACAAGATTGGTAACTCTCAGAACCAGGTCTTAAAATTGCAGAATTACTTGATTTAATACATAATGCTGCAGCATCAATTGTTACATTTGGTCTACTTTCATATATAATTCCTATAACCCCAATTGGAGTTGAAATTTTTTTTATTTTAATTCCAGAAGGTCTTTCTTTTGTATCTAAAATTTTATTTATTGGATCTCCAAAATTAATTATATCTTGTAAACTTGATCGAATATCTCTTATCCTTTTTTCATTTAAAGATAATCGATCAATCTTTGCATCATCTAAATTATTTTTAATTGCTTTTTTTAAGTCTTTTTTATTTGCTTCTAGAATTAAATCTTGTTTGGAATTAATTAAAGCAGAAATATTATCTAATGCTTCATTTCTTTTCTGAATAGATATATTTGACATTAAAAGACTTGCTTTTTTACCTTTTTTTCCAAGTTCTTTAACTAATTTTTCAATATTTTTCGTCATTTGATTTCCTAGCTTAAAACTAAATCGTCTATGTGAATTAACGCTACCCTTCCAGGATGACCTAATTTTTCTTCTATTTCGTTCGATTTACATCCTTTTATTTTTTCAACCTCGCTATATGAATAACCAGATAAACCCTGACCTACTTTTTCATTATTTTCGGATATGATTTCAACAGCATCACCTCTTTCAAAGTTACCAATCGCTTTAATAACACCAGCTGGTAGCAAAGATTTATGATTATTTATAGCTTCAATTGCACCTTTATCTAAAAATAGTTTACCTTTTGTTTTTATAGAAAGTATCCATTGCTTTCTAAGTGTTTTAATATCATCTTTAGGAATAAACCTAGTAAATTTTTCTTTCTCATATGAAAAATTACTCAGTGGAAAATTTTTTAATCCATTTGCAATAATCATTTCACATCCGCCATTCATTGCTATTTTTGCAGCTTCTAATTTAGTAATCATTCCACCTTTTGAATTTATGGAGGTTGATTGGCTAGCCATTTCTAACATTTTTTTTGTGACTTCATTTATAACTGGTAGATGTTTAGTATTAGGGTTTAGATTTGGATCTTTTTCATAAAGTCCATCAATATCTGATAATAATATTAAAAGATTTGCTTCAGTAATTAAGGCTACTTGAGCAGCCAACCTATCATTGTCACCAAATTTAATTTCTTCTGTAGCAACTGTATCATTTTCATTTACTATTGGAATAATTCCCATGTTTAATAATGATTTAAATGTTGATCTTATATTTAAATAACGTCTTCTATTTTGGCTGTCATCTGATGTTAATAAAACCTGAGCTGTATTAATATTATATTTTTTTAAAATCAAATCGTAAGATTGTGCTAATTTTATTTGTCCAATTGCAGCAGAAGCCTGGCTTTCATCTAATTTTAATTTTTTAGAAGTAAATTTTAAAACTGATTTACCTAGAGCAATAGAGCCAGAAGAAACAATAATAATTTTTTTGTTATTTTTCCTTAATACTGCAATTTCATCTAAAAATGAATTAAGCCAATCTTGTTTAAGAGTATTCTTTATGGGATCAACCAGAATAGATGATCCTACTTTTATAACTATAGTATTTGCTTTTAAAATTTGTGGACAATTTTTATTATCTAAAATTAATCTATTGGATCCCATTTGTTTTTTGTCTTTTCTTTTTCTATTTTATTTTCAACAATCTTTTTTACAGAATTTTTCAATAAAATATTTATACCTGTAAAATTAATTGCTGAAATAGGATAAATTGTTTTTTCATATTGGGCTAATAATTTTATTTTTTTATTTAAAGTATTTTCATTTATTAAATCAACTTTATTTAGTATCGTAATACGAGGTTTATTTAGTAATTCTTTATTATATTCATTTAGTTCATTGAGTACTGTCTTATAATCTGTAAGTAGGTGATTTGATGATACGTCAATTAAATGTAAAAGAACTTTACATTTTTCTATATGACCTAAAAATCTTATTCCAGCACCTTTACCTTTATGAGCGTCTTTAATTAATCCAGGTATATCAGCAATAGTAATATTTGAATTTAAAATTGAAATCACACCAAGTTTTGGAATTAAAGTAGTGAAAGGATAATTTGCTATTTTTGGATTTGCATTTGATGTAATTGATAGGAATGTAGATTTTCCAGCATTTGGCAGTCCAATTAAACCTAAATCTGCAATTAATTTTAGTCTGAGATATATAGTTTTTTCTAAACCAATACCACCGGAAGTAAATTTTCTCGGTGCACGATTTATTGAAGTCTTGAAATTATGGTTTCCTAATCCACCAGTTCCACCTGGAAGAAGTAATACTTTATCATTTTCGCTATTTATTTCCCCTAAAATTATCTGTTGATACTCATCTAAAATTTCTGTTCCTAGGGGTACTTTCAGAAAAATATCTTGACCAGTTTCACCTGTTTTTTTCTTTCCTTGTCCTGGTTTACCATTTTTTGCAAATTGGTGTTGCTTATATTTAAAATCTATAAGTGTATTTAGGCTTTTGTCAGGTATTGCCCAAACTGAGCCTCCATTACCTCCATTACCTCCATCTGGTCCACCTTTTTCAATATATTTTTCTCTTCTGAAACTTAGAGCACCTGATCCACCGTTTCCAGATTTTATATAAACTTTTACTAAATCAAGAAATTTCATTTTTATAACGTTAATTATTAGGATTATTTATTTTAAAAATAATAATACTAAACTACCAAGCATTAATAGGGATAAAAACCTCATTAGCCAAATCTCATATTTTGTGTTTTGAAAAATTTTTTTTAGCTGAACCCCAAAAAAACACCAAAGATTATGAAAAATGAATTGAATTATTATAAAAATAGTTGCAAGGATTAAGGTTGAAATCAAAAGACTTTCATTTGGATTTGTATAATTAGAAAAACCAACACTAACCATAGCCCAAGCTTTGGGATTAGTAGGATGGACAGGTAGTCCATGAAAAAAAGAAGGTGGTTTTTTTAATTCTTTATTATCGTTTATTTTGAAATTAGATAACTTCCATGCCAACCAAATGATATATGTACATGATAAAAACTTTATAAAATTAACAAAATTTGGAAAAAGTTCAAAAAATGTAAGAATTCCGAATCCGATTGGCCAAATAATTATTTGTTTAGATAATATAATTCCAAACACAAAAGGAATAGCCTTTTTAAAACCAAATTGTGATCCCGCATTTAATAAAATCATATTTGCGGGTCCTGGAGTTGCCACCATAGAAACTGCAAATAAAAGTAACCCGATGGAATAATTGTCAAGCAACATTTAAAAGCTCAACCATTTTGCTTTTAGGAGTCTAGAAATTATTTTTAAACAATAGAAATAAATGTTCTTCCTTTAAGGCCCTTATGAAATTTTACTTTACCATCTGATGTGGCATATATAGTGTGATCTTTTCCAATTCCAACGTTATTTCCAGGCCACCATTTAGTCCCTCTTTGGCGGACAATTATATTACCAGAGATTACGTTTTCTCCACCAAACTTTTTAACACCTAATCTTCTACCAGCTGAGTCACGGCCATTTCTAGATGAGCCGCCTGCTTTTTTATGTGCCATAGTATTTCCCTCTATTTTTTATTAGATGTTTTTTCTATATTCTTTTTAGGTGTTACTTTTTTTTCAACATCCTTTTTAACATCTGATGTTTTTTTAGAAGATTTCACACTTTTTGTTTTTATTTCAGGATTAATTGCTTTACTAGGACTAGCTTTTTTATCTTTTCCTGTATTTGCTATTTTAGATGTAGAAACTTTGGAATTTTTTGTAACTTTTCCTACTATTTCAAAGCTAGCTTCTTCATTTACCTTTTGATCTGATTTAATATCCAAAACTTTTAGTATGGTAAGATCTTGCCTGTGTCCTTTTTTCCTTTGTGAAGAGTGTTTTCTGCGACGTTTAACAAAATGTATAACTTTTTTTCCTTTAGCTTGATTTAATATTTCAGCTTCTACACATGCTCCATCAACCAAAGGAGTACCAATCAAAGGATTATCCCCACCTAAAGCTAGTATTTCATTAAATCTTACTTTATCTCCAAGATCTGCTACTAGTTTTTCAACAGATAATATATCACCTGATTTTACTTTATACTGTTTGCCTCCAGTTTTGAAAACCGCATACATTTTTCTACCTGTTAATTATATTTAATTTAAGTATTCATTTGTTTCATTATCCAATTAATGTCAAGTATAAAGTAACTATAATAAGAATATTTTTATGACATGATAATATATAGATTAATAAGAAATTTCATAACTCTTTAATTATTTTTGTAGATTTTATTGTAGCAGTGGAAAATGAAATGAGTGTCTCTTTCTTTTTTAATACTGAATAAATTTCAGATTTAGTGTGTGTTATTGATTTACCTGCTCTTAAAACTATTCCTTTAGCTATTAAATAGTTATAGTCTTGCTGTGTTAAAAAGTTTATTTTAAATTCAATTGTCAAAGGTTGAAATGTGTCTTTCATTAATGAAAAAGCAGCAAAAGCACATGCATTGTCAGCTATTGTCGATAATATACCACCATGTACTAAACCATGTTGTTGAGTAATTTTTTTATTAAAAGGCAAAATTATTTCACAATATCCGCTTTTAGTTTTTCCTAAATATGCCCCAATTGTTTTCATAAAAATTTGTTTTTTGAAACTGATTTCTATTTTTTTAATCATTTGCAATTTTACCTATTACTTATTATCTAAAATACGATCTACTTTTTTTAATAGTATACAAATTTATCATAATCCGAAACCATAGAGGTTATTTTATTGTTAAAATCTAATTTTTCATCATTTGTTAAAAACTTTAATTTTAATAATTCTAATCTTAAAGATAATCCATATTCCATCTCTTTTTTTAGAATTGAAATACTTGCAGGATTAACTGTTGCGATTGCATTAGTTCCTGAAGCTGTTGCATTTGCATTTGTTGCTGGAGTGCCCCCTTTATTTGGTTTGTATGCTGCTTTTATTGTTGGAATAATTACTGCCCTTTTTGGTGGGAGACCTGGGATGATTTCTGGTGCAACAGGGGCTCTTGCTGTTGTTATGATTTCATTAGTTGAGGATTATGGTGTTGAGTATTTATTTGCAACTGTAGTTTTGATGGGTATTTTGCAAATATTAGCTGGTGTTTTTAAATTGGGAAAATTTATAAGATTGGTTCCTCAATCAGTAATGTTAGGATTTGTAAATGGATTAGCCATCGTTATTGGCTTAGCACAAGTAAGGCAATTTCAAACAATGGATAAGATGGGAGAACTCCATTGGATGACAGGCGATATGATGTCCTTTTCAATTCTATTAGTTGCGGTAACTATGTTTATCATATGGGCAACACCCAAGGTTACTAAAATTATACCAGGCCCGTTGACTGCAATTATTATTATTTCAGCCTTTGTAATATATTTCGATGTTGGAGTTCCAGTAGTGGGTGATTTGGCAAGTATTTCAGGTAACCTTCCAGCTTTTCATATTCCTATTGTTCCATTAGAGTTGGAAACCCTTTATATAATTGGTCCATATGCAATTATTCTTGCATTAATAGGCTTGATTGAAAGCTTACTTACTTTAAACCTAGTGGGGGAAATCACGGGAAAACGTGGTGGTGCTAGTAAGGAATGCATTGCTCAAGGTGCTGCTAATACCGTAACAGGATTTTTTGGTGGAATGGGTGGATGCGCAATGATTGGTCAGTCTATGATTAATGTAAAATCTGGAGGAAGATCAAGGCTGTCTGCCTCTATTGCAGCGCTTTTTTTACTTTTTTTTATATTGTATGGTTCTTTTTTAATTGAGCTAATTCCAATTGCAGCTCTTGTTGGAGTAATGTTTATGGTTGTAATAGGGACTTTTGCATGGAATTCATTAAGACTATTAACTAAAGTTCCTAAATCAGACGCTCTTGTAATAATTTTGGTAACAGTAGTTACTGTTGCAGAAGATTTAGCTGTAGCTGTAGTAGTTGGAGTTATAGTCTCTGCATTAGTATTTGCATGGAATTCTGCAAGTAGAATTCATGCTATAGGAAGAGAGTCTACGACCGAAAAAGGAGCAAAGGTATATGAAATTGATGGCCCTTTATTTTTTGGCTCTGTTGAGAGTTTTTTAGAATTATTCAAACCAGAAACTGATCCAAAAGTTGTTATTCTTGATTTTAACAATTCAAAAGTTGTTGATCAATCAGCATTGAAAGCAATAGAAGATATTGCAGAGAGGTATCAAAAATCAGGTAGAGAAATCAAACTAAGACATTTAAGTAGAGATTGCCATTATCTACTAACAAGAACGGGCCAATTGATGATTGATAGTGATGACGATCCAGAATATGCTTTAGCTGTAGACTATAGTATAAGATTAGGCAAAATGAATAATTAAACTTTGATTTTAGTTTTAATTTTAATCTGAAAGGCTATTTTATGAAATACATTAATAATTCAGCCTTGAATTTTAGAAAACTACTTAAGCGTAAAAATTTTATTTCAGCTCCATGTTGCTTTGATGCTTTATCTGCTAAAATGATTGAAAATGCTGGTTTTGACTTGACAGTTTTATCTGGATTTTCAACATCAGCCACACGGTTATGTATGCCTGATCTGGGGTTAATTTCCTTTTCTGAGGTTTATGATCAAGCAAGAAATATTAAAGAATCTATTTCTATTCCTTTAATTGTAGATGCCGATAATGGTTATGGTAATATAATGAATGTTAGAAGAACTGCTGAAGAATTTATAAAATTAGGTTGTGCAGGAATAATTATTGAAGATCAGGTTTTACCAAAACGTTGTGGTCATACTCCAGGAAAAGAAGTAGTAAACAGAGAAGAGTCTTACGATAGAATAAAAGCTGTAGCTGATATAAGAGATGATGTTGGTGATATAGTTATAATTGGACGTACAGATGCTAATCATACACATGATCTCGATGAAGCAATAATTAGAGGTCAAGAGTATCATAAGTTGGGAGCTGATATAGTATTCATAGAAGCTCCAAAAAACATTGAAGAAATGAAAATTATTTGTAAAGAAATTCCAGCAAAGAAAATAATTAATTTGCTAGAAGGTGGTATAACACCAATTCTCCCACTACATTCAATAGAAGAATTAGGTTTCAATATAGCTTTTCATCCTTTGACACTTTTAGCTGCATCAATGAGTTCAATGAAAAATGTATTAGAATTACTTAAACAAAATAAACCAACAGATAATCAAATGCTTAACTTTAATGAAATAAAGGAAACCATTGGTTTTAATAAGTATTATAAGACAATATCTAAATATAATTCTATGAACAAAAATAGTAAAATGAATGAATAATTAATAGTTAAAGCTTTTCATTCAAATCAATAAAAATATTTTTGATTTAATTTGTTAATTAAATTCAACATTTTATTAGCTTCTTCATGCTGAAATTTATCAAATTTTGCTTCTTTTTTCCTACAAAAATTACATGAGAATATTCTTTCTTTAACACGTACTTCTTTAAAAAATTTTATGCTAATATCAATATTTTGGTTAGAAAAGTTTATTATTGGTAGAATTTCATTAAATAAATTCCTAGCCTTATTAACTTGTCCATTATTATACAAATCGTAAACCTTTACATATAAAAATTCTAAACAAGTGGGTATAAAGGCATCTACACCCCTATTTAATGCATCAATTAATTGAGTTACTGCCCAACCACCACAAACATGTAATTTATTTTTAGTAATTTTTTTTATCTTTGTGTATTTCTTTCCTGCATTTTGAGTTTCGATTTTAAGCCATTTAAATTTATTTATTTCATCAAATAATTTCAGTATTTTTTTTTGACTAAGACCAGTACCAAGCCAATCTAAATCCTGAACCATAATAATTTGAGGACCAACTTTAGCTATTTCTTTAAGTAATTTTAAATTATCAGCAGTACTTGTATTTTGATTGATCTGTATATTAATTCCAGTTGCGTTATTTTTTTTTGCAATTTTGGATAATTTAATACTATCTTCATTTTGTAAATCGCTCACACTAACTATAAAAGGTATTCTTTCTTTATTTGTATATTTTACTAATTCAATAAAGGCTATTTTTTCTTGAAATGATAGTAATTTGTTTTCACCTGCAACAGCAAGTCCAAGCATACCACTGCAACCACTTCTTATGGTATGTTTAACAAGTTTTTCTAATGATTTTAGGTCTAAATCTCCTTTTTTAGAAAATGGTGTATTTAAACTAGGTAATATTCCTTTCATATTTATTTAATTTTAAAATTATTATTCATAATTAAATTTTAAAACCTTTTTGTTTATTTAACATAATCATTTTTGAATTTATAAGGTGTAGCTTTAATCCCACCCAAATTTTCACATTTTTTTGATGCTGCTAAATTTGCATATTTACAAGCGTTTACTATTGGAGTTCCTATTGAAATTGCATATGTAAATGCACCATGCCATACATCACCAGCAGCTAGTGTGTCTTTGGCATCAATTTTAGGTGGTTTAAGTTGTACTAAATCATCATTATCTAGAAAAAATACTCCTTTTTCACCGTTAGTAACACATGAAAAATTACTAGCAAAATTTTTTACTATTTTTAAAGCTTTTTTAATTGATTTGGTATTGGTAAAAGATTCTAATCCTTGCATTGAAAAAGCAACATGGGAGGCTTCTTTTACAGATCTTTCACAAACAGGAGTTTCAGCATCTAAAACACCAGGTTTCTTATTTTTTTTTGCTTCTTTTAAAATAAATATACTAGCATTTTTCAACCTTCCATCTGTCAAATAAGCATTAAATATATTTTTTTCTATAAAATTATTTTGATCAAAATCTAAATTATCAGACCTAAAGTTAACTATTTGCCTTTCGCCATTATTATCTATCGTTATGGAAGAGTTTGAAGTATTTATATTATTTTTAATTAATAAATGATCAGTATTAATATTTTCCTTTTTGAGTTCTTTTATAATAAAATGACCAAAAAAATCATTTCCTATAGAACTTAAAAATGTTGCAGATCCACCTAACCTTGTTATTGCTATAGAGGCATTACATGCATTTCCTCCAGTTGAGAAAATTTGTTTTTTTGAAACGTATTTAATTCCTTTGTTAGGTAATTTATTTAAATAATAAATTAAGTCTACAGTTACTAAACCAACAACAAGTATAGATTTCATATTTTCATCAAATTTAAAAATTATTTAACTTTAAAATTTAGTTTTTTTATCCTTCATATCCAAACTGCCGTGGCAACCATAATACTAGGTCAGGTATAGAAACCATCATAAAAAGTGCTATTATTAAAACAAATAGAAAAGGAATAACTTCCTTGATAATTTCACCTAATGGTATTCTAGATACTGCATTAATTACAAATAATAAAACGCCATAGGGAGGAGTAATTAAACCAATCATACAATTAACAACTGCTACTACTCCAAAGTGTACAAAATCTATTCCTAACTCCCTACAAGAGGGCAAAAAAAGTGGAATGATTACGAGAATTAAAGTTGTGGCATCTAGTATACATCCTAATAATAGAATTAATATATTTACACCAATAAGAAATAATAATGGAGAAACATCTAATCCCACAAGATATCCTGCAATTATATCTGGAATATTTTCAGAAGCTACAATGTAATTTAAAATTAAAGCTCCACCTATGACTAAACCAACTGCAGCTGACGAGCGGGCTGACTCTACTAAAATTCTATAAAAATTAGAAAAAGATAGTGCCCTATAAAAAATTGAAGCTAAAATAAGTGCATAAAAAGCTGCTACAGCTGCAGCTTCAGTTGGAGTTGTTACGCCTCCATAAATACAATATAACAATATGATGGGCATTAATAATGCTGGAAATGCATTAAAAGTTATTTTAGGTAATTCCTGTAAAGGTACAGATTCTTCAGGCTCATATCCTCTTTTAATTGCTATTAAACTGTTCATAGCCATAAGGACAGCTCCCATTAATATTCCAGGTATTATACCTCCAAGGAAAAGATAACCTATTGAACTATTAGAAACCAATGCATATAGGACCATTGGAATCGAAGGGGGTATGATTGGTCCAATTGTGGCAGATGCTGCAGTTATTGCTGCTGCATAACCTCTAGTATAGTGACCAGATTTAACCATCATATTAATTATGATTTTTCCAATTCCTGCTGCATCAGCTACTGCTGACCCTGACATTCCAGAAAATATTATACTAGCCACTACATTTACATGACCAAGGCCACCTTTAAACCTACCAACTACCGCTACACAAAAACTTAAAAGTCTATCGCTTATAGTCCCAGCATTCATAATATTTGCTGCAACAATAAATAATGGAACCGCTAGTAAAATAAAGCTACTATATAAACCATCTAAAATAACTTTACCTGCTAAACCTATTCCTTGACCTCCGATCCAAAGGTAAGCACAAGAACCAACAAAAATTGCATATGCTATAGGTGTACCAATAGCTGATAAACTAAATAAAAGTATTAAACAAATTATAAACTCATAAGACATTTTTATTCTCGCTCGATGAATTTATTTCATCAGCATCTGAATATAATAAATCAAATTCTGCAGAGTTTTTATAAACATAATAGGCTCTATAAAAATAACGAATTGATACAGCAATACAAAATATGAAGAAAACCATATAAATATCTCTTACACGTATCCAATCTCCAAAAACATTTGAAAGCGTTGCTGTTTTTTTCAATCTTAAAATATAAAACTTACTCCAAGTAGGTTCTATTACAATTAAAAGAGTAATACCAATTATCAAAGCACTAATAATAGCTAGCCATTTGCGTATTTTTGGAGTAACATTGGTATATAGCATATCAAAAATAACGTGATCCCGTTGTCTAACTATTAAGCCGTTTCCCCAAAAAACCATCCAAATCCACATCAAAAGGCAAAAATCAAGTGTCCATCCATAAAGAGTTGGATCAAGAAAAGGAAAAATTTCTTTTATCCATTCTGCACGTGCAGTATATCGTATAGTAACTTGTAGAATAAAAGTTGCAAACATGGCGGCCATCATTAAGGCCGCCACAATTTCAAAAGCGTGAATAATTCTACTTTTTATATTTTCCATAGAACTTCACGCATTTTTTTTAATTACCTAATGAATTAATTTTATCTAAGACTCCATCAGGCCATGGATCAGAGGCATCTGTTTCTAAATACATTTTTTGAACATGACTTCTAAATGCTGCAAGGTTTGGTTCATAAATTTCAAGCCCCTGCTCTTTTAAGAAAGCTACTAAGTCCTCTTCTTTTTGAAGTTGGATTTGTCGAGCACTTTCAGCTGCATCAACAGCTGCCTTTTGTACTGTAGCTTGTTGGTCTGAATTTAAGTTATCCCAAACAGCTTTTGAAAAAGCAACATAATTTAAATCTACTAAATGAGATGTAAGTGCTATTTGGCAAGTAACCTCATAGAATTTTGCATCCACAACTGTTGGAAGTGGATTATCTTGACCATCAACAGATTTAGTTTGAAGAGCTGTATAAACTTCTGTAAATGCCATTGGTGTAGGATTTGCTCCTAGAGCCTTACCTAAAAATTGCCATGCATCAGTCCCTGGCATTCTCAAATTAATTCCAGCAAGGTCAGAGGGTGTTTGTACATTAACTTCATCTTTACATTGACGTAAGTTTACATGTCTTCTTCCTAAATACATTATGCTTAATAATTTTACACCTAATTCTTTCTCTACCATGGCTTTAAATGGATCCATTAAAGAGTCATTGAAAACTTTTACTTGGTGGGCAGCATTTTGGTGTACATAACCAGTAGCAAATATTGAAAACTCTGGAAAAAATTGAGCTAATTCTTGAGCTGAAGTAATTGACATTTCTAAATCACCTGAAGCAATAGCTTCGAGTTCTGAATTTTGCTTAATTAAAGATGCATTATAATAAGGCTCATATTTTGCAAAACTTGCAACAGCAGGTGCGAATACTTTTTCTAAAGCAATACTTCTTTGATCAGTAGCTGATGCAGGAGTTGACATTCTTAATGTAACATGACCGTCAGCAAAAGCTATAGAAACAAAACTAACTACAAATAAAGTAACTAGAGTTGTTAATTTTTGTAATATATTAAAATGTAGATATTTCATGATTATTTTCTCCTTATAACAACAAGAAGATTACAGATTTTCAAATGTAATTCAACATTATAAGGGTACTAAATGAATTATAAATTAAATTATTTTTTTTAACTCATCTATTATCTCAATTGATGATTTAATCAAAGGTGGCCTCACATTTAGCCAAATTTTATTTTTTGTTTTTAAGTATAATAAGGTTTTTATTGCTGGGACTACTGGAAAATTCAAAATTTTATTAACAATTTTATTAATTGATGGATTTTCTTGCTTATTTTTAATTATATCTAAAATCTCCTTTGGATAAATATTTGATAATCCACAAATAGAACCGTCTCCACCTAATTTAAGGACCTTAGCAATTAACCTTTCATCCCCAACAGTAGTTACGATACTATTATGTTTAAGATATTTATTAGTTTGTTCAATATCACCAGAACTATCCTTAACACCTTTTACAAAATTTTCACTAAATTGATCTTGTAATCTTCTTATGAGTTCAGCATTTATTCTAATTTTAGTGATTTGTGGAATATTATAGAGTAAAATTGAATTTTGATTTGATATACTATTAAAGAGATTAATAAACCAACTTTCAAGAGCGTCTTTATGAAGTTCTTTAAAGAAAAATGGTGGTGAAACTAAAAAATTTTTTATGCCTAATTTATTATAATTTTCTATCTCGAATTTTGCTGTTTTGTAACTTGATTGAATAATAGAAACATAAGTTTGTTTTGTCTTTAATTCATGGGACAATAAATACTCCAAGGATTTAATTTTTTCTTTAAAACTAATTGATGGTCCTTCCCCAGTCGTTCCAAAAAATGTGAATGATTTAATATTATATCTAATAAGATAAGATATATGATTTCTTAATTCGTTAAGTTCAATTTTATTTTTTTTGTCAAAAGGTGTCGCAACAGCGACTGATAAACCAAACAATATTTTCACCATTGATGATAATTTAAAAATCAATAATATCTAAGCATTAATTTATTATAAAATCTAATGATTATTTAATAAGTGATTATTATTTATTATAAAAATGTTGAGTTAATTAATAAATTTAATTCTTAAATAATGGTAGAGCATTAATTGAAAAAAAACTATAAATTTAAAAATGGTAACTTTGAACTCAATTTACCTTCTTTAATTAAATTAGGAGATGTAGCAGGCATTTCTTTAGATGAAAAAGATAATATTTATCTTTTTAATAGAGGTGAAAATCCTATCATTGTTATTAATCAAAAGGGTGAATTAGTAAAAACATGGGGTCATGGTATTTTTAAAAATCCTCATGGAGCTCATATAGGGCATGATCAAAATATTTATCTAACAGATAATGGAGATCATACATTACGAAAATTTACATTAGATGGTAAATTACTTCTTCAAATTGGAATACCTGATACGTCTCCTGGTTTTATGAGTGGTAAACCATTTTGTAGGTGTACTCATTCTGCATTAACACCTGAGGGTAATATAATCGTATCAGATGGTTATGGAAATGCATCTATTCATATTTTTGATCAAAATGGAAAACATTTAAAAACATGGGGGAGTCCTGGATCTTTACCTGGTGAATTTAATTTACCTCATAATGTTTGTTGTGATGAAGATGGATGGATCTATGTTGCTGATAGAGAAAACTCCAGAATTCAAATTTTTGATACTGATGGAAAATTCGAAAAACAAATCACTAATATGCACAGGCCTAGTGGTTTAGCAATTACTCCAGGGTCCAATCCAGATTTAATTATTGGTGAATTAGCATCATATCTTGAAGTTAATAAAAACTTTCCAAACCTTGGTCCTTTTGTAAGTATTTTTAATACTCAAAGCAATTTGTTATATAGAATAAGAAATAAAATTATAACAGGTTCAACTTATGGAATGTTAGTATCACCACACTCAATTGCTTATGATTCATTTGGAAATATTTATGTTGGGGATGTTGTAGAGACAGACTGGCATCACTTATATGCAAATCAACCAATGCCCAAGTATATGAAGAGATTTCATAGATTTGTAAATATTAGTATATGAAAAAATTATAAATAAAGATTTTCAAATAACAAATTAGACATTATAAGGATAAAATATGAAAAAACTTTTGATAGCCTGTTTAATTGTTATATTGTTCAATACTAACTGTAGTAAAATTAGAAATGATACAACTATGATGTTATGTACTAGTTTGGAAACAAATCCAAATTTGTGTTCTAAAACTATATCAAAAAATCTTTGATTTATTTACTCTTTTTATTTATTGATTAATATTAATCCTGTAATTACTAGAAAAGCAGCAAAAATAAAATCTGGTGTCATAACTTCACTTAAAATTAACCATCCAAAAAAAATTGTGAATATTGGTGTTAAAAAAGAAAAGCTGGCAACACCAGAAGCTGGATATTTAGATAATAACCACAACCAGAATAAAAAACCTCCAGCAACAACCACTATAGACTGAAAAAGTAATCCCCAGATGTGAATAATCTGAAAGTCACGTATTGGATTTTCAATAAATAATGAAAAACAAATTAAAATTGGACCCGAAACCATTACCATCCATAACAACTGCATTTCAGGAATTTCTTTGTTAAAATTCGAATTTTTTGCAATTATAATAAGTAATGCCCAGAACAGTGCTGCCAAAAATGCTAAAAAGTCTCCAAACAAACTTGAAGAATTAATAATAAGACCACTATCATTTTTAGAAACTGATATTACAACTCCTGAAAAAGCTAAAATTAATCCAAGCAGTTTAATAAAAGAGAGCTTTTCTTTATTTTTTGTAAAAAAAAGTAAGATAGTTAACCAAAGCGGCATTGAATAATAAATGATTGAATTTCTTGAGACGCTAGTAAAATCTAATGCTAGAAAAAGAAATAAAAACTCTAAAGCAAAAATTAATCCAGCAATTAGACAAATGTTTGTATTTTTTTTATTAAAAACAATTGGTTTTCTAGTTAACTTCATCCATATAATGATAAATAAAAAAGCAATAAACGATCTAATTCCTGCAAAAAATATTGGATTTAAACCAACATTTACAAGTTTGATTACCACATGATTTATACCTAATAATAATGAAAAAGATATTAAAGCAATTGCTCCAAAAATATCTATTTTATTTTTTTTTTCCATTTTTAGATCATATAATATAAAATTAATGAAGTTTTTCTATTCAATTGATAGATTAAGTCGTTATGTTTGTATACTAGCTTACAAATTATGAATATATCATGTTTAAAATAAAAATATCCTTAATTTTCTTTTTATTTCATCTTTCAAAAGTAGTAGTTGCTGATGAGCATTCTTTATCAACTACTTTTTCATGTGATGTTTTAAGACATGTTCAAGTATTGAGAACTGTAATCACAGAATTTGATAAATTTAAATTTGAGGTAATAGTAAAAAAAGAAAATATAGTTTTAACTGATAGATATTTTTATGGATCGTCTAATCTAGAATACTTAAATAAAGAAAGTGAAAATAATTGGTTAGCATCTGATGGAACAAACAGATTTAAACTAAATAATAATTATTTGTATATTTCAAGACTTGATAGTGTTGGAGTAAAGTCTATAAGTGCTTTTTGTAAAATTAAAAAATTTGAATAAAAATAATTATTTTCCGTAGTTTTCAGTATCGTTATCATTAGTTTTTGAAGATACTAATGAATATATCGACCTCTGTCTTATTATTAATACCGCAATAGCAAGCATTAAAATTGCTCCGGCTTCATATAATAAGTTTTGGGGGTCAGATCCCTTTCCTTGTAATATTATCATTCTACTTAATGCTGTAATCGCAATAAAAAGAGGTAAAGTAATGGGTATACTTCCACTTCTATAAAATACACCGACCATACCTAATACCTCGGTGTAAATGAATAATAACAATAAATCAGCAAGTTCAACTTCTCTATCAATAATTAAAGTCGATATCTCAATAACAGTTGCACAAACAGTTGCTATAGCAATACAGATTAACAAAATCCTTTCGGTAGTTTTTATCAGAAATTCGAAATCCATTTTACTGCTCTTAGTTACTATATTTTATAATTAATTTTTAAAGTTCATCTTTTCAAGTTAAAAAAAAAATATCTATAATTATTCAAACATATATTATAAAAAATTTATAAATGAATTTATTACAATCAATTGATCTATATTGTGAACGACAAAATATTTTATTTTGGAGTGAACCTATTAATGCTTTAACTAATTTTTTTTTTATAGTTTTTGGTGTTTATCTATTTTTCAAAACTTTTAATGACAAATTCTCTAGAGTTCTTTCACTCGAATTGGTTATGATTGGTGTATTTTCATTTTTATTTCATACGTTTGCAAATTTACTTACTGCAATTATGGATACTTTTTCTATCTTAATTTTTGGTTTTACTTATCTCTTTGGTGCCAATTTTTGGTTTTTAAATTTATCGATAACTAAATCTATTTCAGGAATATTAATTTTTGTTCCCTATAGTATGTTAGTTACATTTTTTTTGCAGCAATTTTTAGGATCGATGAATGGTTCAGCCTTTTATTATTCTTATGTTTTTTTGTTTTTGGGATATTCAATTTATTTAAGAAACAAAAACCCATATGTAAGTAAAAATTTATTTATTTGTTTTTTTATGTTATTGATCTCAGTAATTTTGAGGTCAATCGATTATAAATTTTGTTCAAATTTATCTTTAGGAACTCATTTTTTATGGCATATTTTAAATTCAATAGTTCTTGGAGTTTCTATAATTACTTTGTACAATAAAAAAGTTTTTCTTCATAATATTTAAAATGATCTAACATATCATTATAAATAAATATAAATCAAATTGAATGATATCATTATCATTATTATACCCAATGAAATATTGATTTTTTTCCATAAATTAGGTGACTTAATGAGTGGACCAATCTTAAATCCCATGTATCCTAAAAAGAAGAAAAATAAAAAACTAGAACTGATTGCACCCAACAAAAAAGAGAACTGTTTTTCTGATTGTACTGAATTAGATATACTACCTATTAAAAAAACAGTATCTAAATATACATGCGGGTTTAACCAAGTTATACCTGAAATCGCTAATATTGTTTTATATAGATTTCTATTATTTGTATGTGAGATTTGAATATCTAAATTACTCTCTTGGTCAAAATACAGCCCTTCCCTTATTTTTAAAACTCCATAACTTAACAACCATAAAAAACCAATCAATATTATAAAGTTTTGAAGTATAACATTATTTTCTATTATTAAATATAAGCCGGAGTATCCTATTAAAATTAGTAATGCGTCAGATAAAGAGCAAAATAAACAGACGATCATAACATATTTGCCAATTAGACCTTGATTAAAAACAAATAAATTTTGAGCGCCAATTGCTATTATTAATGAAAATCCTAATAACAATCCTTGTATATACGAAAAAAATATAACCAAAATAAATAAATCAATTTAATTTTGTTTTTAAACTTAAGTAAAAAGTAGCTAATATGATTATTAATGTACCTATTATAAAATTTAATCCTAGATCTTCATCAAAAATATAAATTCCTACTATATAAGCAAATGGAATTGATAGGTATTGAAAAGGTGCTAAAATTACTGCCGGTGCTAAAGATCTACTAAAAGCTAATAAAAATTGTTGAATACTTGATAATAATCCACAACAAATTAAAATTGACAAAGTACTCAAATTTTGGGGTATTTCTTCTCTTGAAATGATAAAAGCTAAAGTCAAAATTATAGCACCTGATATATTGTACCATAAAGCTGTACTAATAGGCTCGTCATAATTTCCAAGTTTTCTAAGGTAAATATTTAGTAAAGCCGCAAAAAAAGCGGAATTTAGACCCCAGAAAATTCCAAAATTTAACCATCCAGATTTTTCAGGATCAATTATTATTATTGAACCTAATAATCCAAATATTACAGCAAACCATCTTTTTAATTCTACTTTCTCATAAAGCATTATCGGTGCCATAATTGTAATGAATATAGTCACAAGCTGTCCAAGAGCTATAGTTTTACCAATACCTATTAATGAAATAGCAATAAAATATGAGGTAAGTCCAGTTATTCCAATAATTATTCTAGCAATAAGGGTTTTCTTCTTATTGATATGCAAAAAAAACTTTCCTCTTTGTGATAATCCAACTGTAAAAAGTATTGGTAAACAGAATAAATATCTAAAGAATAAAATTGTAACAATTGAGACGTTTGGAGATAAAAACTTTACAAATGTTGCAATTGCAGTGAGTGTGAGTATTTCTAAAATACATGTTACAACACCCAAAGGTATTTTATCATCATTTTTTGAATAATACATTAATTTACCTTAAGAAATTAGATAAAGTGATATTTAATTTAGATCTATTTGGTAAGACTTTAATTTTTCTAATTTGATAATCTCTAATGCTTTTTCATTAGTTGATAATAATTTAACTCTAGGAGCAAAACCTTCTTTTTCAGCTTCTAGCCAGCGAGCAGCACATAAACACCATCCATCTCCGGGATTAAGACCAGGAAAATCGAATTCTGGTCTGGGTGTTGATAAATCGTTACCTTGAGATTTTGAAAATTCTAAAAATTCTTTTGTTACTATTACGCAAACTGTATGACTTCCCGTATCTAGTTTATTAGTGTTACAACAGCCATCTCGAAAAAAACCAGTCATAGGGCTTTCATTGCAAATTTCTAAATCAGTTCCAAGAACGTTTTTTTGTTTCATTATATTCTCAATAATATCATTGAAATTTTGAGTTATAAAGTTCTTCAGTTTTGGAGGATAAAATAAAATCGTTTACATGAAGAGATTGTATTTTATGACTCCACCAGCTAATCGTAACTTTTCCGTATTCTAAAAGAATACTTGGATGATGACCTTCTTCTTCAGCTAAATCACTAATTATATTTGTGAATTTTTGAGCAGTAGAAAAGTCATTAAATTTAAATTCTCTTCTTAATTGAGGAAATTCAACATCTGTTGCCAAATACCATTCATTATGATTTTTTAAAAAATCCTCAATTTCTGATTGTGTTGCTTTTGGAGCATCTACTGAACAGGCTTCACATATTTTATTTGAGTAATCTATCATTTCACTACTAACCTTTAATTATATTTCTAATATACTCTTTTAATAAAAATTAAAATACTTAGATCATAAACATATTCAAATCATACTATTTATTTATGTCAGTTCTCTTACAAACTCAAGGTATTCATCATATTACTCTAAATGGTGCTGATAGAAAAACTTCAATAGATTTTTGGCAAGACATTTTAGGTATGAAATTAATCTTTGAACAACCTAATTTGGACGATTTGTCAATTAATCATCTGTATTTTGACTGTGGCGATGGCAGAACGATTACTGTTTTTACTAATGAAAGTAGAAAACCTGATTTAATTAAAAAAGATAATTATAAAGGTATTGTTCACCACATAGCTTTTTGGGTAAGTCAAAGTGTAATAAGAATAGCTCAAGAAAAACTACAAGAAAATAAGATTAATAATTCAGGTATTAAAGACAGAGGATTTATGGATTCCCTCTATTTTAAGGAACCATTAGGATTACTAATTGAATTGGCTAGTTATAAATTCGATCCTCCTTTTGGTTACACGCATGGTCAAGTACTTGAAAAAGCACATAGCTTAAGAGTTAAAAGAGGTGCAAATAATATTGAAGACATAGATGTTGCATCTGCAATAAAGTGTCTTGTATGGGAACGATAAATTTAAATAGTTTAATTTTTACACCATTTTATTACCTGCTTTTATCCAGGCTTCTGATCCTCCTTGAAGGTTGCTTACATCACTAAATCCCATATCTTGTAAAGTTTTTGTAGCTAATGCTCCTTGTCCACCTGCTCCACAATAAATAATAATTTTTTTACTACTATCTATTTCTTTTATTCTAAAGGGGTTATTTTCCCTCTGATCTGAATAGAATTCTAAAAATCCTCGATTAGCATGTATAGCATTTGGAATCATTCCTGATTTACTAATTACATCTTTAGATTGAACATCGATTATTATAACACCTGGTTGGTTGATAATTAATTCAAGTTCTTTAACAGTTATGGTTTTTATCTCTGCATTTGCTTCATCTAGCAGATCAATAAAACTTTTCATGAAAATACCTATTTTTTAAAATTGAAGTTACTGAGTTTAAAAAAAATTAGTTATGAATATATATCTCAATATTAAATTTTTTTTCGGATTGTGTAAATGTCAAGAAATATTGTTATAATTGGTGCTTCAGGAACAATTGGTTCTTCACTCGTAAATATTTATAAAAAAAATTCTGATAATCAAGTTTATGCATTTTCTCGCGGGTATAATTATCACCGTGATGCAAATTTAATTATGGATGACATTGATATTTTAGATGAAGAATCTATGCAAAAAATAGTCAAGAAATATTTTACAGAAAGTTCAATAGATATTTTGATAATAGCAACAGGTTTATTACATAATGAAATTATATTTCCGGAAAAATCAATTAGAGAGATATCATTAAAAAAATTTCAAACTGTATTTAATATTAATACATTCGCTCCAGCCTTAATTTTTAAACATTTTTTTAATTCTATTTCTCGCGAAAGAAAATCTGTTTTTGCTGCATTTTCTGCTAGAGTAGGCAGTATATCGGATAATAAAATAGGGGGTTGGCATAGTTATCGAGCTTCAAAATCTGCCTTAAACATGATCATAAAAAATTTTAGCATAGAAATTAGTAGAAAATATAAAAACAATATTATTGTCGGATTACATCCTGGGACTGTTGACAGTAAACTTTCAAAACCATTTCAAAAGAATGTACCAACTGAAAAATTATTTTCTGGTGAATATTCTGCTTTAAAAATAGTTAAAGTACTGGATAGTTTAAGTATTCAAGATACAGGAAAGTGTTTTGATTTCAACTCTTTAGAAGTTTTTCCTTAATTTGGAGTAAGATATATGATTAACCCATTATTAAAAGAATTATCAAATAATAATAGAATACCTCCATTTGATATTATTAAAAATTCTCAATTTAAAGAAGCTGTCATTTTTTCAATAAATAAACAAATCTCAACGATTGAAAAAATTTGTTCAGCAAGAAGTAAACCAACATTTAGAAATACAATAATTCCTTTTTTAAATTCAGGAAATAAACTTACTGAAATATTATCAATATTTTTTTCTTTTTGTTCTACGGACCTTACAAAAGAAAGAGAAAGTATCAGAAAAGAATTGCTTCCAACGATTTCTGAACATTATTCAAGTATTTATCAAAATGAAAAACTATTCGATCGAATTAATAAAATACCAGAATTTAAGAAAAATACTGAATTGGGAATAGAACAAAATAGAGTTTTGCATCTATTAAAAAGAGACTTTATTAGGTCTGGTATAGATTTAAAAATTGAAGATAAAACTGAATATAGAAAAATTATAAAAAAATTATCAATATTAGGCGTTAATTTTTCTCAAAACATAATAAAAGATGAAAAAGATTGGATATATTTTCTAAAAAAGAAAGATATAGCCAGTCTTCCTAAATTTTTGGTAAATGATTTAAAATTTTTGGCAAAATCTAATGGTAAAAAAGGCTATGCCATTAATTTAAAAGAAGCTCTAATTCTCCCTTTTTTAAAGTTTTCAGATAATAGAAAATTAAGAAAAAAAGTTTTAAAAAGTTGGAAATCAAGAGGTCTTAAATCTGGTAATTCAGAAATAATAAAAAAAACTATTATATTGAGGCAAAAATTAGCACTTTTATTAGGTTATAAATCTTTCTCTAATTACCGTTTAGAGACTGAAATGGCCAAAGAACCTGAGACAGTACGTAATTTTCTATTAGATATATGGGATCCTACTAAGAAAAAAGTAAAAAATGAAATTTCTGAATTAAATCGATTACTTCACATTGATGGCTATTTGGGAAAAATCAAACCATGGGACTGGAGGTATTATGCTGAAAAAAAACGAGAAGAACAATTTAATTTTAATGAGGATGATGTTAAATCATACTTCCAATTAGATAAGTTAATAGAGGCTATATCATATTCTTGTAATAGACTTTTTAATTTAAAATTAAATAAGGTTGACATGAATGCTTATCATAAAGATTGCAAAGTCTTTGAAGTATTGAAACATAATCAGCGTATTGGTTTATTTATCGGTGACTACTATGCACGTGAAGGTAAAAGATCCGGTGCTTGGTGTTCAACGTTTAAAAGTCAGTCTAAAGTAAATGGAAAAAGATTAAATCCAATAGTTCTTAATGTTTGTAATTTTAGTAAACCTCAAAAAGGAATGCCTTGTCTTTTGACTTTTGACGAAGCAAAGACATTATTTCATGAATTTGGTCATGCACTTCACCAGTTATTATCTGATGTAAATTTTGAAATGTTGTCGGGAACTTCTGTTTCAAGAGATTTTGTTGAATTACCTAGCCAGTGGTTTGAACATTGGTTAGAAAGTAAGGAGATATTAAAAAAGTTTACAAGTCATTATAAAACAAAAAAAAATATTTCTTCGAAACTTTTAAAAAATGTTATTTCATCTAGAACTTTTAATTCTGGTTTTGATACTACTGAATATTTAGCCTCAGCTATTATGGATATAAAGTTACATTCAGAAAAACCTATATCCAATCCAATAAAATTAGAAAAAAAATATCTCAATAAAATTGGTCTTACTAAAGCTATTTATCCAAGGCATAATTTAGCTCAATTCCAGCATATATTTAGTGGAGGTGGTTATGCTTCTGCTTATTATAGCTACATGTGGTCTGAAATGATGGATGAGGATGCCTATTCAGCTTTTAAAGAGACTGGTGATATATTCGACAAAAAAACGGCGAAAAGCTTTGAAAAAAATATATTATCTAAGGGTGGTACAAAAGAACCTGAAATACTTTATAAAGCATTTAGAAAAAAATTACCAGATCCTCAGATTTTAATTAAAAGTAGAAATTTATAGTTTTTAAAAAAAAATAAAAGTACTATTAATTGTTATTAAACAATATCTGATCTTATTATTTAAATATTATTTTTTTATGTTTCTAAGCTCTCTTTCTCCACTTGCTAAAAGTGGTATATTATTAACTTTAGGGTTATCGATATTTGGTTTTGCGGACAATTTAACTTTACTTGTTTCTGATGAAGTGAGTGTTGGGCAGTTCCATTTTTCAAGATCATTAAGTGCAATAATTATTGTCATTATGTTTGCTTATTTTAGTAAGACGTATTTAGTAATTAAAAATTGGACAGCAATTATTTTTCGTACATTTTTCAATGTCATTTCTATGATTTTATATTTTTCTGTTATTCCAATGATGCCAATCGCTGAGGCTGGTGCTGGTTTATTCACTTCACCAATTTTTGTGTTAATATTCTCTTTTTTATTTTTAAAAGAAAATATTACTTTAAAACAAATTTTTGCGTTTTCTTTGGGAATTTTAGGTGTTTATCTAATTGTTGGAGGAAATTTGCAACCTACAATTTATCATTTTTTTCCTATTTTAGCAGGTGCAACTTATGCAGTAGGTGCAATTATAACAAATAAATATCTTCAAGAAGAAGAACCACTTTCAATTCTCCTTTGCTTTTTGTTTTCTATTGGTTTAATTGGTTTAATTATCTCTTTATTTTTTACATATTATCCTGTTGATGTAACTATATCTGAAAAAGCTCCTTTTATTTATAGACCTTGGCAAGGTCAAAACTTATATTTTTGGATAATAATGTTTTTTCTTGGATTTTTATCCTCAGTTGCAATTTATTTAATAATAAAGGCCTATCAATTATCTAAACCAACTTTTGCAGCTATTTATGAATATACATATTTAATTTCTGCTGGTTTTTTTAGCTGGCTGTTTTGGGGAATTGTTCCAAATTTCTATGGTTTTATTGGAATATTTTCTATTATAATTGCTGGTACACTAATAATAATCAGTAATTCAACACAAAATGAAAAATTTACTAAATTAACAGAGATTAAGGATAAATAATGAATGAATCTAAACTAATGAGTTATATTACATCAGATTTTGCCTCAAAAAGTGATATGAAAGTTGGAGCTGAAGAATGGCAAGCAATAATACAAGAAATGCTTCCTAAATTTAAAAAAGCTGGCGCTATCAGACAAACTGTTAGTCAGATTTGGAATAAAGAAGGTGTTTTTAGATTAGGAAATATGTGGGAATACAAAGACGAGAAAGCATTTATTGAATGTCAAAAATTATTTAGAGAAGCAGAAATGAAATTTGATCAAAAAGCACAAATTTCTGTCAAGAATTTTTCAAACCGTGGAATTATTCTTTATGATGTCATTTTATAATTTTAACTAATTGAATTATTACAGTATTCTGCAGCATTCATTTTATGATATACTATGTTAGAATATTGAATTTTGATTGGATTAGGATCAACTATTTCAATTGGCAAGTTTTTTTCTATAGCAATTTCTAGCGCAATATTAGTAATATTTACACTAAATGATGTACCCATAAATATTATTTTTGAGCAATTTTCCATCCAAGATAATGACTCATTAAATCTAAAATTCTCTGTGTAAATCTCATCAAAAAGCAAAACTAGGGGTTTAAAAGAAACACCTTTTTCTGGTGAATACTTAGAATTTTTAATTGGTATTTTAAATTTTTCTAAAAGAACTTTTTTAAGTTTTAAATCATCATGTAAATATTCTTTATCAATTTCATCCCAATTGGCATCTATTGGTTTTTGAATAATTTCCTGATCATCAAAAATTACTAACTTATCAATGCTTCCATGGATAGCAATATAATTTTTATTACCAGCCTTTCTATCCAATCCATCTATATTTTGAGTAATTAGACGTTTATTAGATAACCAATAGTGAGTTTTATTTGGTTTTATATTTTTCAAAGCAATGAATCTTTTGAAATACCATAATAGAAATTCTCCAGGGTCATTTTCATACATGTTTCTAGTTGCCATTTCCTGAGGTGTATAATTTATACTTCCAACAGTCCATAATCCATCATTGCCTCTAAAAGTAGGAATACCGCTTTCAGCACTAACCCCAGCACCAGTTATATAAAGTAAATTATTCATATTTCATTGTCTAAAAGTTTAAAAAAAGATTTTCTATCTAATTTATCTTAAAAAATATTTACTTGGCTCACTTCATAGACATCTTGAAAAAAAAGTAAACTTATTTAATTATTTTTAATTCCTTAAATAATCATAAATAAGTGCATTTATCTTTTCTGAATGTTTGATAGGGGCCATATGATCACCCTCCTCTAATTCTGTATGCATAATTTTTGGCAAACATGAAATAAATACTTCTTTAATTTTTTTAGATATGGAGTTTGTATTTTTAGCATTTATAAAATAGATATTTTGTTGAAATTTAGAAAACTCTTTTAAATTCATTTTTTCATTAAATATTGATTGTGCTTCATAGTAAATATTTGGAATAACTTTTAAAAATTTTTGTTTTTGTTCAGGTTTCATATTTTCCCATGTTCCCTTACCTATCCAGAATTCTAAAAAAATCTTAGCAAAATCTTTCCAATTTGAATTAACTTTTGCTTCATTTATTTCTTTTCCAAAATTATTTGCAATATTGTAAGCGTAAGTGTGATCTTTATTGTTTAGAATAAAAAAAAGCATTGGGTTCTAATAAAATAAGTTTGTTCAATTTAATTTGAAATTCTAGTGCTGCTCTCATGGCAACTGAACCACCAAATGAATGTCCAATAAAAGTTATTTTACCTTTATAACTATTTATAAAAGGTTCAGTTAGTTTTACATGATCTAAGAGGTTTTGTGGATTATTATTTTCAATCCATTTACTCGTTAATCCATAACCAAACAAATTTATTGCTATGATTTCATATTCATTTTTTAATAAATTGATTAATGAGTGCCATTGATTAAGTGAACTTGCAGTAGAATGAAATAAAATAATTAGAGGCCCAGAACCTACTCTATGGTATTCTAAAGTAGTATTTTTAATTTTTAATAACATAATTATTTAAAATCTAATTGCCTCTATTAAACCTAACCTGGTATTAAATGTAAGATTTGTAACACTAAAAATTTTTTTATCGTTACTGTTGTTTTTATAATATAAGTTAAATTTATAATTCTTTTTTTTATATTTATTGGTATCAAAACCTTTAATAAATTGGAATTCACCTTTGCAGTTTATTTTATTATTAGTGATTTTTTTTTCTAAAAAAATTACTTTGATAATTGTTTGTCCTTCTGAGACTAATTTTTCACCTTTGCAAATATTTACAACATGCCTTTTCTTTAAAAGCCAATAAGTTACTGTCAAAGGATCAATAGTATTATCCAATTCGGAAATTTGTAGTGCAAATTTATTTTCTCTTGGAAATGGAAGGACTTCATAGTGTATAATTTTTTTATTTTTATATTTTATTGATGATTGTTTTTGGTTAAATAGACTTTTCCATTTGGATAGTACTTCGATTGGATTGTAATTATTATTTTTTTTACTTTCTATTTTTCCGTGTACACCGCTTTCTACCTTGACTTGAGTAAACAAACCTAAAATCCCAGAACTTTCAAAATTTGATGAAATATTATACCGATTACCATTTTCAACAGCTGACATTTCAAAAGAGCCAAATTTTATTCCTTTAGTTGATAAGGAAAACAAAAAACTTTCTGCAATCGATGTTTTGAATAGTATTAGAAATAAGAAAGCAGAAATTAAAATGATTTTTAGTAAAAATTTTTGAAAAATTAAATTTATCATTATTAATAATTCTCTTCTTTTTTTATAATATTAGATATTTCTTCTGACCATATTTTATAAAAATTTTCACTAGGATGAAATCCATCTTTCGCCACCATATTTTCCTCAAACGATAATTTATTAATATTGATATATATAAAATTAATATTTCTTTCACATTTTAATCTTAAAAATTTATCAAAAATTAATACTTTAATTGCTAAAATGCTTTTAAGTGGATTAGGTACAGTTTTTAATTTATGTACTGGTGGCATACCTGAATATATGAAATGATTAACCGAAAATTTCTTTGACAAAATGTATTCTAATTTTATCAAATTTTTTTTAAATATTATCAGTGATTTACCTGAAGTTATATCATTAAACCCAATTGAAATTACTACAAATTTAAATTTTTGATTTTTTTCATGTAAAAGCAAATCAATTAACTGGTTAGAATTTATTCCAGACTTTGCGATTACTTTCCATTTACATTTGAAATTTAATTTGAGATTATTGACCAAGTTACCTGATAGAGATTGATCAATATGCTCTACACCTACTCCGGAAGCAGATGAATCTCCAATACATAAAATTTTAATGATTTGCCCTTTTCCTATAACTCCTGATCTATTACCAGTTGCTTCTGGAAGTTTTAATACATTCTTTCTTACGTTTTTCCCTTGCAATTTTAAAATAGGAAGGAAGAAAAATTGTATGATTTCAAAACAAATTGAGTAAAATAAAACAAAATTCATTTTTATACGTATTTTTTTGATTTTAAGACATAACCTATATTGTCTTATATAATTGGATAATTTAAGTTATCAAATATTGATTACATATTTTTATTTTGAAAAGTATTTATGAGTATTTTAAAAAAAGAATATAATTATATTATTGTAGGAGCTGGTTCTGCTGGTTGTGTTTTGGCAAGTAAATTAAGTGAAGATAAAAGCAACCAAGTTTTACTTTTAGAAGCTGGACCAGTGAATAATAATTTAATGATACATATTCCAGCTGCGGTTTACAAAGCATATTTAAATCCAGAAATAAATTGGAATTATGATACAAGTAAAGAACCAGCACTTATGGAAAGATCAGTTTTTACTCCAAGGGGTAAAGTACTTGGAGGATCATCTTCTATAAATTCTATGGTTTATATGAGAGGTCATCCCTTAGATTATGATAGTTGGGAGAATGACTTAAAACTTAAAAAATGGTCATATAAATATTGCTTACCTTATTTTAAGGCTGGAGAAACATATTCAGAAGGTGAGGACTTTTACCGGGGTGGTAATGGACCACTAAAAGTTTCAAGTGGATCTCTTCAGTCACCTTTATTTGAAGCTTTTTTGGAAGCTGGAAATACTTCTGGTCAAGGAAGATCAGATGACCTTAATGGTTATAATCCTAGTGGTGTTTCTAGATTGGATGCAACACGTTATAAAGGTAAAAGATGGAGTGCAGCAGACGCACATCTTACTACTGCAAAAAAAAGAAAAAATCTTGATATAATTACAGGTGCCAATGTAACAAAAGTAAATCTTGTATCGAATAAAGCAGTATCAATAGATATTTTATACCAAAATAGCTTTGAAAAAATTTATGCAGCTAACGAAATAATCCTATCATGTGGTGCAATCAATACTCCAAAATTATTAATGTTATCAGGAATTGGACCAGCTGACGAATTAAAAGAAAATGGAATAAAAAATGAAGTAAACTTAGTTGGAGTAGGAAAAAACTTACAAGATCATCCAACTGTAATATTGAAATATGATTGTAAAAAGAATTTTCCACTATATGGAATGAATAATAATCTTCGAAAACTCTTAACTGGTATGCAATGGATTACTACAAGAAAAGGAATGGCTTGTAGTAATATATGGGAAGCTGGAGGGTTAATATTTGGTAATGAAAAGGTAAAATATCCAAATTTACAGTATCATTTTGCTCCAGCTGGATTTGATTTCATTAATGGAGATTTAAAAATTAGAAAAGGGTTTGTAATTCATATTGATCTTCTTAGACCTAAAAGTTCTGGATATTTAAAACTAAACAAAAACAATTTATTTGGCAAACCTGATATAATTTTCAATTATATGAGTAATAAAGATGACTTTAATCAAATGTCTGAAGGTATTGATAAAGCTAGAGATTTAATCAATCAGAAATCCTTTGATGAATATAGAGGTGACGAAATTACAGGTATTTCAGAAGGTATTGATAAAAATAATAAAGATGAGGTCATTAGAGGTTTAACTGAGACCGATTATCATCCTTGTGGTACATGTAAAATGGGTAATACAGAAGATAGCGTAGTAGACGAAGAATTAAAAGTCTATGGAATTGATAATCTAAGGATAGTTGATGGGTCAATACTACCTAAGATAATTAGTGCTAATTTAAATGCACCTATTCAAATGATAGCACATAGGGCTTCAGATTTCATTCTTAATAAAAAACAACTTGATCCTATAGCTGCTAAGTTTTCTTTTAATTAGAATTTTCATTGTTAGCTACCAACACTTTAAGTCTTTTTTTACCTTTTTTAATATCTACTGGTAAGTTACCTAAATGTTCTCCATCTCCATATACTAATGGAGCCCAAAAATTTTTGTCATTTGTATTAATTTTACAATTTTTGATATGTAAATTATTTACTTTTGGATGTCCCAAGTGGTTTCCCGACATAACTTTGCTTAATAATCCAATGGCTTGAATTCTCGAAACTTTTTTTGCATACAATAGATTAATTTTATTCTTATATTTCAAAGCATCTGGTGCTATGTGCATACCTCCTCCTGCGAATGGCGTTGATGCAGCAACTAAAATAGCAAGTTTTTCATTCAAGACTTTTATCTTATCAAGTTCTACAATATAGGAGTGAGCTTTCAAATTAATAAAACTAGTCAAAGCAGCAACCAAATATAGTAAAATTCCTTGAAATAACGGAATTTTACTTGCTCGGTATGCAGCTTCACTCAAAAGTCCTACGCCTACTGACGTTAAACAAATTTTTTTAGTATTTTTAAAATTTAAATCCAAATATTCACAATTTAAAATAGTTGGATTTATCAACATTTTTTTAAATTGATTTATATTATCAATACCAATAAATTTTGCAAAATCATTACCTCTTCCAAATGGTAATATTGAAATTATTCCATTATGAATTATTGCTTGATCAGCAACCAGATTTACTGTTCCATCACCACCACATGCGACAACAATTTGATTTTTTTTGAAAGCTTTAGCACTTATTTTGGATGTTTCATTTGCATTTTTTGGGAAAAAAATGTCTGGATTATTAGGAAAGCAATCAGAAATAATTTTATTTTTATTTATATTGGATAGCTTACCAGAATTTGGATTAACAATAAAAATTATTTTTTTATTTTTTAAGTTAAATTGCTTCATAAAAATCTCAACTAATATCCATATCTCTATAGGATTTTCTGTTTAGGGCTATTTTTAAAAATAAGGTATATGGATGATATATTCTATTAAAATTTTTAATTTTTAATTTATACATGTTATGTTTAGAAAATGATAAAATGAGTCTAAATTGTGAAAATTAAAGAATTCAAAATATTTAAGGTAAATATACCCATGAAAGAAGGCCATTATTCATGGTCAAACCAATCATTTCGATCTTTTGATAGTACTATACTAGAAATTATTACTGATGAAGGTATATCTGGCTTTGGGGAAATATGTCCACTAGGTCCCTCTTATTTACCATCTTATTCAGAAGGCGCTCGTAGTGGTATCCAAAAATTATCAAATATCCTTATCGGAAAAGATCCTTCGAATATTAATGAAATTAATTTTTGTATGGACAGTAATTTAAAAGGCCATCCTTATGTTAAGTCTGCAATCGATATTGCTTGTTGGGATATTTTAGGAAAAAAGCTTAATGAACCAGTATATAACTTATTAGGTGGTATATTACAAAATAAGATTAAATTATTTAAAGTGATCTCTAGAGATATTCCTGAAATTATGCAAGAAAAAGTAAATGAGTATCAAGAACAGGGTTATCGTCAATTTCAAATGAAAGTTGGGGCAGAACCCACTGTTGATATAAGAAGAATTAATTTAGTGGCGAAAGATTTAAAGCCAGGCAATATATTAGGTGCTGATGCAAATTGTGGTTGGAAACAACATGATGCAATAAGAGTAGTCAATGCTGTATCCAATTTGGATATTTATATTGAGCAGCCTTGTTTGACATATGAAGAATGCAAAGTTGTAAGAAAGAAAACTAATTTACCTTTTATTTTAGACGAATGTATGGATAGTATTCAGTCAGCATTAAGAGCTTGGAGTGAAAATTCTGTTGATATAATAAATTTGAAAATAAGTAGGTTGGGTGGATTATCAAAATCTAAATTATTTAAAGATATTTGTTGTTCAGTAGGAATATCTCTTACAATTGAAGATTCTTGGGGAAGTCAAATCACAGATGCAGCAATTGCACATTTAGCTCATACCACTCCAACAGATCTACATTTTCAATCTTCGGCTTTTCATGAATATACCAATATAGAAACTGCACGCGGTGCCCCCACTATTGAGGCTGGTTATATGTATTGTTCAAATAAACCAGGTCTTGGAGTAATTCCAAACTATGAAGTTCTTGGTTATCCAGTTCTTCATCTACATGATAGAACTTAGTAAATTTTACTAAGTTCTTATTTGTTTCTTAAAACAAAAATATAAAGGGAAGTATAACTTAGAGCTCCTGATAAAAGCATTATAAAAACTAGATAAGAAGAACTGGATTGATTTTCTAGATAATAACTTGTTAGTGATGCTAATATAGCTCCTGTACCAATCATAATGGCATTTCCAATGCCTCCAGCTGTTCCTGATAAATTTTCATTAACTGACAGAATTCCAACACTTGCGTTGGGAATAATTAAACCATTACCAAGTCCAACAAAACTACATAAACCAAAGAAAAAATAAGGAGTATCTCTATAAAAAACTGTAATCACTAGACATATAAACATACCAAAGATTACAAGCAATATCCCTCTCAATGCCATATAATCTATTCCATAAAATTTGGAATACCTCCCTGATAAATAATTTCCAATAAAATAACCTGCAGCAGGAAATCCCATTACTAAGCCAGATACAACACTATTTAAATTATATACTTTTGTTGCTACATAAGGTGCTCCACCTAAAAAAGAAAAGAAAGTTCCTGCAGAAAATGCAAGAGTAAATGAATATCCCCAAAATTTAGCTTCCCAGAATAAATTAATAAATGAAGCTGAAGATTTTGTATTTTTGTTTTTTTTGATAATCTTTGTTTCGCCTAAATCTCTGAATACTAGTAGGAGTAACAATAACCCAAGTAATGACATAATTAGAAAAATACTTGGCCACCCTAATAGCATTTGTATTAAACCACCTAATCCAGGAGCAAATAAAGGTATTATGGACATACCCATAGTTACATACCCAATCATTGAAGCTGCTTCATTTTCAGATGTAATATCTCGAATAATTACTCTACTCATTAAAAATCCTGCAGCTATTGAAGCTTGCAGAAGTCTAAAAAAAATAAAAAACTCAAACTTTGTTGAAAAAAAACAACCAAGCGAGGCTATAATAAAAATCATTATTGAAAATAAAGTTATTATTCTTCTGCCAAATTTATCCGACAAAGGACCTGCTATTATTTGAAAAAATGCAGTTGTTATTAAATATAAAGATATCGAAAGTTGCATTAGTGCATAACTTTTATTAAAAAAAACTGACATTTCCAATATGCTTGATAAAAATATACTTAAACTTAATGCGCCAAGACCAGACAGTACAATTAAGGTAAATATATGGGGTGGAGTATTTATATTTAAGAATTCAGCTCTTAATTTAGTGACCAAAATCTTACCTATTTAAGTTCTTTTTTATAAAGTCTGAAAAGGCCACCTTTTTTCTCATCAGTCAAGAGATAAATACTACCATCTATTCCAACATCAACATCCCTTATTCTTCCAATTTTATTTTGAAAAATAATTTCTTCACTGATTGGTAAATTATCCATTATTCTTACTAAATAAAGTGATTTGAATTTTAATGATCCTATAAGTAGATGACCTTTAAAATTCTCAAACATATTTCTATTGTAAAATGCCATACCTGAGGGAGCAATAGATGGTATCCATGTCCATAAAGGACTTTCATATTTTGGAGAATAAGAACCTTCTCCAATTTTACCGCCAAAATATTCTTCTCCAGAAGTTATTATTGGCCATCCGTAATTTTTGTCTTTTTTAATAATGTTTATTTCATCTCCACCACGTGGACCATGTTCATGGCTCCATATTTGATTATTAAATGGGTTTATAGTTAATCCCTGAGGGTTTCTATGTCCTAGAGAATATATTTGATAGGAATATGAATTATTTAAGTCAATTTCAATTATAGAACCTGAATCATCAATTTTATTCTGAGCAGTATCTCTTTTTCCTCTGTCACCTAGTGAAGCATAAAGCATATCCTTTTTAAGGACTAATCGACAGCCAAAATGTTTACTACTTTTTGAATAATGATTAGACTCAAATATCAATTTTAAATTTTCAATTTTACTTTTATTTGAAACTAATTCACCTTTATGAATAACTGTTCCTAGTTTTCCATTCTTCTCAATAGTATTACAAAAATAAATGATTTTATTATTAGATTTATTTTTTTTTACAATAATGTCTAAAAGACCTCCTTGTCCTTTAAAATAAATAGTAGGTAAGCCATTTATTTCTTCAAAAATTTCATTTTTTAAATTGATTTTTATAATTTTTCCTGTTTTTTGGGTTACAAGAATGGTATTGTCATCTAAAAAATCCATACCCCAAGGATATTCTAAATCATGACCAATTTTTTTGAGATATACTTCACTTTTAACTAAAGTTGGAGAAACTAATATAAGACAAGACAATAATATTAAAAAAAGAATTTTTTTAATGATTGTCGAATAGTGAGGCTGGTATAATGAAAAATAATTTAACATTTTGGATATCTATAGGTAGTACTTATACTTATTTAACTGCTTTACGTCTCAGTAAATTTATTCAAAGTAATGATTTTGATATAAGCTTTAAAATAATTAATATAAGATGGATAATGAAAAAAATGGACAATGTCCCTTTCCCACCTTCAAAACCTTCTAAAGTAAATTATATGTGGAAAGATATACAACGCAGAGCTGAAATTTATCAAATTCCAATACCTAAAATCCCTGCACCATATCCTTTAAAATATTTTGATGAGGCAAATTTATATGCTCTTACAGCCTTGGAAGAAGGTTGGTTCGTTCAATATTTAGAAAATACTTATCGATATTGGTTTTTAGAAGAGATTCCTGCAGGATCTGATGAAAATATAAAATTAGTATGTTCAATAAATAATATTGATTTTCAATCTTTTAAAGAAAAATCCTCAAGCAATAAAGTGTTAAATGAATATAAACAAAATACTCAATTAGCATATGAATTTGGTGTTTTTGGTGTTCCTTCTTTTTCAGTTAATGAAAACTTGTTTTGGGGTGATGATCGATTAAACGATATTGTTCATTTAAAAAAAGAATTAAACTTAGTTTAATTTGTCCCAAACTTTAATCTGAGGATAAAATTGTTCTCGCCATTCCAAAACCTTAGGGTTCATTACTTTTCTCCATAAAAAAGGAATGAGACTTAATACTACCATAATAGGATACCCAAAAGGTAACTGAGGTGCAGAATTTTGATCATAGGCACTAAGTAATGGATAAGTTTTATTTGGTCTTGCATGATGATCTGAATGTTTTTGAAGGTTTATCAGCAAAAGGTTACTTGCTGCATGGTTAGCATTCCAGCTGTGAAATGGTTTAGTAGGTTCATATTTTTCATCATCTATTTTCTGACGACTTAAGCCATAGTGTTCAATATAATTTACAACTTCTAAATGTATAACAGCTACTAATGCTTGTATTAAAAATAAACAAACAGCCCAAAACCCACCAATCAAAAAAGATAATAACGAAAAAAACAATGCTAAACTTAAGTATACATAAAAAGGATTTGATAAATTAAAAATGCTTTTATTTTTTGTTAAAAGTCTTGATGTTTCAACTTTCCATGCAGACTTAAAACATTCTGGAATGACTCTTAGGAAAAAAGTGTAAAAACTTTCGTTGTACCGAGCGGTTACTGCATCTTTCTCTGTTCCTACAAATCTATGGTGTACATGTACATGCTCTGTTCTAAAATGGCCATATAAAGCCATTCCCATTAATAAATCAGAGAGAAATCTCTCAAATTTGGTTTTTTGATGCATTAATTCGTGTGCAAATGTAATACCAACTGCACCAGAAATCATTCCTTGTACCAACATTAAAACAATGGCTTCAAAAACTGATAAATGATCAAAAAAACAAATAACAATAAGAGAGCCAAATAGAAGAAAAAATTGAATAAAGGGCCAAGCGAATAAAATTATTTTATAATTATTTATATTCTCGCTATTTAAAATTTGTTCTTTTTTGTTTTCACCAATAAATAAATCAATAATTGATATAATAACGTAACCAAATATGGGTGCAAAAATTAACATAATTCCACCATATATCCATCCTAGGATTAATAACGGACAAAATAATAAGGGCAATGAAAAAGCTAAAGGAGATTCTGCATTATCTATTTTTTTTGATATATCAGACATTTTAAATTTACCTAAAAATTAATCTATAACTTAATTACCTAGTATCAAAAAGAAGATAAATTGTCACTATAAGAGATGCATATAATAATATTCTTAAAGGGAAAGGAAAAATACGGAAAATAATATAAATGAAACTTACAACAATCTTCAATAATTTTAAAATAAGACTAAACATCTACAACAGTTACATGAAATATTATAATCAATCTTTAATTTTTCATTTTTTTTGGCTTTAAAATAATTCTGCTTAATAAAAACAAAAAACCAATAAAGAAGATAAATAACCCGAAAGGTAGTTGAAGCATTGTAAGCAATAATGGATCCCATAGAAATACCATTATATATCTTTCTACTATTGGTTGGATAATTTGTAGACTATATGGATGGATGTAATACCATACTTCACCTACCATGGTGAAATTATATTCTTTTTT
>CACGLH010000004.1 GCA_902573735.1 uncultured Alphaproteobacteria bacterium
AAGTAATTCCTTAGATAGCTTTGCATTAATAATTGATAACAAAATTCATAGTTTGGATTTTCTGAATCAAAATATAATGATAAATAACACTCATTATGATTATAATAAATTACATGTAGTAAATGACACTTATTATCTCACAAAAGATAAAGTTGTTTTTGAATTTAGTAAAACAATTGTATCTAGCAATGAAATTGGCAACCTATTTTCTGGTGACATATTATCACCAATGCATGGTGTTATTTCTAAAGTTAATGTTACAAACAACAAAAAAGTATTAAAAGGTGAAACATTATTTATTTTGGAAGCTATGAAAATGCAGCATGAAATAAAAGCGAATATAGATGGTTTAACTAGTGAAATTAGAGTAAAGGAAAATTCTCAAGTATCTACGGGAGACCTATTAGTGAAAATTTCACCTTAGCCTTAGGAATTATTATGCAACAAGCTCATGATTTTTTAAAAGAAAGTAAATTACTTTATGAACTTTTATTGGGAAGAAATGAATCTTACTTAGAATTGATTACACAATTCAAAAATTGGAGCATTCAAGATGTTATTGGTCATCTATATTTATTTAATGTAGCCGCGATAAAAACAGTCGATGGTCCAAAATCTTTTGAAGAGTTTTTTATTCCTTTCTTACAGCAATTGCAAAAAGGTAAAACTATGGTGGAAGCACAAGTTCCATGGTTGAATGGATTGTCTGGTAAAGTTCTGTTAAATAAATGGTGGGATAGTTGCCTGGAATTAGAAAAAATTTATTCCAATACAGACCCTAAATTAAGGGTGAAATGGGCTGGACCAGAAATGAGTGCAAGGTCTTCAATTACGGCAAGACAAATGGAAACTTGGTCTCATGGACATGAGGTTTTTGACCGATTAGGGCAGAAAAGAGAAGAAGGGGATCATATAAAAAATATTGTACACCTCGGCGTTTCAACGTTTGAATGGACTTTTGTAAATAGAAATATTCAAATGCCTAAAACTAAGCCATTTGTTTCGTTAATCTTACCTTCTAAAACTAGTATTTCTTACAATGACAAGGGCAATGATAATTTTATCAAAGGTAGTGCTGTAGAGTTCTGCCAAGTTGTAACTCAGGTAAGAAACATAGATGATACTAATCTTAAAGTAGTTGGTGATGTTGCAACAACTTGGATGAAATATGCTCAGTGTTTTGCTGGTAAACCAGAAGATCCTCCTCAAAAAGGGGCTAGATTTATTCAATTCAATTAAATAAAAAAAGGCTCACAAAAATGTGAGCCTTTCAAAAAAAGTATATAGAATTATTTAAAAATTAATCTTAGTACCTATTGTCACCCTTGAACCTTTATTGTTTTCAAAAGGCGCTGCCCCAACAACAGCGTTAGCATTTGTATCACCAAAACTAACTAAAGCATAAGAAGCATTAATCTCAACGTTGTCATTAACTTTAAAAGAACCACCAATAACATTTGCGCTAGTTCCTTGATATGGAGTTAAAATATTAGCTAACGAACCATCATCTTTTGATTGTCCTTTAGTTGTAGCGAGTGCGAGATTAATTTGATCATTTACTTTATAGGCTAACCCAACGGCATAATCAATACCTGATGTTCCTGCATAAATATCACCTTCAACTCCAGTACCTCCAGCATTATTACCGGTTACTTGAAGAGCGCTATATTTTGAAGATCTCCAATTAGCATAGGCTAACATTCTAGGTGTAATAGCTGATCTTAATTTGATGATCATGGAGCTTGGTGCAACTATGTCATCTGGACTTGCGGGAATAGCAGTACCAGCAATTGTTTCAGTTTCTTTAGCTTGCTTATGTGCAATCTCACTATTGTATTGAATTGAAGCTCTCAACATAATTTGAGGCATTTCATATGCAGCACCAATTGCAAATCCTGTTGTTGTGCCAGAATCAAGCTCATATGTGTAACCCTGTGCAACACTTAGAGTAGTGTTTGCTGGGTTGTAAAAAGGACGATCAGTTCTGACTTTAAATTGGTTTAATCTAATACCGCCAAATACTTTCATCCCGTTTCCTAAACTTCTAGAAGCAAGGATTGCAGTTTCATTACTAGTTACTTTTGCTCCAGAATTGGTCAAAATCCCATCACTTAATAAAATAGTATTTGGAGAATAAGGTGTTCCAGTACTTAAACCTAAAGTCGTACCGTTATAATCCCACTTGGCTTCAATTTGAGTCCAAGATGCAGAACTATATCCGTTTTTAATTTCAGATCCATCTGGAAATTTTCCAGATAATTTTGGTGAACTTGTAACTCTATTTACCGAAATAGAATTACCACTATCTAAAATAAAAGAATAGTCCTGTGTTCCACTACCAGCACTATCAACGCCAGCACTGAAAACTGAACCTGCAGATAAAGATGCGATTGACAAAACCGCTGCAAAAAATTTTTTTTTCATAATTATGGGCCTCTTTTTAAAAAAATTAGAACTTTTTTAACAGAGAAAAGTAGTATTTCCAATGAAAAAAACTAAATTGTGTGATTTTGGAATAAAAATGAACTTTAAAAGTGTCAGAAATGTAACACGAGTATTTTAATCAATATTCCACTCTCTTAAAATTTGGTTGCAAGTTTTTAATTCAGAAACTTGTTTTAAACGGTTTTGCGGCACACTTCTAGAAAATTTAGGCGCAATATTTGCTTGTAAAGTATTGTTTTCACGAATAAATATATTCCTTGATCGATTTTGCAAATTACTTTCAACCTCATTAAAATTTAATACTGGTTCTACACAAGCATCAGTATCAAAAAATATGTTGGCCCATTCGTTTCTTGTTTTAGTTAGAAACTTTGCAGAAATTTCGTGGTTTAACTGTTCCCATTTAGATTTATCTTCCTGATTTTTTATCCAATTGTGATCTAATTCTAGTTTTTCTATGAGTATAGCAAAAAACTTATTTTCTAATGCTCCCACTGATACATACATATTATCTTTTGTCTTATAACATTTATAATAAGGGCACCCACCATCAAGAAGATTTGAACTTCTGTCATTATTCCAATTATCTTGAGCCTTAAAAGTGTGGATTAAACTCATTAAAGCAGGTACACCTTCAATCATTGCTGCATCAACGACTTGGCCTTTATTTGAAGTATTCCTTTCCCATAAGGCACTTAAAATACCCATGATTAAAAACATAGTTCCTCCTGCATAATCTCCTAAAAGATTAAGTGGGGGTATTGGTTCAGAGTTTTTTAAACCAATCGCATTTAATGCTCCAGTAACAGCTAAATAATTGATATCATGACCAGCTTTTGTAGCATAAGGTCCATCTTGTCCCCATCCAGTAATTCTTCCAAAGACTAGTTTTGGGTTTATTTTTGCACAATCTCTAGGACCTAATCCCAATCTTTCCATTACACCAGGTCTAAATCCTTCAATTAAAACGTCTGCTTTGGTAATTAATTTTTTAACTATTGCTTTGTCATTAATATTTTTTAGATCTAAAGAAATAATTTTTTTATTCCTATCCAGTATGGGTTCTTTATTTATCTTTGTATGTTTTCTTAAAATTTTGATAACATCTGCACCTAAATCTGAAAGAAGTTGACCAGCTAATGGTGCAGGGCCAATACCTGCTAATTCAATAATCTTTAACCCATTTAAGGGACCTGAATGCATTGATTTGTTCAAGCTAATCGAATGCCTCCATCTAATCTCAAGATTGAACCATTGATATATTGATTTTCAACAATTTGAACTGCATATTGTGCAAATTCTTCTGGATTCCCTAATCTTTTTGGGAAAATAACATCTTTTGCTAAAGTTTCACAAACTTCTTCACCAAGGCCTTCAAACATAGGAGTTAGGAAAAGGCCAGGCGCAATACAGCCACAACGTATATGATCTCTGGCTAGATCTCTAGCTATAGGTAACGTCATGGCGGCAACACCTCCTTTTGACGCTGCATAAGCAACTTGCCCTTTCTGACCTTCAAGTGCTGCAACAGATGCAGTATTTATAATTATTCCTTTTTCTTGATTATTATCAGTAGGGTTTTTAGCCATTTGTTCTGCACATAATCTTAAAATATTAAATGTGCCTATGAGATTTACATCAATAATTTTTTTAAACCTTGTTAGGTCATGAGGACCATCTTTACCTAGTGTTTTTTCTGCTAAAGCTATTCCTGCACAATTAACGTTTATATCGATTTTATTAAATTGCTTAATTACTGCTTTGATAGCTTCTTCTATGTTGGCTTCATGGCAAACATCTACTGAGAAAAAAGCACAATTTTTACCCAACTCTCTTTCTAGCTTTTTGCCTTTTTCATTATCTAAATCAAAAACACATACTTTACTTCCAAGGGAATGAAACTTTCTTACGGTTGCCTCTCCTAATCCAGAGGAACCACCCGTTATAATTGATACACTATTTTTTAACTCCATTTAAAAAAATCATCTCCTTATTTTTTTAAATTATCCTCTACCAATATAGGGCATATTGGTAGCCATAATGGTCATAAATTGAATATTTGCATCTAATGGTAATTCAGCGACATTGTACACATTGTTTGCAATATGTTTTGGATCCATTGTTGCTTCAGATTTTATAGAACCGTCTGCTTGATTTATACCTATTTTCATTTTTTTTACCATTTCAGTAAGTGCATTTCCAATATCAATTTGGCTACATGCTATATTGAATGGTCTACCATCTAGAGATATAGATTTTGTTAAGCCAGTTATAGCATGTTTGCTTGCAGTGTAAGGAGATGAACCAGGTCTTGGTACATGTGCTGATACAGATCCATTGTTTATTATTCTCCCACCTTGAGGAATTTGATCCTTCATCATTTTAAAAGCAATCTTTGCACAAATAAAGGAACCATTTAGATTTATATCAATAACTTTCTTCCAATCTTCATAAGAAATCTTATCAGGCGTATTTGCACTAACTCCAATTCCTGCATTATTGAATAAAACATCCAATCTTCCCCATTTTTTTAAGATTAATTTAAAAGATTTTTTTACTAGGTCATAATTTGACACATCACAGGGCAAAATAAGAGCATTTTTAAAGTTTTTAAATTTACTCTCAAGTTTCTTCTTATTTCTCGCCATTAAGCCAACATTATATCCTTTATTTAAAAATTTTATGGCAGTAGTTTCTCCAATGCCTTGACTTGCACCCGTAATTAAAATGGTTTTTTTTGTTTTTTTTAGCATTTTGAATTGATTAATGATTATCTCTTGGTAAATGTTTAGCTATTCTTTTATAGGCTGTAGCTAGTTCTAAACATCCTCCATCTGCCAATTGTCCTACATTGGTTCTATAAATTTCTTGCCAAGGTGTTTGATTTTCTATTTTCGGTTCTTTCCATTTCTTTATTCTACTAGACCATTCTTTTTCAGCAACATCAGCGTTTAATGTCCCTTTGTTTAAATCTAAGATAACAGGATCACCTGTTTTCAAATAAGCCAAACCACCTCCAACCACTGATTCCGGTGAAGCATTTAATATGGAGGGACTTTCTGATGTTCCTGATTGTCTACCGTCTCCTACAGTTGGAAGATGTGTGATGCCTTTTTTTAGTAGTTTATCAGGTGGTTGCATGTTTACCACTTCAGCTGAGCCGGGATATCCAACACATCCAACGCCCCTAATAAAAAGAATTGTTTTTTCATCAATTTTTAATTCAGGATCGTTTAAGCGATTATGATAGTCTTCTGGTCCTTCAAAAACGACTGCCTTTGCCCTTAATATATTTTCTTCGCCAGTATTAGATAGAAATCTCTTTCTAAAATCTTTTGAAATAACTGAAGTTTTCATTAAAGCACTATCAAAAAGATTTCCAGATAAGACAATGAAACCAGCATTTTTCATTATTGGATTTTTTACCTTTTTTATAACATTTACATCTTTGCTTTTATGATTTTCAACGTTTTCACCAATGGATTTACCATTAACTGTAATTGTATCTGTATGTAAAAGTTTAGCCTCAAAAAGCTCTCCCATTATTGCAGGTACTCCTCCGCTTCTAAAAAAGGCTTCTCCCAAAAATTCTCCTGCAGGTTGCATGTTTAATAACAGGGGTATCTCAAATCCAACTTTCTGCCAATCACTTACGGTCAATGACACACCTGCATGTCTTGCAATAGCTTGAAGATGTGGTGGTGCATTAGTAGATCCTCCAATTGCAGAGTTGACTACAATTGCATTTTCAAATGATTTTCTTGTCAAAATATCAGAAGGTTTTAGATCTTCATATACCATTTCAACAATTCTTTTTCCTGTTGAATAAGCCATAGCCATTCTCTCTCTAAAAGGAGCTGGTATTGCAGAACACCCAGGTAGGCTCATACCCAAAGCTTCAGCCATTGCATTCATTGTCGATGCAGTGCCCATAGTATTACAATGCCCTAGACTGGGAGCTGATGCACATACTCTTGATATAAACTCCTCATAGTCAATTTTACCTTCTGCTAAAAGCCTTCTTCCTTCCCACACAATCATTCCAGATCCTGCTAATTTCCCTTTCCACCAACCATCTAGCATTGGACCACCTGATAAAACTATTGAAGGAAGGTCTACTGTAGCAGCTCCCATGAGCATGGCAGGGGTTGTTTTATCACATCCCGTTGTAAGTACTACACCATCAATAGGATATCCATGTAAAATTTCTACTAAACTTAAATAAGCTAAATTTCTATCCAATGCAGCTGTTGGTCTTTTTCCCGTTTCTTGAATAGGATGAACAGGAAAGGCCATTGGTATTCCACCACCATCTCTTATTCCTGCTTTAATTCTATCCATAAGAAAGACATGGATTTTATTACAGGGTGTTAAATCCGAACCAGTTTGAGCAATACCAATGATCGGACGATCAGATTGAAGTTCCTCTCTTGTAAATTCTTGATTTTGGTATCTTTCTATATATAGAGCGGTCATTCCAGGGTTGTTAGGGTTATCAAACCATTCTTGAGATCTAAATTTTTTTTTGGCTTTAGTACATTTCATACTGGCTCTCCGAAATTTTCAAATGATTTACACATTTTAATTTATCGAAATATAAACCACTTATCATATTTTATAAATCGTAAAATTTTTATTTTTAAACATATTTTTTTTTTATAAACTACTAAAAACACGGATTCCTTATTTATTAAAAATATAAATATTTATTCATGAAAAAAAGAACTGTCTTGTTAATAGGAAGATACACAAAGGAAGAATGTAACTTATCAATGTATAAGCAAAACTTTTTTGTTTATAAAATTGATGAATTGATGGATTTAAAAAAAATAAAAAAATATGATTTAGAAAAAATAGATGCTATAGCGTTTAAGGGTCATTCCAAAATTGATTTGGAAATAATGAATAAATTTCCATCCTTAAGAATTATCTCAAATTTTGGAGTAGGGTATGATACTATAAACATTGATGATGCTAAAAAACTCAATATTTTGGTATCCTTCACCCCTGATATCCTAAGTGACGATGTTGCAGATATGGCATTGGCTCTATATCTTGGTGTTTCTAGAAAATTAAACAATGGTTATGAATGGATAAAATCTGGAAATTGGGTATCACAAGGTGAAATGCCTCTAAATAAAAATATTTCTGGTTCTAAGTGTGGAATTTTGGGTCTAGGTAGAATTGGTTTTGAAATAGCAAAAAGATTAGAGGCATTTAAAACTGAAATACATTATTTTTCAAGAAAGCCAAAAAAAGTTTCAAGTAAATGGATATACTATAATAATCCTCTTGAATTATGTACTAATGTTGAAAATTTATTTATTTCTTTAAAAGGTGGTGATTCAACTAATGGATTTGTTTCAGCAGATTTTCTTAGGGCTCTTGGTAAAGATGGAATTGTGATAAATATTTCTAGAGGTTCAGTAATAGATGAAAATTCCTTATTAGATGCTCTAGAAAGTGGTAAAATTTATGGAGCAGGATTAGACGTCTTCCTTAATGAGCCAAGGATAAACCAGCGTTTTTTGGAATTAAATAATGTTTTTTTGCAACCTCACCAAGCGTCTGCCACAAAAAAAACAAGAAAAGCAATGGGCGAGTTACAGTTTCGGAATATTTTAAATTACTTTGAAAATGGTACGCCTTTAACATTAGTACCAGAATTAGAATGATTATTGGTAATCAATTACCTTTTGTTTTTGTGATCCAAGAAAGTCAATTTCAAGTTCCATAATATCGCCATCTTTTAAAAAGACAGGTGGTTTCATGCCAATTCCCACTCCTTCTGGGGTACCAGTAGCTATTATATCCCCAGGACGAAGAGCCATAAAATGAGATAAATGTGATATGATCTGGCTGACAGTAAAAATCATATCTGATGTATTTGATTTCTGAACAACATTATTATTTAATTTAAGTTGCAAATTTAAATTTTGGGGATTTTCAATTTCTTCTGCAGTCACTAAAAAAGGACCAATTGGTGCAAATGTTGGTGCTGATTTCCCTTTTATCCATTGCCCACCTCTATCAAATTGAAATGATCTTTCAGATACATCATTAACAATACAATATCCTGAAACAACCGAAAGAGCGTCTTTCTCAGAAACATATTGGCAATGTTTACCTATAATCACACCAAGCTCTACTTCCCAGTCAGCTTTTACTGAACCCCTTGGTATAATTACATCGTCATTTGGCCCGTTTATTGATGTTGTAGCTTTGGAAAAAACAATTGGCTCTTTAGGAATATCTGCATTAGTTTCTTTTGCATGTTTAGCATAGTTAAGTCCTATACAATAAAAATTAGGAGTATCAGCTAAACAACTTCCTAATCTTGAAGTTCTTGGAACTTTTGGCAACTTATCATATTCAATGTTGTTAATTTTTTCAAATGTTGCTAATGATACGCCTTCATGAGTAAAATCAGAAAAATAATTAGATAAATCTCTTATGTTTCCTTCTGGATCAACTAATCCTGGCTTTTCATTGTCTTTATTCCCAAAACGAACTAACTTCATAACCGCACACCTTCTAAAAATTATTTATAAACCTAAATTTGTTTATCTTAAAATACTTGTTACATAACTAGTTAATTCAAGCAATAAAAAACATGTAATATGAAGATTTAATTATATAATTTTAGAGACCTAATTGTTATAGTTGATAATAATTAAATTTTAGAATATTTTGGTTTTTTGAATTGAGAGATTATGAAAAATTTTGTTTTAAAATTGTCTGATGAAGACAATGTAGCTGTAGCCAGGAAAAATTTACAAAAAGGTGATTTTGGAGCTCTTTCACATATTCCTTTTGGTCATAAAATTTCAACAAGAATTATTTTGGAAGGAGAACCTATCATAAAGTATGGTCAGGTAATTGGATATGCGAATAATGATATAAATTTGGGTGAACATCTTCATACTCATAATGTGAATTATAGAGATGTAAATAAAAACTATGAATTTTCTGATGATTATGTTCCTAAAAGTGTAAATCTTTACAATACGAAGTCAAATTTTATGGGTTTTAAGAGATCTAATGGATTAGTTGGAACTAGAAATACTATTGCTATTCTTACATCGGTTAATTGTTCAGCTACTGCAGCGAGAATGATAGCGGAGCATTTTTCTAATGACAAAATTAAAGCTTATCCTAATGTAGATAATGTAACGGCCTTTGTTCACTCAACTGGATGTGGAATGGCTGATAATGGTGATGGATTCGAAGCATTACAAAGAGTATTGTGGGGGTATGCAAAAAATCCAAATGTTGCTGGAGTTCTTTTGGTTGGCTTAGGTTGTGAGATTAACCAAATTGATTGGTTGCTTGAGAGCTACCAGATAAAACAAGGACCATATTTCCAAATTTTAAATATCCAAAATTTAAGTGGATTAAGAAAAACAGTAGAAAAAGGAATTGAAAAAATTCATAAGATGCTTCCTGTAGTTGACAAAATGAATAGAAGCCTCTGCTCTGTGTCAGATTTAACACTTGGTTTGCAATGTGGGGGATCAGATGCATGGTCAGGGATTACTGCTAATCCAGCTTTAGGTTATGCATGTGATTTATTAATTTCAAAGGGTGGAACGGGTGTATTGGCTGAAACACCAGAAATTTATGGAGCTGAACATCTTTTGATAAAACGTGCTGCAAATAAAAGTATTGGGAAAAAACTAGTGGAAAGAATTGAGTGGTGGGAATCATATACAAAAAGGAACTTGGGAACAATGGATAACAATCCATCACCAGGAAATAAGATGGGTGGGATAACAACAATACTTGAAAAATCACTTGGAGCAATATCAAAAGCTGGTACAGCTAAATTAAATGGTGTTTATAAATATGGTGAGATTATTAAAGAAAAAGGGTTCGTTTTTATGGATAGCCCCGGTTATGACCCTGCTTCTGTTACTGGACAAATTGCAAGTGGTTGCAATATTATAGCTTTCACTACTGGCAGAGGATCTGCTTTTGGCTCAAAGCCATCTCCTTGTATAAAAATTGCATCAAATTCTAAAATGTTTGATAAGATGTATGAAGACATGGATATCAATGCAGGAGCTGTTATTTCAGAAAATCAATCCATTAAAGAGGTCGGAGAAGCTATCTACAATTTGTTATTAAATATTGCTTCAGGTGATAAGTCCAAATCAGAAATTCAGGGATTGGGTGATTTTGAATTTGTTCCTTGGCAAATTGGAGCAGTTATGTAAGTTAATATGAAGATTTTACTTCACGAATTAAGTTTTATTTAAGAGGAGAAATTTATGTTATTGAGTGGTAAAAAAATCTTTATTACTGCAGCTGGTCAAGGAATTGGTAGAGCTATTACAGAAAAGTTTATTAAAGAAAAAGGTTCAGTTCTTGCTACGGATATTAATTATGAATTGATAAAAGGTATTCAATCTGAAAAAAAACAACTAGACGTTTTGGACAAATATGACTTACAAAAAACTATTTCTAATTTCAATCCGGATATACTCATAAATTGTGCTGGTTTTGTTCATGCAGGAACAATTTTAGATGCTAATGATAAAGAATTTGATTTTGCAGTATCTCTCAATATAAAATCTATGTTTCATTCTATTCAAGCAGCAATACCTTTAATGATACAAAAAGGAGGGGGATCTATAATAAATATATCTTCTGTAGTATCATCAATTATTGGTGCACCTAATCGATTTGTATATGGTACTACCAAGGCTGGAGTTATTGGTTTAACTAAATCCGTTGCGGTCGAATATGTAAAAGAGGGTATTAGATGTAATGCAATCTGTCCTGGCACAGTTGATACACCATCTTTACATTCAAGATTGAAAGACACGGGGGATTATGAAAAAGCTAAAAATGATTTTATAGCAAGACAGCCTTTAGGTAGAGTAGGAAGGGCTGATGAAATTGCTAGCTTGGCTTTATATTTGTCATCCGATGAAAGCAAGTTTACAACTGGTCAAACACATATTATCGATGGTGGTTGGTCCGTAGGTTAAAATTAAATTTTTTTTGAAAAGCTTATTTATCTATTGATCTAGCAATTAATTCTTTCATGATCTCATTTGATCCACCGTATATTTTTTGTACTCTTGCATCCGCATACATTCTAGAAATTGGATAATCAAGGATATACCCGTAACCACCATGTAATTGTAAACACTCATCCATGATCTCGTTTTGTATTTGAGATCCCCAATATTTAGCCATTGAAGCAGTAGCTGCATCTAATTTTCCATTTATTAGACGAGCTATACAATCATTTACAAAGGATCTAAAAACTTCTGCTTTGGTCTTTGCTTCTGCAAGTTTAAATCTTGTATTTTGTAAGTCCATAATTCGTTTTCCAAATGCTTTTCTATCTTGTACATAATTAATGGTTTCCTGTAATGCAAAATCTATGGCTCCTAATGCAGTGATTCCAATGAGCAACCTTTCCCAAGGTAATTGATTCATCATTTGATAAAATCCTTGACCTTCTTCATTTCCAATCAAATTAGTAAGAGGAATTTTAACATTATCAAAGAATAACTCTGCAGTATCATTTCCTTTTAAGCCAAGTTTTTTTAGTGGTTTTCCTCGGCTAAAACCTTCTGCATTTTTTGTATCTAATAGAACCAGCGATATACCTTTTGCTCCTGCTGATTGGTCAGTTTTAGCTGCAACAACTATTAAATCTGCTGAACCGCCATTAGTTATGAAAATTTTTGAACCATTCAATGTATACTGATTTCCATCTTTTTTAGCAGTAGTTTTTATAGCTTGTAAATCTGATCCAGCACCAGGTTCTGTCATAGCTAGAGATGCAATACTTTTACCTTCAATTAATTTTGGTAACCACTCACTTTTCTGCTCATTAGTTCCATATTCGTTTAAATAATGAATTACTATAGATTGAATTCCATAACCCCAGCTGGAGTCCCCAGTTTTCGATTGTTCATAAACAGTGATTGAGTCAAAGCCCATATCGCCCCCAACTCCGCCATATTCTTCAGAAACAGATCCTGACATAATTCCAGCATAGCCAGCTTTTTCCCAAAAGGTTTTTGAAACTATACCCTTATTAACCCAGTCCTCAATATTAGGACTCATTTCATCATTATAAAATTTTTGCACACTATCAGTGAAAAGTTTGTGTTCATCGGTTACCCATTTGTTGAAAGGCGTGTATAGTGACATTTAAAATTCCTTGTTTTTATAATTGCAATTTTGTTTCTACCAATTCAGCCCAATATGAAGAACCAATAGGTAAAATTTCATCATTAAAAATATATGTTGGACTGTGGACACTTGGAGTATCCCCGTTACCAATTAAGATATATGCTCCTTTGGCAGAATTCAACATGTAAGAGAAATCTTCTGCGCCCATTATCTTTTCAGCATTCAGTGTTTTTTTACCAGTTACTTTTTCTGCAACACTCATTGCAATCTCTGTATCATCAACAGAATTTTTCATTACAGGATAACCATAATTAAATTCAATTTCAGCTTTGCCACCATATGCCTCAGCAATAGATTTTGATAATGAAAAAATCTTATCCTTTGCATTATTTTGAACATCTTTATCAAAAGTCCTCAAGGTTCCTTTAAGGGTGACTATTTCTGGTATGACATTATAAGAAACAGTATCTGTTTGAAAAGTACATACAGAAACCACAACATCTTTGGTGGGATTTATATTTCTTGATGCAATGCTTTGCAATGACATTACCAAATTACTACTTATCAGGATAGGGTCTATTGTTTCTTGAGGTTTTGCGGCATGTCCACCTTTACCAACTATTCTAATTATAAAGGTATCAGCTGCAGCAAAAAAATCTCCAGATTTTATAGAAAACCTACCTAATTCTAAACCTGGCATATTATGCATACCATAGAATTCTTGAATATTAAATTTTTCTACCAATCCGTCCTCAATCATTTCTTTAGCTCCACCACCTCCTTCTTCTGCAGGTTGAAAGATAAGAGCTACTTTTCCATTAAAGTTTCTAGTATCAGCAAGATATTTAGCAGCACCTAATAGCATTGCTGTATGACCATCATGTCCGCATGCATGCATAACGCCTGGATTATTTGAGGAATAATCCAAATTTGTTTGTTCTTGAATAGGTAGTGCATCCATATCGGCTCTCAAACCAATGACTTTCCCAGATATGTTCTTTTTCCCTTCAATTAAAGCAACGACACCGGTTCTCCCAATTCCAGTAAGTACTTCATCACACCCAAATTCTTTTAATTTAGTTTCTACAAATTTTGATGTTTCTATTGTATCATACATCAGTTCAGGATTTTGATGGATATGATGACGCCAAGTCTTTATATGCTCAAATAATTCAGAAAACTGGTTTTTAATAGGCATTAAATTTAGTCCTAATTTGCATGCTCGTTTATAATAGACCTGATAAAATCTGTTCCTTTATTGAGTTGATCTCTTGATAAAAATTCATTTGCCTGATGGGCTTGTTCAATAGATCCCGGCCCACAAATAACAGTACTATATCCTTCTTCTTGAAATTGACCAGCTTCAGTTCCATAAGAAACTTTTCCTGTTGAATTATCTCCAGTAAGTTTTCTGACTAAACTTTCTGCAACTCCATCATTTTCTGGTTTAAGGCCGGGAACCCAGTGATGTCTGGTAATAGCTATATTTGATTCAGGTCTTATCTCTTTATTTTGAGAATCAATCATTTCTGCATATTTCTTATATTCTTCTATAATTTTCTCACCATCATCTAGAGGCAAACACCTTATATCTGTAGAAAAAATACATTTTTTAGCTGTAATATTAGATGCTGTTCCTCCATTGATCTTTCCAACATGTAATGTAGTAAATGGTGGATTAAATAATTTATCCAAATCTCTAGGAGTTTTGTTTTGATTTTCTTCAGTTTTATTTGTAATCCAATTTACTAATTTTGAAGCAGTCATAATAGCTGAAACACCACTTGGTAAAAGGCTTGAATGTACTTCGTATCCAGTAACTTCTGTATCAAGCCCTATAGATGCTTTATGTCCATCTACTAGTTTTAGTAAGGTTGGTTCACCAACAATTGCACAGCTGGCTTTAGGTAAATTTTTACTCATTTCTTTAATCATAAAAGGGGCACCAATACAACCAACTTCTTCATCATAACTGAAGGCTAATTGGATTGGTCTATTTAATTTGGCGTCAAGCATATCAGGAACTAGCGCAAGACAAATTGCTATAAAGCCTTTCATATCGCATGTTCCTCTACCATAAATTTTTCCATCAATTTCTTTTATTTTGAACGGATCTGAATTCCAATTTTGACCATCAACAGGCACAACATCGGTATGTCCAGATAGGATAACACCTCCTACCTCAGAAGGTCCTATATTAGCGTATAAATTAGATTTTGTTTTATCAGAATTATAAACAAGATTTGATTCAATCCCAAAACTATGTAAATAATCTTTGATAAATTCAATGATTGGTAAATTGCTATTTCTTGAAACAGTATCAAAAGATATTAATTTATCCAACATTTCGATAGAAGAAAATTTTTCTGGCATAAAGACCTCAAGATATAAAATTAAATGATAATGTAGATGAAAATCAATGACAAGAAGACAAATTTTTATTAATCATTTTACATGATTGAATTTATACCTAATTACTGTAAATTTAAATACCTAATTAACGTATATATAAGACTCTTGATGGTGTAGTTATTATGAAAAGTAAAACTAAAAAAAACATACCTGTTCTTTATGTGAAAAAACTTAAAGTCAATTTTCAAACAAAAACTGGTAAAGTAACAGGAGTGGATGATTTATCATTTTCTATTTTTCCTGGAGAAACAGTATGTTTAGTTGGTGAGTCTGGATCTGGAAAATCTGTTTCCTCACTTGCAATCATGAGGTTGGTTGAATTTGGTGGAGGTAAAATAGATGCAGGAACTATAATGTTTGCTTCTAATTCAAATTTTCAATCAAATCTAATTGATTCAGACCAAAATAAAATGAGGGAAATAAGAGGCAATGAAATAGGGATGGTTTTTCAAGAACCAATGACTGCCTTGAACCCGGTTTTTACTATAAAAAGACAATTAACTGAGGGGTTGCGTGTTCATAAACAAATGAGCAAAAATGAAGCTGATATAGAGGCTCTAAATCTTTTAAAAAGTGTAAGGATTCCCGAACCTGAAAGAAGATTACATCAATATCCCCATGAGCTTTCAGGTGGCATGAGACAAAGAATTGTTATTGCAATGGCTTTAGCTTGTAAGCCTAAAATTTTAATTGCTGATGAACCAACTACTGCTTTGGATGTTACGATACAAGCAGAAATCTTGACCTTATTAAATAGATTAAAAAAGGAAACTGGAACTTCTATTCTATTTATTACACATGATATGGCTGTTGTTGCACAGATTGCTGATAGAGTTGTAGTAATGTACCATGGTGAAAAAGTTGAAGAAGGTAATGTGAATGAAGTATTTAACAATCCTAAAAAAGATTATACAAAAAAATTAATTTCTTCTGTGCCAAAGTTAGGGGCTATGATAGGAAAGAAATATCCAGAGCCTTTAAAACTGGATTCTAAAAATAAAGTAAAGTCTATAAAAATTGTTGGAACAACTAAGCCTCTTCTAGAAGTTAAAAATTTAGTTACAAGATTTCCTGTTACAGGTGGAATGTTTAGAAAAAAAATTGCAAATTTACATGCGGTTGAAGATGTATCTTTTACCATTAATAAGGGACAAACATTTTCACTTGTTGGAGAGTCTGGGTGTGGTAAGACCACTATTGCTAGATCTGTTCTTAGACTTGAGGAAGCGGAGTCTGGAGAGGTTTGTATGGAAGGTGTTGATATCTTGAAACAAAATAAAAAAGATCTACTGAGGCAAAGATTAAATATGCAAATGGTTTTTCAAGATCCTTATGGTTCGTTAAATCCTGTAATGAAGTTATTTGATCAAGTGGCAGAACCATTAATCAACTACAAAATTGCTAGTGGTCATAATCTAAATAAAAAAATATCTGAGTTATTTGACAAAGTTAGGTTGCCAAGATCTTTTTTAAATAGATATCCACATGAATTATCAGGAGGACAGAGACAAAGAGTAGCAATAGCAAGGGCATTAGCCCTTAATCCCAAACTGTTAATTCTCGATGAGGCGGTTTCAGCATTAGATGTTTCAGTTCAGGCTAGTGTTATAAATTTGTTATTAGACTTGCAGGATGAATTAGGTCTTTCCTATCTTTTTGTAAGCCACGATATGGCTGTAGTAGAAAGAGTTAGCCATTATGTCGGTGTTATGTATTTGGGAAGAATGGTTGAAATAGGAGATCGCCAAACTATTTTCAGTAATCCAACTCATCCTTATACTAGAGCATTAATGAAAGCTGTGCCAATAGCCGATCCTAAGAAGCGATTTAATAGGGACGATATTAATTTTAAGCCTATCTCTTCTCCAATAATGGATTTAGGTTTTGTCCCAGAACCCTCAAGCTATAATATTATAAAAAAGGGCCATTATGTTTTAAATAATGATATTGGCTATAACTAACAGTTAGAATTATTTCCTTGAGAATAACTGAAAAGTAAATTTACTTTACCTTACGTAATATTTTATTATTATCTATTAAAAAAGTTATTTTCTTGGGTTGCTTCATCCTAAAAAATAATATTAATGTATACTACTGAAATTTGTCAAAAAACTCATCAAATAAGGGAGAAATATTATGAAATTAAAAATGACCCTGTTGATTGCAGCTTTTGTATCATTGTTTGCAAATGCAATTTATGCGGGAAGAGCTTCAGATGGAAATGCCAAGATTATTTATTGGCAAGCTCCATCCATTTTAAACCCATATTTATCCAGTGGAACAAAAGACATAGAATCTGCTTCTCTTGTTATTGAACCACTAGGTAGATATGATGAAAAAGGAGCACTAGTTCCTTGGTTAGCTGAGGAAATTCCTACTGTAGGAAATGGAGGGGTATCCTCTGATTTAACTACTATTACTTGGAAACTTAAGAAGGGATTATTGTGGTCTGACGGTTCGGCTGTAACTTCAGCTGATGTTAAATTTACGGCTGATTATTGCATGGACCCGGATGGTGGTTGCGCACAATTAAATAAATTCGATGGTATCAAGTCAATTGATACACCTGATGAACGTACTATTGTTATTACTTTCACCGCGCCAAAACCAAATCCATATGGTCCATTTATGGGAGGTCAAACACCCATAATTCAAAAGGCTCAATTTGAGAATTGTAAAGGGGCTAAAGCTTCTCAGTGTACTGAGCAAAACTTTAATCCTATAGGTACTGGTCCATTTGTTGTAACAGAATTCAGACCAAATGATGTTATTCAGTATAAAGCAAATGAAAATTATAGAGATCCTAATAAGCCAGCATTTGCAACTATTACTTTTAAAGGTGGAGGTGACGCAACTGCAGCAGGAAGATCCGTACTCGAAACAGGTGAATTTGATTATGCTTGGAATTTACAGTTAGCACCAGAAGTTATTGCTAATATGGAAAAAGCAGGAAAAGGTGTTGCTATTGCTGGATTTGGTCCATTGGTTGAAAGACTTGAAATGAATATGACTAATCCATCTCCATCCTTAGATGCTGATACAAGATCAACGGTAAAAGCTCCTCATCCATTCTTAACTGATATAAATGTGAGAAAAGCTTTATCAATGGCTATTGATAGGCCTCTATTAGTAGAAATTGGTTATGGTAAAGCTGGTGATGTGACTTGTGATTTGGTGCCGGCACCTGATAATTATGCAGCTAAAAATGATTATTGTATTAAACAAGATATAGCTGGAGCTAATGAACTTCTTGAATCTGCGGGGTGGAAAAAAGGTGCAGATGGCATTAGACAAAAAGACGGGGTAAGATTATCAATACTTTATCAAACATCTACAAATGCTGTTCGCCAGGATTTTCAAGCATTAATCAAGGATTCGTGGTCTCAAATTGGAGTTGAAACAGAATTACGTAATCTTAATGCTTCAGTTTTCTTTGGAGGTGATCCAGGTTCTCCAGATACATTTCAGAAATTTTATGCTGATGTAGAGATGTATGCCAATACCTTTGATGGTACAGATCCTGAAAATTACTTAGGGATGTATCGATGTGGGAACGAGCCTAAACCTGAGACACAATGGCAAGGCGAAAATATTAATCGTTATTGTGATCCAAAATACGACGCGTTATTGGATGAACTTTCTCAAACTGGGGACTTAGGAAAACGTGGTGAAATTGCTATTAAGTTAAACAATATGTTAACAAAAGATAGTTACACTATCGTACCTTTAGTGCATCGTGGAAGAGTTTCAGCTCACTCAAATACTTTGGGTGGGGTGATTCTTAATACATGGGATTCCGAGTTGTGGAATACAGCAGATTGGTATAGAAAATAATAAAAACTGCCCCACAATTCTGGGGCAGATTTTTTCCTCAAAAATTATTTAAAGGCGACCAATGTTTGATTATACAGTAAGGCGTTTGCTTATTGCTGTTCCTACTCTTGTAATAATAAGCTTAGTGATTTTTTTAGTTCTTAGTTTGGCTCCAAACGATCCCATGGCACAAGTTCCGCTAACTGTGCCACCAGAAGTAAAAGAAAAAATGAGAGAAGCTCTAGGGTTGGGACAACCTTTATATGTTCAGTTTTGGAAATGGTTAGTTCAATTTTTTTGGATTGAGCCGCAGGTGCTTATTGATCATTATTTTGGGACTAACTTTTCTGAAGATAAACTTAGAGTGATAAGTTGGCAAACTCGTGCTCCAGTTATGGATACAGTTGTACAAAGATTACCACAAACTCTTTGGGTTGTTGGAATGTCTTATGTAGTAGCTATTGCTATATCAATTCCTATTGGTATTTATTCAGCTTATAAACAATATTCAATTTTTGATCAGGCAGGAACTTTTATTACAATGGTAGGGTATTCAATTCCCCCATTTTTTACAGGTCCACTTGTTATTGTAATTTTTGCTGTATATTTGGAATGGTTCCCATCAACTTATGATACCCTACATGAGGTTAATAATTGGGAAAGTTTCATTGTTCAACTTAAGCAAATGTTTCTACCTGTAATGGTTTTAGCAATACAAGGCACCGCACAAATAAGTCGTTATATGAGATCCGCCATATTAGATAATTTAAATCAAGATTATGTCAGGACAGCTAGAGCAAAAGGCTTAAGTGAGTCGATTGTTATTTTAGTGCATGTTCTTAGAAATTCTATGATACCAGTTATTACTGTAATTGCATTAAATTTACCCCTAATTTTTGGAGGTGCAATAATTACAGAACAAGTTTTTAAAGTGAACGGTATCGGGCAACAGTTAATTTTAGCAATTTATGCTAATGATTTACCTACTATTCAAACTCTGACATTTATTTTTGCTTTTTTAATTGTTTTTTTCAATTTAGTGGCTGATGTTCTATATGCATTGCTAGATCCAAGGATTCGATATGAGTAATAAGATAAAAAATCAAGAAATTTTATTTTCTCCAGGCTCTTCTTATTGGGGTGATGTATGGTTGCAATTTAAAAAACATAAAGGTGCATTATTAGGTGCTATTATTTTTTTTGGAATTGTCATCACAGTTATGCTTGGGCCTTTTTTATGGCCCTTTGAACCTAATGCAATAGATATAAGGTCCCGTAATCAAGGCCCAAGCTTATTACACCCATTTGGAACAGATCAACTAGGAAGAGATACTTTTTCAAGGATGATTGCTGGTGGTCAAACATCAATTACTGTAGGTTTGGCAGCTATGTTTTTATCATTAGTTTTGGGAACTTTTATTGGAGTGATTGCAGGTTATTTTAAAAGATTAGACGGAATATTAATGAGGTTTACCGATCTCTTTCTATCATTACCATTATTGCCTTTATTATTACTTATGATGTTTCTTTTTCGTGAACCATTGAGTGTTTCATATGGACCAGAGAGGGGTATGTTTATATTGATTGTTTTTGCTATTGGAGTTACGAGTTGGATGCCGACTGCTAGAATTGTAAGAGGGGATGTCTTAGCTCTAAAGCAAAGAGAATTTGTTATAGCTGCGAGATCTATTGGTACGCCAGATCAAAAAATAATAATTAGGCATATTTTGCCAAATATTTTGTCACCTATTCTGGTTTCAGCGACCCTTGGTATAGCTAACGCAATAATTACGGAGAGTGCACTTTCATTTTTAGGATTGGGCTTTCCACCTGATTTTCCCACATGGGGTCGTCTTTTAAATGATGCAGTAGATTATTTACAGCTCCATCCCGAAAGAGTTATGTGGCCTGGACTAGCTATATCACTTACAGTTTTGAGTATAAATTTTCTTGGTGATGGTTTAAGGGATGCTTTAGACCCTAGAATTAGAGGACGATAATTAACTATTTTTTATTCTCTTAATTGAACCTTCATATATCGCACCGTCTTCTATTGCTATGACTTGGTGATAAGTATCTCCTTCGATTCTTGATGATGAAGCAAGTCTTACTTTATTTCCTTTTAAAGTTCCTTTAATTCTACCAAGAATTACTGCTTCATCTGCTTCTACTTTTCCATCTATAAATCCATTCTTTCCAACATATAAAGATTTGGATTCTAATGAACCTTTTATACTACCATTAAAACTTATTTTCCCATTTGAGTATAACGTACCTGTGATGTGTAAATTCTCACTTATAGTTGAGATTTTATTTTCAGATTTTATATCTTCTAATTGTGCGTTGATTTTATTATCATTTTTATCTAACTCACGAATACTTGTATTTTGAACATTATTCTTTTTATTTTTTCTAAAAAACATAATTTTATCAAATTTTTTCAGTTTAGTATTTAACTATACAATAGCATAAAACAGCTTACTAGATACATTAATATATGAAATGATGTAAACCAATATAAATTATGGTGCTTAATTGCGTCACTATTCCATATTTAATGAAAATCTTATTTCTATCGCAAATGCGTGATTGACTATTTCTTCATGTAGTCTATTTTGGCTACATATTTATTAATTCCAATGAGGATAATTATGAAAAAGTATCTTATTTTAGCAGCTTTGTCTTCGATTTTTATCATAAGTGGTTGTGCAGAAACTGCTATGACAGTTCCTTCTGACGCTATTGTATGTTCTAAAGCTTCAGGCTGTTCATAAAAATCTTAATACTGGGACTATTTGTTAGTCCCAGAATTTATTTCCACCTATTATGAACCCAATACCATTGACTTGGATATTTTCTAACCATATTTTCTAAACTCTTATTTAGTTTTTCAATAATTTTGAATGGATCACTAATTTTTAGACTAGGTTCAATTATTACTTGTATTGGTTTATTTTCTTCTTTTCTAATTGCGTAAGCAGGTATAATTAGTGCATCATATTTAATAGCAATATTAGCTATTGCAAGAGATGTTTTTGCCGGAATTCCCATGAAATCCATATACTTACCTTCGCTAACCGCTTGATCTATCATCATACAAACTACACCGCCTCTTTTCAAAAATTTAATCATTGCAGAAGTCCCTTTTCTTCCAACCTGGAATATTGGTTTTCCACCAGCTTCAATAGTTTTATGGTGATACGGTTGGTAAAATACGTTTTTACTTTTTCTGTATATTGCAGCAGTTTCTATACCATTTCTCCTTAATAAAGCACGAACTGCCTCCCAAGGGCCGATATGACCTGATACTATTAAAACTGGCCTATTAATTTTAACGGCTTCCAATATTTCAGAAATTTCAGAACAATTTCGAAATTTAATATTTTGATATCTATGATATTCTTCGTTAAATAGAAATTCTGAAAAAGTAAGACCTAGGTTTTGAGAAAATTTTTTTAAAAATTTTTTTCTTTCTAGGTTGGACATTTTTGGGTAAATCAGTTCTAGATTTTTAAAAACTCTTTTTTTATATTTGGGAATATTTCTGATTAAAAAACCAATAACTTTAGCACTTACAGATATTCTAGTATTGAAATTTAAAAATTTCATTATGCGAATAAAAAACCAAAATGGGATATATTCCAAAAAACTCATAAAATAAGTCATTTTATTTCTATCAAGGAATGATTTTTTTTATTTCTATTTTAAAGGGCTTATCATCATACTCATTTGTCTCCCTTCCATTTTTGGAAAGGAGTCTATTTTTCCAATATCTGCAGTGTCTTCAGCTACCCTTTCTAATAGATCTTTTCCAAGTTCCTGGTGGGCCATTTCCCTACCTCTGAATCTCATTGTAATTTTTACTTTATCACCATGGTCAAGAAATTTTGTAACGGATCTAAGTTTCACCTCGTAGTCGTGAATATCTGTATTCGGTCTAAATTTGATTTCTTTTACATCAATTGTTTTTTGCTTTTTCCTAGCCTCTGCCTCTTTTTTTTGTTGCTCATATTTATATTTACCATAATCCATAATTTTGCAGACTGGGGGGCTTGCATTTGGTGAAATTTCAACCAAATCAAGATCTGCTTGAGTTGCTAGTTCTATTCCTTGATTTGGACTTACTATACCTATGTTTTCACCTTGTGACCCAATTAATCGAATTTCATTAGAGTCTATAGAATGATTTATTCGAATACCTTGTTCTCTAGAAACTTGAGGATTTTCATTTGGTCTTCTTACTATGATTAAATCTCCTTTGTCTTAATGAACTAAAAAAATTGTATTGTTATTTTTATACCTTAATGTAATGCAATAGTCAAAAGTAGTGATAAATCCCTATTTTTCATTTTGGGATTCCACAATTAGGAATTAACCCTTCAATTTCTTCTAAGAGGCTTATGGTTGTCGTTTTGTTAGAGCCTAGTTTTCTTACAGTAACAGTTTTGTTTTCTACTTCTCGTAGTCCTACAGCATATATTATGGGTATTTTTTTTAAAGAATGTTCTCTGATTTTATAATTAATTTTTTCATTCCTTATATCAAGTTTTACACGAATATTTTTTGAAATTAAATTTTTATATATTTCTTTTGCATAATCATTTGCTCCAGAAACTACTGAAGCGATCACTACCTGTGTGGGGGTTAGCCATAATGGGAGTTTGCCAGAATTTTCTTCAATTAAAATTCCTATAAACCTCTCAAAAGAACCTAAAATGGCTCTATGTAACATTACAACGTTTTTTTTATTCCCATCCATAGCTATATAATTTGCATTAAGTCTTTCAGGTAAAACAAAATCAACCTGAAGAGTTCCACATTGCCAATCTCTGCCAATAGCATCTGTCAAAACAAATTCTAATTTAGGACCATAAAAAGCTCCTTCTCCAGGATTTAATTCAAATGAATAACCAGCAGTATTAGTAGCATTTTTGAGTGCTTCTTCTGCCTTAAACCAAGTTTCATCAGAGCCCGCTCTTTTTTCTGGTCTGTCTGAAAATTTAATTTTATAATCTGCAAATCCTAAATCTGAATAAATTTTTGATAGTAGTTCAATAAATTTTTTGGTTTCGCTCTCTATTTGTTCTTCTGTACAGAAAATATGAGCATCATCTTGTACAAATCCTCTTACACGCATTATTCCATGCATAGCACCTGATGGTTCATATCTATGACATGAGCCAAACTCTGACATTCTAAATGGCAAATCTCTGTATGATTTAACACCTTGATTATAAATTTGAATGTGACAGGGACAATTCATTGGTTTAAGTGCATTAATTCTTTTTTCTTTGGAGCCCTCTTCGTCTACTTCAACTATAAACATATGTTCTTGAAATTTTTCCCAATGTCCAGAGTCTTCCCATAGTTTTCTTCCTACCACTTGTGGTGTTTTTACTTCTGAGTAGCCTCCTTTTTCTAATTCCTTTTGCATATAGTTTTGTAGTATTTGATATACACGCCAACCGTTAGGATGCCAAAAAACCATCCCAGGAGCTTCCTCTTGCATGTGGAAAAGTTCCATTTCTTTACCAATTTTCCTATGGTCTCTTTTTTGTGCTTCTTCTAAGAAATTAAGATATTTTTTCAATTCTTCTCTATTTCTAAAAGCCACTCCATAAATTCGTTGTAACATTTTATTATTACTATCACCTTTCCAATAGGCTCCAGCTATACTCATTAGTTTAAAACAATCACCAGGGATTTGGCCTGTATTTACAAGATGTGGACCTCTACAAAGGTCTTGCCAATAACCATGCCAATACATTGAGATCTTTTCATTTTCAGGAATATCATTAATAAGTTGAACTTTATAGGGTTCTTTTTTTTCTGAATAATATTTGATTGCTCTTTTTCTCTCCCAAACTTCAAATTTAACGGGATCTTTCAAGTTAATAATTTCCCGCATTTTTTTTTCAATAGTTGACAAATTTTCAGGAGTAAATGGTTCATCTCTATCAAAATCATAAAACCAACCATTTTCAATAACAGGACCAATTGTGACTTTTGTATCTGGCCAAATTTCTTGAACAGCTCTAGCCATAATATGGGCGCAATCATGTCTTATGAGTTCTAAAGCAACATTTTCATTTTTAATTGTAAATATTTCCAATTTGCAATTTTTATTAATTTCTTTTGAAAGATCACTTAAAACTCCATTCAATGAACAAGCAATAGCTGCTTTTTTTAGCGAATTCGAAATACTTTCAGCCACCTGAATTGCAGTTATACCTTTTTGAAAGTTTTTAATTGTTCCATCAGGAAATTCTATTGAGACTTCAGTCATTCTAAATTTATACCTATAATTTTTATAGTCACTTATTGTTTGAAGATACTATTTTGTCAAAGATTATTTTAATTATCCCTATTAAATTCTATTTACTTTTTGATAATTATAGAAAATAGTAATTTGTAAATATAAAAAAATTTATTCATCATTAAATCAGTGCATCAATGAATAAAATAAGTTTGAATTTTCATTTAACAAAAAATAATAGAAAAATTGCCTACAAAAAACTTGATGGTAAACTAACTGAAGAACCTGGAATAATATTTTTAGGGGGCTTAGCTTCTGACATGGAGGGTACTAAAGCAAACTTCTTAGAGGAATGGTGTAGATCTAGGGGTAATACATTTATTAGATTTGATTATTCAGGTCATGGACGCTCAGAAGGGGTTTTTACTGATGGTTCAATTTTAACGTGGTCCGAAGACGCCCTTTCTGTATTGGATAATTTAACAAATAAAAAACAAATTTTGATAGGTTCTTCAATGGGGGGTTGGATAGCACTCATTTTAGCAAAAAAGCGACCTCAAAAAATTCACTCGATGATAGGAATTGCAGCTGCTCCAGATTTTACTGAGGACTTGATGTGGGATAATTTTAGTGAAGATGAAAAGATCAAAATTACTAGGCATGGCGTCATTGAACAAGATTCTGAATACTCTGATGAGCCTTATAAAATTTCAAAAAATCTTATATTTGAATCAAGAGATTGTCTTGTTTTACGTGATAAAATTGAATTAAATTTTCCTGTTAGGCTTTTACAAGGTACATTAGATAATGATGTCCCCTTGAATACAGCTATAAAGCTAATTAATCACATAACTTGTGAAGATGCTAAATTAGAAATTATTAAAAATGCCGATCATTCTTTTTCTACTAAAGAATGCCTAAAATTAATAAGTTATAATTTATTAAAATTGTTAGAAAAGAAATAGTTATAGAGGTTTTTTTGTTTTTAATTATATCCATTTCTTTTATTTTAATATTTGTTTTTGTATTTAAAAAAAAAAAAATTAATCTTGATAAGAAATTTAATCCTGAATTGATAGGTAATGACATAGATAATTATTTGAATATTTCTGAATCAAAGATAACAGGTATTTTGCCTTGGACAAAAAAAAGAATTATCTGGAATAACCCTAGTACAAAATTAAAATCCAATATAGCTATCATTTACATTCACGGATTTTCTGCAAGTTTAGGGGAGATTAGACCAGTTCCTGATATTTTGGCCGAAAATTATAATGCCAATCTTTTTTACACTAGATTATCAGGACATGGGATTAATGATTTTAGACCTCTTAAAGATGTTGATGGAGTAGATTGGTATCTAGATGTCCAAGAGGCATTTGAAATAGGAAAGAGGATAGGTGATAAAATTATTGTAGTAGCTACATCTTTTGGATGTACTTTAGTATCCGAATATTTATCAAAAAATAGAATTGATGACATAGTTTTAGGGAATATATTTATTTCTCCTTGTTATGGTATTCCGGATTGGCGGCTTAAATTATCAAGTTTTTATTGGTCAAAATTTATTTATAAATTTTTTTTTGGGGAAAAAAGGGTAGCCACTCATCGTAAATCTGAGGAAAAAAAATGGTGGAGTAATGAACTTCCAGTTGAATCTATTATTAATTTAGAACTAAGTGTTGAAAAAGTATGGCAATCAGATTTTAGCAAAATTATTTCACCCGTCATATTTATTTTTTGTCCTAAAGATCAATGGATAAGCATAAAAAGGATTAAAAAAGCGTCTAAACGTTGGGGGGGAGAATCTAGCATGGTAAGTCTTGATGTTTCTAGTAATGTTGACAATAAAAATTATCACGTAATATTAGGTGATATAAAAGCTCCTAGCGAAACTGAATTCGGAATTGAAATTATTTTGAGTTGGTTAAAAAATATTTTGAATTCAAGACAATATAAAAAACAGAATTAAAGATATTATTCCAATAAATGACAGAAACAATCCTGCCAAGTTAAGAGGTAGTAGTTTTTGCAAGCTTAAATTATATACATCATTTTGGTTAGGATTTTCCTTAATTATTCTTTTTATTTTCAATGCTTCATAAATTAAAAAAAATATTAACGATATTCCTATTACAATGAATATTATTCCAAATATGAAAAAGTAATACATTATTTATCAATCATAAAATCAATTTTATAATAAAGCTACCTATATATAATTTTTCAATAAAAGCTTGCAATATTCTTCTTTAAATTTTAAGAAAATACTGTGCCTCTATAGCTCAGCTGGTAGAGCAACTGATTTGTAATCAGTGGGTCGGGAGTTCGAGTCTCTCTGGAGGCACCACTAAAATCAATGACTTACCAGTTTTAACTTAAAAAAACCTCTTTCCATCATAGTTCTGGTGGCACTGTGGTGGCACATTATCCTTCGCTAGGTACTCAAATTTATGCTCTAAAAGTTCCTTATTAACCACTAAGCCGAGATATAATTTATCTTTTTACCTTCCCCAATTCTTCAAATGCGACCCATACCCTGGGGGTATCCCCCACTTTAGCATTTGGGACTCCTGTTGTTATCTAGTAATATTAATTTAGATGAAGCAATTTCAGCATGTTGAGGGGTTGTTCCTCATAGCATTTTACTTCAATTATCATGAGATTTGTGCTATTGGGTACTTAGGTCGTAGGTTCGATCCCTACCGCCGGAGCCATAAAAAGCCCCATGTCGGGGGGGACATGAGGCTCAGAATGACATATCGAACAGGGAGGTAAGATATTTGTCATTAGTTATTACTTTGCAAAAACCCTTTTGGATCAGTTCTGAGTATAAAAATAATATTTAAAAGATTTGTTAATTGGTCTATTGTTAAGTCAGAATTTTTATAAAAATGGGAGTTTAAAATGATAAGAATGCTAGTTGCCAGTGCCTTGCTGTTGTCATTAAGTGCCTGTGGCGGTTCAAAACTTATTTCATATCAGCCTCAAGTATAGAAAGGTGATGAGATCGAAGTGAGCGTTACTCGTCCTGGTATGGCTTCGAGTACTGATACAGAGCGCGTAGCACAGCAACATTGTTCACAGTATGACAAGAACGCTAAGCTGACAAAGTTAGCTACTCCCCTTCAGCTTCCAAACCGAGATACGTTTGCGTGTGAATAACAAAAAAGCCCCAACCGCCACAACGCGAGAGGCGAAGAGTCAAGACGGTTGGGGTTCAGCTAGGGTAGCATAATTGATAGGACTTAACACCGCTCGGCTACACAATCAGCCTTAGACCCTGAATCAGTGGGTCGGGAGTTCCTGAGATCAGTACCGGTGATTAAGCAATTAGATTATCGTTAATTAGCATATCAGTGTTTGGCAAATGATGGATAATCATTCCACTTGAGCCATCATTGTCAGTGATAGTGTAGATATGCTTTCTACTACTTCCCAAGATACAATTAATAGGATTCATTAATGTTATTATGATGGTTTCATTTTCTTCCTTAAGAGAGTCATTGACAATATTACTAATTGTTAAGGTGGTTTTGGATTGACCTGCTGTTATTGCAAGTTGACCATCTTTTAAGCCATGATCTCCCTCTGAAATGGATGCTGTCCCAGAAACTTTATAATCAACCGTAATATCTCTTAGTGAAACATGTGATAGTTGAATAGTTAGACTCTTTGTCTCCACCGATTCAGCCCCAGAAGACTCTGTTTGAGTAAAATTGATTTGTGGGTCTTTATGAATGATCAAGTCATTTAAATTGGTAAGGTTGGTATTTTCTAATGTGATAAGATTACTACCCCATTTTAATTGGTTATTACCTTGGAGCGTTATTTGATCAGTATCTCCTGTTTGTAGACAAAATCTAATTTGATCACCTTGCTCCTTATTATAATCTTTGATGAAATCATTATTACAATCATTGGAAAACTCAAAGATGTCAGATCCTAATCCACCGATCAGAGTGTCAATACCTTTTCCACCAAAAAGGGAGTCATTCCCATCCCCTCCATTTAACGTGTCATCCCCGTTTGATGCCCAAAGATAATCATTTCCTGCCTCACCATTAAGAACCATGGTATCATTAATGGTTAGATCTGTAGAAGTTAAGTCAACGATATCATTCCCATCCCCTGCATTAATTGTTTCAATAGAGCTTAAGCGTGCCGTATGATCTCTATTAAAACTATCCTTAGAAAGACTAGTATCATTATGAAAATATGAGTAGGTATCGTGAAGAAAAAAAGAATCTGATGTTGAAGTTAATTCTATGATGTCAGCACCGTTTTCACCATGAATAACATCTTCAAATTTATTTTTCCCTTCTAAATCAATTATCGAATAAATTACTTTTTTTGAATTGATATTCCATGCTTCTTTTCCTTTTCCCCAAATACCATCTGCCGAGATAATTATTTTATCTTCACCTTCTCCACTTTTAACTAAATCTGCTCCAAAGCCAGCCTCGATGGTATCATTTCCTGATCCAGCATTTATAAAATCATCGCCACTTCCAGAATAAAGTGTGTCATCTCCTCCTGCGGCATTCAAAACATCATTTTCATTTGTCCCATAAAGAGTTTCAGATTCATTAGAACCATCGACATGACAAGTTAAAGAGGATTTACTTTCTAAGTACTGAAGGTCCATATGACCCTGTGCAGAAAAAAGATTTTTTCCTTCATTAGAAATTAATTGAATAGAATTGATTTTATAATCGCCAGTCTCCTCAAGGTAGACATTAGGAAAATTTGTTAAAAAAGAGGAAATCTGGTTAATTGAGGCATTAGGAAAATTTCCACTTACCATTAATTTTGCATCATCTATCTGGATTTTAAGTGAATTTGAACTTGCGGATATCTCTACTCTTGTTTTATTCGCATCTTTTATTGTTAGGGATTCTAAGTCAAATCCTTTAACTTTTTTAAAAACATCATTTTGAGTATTAGCGTCAATTTTTAAATTCAATTCACTAGAATTATTAATTATGGCTTGTTCACCTTCACTTGTCTTTGCATTTTCATAGGCTTCTTCTAGTTTTGAAAGTTTTGCTTTTAATTCACTTTCAATATCTTCATATAGCTTAGTATTGGTAGTGATAGCGGCTGTATCATCTGAACAGCCTGAAGCTTTAGAACATACAATAGCGTCAGAAGAAACTGTATCATCTGAGTTTCTAAATGCTTTTTCAAGTGTATTAATAAAATCATTTAAGGCATTTTCTAATTCAGTTTGATTTTGAGAATTTACATTACTATTCCCACTTTTTTGATTGGGAGTTGCCAACGAAGCATTGTTTAAAATAGCTAAGGGCGTCGTAACTGGAGTTGTAGTTGTAGTTGTAGTCGTAGTCGTATCAGAAGAATTAAAAATTTTAGAAGTTATTTCTTTAACTCTATTAATAAATGCTGGGATTTGAGTCCATGAAGATTCAATAGATTGCGCAGTTTTAAGGTCATCGTTTAGAGAATTAAGGATATTATTGACCCGAGTTTTATAATCTTCTTGCCCCTGTGAATTAGTAGAGTCAGTATTTGAAGATAAGATAGTTCCTGATGACTTGCTGATCACAATAGGTGCAGAATCGACTGTATATGAATTTTTAAAAAAATTTTCTATCTGATCAATAAAATCATTCATTATTTCATTGAAATTCTCTGTATTTATTAAATCTTCAGCAATTTTATTTATTTCAGAGATGCTATCAGGAAGTTTTCCGACTAGAACATAGGTCACCCCATCTGAGGCTATTGTTAAGTTATTTTTTGAGCCGGAAATTTTTAGAACTTCTTTTCCATTATCAAAGATTTGTAATGATTTAAAAGCACCTGTATTGAGACCATTATCGATCTGATTTAGCAACTGACTAAAGGTAGAAATTTTTTCAATTGACTGATTGAGTTTGACCCCATCTGTTGAAGTTCCCCAAAGAACACCAGACGTAGAAATTTCATTAGGAATATCTTTAAATGATAAAGCTGCTTCACTGGTACCGTTTACAAAGGTTTCAATTGCTTTCTTGTAAGTGGGATTAATTGAGGCAGTTAGATTCGAAGAATTAAATTTAGGCCAAATTGAACTATTTTTGTTTGAATTGCCATTAATCAACTCCAAATTAATATCAATAATAAGGTTATCTGTATGTCTATAGCGTTTCATTTAGTAGATATAATCCAGTGCTATTAGGGAAATAACACTAAAGTAAGAATATAAAAAAATCAAAAATTAATAGTAATTCTCCTTAATATTCAAAGGATATTGTTTATTACACTAACATAACTTGAATCCAGTTCGTTAATAAAAGAATGTACTCAACGGTGGAGAAGTTGCTATCTTTTAGGCTTGGAAATAAGACATTCTTCAAATTCTGTCTTAAATGGTTAACATCTATACTGCTATTAAAAATACTATTTTTCGCTAACTATTGCTGGGCATTCGAAGTGTCTATTGAGACAAGGTCAGGAAGTTTATTTTATGATCAGTTAGCAGTCCAAGATACCTTAAACACTTTTTTTGAACCGCAAAAAGAAATTATCTCTTCTGGTCCGCTAAAAAAAGAGGATTTCAGTGCTAGAATAGAGGAATCTTTCGATGTTAAAGTTGTTTCACAGGTTTCAGAAGAACCATTAGGTATTTCATTTTTTGCAAGGAATCGTCTTTATGGTAATTTTTTTTCTGAACTGAGCCTGTCATACTTATCCGGAAAATCTAAGTATTATTTTCCAGAGGGCTTGAAACCTTTCATAGATCCAATATCCTTGGATATAAAGCATGAAGAACTTGACATTAGGGTGGCAACAGGGTTTCAAAGGAGGATTAATCGATACGTCACGGGTAATATGAAATTTGGTGTGTCAAGGTCAACGGGACGTGTAAGATCTAAAGTCTTGTCAGAGCTATTAGATATACAATCGAGTGAAATTCACTTAAGTTATTCGACTTTTTTAGATATAGGCTTATCAATTGGTTACAAATGGAAAGTATCTCCAAGTTTCGTTGTGTCACAATATTCTAATAAAAAACTTGAGTCTCAATTAGTTACAAAATTATCTTATGAGTTTTAAATTATGCCCTAATCAGATAATTTGTATAACCTACCTATTGTTTATAAAAGCTATTACACAGGATTTTATGCACTTCGTCATTGACGTCTATTTCTGTCATGAGAATTTCCTCCGCTTTAGTGCTTTAGGAACCATTCCAAGGCGCACAAGTTGGTAATTAAATGCCATTAATTCTTTTTATTAAATAATTATCTCGAATGCAATTAAATTATCTTACTTTTTAAGTATTTGTTTTCAGCATAACAATCATAACACCCACCCCTAAGACACATTTTTGAGAGTCCCCAAAAACCATAGCCTATAATTAGCAAGTACTACTGCTCACATATTTTTGTTCTGTAGGGCAAACATGCAGATTACAAAATCTTGAAATTGTGCTATTTATATTTGATTGTCTATTTCAGGAGTTTTGTTATTAAGATTTTTTGCATTATAATGATTATTATTTGTCTATTTTCAGGAAATGGTTTTATAGCTTTCCTCTTTTTATTTTGGGCGGTTGCTGATGAGAATTTTGGGAAAGAGAACTTAGCATCTCTTAAAAAAAGAAGAAGAAAAGAAGTGAAGACTATTTGACTTCATTATTTTAGGTAAAGGTTACGTAATTCTGGAGCTTAAGCTGTACGATTGCCCACACATTTTGGTTTGGGATATCTTTATTTAAATTTACTAAGATGTTTCAAAAAAAGTAGCTATTAATTAAAAATTTCTTCTTGTCTTTTATCAATATCTTTTTCTTCGAACTTTTCAAAGTGCGATAACATATCAATAGACTTTTTATTTTCTGGTCCTGGTTTACTGGATGAATCACTTACTAAAGATTTTTTTACAAAATTTGTATACCCCACAATTTGTTTGATAATACAAATATTAGAAAAAGTCTTACAATCCCATAGCAGAGTGAAATCAATCTGTTAACACGATATTTAAAGGTTTAACCTGAAAAGGTATCTTAGGTAACTGTGGTCAAGTACTCTTACCATTTTTTCGATAATACTCTTGTGCTGCTGCAACGCCCGACCCAGCTTCAACCTCCATAATGCCTACATCTCGCATTGCCATTTCAGCTCCGGATATTGCACTCATTAGCATTAACTCATTTAAGTCGCCCAAATGCCCTATTCTGAATAGTTTTCCTGCAACGACGGACAGTCCTGCACCTAGGCTTAATCCATAACGGTGATAAGCGTGTTTGATTACCTGGTTTGCATCTTTGCCCTCAGGAACTAGAATAGCTGTTACGGTGTCAGAATACCATTGGGGTTCCCTCGCACAAAGAGATAGTCCCCAAGCGGATACAGCTTGTCTGACCCCTTCTGCTAGAAAAGTATGCCTTGCAAAAATATTTTCCAAACCTTCATCAAAGATCCTATCTAAGGAGGCTCGCAAACCACGGAGAAGGCTCATTGGTGGTGTATAAGGAAAATAACCTGTAGCGTTTATTTTAACCATATCTCCAAAATCAAAATAGCATCTTCGCATGGAAGCGTTTTCAGATGCTTTTATAGCTTTCTGACTAGCAGCCATAATTGCTAAGCCAGCTGGTAGCATAAACCCTTTCTGAGATCCTGAAACAGCTATATCTACGCCCCATGCATCCATTTGAAAGTCTACAGACGCAATTGAACTTACACCATCCACGTAAAGCATAGCGTGGTGATTGGCATCATCCATGACATTTCTGATCTCTCCTATATCAGTTTTAACACCAGTAGCAGTTTCGTTTTGTGTTGCTAGCACTGCTTTTATAGTTCCACTTTTGTCAGCCGATAGAATTTCTCTAAACTTTTCCATGGGCACTCCTGTTCCCCACTCACATTCTACGATCTGAACGTTTAATCCTAGTCGTTCGCACATGTCTATCCAAAGATGGGAGAATTGTCCAAATCTCGCAGCAAGTACCTTATCTCCAGGATTAAGTGTATTAGTAACTGCGGCCTCCCAGGCTCCTGTCCCTGAAGCGGGAAAAATAAAAACCTGCCCTGAAATGGTTTTAAAAACTTTTTTAACATCATTTAGCAATGGAAGAATAAATTCAGGTAAGTCGGGTGCTCTGTGATCTTCCATAGGTACATCTATTGCTTTTCTTATTACATCAGGTAAGTTCGTTGGGCCTGGAACGAAAAGACTTTTTCTTAAAAACATTATTTATCTCCTAAATTAAAGAAATTAAAAAGCTTTAGCCATATAGCTTGAAATAGTATGATAAAACAACAACAAATTTGTTTTTTTTGTTAAATTATGGGCATTTTTCTTCTCTTGATCTAATCGATTCTTGTAAATAAAATAAAACTCTAACAAGTTGTTCTCTGATTTACTAAGACGCAAAACTATGCTTATAAAACCATTATAAAAGTTCTCACTTTAAAAATCCAAGTCTTTCTTAAATCGCTTTGGTATAAAAAAAACTTTCAGTTTAAAATTCAATCTGGTTTTAAGTATAACCCTAATAAAAAAATTGTATTCATAAAGACATTGAATTTGTCAAATTCAAACCAAATTTGGAGGTGATTTACCATTTAAAAAACTTGCTATGTTTGCTAAAGCCATCATTCCCATCTCAGTCCTTATTTCTAAAGAGGCAGACCCTAAATGTGGTAAAAGAGTTACATTATCCATCTCCAATAATCCTGTTGGTATCTTTGGTTCAAATTCATAGACATCTAAACCAGCACCTCCAATATCTCCTCTTTTTAATGCCTGAATAAGATCTATTTCAGCAATCACATCCCCCCTAGAAATATTCACTATTATTGAATGAGATTTCATAGTGTTAAAAATTCTTCGATTGATAAGATGCCTAGTGGCTTTCCCTCCTGGCACTGCTATATATACAATATCTGCTTTTTTTGTTGCTTCCTCGATATTTTGAAAGTAGGTAGCAGGAAAATCAAGGTTCTTGATTGACCGACTATTATAAATAATGTCCATTCCAAAGCCAAAATGGCACCGATGAGCTATAGCCTGACCAATTCGACCCATTCCAATTATAGCAGCAGTTTTTCCGCTAACATGATATCCCAGCATCTGAGTAGGATGCCAGCCTTCCCACTTTCCTTTTCTTACAAGCCTTTCTCCCTCACCAGCTCTCCTAGCCGTCATTAACATTAGCGTCAAAGCTATATCAGCTGTAGCATCAGTAAGTACTCCTGGAGTATTTGTCACAATTACACCCTTTTCTTTTGCAGCTTTAACAGCGATGTGATTGTAACCTGCTCCAAAATTAGCCAATTGTTTGCATCTTATTTTGATAACTTTTTGGAAGATTGATTCTGAAAACAGATCACCCAATGTTGGTAATATTATGTCAAAGTTTTCAAGAGCTTCGATCATTTCCTTAGTTGTGAGTGGAGAAGTCAAACTTCTGGCTGTAACTTCTCCCAAGGTTTGTGCTTTCTTGAGAACTTCAGGGGGCAGTGGCCGAGTGATAAAAATTTTATTCAATATATCCTCCTTTAGTGTTTATGTTACCCAAAATTATTAATTTTTTGAATAATGGAAAAATATCAAGGCGTCAAAGTTATTTAATTGTATCTATCATTTAGCCTAAGATTTCGACGTTTAGAGCTTAAAGCCTTCAGATATTCTAAAAATGTTTTTACAAATTAGATTATGCCATAGTAATAACAAACTCATCATATATTCCAACTGCTAACGAACTAGCTGCTAAAATTGAAATCCAAATCTTGAATGTATACGACATACCACAACTTAAAATAATATTAGGAATTTAAATTACCTAGTCCCATAGAATATACCTGCATAATTGTCTTGAGAACCATAGCAAAATGATAATCCTCGAGGGTACCCCAAAAATGATACCTCAATGTAAGAAAGAACTACTTTACACAAATTTTTGTTTTAAAACCAACAATCCCTAATCTTCTAACAAAAATATTGCGTGTAACTTTTTTCTTTAATGTTAGATTAATTTATTTATCTTAAAAAAAGGGAATGATGATAAAAAAGTAATAATGAATAAAAAATATGTAGAGCTCATAAAAAAAATGCATTTGGGTAAGTGTATTATGATAGATGGAGCAACAGGAACTGAACTAGAAAGAAGAGGGGTTCCGCAAATCCCTAACGCATGGAATGGTGGTGGTGCTATAAGTCATCCAGATATTCTAAAAAAAATTCATAAAGAATATGTTGAACTGGGTGCAAAAATTATAATAACAAATACTTTTGCCACTGGAAAACATACTCTAAAAGACGCCAATCAAATTCATAACTTTGAAAAACTCAATTCAGAAGGTGTTATTATTGCAAAAAAAGCATGTAAAGAAGTTAATAAGGACTCTTTAGTTGCTGGTGGTATATCTTATTGGACTTTTACCAAAAATAAACCACCGTTAAATATCTTAAGAGGGAATGTCAAAGATCAAGCTCTGATTTTTAAAAAAAATGGAGTCGATTTGCTTATACTTGAAATGATGGAAGATATAAAGAGAATGATGGTAACTATTGAAGGAGCCAAAAATGTTAATCTACCTATATGGGTAGGCTTAAGTTGTAAAAAAGATAGCTTTGGTAAAGTAGTTTTGTTAAATGGTGACCCTCTTGAAAAAGCATTAGATAATTTAAATAATAAAAATATTGACTTGATTAATATTATGCATACAGAAATCCCTTTGATAAATGCTTGCTTAGATATTTTACAAAATAATTGGAAAGGTTTGATTGGTGTATATGCTCATTCAGGAGTCATGCAAAAAACAAATTGGACATTTGATGAAGTAATATCTCCAGAAAATTACTCAAAATATGTTAAAGAATGGATTGAAAGGGGTATAAATTTAGTAGGTGGTTGTTGTGGTATAACAACAGAACATATAAAGTATATATCAGAAAACAACTTTTAAAAAAATGTTTTAATTAATAGGTTCTCTGAATTTTAGACCTCGAGGTATTTTCTTTTCTTTGTCGTAAAATGGTAATTCTATAAGTTTTGCGACATGTTTTATGCCATCAATTCCATATATTTCAATTTCTTCCCCAGATTTATGCTCTGAATTAATTAAACGCGCATAACCTATTCCACTTTTAAGATAGGGAGACCAAGCAGACGCAGTGATAAGGCCAATATTCACACCATTAACCGAAACCTCTCCTAAAACCATCGGTTCTGATTTATCACAAAGTACACCAAGAATTAACTTATCTTTAGGTGCTACTTCTAAAGCTGCTTTACCAATAAAGTGATCTTTATTTAAATCAACAAATTTACCAAGACCAACCTGATAAGGGTTCATTGTGTGATCAAAATCGGAGCCTGAGTTCATTATACCAGCTTCAATTCTTCTAATGTCCATTGAGTCAAGACCACTATGAATAAGTCCATATTGTTCCCCTACTGACATCAAATGATTCCAGAGTAGGTTAGTATCAGTTTTTGGAGATACATAGTATTCCCAGCCAATTTCAGCAGTGAATCCAGTTCTAGAAATTACTACTTCCTGACCAGCAATTATTACCTTGGCATTATCAAAATAGTTGAACGAGTTAGGTTTAAAGTCATCACATGCTGCGTAAAGTATATCAAGTGATAAAGGTCCTTGAACCTGATTAACCCAAATATTGGGGTTGGAAATTTTAACATCAAGACCTTCGGATTTAGCTATTAACCAAGAGTAAATTTGTCCCTCAGCTTGAACATACCAGAAGAGTTCTTGCTCTAAACGCATTAATATTCCGTCAACGATCATACCTCCGTCAGGATAACAGGCAATACCATACAAACATCTCCCAACCCTTAGTTTTTTTATATCCTTAGTAAATATATTATCACATAGTTTTTCTGAATCTGCACCCTTGATTTCTAATGGTAATTCTCCAGTAGGATACATCGCTGCATTTCTTTTTAAACTCCAATAGTCGTCGATCCGATTAGAATCCTCAAAAGAAATAGGCATTAGCCGACCATTATAAACAAGAAAAGTAGCTTTCCTGGCATAATCAAATTGGATGAATGGAGAATTTATATACCCATAATTAAATCCAGGCTCATTATGGGAAGTGATTACATTTCGTTTGGTTTCTATTTTCTTTTTCATATTTGAAAGTTTTAGGATGGCATTCTAGGTGCTTTCTTAATTTTTTCGTCAATACTAGTGGATGGAACCCTACTATCCATAAAGACGTTTATTTCTGGTTTAATTAAATCTAATTGGATTACAGTACCTGCTCTAATTGACAAAATATTCTTTTTGGCACTATTTCTTCCAAACATTAATGACCCACAATTACTACAAAACATTTTCGTCATAGTACTTCCGCTATCAGATTTATGGGTATAAGAAGAAAGCTTACCATAAATTTTCACTTCTTCTTCTGGTACAAAAAGATTTGTACCAAAAACTGAACCCGTTGCACGCCGACAATCAACGCAGTGACAGTTAAATATAGCTTTTGGTTTAGCGTAACAATTGTAGTTAACCTTACCACACAAACAGTTTCCTGAAAATATGTACATTTTATCCCCCAAAAAATATGCTAAAATCTTTTATCACTATATATCAATTAATTATTATAGATAGTACAAGAGAATGCTATTAAAATAAATTAAAACTATATTAACAAAAAAATTTTTGTAAAAAAATTCTATCTAAATTCAAAACATATAACTTTATAGGTTACATTAGTTATTTAAAAACACGTTTTTTCCAAGGTTTAAGAAATATCTTTCTTATAATTTTTAATCGGCTATTATTCAAAATCAATCCTGAAAACCTATCGATATTAGGTTTTCAGGCAATTTTGTATAATGCAAACATTACTGAGGACTTATCCACCAATCATCTGTTGGGTTTTCGTACATTTCTAGACCTTTCATCCAATGTTCTTGGAATGCGGGAACTTGTTGCATTTTTCTAAAATCTGCCTGTACAGATGCTATATCTGCACCACTGCTTGTCCACCGTATTCTATTAGGATTTCCTGAGATAGGTAATGTAACTGCTAGCTCTACTCCATTTTCAGCACATATTTTGACGAAACCAAGAGCATGTTCAACTGCTACTGGTAACGGTGTTCCGTCTCGTACTTCAGCAGTGCGTGACCAGTAAGCTTCTGCAGAAACAAAATTTGTTGAGGCTATTAAACACACTAGCGTTAATAATATTGATATTTTTTTTCTCCTTTTTAAAAAATGTTGAAATTAAATTTCATGAAATAAATTTTTTTTTAAAGTGCAATAAACAAATCAGATTACCTTCCGTCATGACTTATCAGAATCAAATATTAATATTTAATAGTGTTTAGTTCTTTTTCTCTTATTTTTTTGTTTTTTTTTAAATTTATTGGAAAGATAAGTAGATTTTTTTTGAATTGATATATTTGGTTTATTTTTCAACATAATTAAATTTAATTCAGGATATGATTTATTATTATTTTCAAGAGAACTCAGGAATTTATCCAATACTCTAAAGTTTATTTCTATATAAGAAATTTCATTTTCTATTTTAATAATTCCTATATCTTTTTTATTAATTTTACCAACTTCAGTTAATTTATATAATAAATGTTGTTTTTCTATTTTATGTCGGCTTCCTAATTTAAGTTTAAACCATACACTTTTTTGAAATTTTATGAGTTCATTTTTTTCTTTATTACTATCTTCAAAAGGTTCTAAATCATCAGGCGTATATTTATTTTCTTTAAATTTACGTATAAGAGCAGTTGCTAATTCTTTTTGATTATATTTCTCTAGTATTTTCTCAGCTAATATATTTTCTTCTTTTGAAGGTTTGTCTAAATGCTTTAGATCCTGCATAATATTAAAATCATCTTGTTTTATAATATCTTCACGATTTGGAGGATTTCTCCACTCAGCTATGATTCCAGAATTATTAAGAAGTCTTTGTAATTGCTTATTTTTATCTTGTGGAACCATTAAAACACTAATTCCTTTATTCCCAGCTCTTCCAGTTCTTCCACTACGATGAACTAGAGATTCTTTTGTTTTTGGTAAGTCTGCATGAATAACTAAATCTAAATTTGGAAGGTCAATTCCTCTAGCAGCTACATCCGTAGCTACACATACTTTAGAATGACCCTTCTTTATTGAGCGAAGAGCATTTAACCTTTCTTTTTGACTTAATTCACCTGATATTGATACAACTGAAAATCCTCGGTTATTAAGTCGTGATGTTAAATGATTTACATTTGCTCTTGTTCCACAAAATACCAAAGATTTTTTGCCTTCGTAATATCTTAAAGAATTCATTATTGCATATTCAATATTTCGGGAATTTACTTTAATAGCATGATACTCAATATCAATATGCTGTTTATTTTTTTCAATAGTAGAAATTCTGAGAGCATTACTTTGAAATTTTGAAGCAAGCTTTTCTATTTGTTTTGAAAAAGTTGCTGAAAATAATAAAGTTCTTCTTTCTTTAGGAGTCTGGCTAAGAATATATTCTAGCTCTTCTCTAAATCCTAAGTTTAACATTTCATCAGCTTCATCTAAAACTACAACTTTTATCTTAGATAAATTAATCACTTCTCTTTCAAGGTAATCTTTTAAACGTCCTGGTGTTCCAAGGATAATATCTGGAAATTTTTTTAAGTTACGTTTTTCAGTTCTCATATCCATCCCACCTACACAGGACACAATACAAATACTGGTCTTTGAATAGAGCCAATCTAATTCATTTTGAACTTGTAATGCTAATTCTCTTGTAGGAGCTATTATCAATACAGAGGGTAGTTTTTCAACTTTATTATTATTTAGAATATTTGACACAATAGATAAGCCAAATGCTACCGTTTTGCCAGAGCCAGTCTGAGCTGATACAAGTGCATCTCGTCCAGTTATATCTTTTTCCATTATAGCTTTTTGGATGGGAGTTAATTCTGTATAACCACGTAATTCTAAGTTGCTATCTATTTGTTCTTTTATATTTACATATGGTTTCATTTCATAGTTCACAATTATAATAAATTCATAAGATTATTATGGGTTGTTTTATCTTTGATTTAGCACTTTCAAAGAAGTAAATAATGTGATTTTTGGTAAAATTTTTCAATTGAGGGGAGTATGATCATAATTTTTAGTAGTTAATATTTTTTTTCGTCCACCTAATTCTCTAATTTTTTTCTCTTGGTCTTTAAATGCTGTTTTATTTACCTCATCAGGATCTAAAATAGAATTTAAAATTTGATTTAGTTTCTGAACTACATCAGAAAATTTTTTATCTAAAGCAATATCGTTTAATTCGTGCGGATCCTCATTTAAATCAAACAACTGAGATCTAAAACCTGGATATACAATTAATTTCCAATTCTTATGCCTCAACATGAACATTCCAGTTTGTGCACCATAGTCATGAAATTCAGAAATAATAGGTCTTGAATGGTCAGGCTTGTTAATTGAATTTAATAAAGAATCAGAATGCAAAGGAAAATTATTTGGTTTTTTTATTGAAACAAGATCAAGCACAGTAGGATAAATGTCTATTAAAGACACTGGAGCTTTACAAATACCCGATGAAATATCTGGCCCAAACATAATAAGAGGTATTGCTGAAGCCTCCTCGAACATAACCATTTTAGTCCAAAAACCTCTGTCCCCAAGACATTCACCATGATCACTAGTAAACAAAATATTGGTTGTTTCATCCAGTGAAGTAATTTTAAGGGTTTCACTTATTTTTCCAACTAAATGATCTACAAAACTACATAGTCCGTAATATGAAGCTATAGCAATTTGTCTTGTTTTATCGGTGAATGCTTCATCATAATCACATGATTTTTTCAAGTTTTTTAAAACTGGATGCTCTAGTTCTGCTTCATCAGACAGCTGACGTGGTTTAGGAAGTTCATTGGGATTATATAATTCATAGAATTTTGAAGGACATGTAAGAGGATAATGTGGACGTAGGAAAGATACAAATAGACACCATCCACCATCAGGTTTTTTTACACCATTATTAGTCAACCATTCTTGAGTAAGTTTGCATACTTTTCTATCATAAGATGTATATGAGTCTTCTCCAGGACCTATATTTAATGCAAACTTACTAGCATCAAAAAGATCTGTACGTTCTCTCAGTAGTCCATGTATCCAACCTTTACCATCTTTGACATGTAGAGGTAAAATTTCTTTAGAAAAACCATTTGCTTTTTCACTATTTTTAAAATGCAATTTACCTATTGAAATAATATCTCTGTTATTATCTCTTAGCTCATGATGCCAACTCCTAAATTGACCTGAATAGGGCATTGCGTTTGTCCAACATCGATTTTCATGTACATATTGCCCTGTTGCAATAGATGCTCGAGCAGGTACACAGATGGGTGATGGTGTGTAAGCATTTGTAAAAAGCTGTCCAGAGTCGGCTAATTTATCAATATTTGGAGTTTTGGCAAAAGTATTTCCATAACAGCTTAAGGCATCTCTTCTGAGTTCATCAGTCATAATAATTATCAAATTATTTGGCAATATTTCCTACCATCATTATTGTTTCTCATTTTAAAAAAAAGCTCATTAATATATGAAACTATAGATTTGTTAAATTTTGGGGTCTAGATATAATTGCTTTATTAAGATTATAACAAAATTTTTGATCTTTTATAAATTTTTTATATTTTATAAAAATTAAATGTACTTATCTTTAATTTAAATTTTAAACAATTAAATCAATAAAAATTCATTCATCACAATTCTGGATTAATAATTATGAATAAAAAAATTCAAAGTACAAATATGAGCAAACCTAAAAACAATAGCTCTAAAAGTGTTGAGAAAAATAAAACGGAAACAACTGAGAAAACTTCTAAAGTTGGATCCACCAAAAAGTCTGCTTCTCAATTATCAATTAGTCACTTTTCAAGTGTATCAACTCCAGAGTATAGAGAAGGCTGGGAACGTATTTGGGGAGGAAAGAATTCAGATGATAGTACAAAAAAAAATATTCATTCCAATTCCTCTGTCATAGATAAAATTGTTCTTACAGATCAAGATCTTTCAGAAAAGCTTAAACTAGAAATTTTGAAAGAGCTTGTCATTTATTCAACAGAACACGACCTGGATTTAACTAAAACTAAAAATTTGGATGTAAGTGCTATAAATTTTAGTTGTGTATTAAAATTTAAAAGTAAAATGAATTAGTCTTAATCAAGAAAATTTTTTTACAAATTTAAACTATGCTGAGCTTTCAAGTAAAATTTTACTTATTAATTTTATAAACATTTTACTTTCTTCATTCATAGGGTCAATGATATGTAGTTTTTTATAAAAATTCAAAGCTTTATCATATTTTTTTTTCTTAATATATATTAGCCCAGATCCAGCAATTGCTCCAAAATGTCTAGGCTGAAGTTTCAGAACTTTATCTATATCGTTTAACGAACCTTCTAAGTCATCAAGCATATATCTTATTGTAGCTCTCTTGTTCCAGCCCTCTGTATAGTCTGGATACATTTTAATTAAATCAGTAAAAGCTTTTTCAGCAGATAATAATCTTCCTGAATTAAATTCACCCAAGGCGTACTTTAAATTTTGTTGTGCATTCTTAGGAACAGCATAAATCCATTTATTCCAAATTTGTTCTCTTATTTTTTTTGCTACATCATTTGTTTCAGCAATTTGCAGTTTATTTAATAAATTTTCAACATTTAAATTTTTCTGCGAAAAAAGGACATTGGGATTAATTAATAAAAAAGTTAATAAAAAGGAGTAATAAATGAATACTTTTACTTTACATACCATTTGAATAGTTCCTCATTTAAGTTGAAATTTTATAAAACGCCAGTTTTCCTTAATAGGTAAATCAAATTATATTTGTTGGATAAAATTTTATCAAAAATATTTTTATCTCCATTTGATTGTTCTAACATTTCGTGATGACAATTAATACATATAGAAAGATTTTTATTATTTAATTTTAAATCTCTTACAATTAAAGGTTCATCAAAATCTGGGTGAGGATTTTTTTTTCGAGAACAAAAATTGCAAAAAGCGCCTTTTCTATTATATTCAAAACTCTCATTGATCATTGTATTCTTTATTTTATTTATAGTTTGATCTTTGTGATCCAAGATCGTGTACTCTTTTCCGCCAATTTTTATAACTTTTGGGTTTTAACTTTGTACGCATAATTTTTTTCACTTCTTTTTCTCTCAAGCCATATAATTTTCTAATAGTAGAAAAAGGAATATGATCACTTAATGCCATTTCAATAATTTCACTGTAATCTTTTTCTGAAAAGTTCAGTTTTTTTGACATTAAGTTATACTTTATTAAATGGCTGTAATTATCTCTTGTAGTTCTTTTTTACTATCTTCGTTTTTTAGAGGTTGAGAACTCATAAATTTGTCAATTGTCATATTTAGTGTGTTTGTAGCTTGTTTTAAAACTTCAGTCGCTTTTTCATTATTACCAATTTTTTTATAACATGCTGCACTATAAAAAAGGCTATCCCTTGTATCTATCTTGAGTTTTTTGTATGAATTTATGGAGTCTTGATAATTTCCTAACCAGAAGTGACAAGTTCCTTCTACTTCAAACATGAGATCAGAACAAAAGGGATCAATTCTCATGGCCCTTTTTATTTCATCCATTCCTTTTTGAGGATCACCTAAATAAACTAATAGAAGAGCATATCTAGCAATGTGATATGTGTCGCTTGGACAAATTTCGATTGCTTTTTGATGGTGGAAGATTGCAGTATCCATATCACCCTCAAATAGTAACTTAACTGCTCCCATTATTCTATGAGCTTCAGGATCGTTAGGGTCTAACTCTAAAGCCTTATGAACAGAAGCAAAAGCATCATTCATCCAGTTTTCAGGCATTTCGTCAGGAAACCATTCAGAATTATTTCCTAATGAGCAACACTTCCATGCATGGGCTCTAGCATAAGTTGGGTCTGCTTCAATAGCTCTATTAAAAAAATCCAAAGCCTTTTTATTATTTTCTGCAGAAATAGAGCTTCTTCTATGATATTCTAGCCCCCTTAAAACTAAATCATATGCTTTCATATTTTCTGGTTTAGAATTAGAGAGTTGTTTAATATGATCTTTTTCAACATTTCCTACTATTGTTGATACTATAGTACCAACTAATTCATCTTGAATATCAAAAATCTCGTCAATTGATGTATCAAAATTATTCGACCAAAGATTGGTCCCATTTTCTGCACTTACCAAAGAAGCTGTAATTCTCATCTTTGGACCCAACTTTCTAACTTTGCCTTCCAATATATATCTAACACCTAATTCTTCCCCGATTTCCTTTGGAGATTTATTTTTATCTTTATATGAAAAGCTAGCATTGCTTGAAACTACTACTAATTTTTTGTATCGAGACAACGCAGAAATTAGATCTTCGGATAATCCTTCGCAAAAATACTCTTGTTCTTCATCATTGCTCAAATTTTTAAAAAGCATTACAGCAAGAGATCCTGCTTCTGCTTTTTCTACTTTTATAGCAGGTTTTTCAGATGAATGTTGAAGTCCTCTAGTAGCACCTTTGCAAGGTACAATATGAAAGGCTCTTATAGGTCGACCAATATTTTTTAAATCTAATTCTCCTGCATCCTCGTAAGATACTTTAATTTTAAGATTTATCATATCAAATACATTTTGAGATATACAAATTCCATCTGGTAAAGCCGATGACTCTAAACGGGCTGCAATATTGATTGCGTCTCCATATAAATTATCTTCAGTTATCATTATATCGCCCATATTTATTCCAGCTCTAAATGTCATTTTTTCTTTTTCATTCAAATCTTTATTTATAGTTGAATTTTTGTTTTGAATTTGAACTGCACATTCTGCTGCTTTAACTGGGCTAGCAAATTCAGCAATAACGCTGTCGCCAGCAGTATTGAAAATTCTACCTCCATGTTCATTTATAATTTTGTCTACTACCTGACGTCGATCTGTTAAAACTCTTAATGTATTTTCTTCATCCTCTGACATCATTTTGCTAAAACCAACAACATCCATTGCTAGGATTGCTCTTAATTGCCTCTCCATTATTAACCCCTCAAAATAAAATGCAGATCTTTAAAAAAAGAAATATATATACAATATTAAATAGAATAATATCTATTACGAAAATTAAAATAAATTAATGAAAAAAATTGTTAACTTTTTTTATTCTTGATATTTTTAAGATTTTGCTTGATTTTTAATCATTTCAAAAGTAATGCATTCAAAAATAATTCAAACAGTATCAGGTTTTTATATGAGGTTAAGAAATATTGCAATTATTGCTCATGTTGATCATGGGAAAACTACGCTAGTAGATCAACTTTTGAGGCAGTCAGGAGCTTTTAGAGATAATGAGAAATTTATTGAAAGGGTAATGGACAATAATGACTTAGAAAAAGAAAGAGGTATAACGATATTGGCTAAATCAACTTCTGTAGTTTGGAATGATGTAAGGTTGAATATCATTGATACTCCTGGCCATTCTGATTTTGGGGGAGAAGTAGAACGTATATTGAATATGGTAGATGGTGTAGTGTTACTTGTAGATGCTGCAGAAGGAACAATGCCACAAACTAAGTTTGTTACCTCTAAAGCATTAAAACTAGGATTATGTCCTATTGTAGTAATTAATAAAGTAGACAAAAAAGATTCTGATCCTGATCGTGTTCATAATGAAGTATTCGATCTTTTTGACAATTTAGGCGCAACAGATACACAGTTAGATTTTCCAGTTTTGTATGCTTCAGGTAGGGCTGGATGGGCTGACAATATACTTGATGGACCAAAGCAAAATTTAAATGCTCTTTTTAATTTAATCATAGAGCATGTTCCTGAACCTACTCAAGTTAATAGAATTGAAGAGCCTTTTAGTATGTTGGCTACTACCCTCAATGCAGACAATTTTATTGGAAGGCTTTTGACGGGTCGTGTAGAGTCAGGATCAGTTAAAGCTGGTCAAATGCTTCAGGCCTTAAATATAGATGGTAATAAAATCGAAAATTTTAGAGTAAGTAAAGTGCTGGCATTCAGAGGCTTAAAGCAACAATCTATTGATATTGCTGAAGCAGGTGACATAGTTTCAATTGCAGGAATGGACAAAGCAAACGTATCAGATACTTTATCTGACATATCTATTAATAATGTAATACCTTCACAACCTATTGATCCACCTACCATTACTGTAACATTTGGTATAAATGATAGCCCACTGGCAGGTAGGGAAGGTTCCAAAGTACAAAGTAGAATTATAAGAGAAAGGTTATTAAAAGAGTGCGAAAGTAATATAGCAATTAAAATGCAGGATGTAGATGGAGCTGAAAAATTTGATGTTTCAGGAAGAGGTGAACTTCAATTAGGTATTTTAATAGAGAATATGAGAAGAGAGGGTTTTGAGTTATCTATTTCAAGACCAAGAGTTGTTTATAAACATGTAAATGGCATTAAAAATGAGCCAATTGAAGAAGTTACTATTGATGTTGATGAGGAATACTCTGGATCAGTAATTGAAAAATTATCAACCAGAAAAGGTTCAATTTTGGAAATGAAACCTTCTGGAGAAAATAAAACAAGAATAGTTGCACTAGTGCCATCAAGAGGTTTAATTGGTTATCATGGAGAGCTGATGTCTGATACCAGAGGAACAGGTGTTTTAAACAGAATATTCCATTCCTGGGAACCTTTCAAAGGGTCTATTCTTGGGAGAAGACAAGGAGTTTTAATTTCGATGGAAACCGGTAAATCAGTAGCTTATGCTATTTTTAATCTGGAAGACAGGGGAAAGTTTTTTATTGGTGCAGGTGAAGAGGTTTATCAGGGAATGGTTATTGGCGAACACTCAAGAGATAATGATTTAGAAGTCAACCCATTAAAAGGTAAAAAACTTACTAATATAAGAGCATCAGGTTCTGATGAAGCTGTAAAGTTGACAACACCCACTCGTATGAATCTAGAGCAAGCTATTTCATATATTAATGATGATGAATTAGTAGAAGTTACTCCGTCAAATATACGACTAAGAAAAGTTTTTCTTGATCCTCATGAAAGAAAAAGAAATCAAAAAATCGCAAGTTAATTTTTTCGTTGAAAATCCCATAATATATTTGAAGTTTTTCTCCCAAAGGTTAACAATAAAACAGATTGTTAATTTTTTTGAAAAATAGAATGAATAGAAGACATAATGGAGCATCGATATCTTTTCAACCCAGGATAAGAAGAGGTGCATTTTTTGAAGCATGTTGGGACCATGGTTGCAGAAATTTTTCTGTTTACAATAGGACATATATTTCAAGTACCTTTTCTAATCCTGTAGATGAATATTGGCATGTTATTAATCACGTTTCACTTTGGCCAGTAATGGGAGAAAGACAAATTGAAATTTCAGGTGATGATGCTGAAAGTTTTGTTCAGTATCTTTCTTGCAGAGATATTTCAAGTTGTTCAGTTAATCAATGTAAGTATGCTCTTTTGTTAAACAATGAGGGGGGAATTGTTTGTGACCCAATTATTTTAAGACTTGAAAAAAACAAATTTTGGATATCTACATCTGATTGTGATTTAGAGCTTTGGATAAAAGGTGTCCAAATAAATTCTGGATTAAATGTTCAAATCAAAGATGCAAACGTATCTCTTTTGCAAATTCAAGGGCCTAAATCTTCTGCTTTACTTACAAAAATGTTTGGGATTGAAATAACTAAATTAAAATACTACTGGTTAAAAAAAATAAAATTCTTGGATATTGATTTAATTATTTCAAGAACAGGGTGGAGTGGAGAATTAGGTTATGAGATCTATTTATCAGATTATTCAAAGGGATCCTATATTTTTAATAAAATACTAGAACTAGGTAATGAATTCTCTTTAAAAGTTGGGTCTGTAAATCAAGCTAGAAGAATTGAGTCTGGTATTCTTTCCTGGGGAGTAGATATGTCGCAAAATGAAAACCCTTTTGAAGTTGGGCTTGGTAGATTAGTAGAAACTAAAACTGAAGACGACTTTATTGGGAAAAAAGCTGTTCAGAAATTATCAAAACTAAAACAAAAAAAAGTTTTAGTAGGAATAAAACTTAATTCTGAAAATTTTTTAAATAATGAAACTTTTTGGAATATTACAAAAGATAACCAAATTATTGGAAAATTAACTAGTGTGTCTTATTCTCCGAGGTTAGAATATAATATTGGATTAGGCCTTGTTGAAACTGAATTTTCTGAAATTGGCACTAAATTTATAATTGAAGCCTACGATGAATTAGTTGAATCAGAAGTCGTTTCATTGCCCTTTATGGAAAAAAAACAGATGGTAAATGCAAAAGATTTAGCAAAAAAATTCTATTCAAGTTAAGAAAAAGGATAAATTAATGGCAAAAATAACTTCTATAAATCATATAGCTTTCGCTGTAAAAAATCTAAATGAATCACTTCATAACGCTACTGAAGTTTTAGGAGGCGAACTCATGATGAAATTTGAATCTTTAGAAGATAAGTATGAAGGAGCCTGTGTTAAGTTTGGCACAAGTATTATGAGTTTTATAACTAGTTATGATCCTGAGAGTTTTATTTATAAGTATGTAGAGAAGCATGGAAATGGAATACAGCATATTGGTTTAGAAATTGATAATATTGAACAATATGTAAATGATTTAGAAAAAAAAGGTATAAAAATTGATACTACTGAAATGAGTGATAAAAAATTTCCTGAAGCATTAGTTGGTCCCAAAACGGGTAATGGCGTAGTTTTGCAACTAACGGGTTGGAAAGAAGGTCCATTTGATGCGACATATGAAGGTTGTAATAGATTATGCGAAAAATATACTCAAAATCCTAAGTTAAAATTAATTGCTGGAAATCAATTAAAAAAATAGAAAAAGTTTTTAATTTTGTCGTTAAAACAAAGCTATAGAAAATCATGGCCAGAAGGTCTCCCTTTCTCTTTAGGATTAAATAATGACACTTTATTTAATAATTTAAAATTTTCAGTAAAAAAAAATCCTAATCAAGATGCAATTATTTTTTATGGAAATAAAATCAACTATAGTGAATTGTTTTTGGATGTTAAGAAAATTGCAGGTTTCTTAAAAAAAGAGTTAAATCTTTCAGAGGGTGATCGTGTTGGGATTATAATGCAAAATTGCCCACAATTTATTATAACTTATTATGCAATTTTAGGAATTAATTGTGTAGTTGTACCAATCAATCCCATGCTTGAGGTTGATGAAATATGTTTTATTTTGAAAGATGCAGATATTTCTTCTATTTTTGTAGCTTCTGATAAAATCAAGGTGGTTAAAGATTCATTAAAAAAGCTTAAATCTAACTCTATTCCCATTATTTGTGTCCGATATACGGACTACATAAAAAAAAAGTTTAATATTAAACTACCTGATGAATTCCAAAAACAAAATTATAAGTTTAGTGCTAACTATTTCCAAAAGGAATGGTCTAAGATTTTAGAAATAAAAGATTTTCAATTTTCAAATAGCAATAATCCAGACGCTTTATGCATTATTCCATATACTTCTGGATCAACTGGATTCCCAAAAGGTTGTAAGCATACCAATAGAACAGTAAATTCAGTAATACATTCATATCTGAAATGGTTACCTGTTCCTCATCAGGCTACTATTTTGACAACACTTCCATTATTTCACGTTACCGGAATGCAGAATTCAATGAATGTTCCAATTTTAAATGGTAATACAATTGTGTTAATGACAAGGTGGGATACCGAAACAGCTTTAAATTTAATTAAAGAATATAAGGTCAGTTCTTGGAGGTCTATAACTACTTCAATAATTGATGTAGTAAATTCATTTAATTCTGAGCTTCATGATATTTCTTCTTTGCTTTCTATAGGCGGTGGCGGTGCGTCCATGCCCCAAAAAGTAGCATTAAAATTAAAAAAGTTGACTAAGTTAGATTATGTTGAAGCATATGGTTTGACTGAAACAATGGCTCCAACTCACATAAACCCCCCACAAAAAATAAAACTGGGGTCAATCGGTATTCCTTTATTTAATGTCGATGCACGTATTTTAGATATAAAAACAAATAAGGAATTAGGAGTAAACCAAGTTGGAGAACTAATTATTTCATCACCCCAACTTTTTTTAGGGTATTGGAATAGAGAAGATAATAGTAATTATTTTGTAAAATTTAATGAAAAACTTTTTTTTAAGACCGGTGATTTGGCTTATTATGATAGTGATGGATATTTTTTTGTTGTTGATCGATTAAAAAGAATGATAAATTCTGCCGGATTTAAAATTTGGCCCTCTGAAATTGAAAAAATTTTAAATAATTATGAAGGTATTAAAGAGGTTTGCGTAATAGGTGTTTCTGACTTGAGAACTGGCGAAAAAGTAAAAGCTGTGATTGTTCCTGAAGGATCTTTTTCAGAAGACCATTTTTTGGACTTAAAAGATTGGTGTAGTAAACATATGGCTAAATACAAAATTCCAAAAATTTTTGAAATAAGAGAAAGTCTTCCCAAAAATAAAATGGGTAAGGTTTTATGGAGAAACTTAAAATAAAATATCATTAATGACTCTCACCTTCATAGAAATATTTATTTATATTACTGCATTAATAATTTTGTTTATAACTCCTGGGCCTGTATGGATTGCGATTATAGCACGTACAATTTCAGGTGGTGCAAAATCAGGTTTGTCTCTTGTTTCAGGAGTTTGTTTAGGTGATATGTTATGGCCTATTATTGTTTTTTTAGGTATAGGATTTTTTCTATCTATTTATGCTGATTTTTTAATAATTTTTAGATTATTATGTTCAATAATTTTAGCAATTATGGGAATTCAAATAGTTTATAATTATAAAAAAGTTGAAAATGAAAATGATAAGTTACTAAAAACTGGTGTTTTTTCTGGGTTTATTGCTGGTTTTTTTGCAGTTACAGCTAATCCTAAGGCAGCTTTATTTTATATCACATTATTACCAAGTTTTTTTAATTTTCTGAATATTAATTTCTTAGACTTACTAGTAATTTCTATTATTACATTTTCAGTTCCATTTATAGGTAATTTATTTCTAATTTTATTTCTAATAAAGGTTAAAAAATTTATTTCATCAGATAAAGCAATGATGAGATTAAATTTTGTTTCTGGCATACTTCTTATTTTTGTATCAGTATTAATTTTATTAAACATCTAGAAATTTTATAAATTGAATGTCAAATTACGGTTTTAAATTAGAAGAATATGAAAATAGATTAGAAAAAGCTCAAGCTTTAATGCACTTTTATCAAATCGATATCTTTTTGATAACAACTGAACAATTTATGCGATATTTTACTGGCTTTTCTACACAATTTTGGCAAAGCCCAACCAGACCCTGGTACTTAATTATTCCGTTAAAAGGATCACCTAAAGCAGTAATTCCAGAAATTGGTTTTTCAGCTATGCAAAAAACATGGATTAAGGAGATTTATACATGGCCATCTCCAAGATCAGAAGATGAAGGTGTTTCACTTATTTCAAAAGTGATAAAAGAAATTCCTTCAAAATTTAATAATATAGGAGCTGAATTAGGAAAAGAAATGTCATTAAGAATGCCATTAACTGATTTTTTTTTATTACAATCAACTCTTTCTAGAAAAATAATAGATGCTTCCAGTATTCTATGGGAATTAAGATTAATCAAATCAAACGCAGAAATAGAAAAAATTAAACATATTTGTAAAATAGCGAGTAACTCTTTCGGAAATTTACCTTCACTTATCAAAGAAGGTGATACTGAAAGAGATATTGCAAAAAAAATGAAAATTGATTTAATGTTCAGAGGTGCAGAAAATATCCCTTATTTACCAGTTGCATCTGGAGAAGGAGGTGTATCTCAAATCATTTGCGAACCTACTAATAGAGTATTAAAAAGTGGGGATATTCTATTTGTTGATACTGGTTCAACTTATGATGGATATTTTTGTGATTTTGATAGAAATTACTCAATTGGCAAAGCATCTAAAACTGTGAATGATGTTTATGAGATTTTATGGATAGCAACTCAAGATACTATTGAAATAGCAAAACCTGGCCTGCCTTTATCAAATCTTTGGGAACTTATGGTGGATAAATTAAATAAATACTTACCTAATAATTTTTCTAAGGGAAGATTTGGACATGGCTTTGGATTACAGCTGACGGAACCTCCTTCCATTACTTTTAATAACATGATGAAACTACAACCAAATATGGTTTTAACTATAGAACCATCTGTTGAATTTATGCCTGGTAAAATACTAGTGCATGAAGAAAATATTGTAATAAAAGAAAATGGTGTTGAATTACTAACAACTAGAGCACCATATAAGATAACAGAGATAAATTAATAGCAGTTACAAAATAGGAATGAATATCCTATAAAAATTTATTTTTGGCATTAATTTTGCAATTTCCATGACAATTGAATTCAAATAAAGGAAATTATAGTGCCTATCTCTGTATCAAATGGATTGGGAAAATTAGTTTCAGCAAATTTAACTCCTAATCAAAGAAATATCGAAGAATCTATTCAAAAGCTATCAACTGGTATTAGAATTCATAAAGGTGCAGACGATGCTGCAAGTATGCACTTAGCAAGTAGATTTGAATCTCATGTTAAAGGTTTAACAGTAACCATTTCTAATCAAAAAGATGCGCTAGCTGCTCTTTATACTGCAGAAGGTGGTATTAATAAAATAGGTAATTTGCTTCAAAATATGAGAGAATTAGCAGTCCAATCACAAACTGATACCATAGACAATCTTCAGAGAGAACTTCTTGTTGCTAAATCAGATGCAATTAAACTTGAAATTTCTAGAATTGCTCTAAATACTAAGTTTGGTGACACTAAACTCTTAGATGGCACTTACCAGAATAAATCAATCCAAGTAGGAAAAAATTCTTTTGATACCATAGATATAAGTATTGGAAGTGTTGCTGGAATTGATATGGTCTTTGTAAGAGATGATTTAACACAACGAGTTTATACAACTCCATATATTATTGGTCAAACTGAAACTTCTTTACAAACTTCAAACAACAATAAAATTGAAGCAAATACTATATTCATTGATGGACATCAAGATAACGCAAATATTGTAATCGATGCAGGTATGCAAGCATCACAATTTGCAACTCGTGTTCATGCTGCTGGTTTGGGTATTGATGCATCGGCTGTTACAAAAGCACAGTTGTTTGGTATGGCACAGGCATCTGACATTTCTTTTAGATTAGGTGCTAATAGTGCAAATAGTAGCGATGCTTCTGGAGTGACTATTTCAGCTACAATTACAGATCCCAATGATTTAGAACCTTTAGTTACGGCGGTAAATTTAAAAACTGCACAAACTGGTGTTTCTGCTGAAATTTCAATAATAAGTGGTAGTGCTGATAGTTCTGCAATTACCTTAACAGATGATAATGGGGATGACATATTTATATCTCATATGGATTTTACTCCTGATGGCCCATCTCATTCTAATAATGCTGCATCAAACCAAAATGAAATATTTGCTAGATCTCTGGATAAAGATGGGGTTCAAGCAGATATTGCCAATACAAATCTAACAAGAGGAATTGGAACTGACGAGATAGTAAGATTCATTGATAAAGATCGTAATATTCATGTTGATCAAGCAGAAGGAGTAGTAAGTGTAACAGTAACTGATAAAGGTTCTGGATACGCATCGACTCCTACTGTAACATTTAGTGGAGGTAATTTTTCACAAGACGCATCTGGAGCAACTGGTGCAATAGCCAATTACTCAGCAAATTTAGTAAATGGTAAAGTAGATACCATAACTAGAGCTACCTTAGCAGATCGTGGAAGAGGTTACGATCAAACACCAACTATAACTATACCAGCACCACCAGTTCAAAATTTCAATGCACGTACATCAATAAATATTACAAATGATCGAATTACTTTAAACAGCCATAATTTTGAAACTGGTGATCCTTTGACCTACGGTAGAAATGGAGGAACTACCTTAACAGGCCTCATAGATGGAAATGAATATTTTGCAATTAAGCATGATAATAACACGATTAGTTTAGCTTCTACTAAGGCAAACGCTTTAGCAAATAATTCTTTAGATTTAGAACCCGCTAGTCACTCATTTAATGCTAGATCAAATACAAGTGTTACAAATGATACGATACAGGCGTCAAACCATAATTTTGCAAATGGAGACACAGTTACATATACAAGTGGTGGGAGAACATTAAGAAATTTCACTGATGGTCAAGATTATATTGTTAGAAATGTGAGTGGAAGTACCTTTAAATTAGAAGACACAACATCAGGAAATACTATCAACATAGTAGGTATGCAAGATAGCTTTAATGCACAAAATGACGTAAATCATACGACTAATAGAATTAGCGTGTCAGGAAATGATTTTGTAAATAATGATAAAGTTACTTATTCTTCTGGTGGAGGAGTAGCTATTGGTGGATTAGTAGATGGTCAAGATTATTATGTTCGTAGTATTTCAGGAGATACGATTCAATTATCAGCAACATCATTTGGGTCTGCAATTGACATCATTGCGAGGGAAACTGGCAGTTTTAATGCTGATAGTGGCGTAGATTTAAGTGCTGATACAATAACAGCACCGGGGCATTCATTATCAGATGGTAATCAAGTCACGTATACAACTAATAGTGGTGGTACTGCTATAAGGGGGTTAACTGCAGGTCAAACATATTTTGTAAGAAATGTTCTTGGTAATACTTTTCAAGTATCTGAGACACTAGCTGGTTCTATTGTAGACTTACAACCAGAACAAAGTTCCTTTAATGCTGCAACTCAAGTCTCAGGAATAAATATAAGTACCACTCACAAGTTTTCATCAGGTGATATTGTAACTTATTCTGCGGGATCAGGAACTGCAATTGGTGGTTTGGTAGATGGTACTGAATATCGTATTATAAATGTATCAGGAAGTACATTTAATCTTGAAGATTCAATTAGTGGTGGGGGTCCAATTTCCCTAACAGCTGGAGCATCTGAAACGCATACTCTAACTGGTAGAAATTCAGGTTCTTCAGAAACACATTCTTTTAATGGAGCATATGCTGGAGAAAACGAAACTCATACATTTACTAATGAGTATGCTGGCCCATCTTCAGAAAGCCATAGTTTTAAAAGTACACAATATGCTGGGCACGATACAACACAAACTTTTCAGGGAAGAACAGCTACTGCCACTCCGGTTATGGGTGAAGACGACGTCCCGGACCCAGTTTATTATAATGACATAACACAAGATTATGAAAGAGCGGCCTTGATTGTTGGTACTGTGACAATGGAAAGCCCTAAAATTATTAGAATTGCATCTGATAACCCAACTGAAAAGGCTGGATTTTTTGGTGCTGCCTATAACTATACCGATGGCGAAGGGGTAAGTATGGGAAATAGTGACGTTCGAACCATAGACCCATTCAAAACAGTAAATGATGTTGACATATCTACAATAACAAGTGCTAGCAAATCTTTAGACTATATTGATGCAGGTATAGATCAATTTATTAAAGTAGGTAATGAAATTTCTATCAATGCTTCTAGAATAAGTAGTGCTATTACAAGTACATTAAATAATATGATTCATGCTGAGGGAGAATTTAGTAGTTTGTTATCAACAGATTATGCGATTGAAACTACTACTTTTACTGTAAGCTCCATGATTAAGGAAACTTCTTTAGCATTATTAGCGCAAGCTAATGCACCAAAAAAAGCTGTTAATACATTAATTTCAAATGTAATGGAAAATGATTGGGATCCTACATTCTTTCTAGTACAAGGTGGTGGGTATAGATATAGAAATATTTAATCATATTTTTTTAAATTTAATCATTTTTCTAATATTTAATATTCTTTATCATTGACACCTACTTATAGTTTAAATAGTTTCCAAATATATTTATATGGAGTTTTTATATGTCTAAAATACTGCAGGTTGTCATTTATAAATCTATCTCTGACGAAGAAAAGCTTGCTGCTTATGCTGAATTAGCTGGACCTGCAATGAAAGCTGCTGGTGCTAAGTTTTTAGCTAGGGGTATCCCAGTCGCAGTAAGGGAAGAAGGACAAAAAACTAGAACAGTTGTTGTTGAATGGGAAAGTATTGAAGCTGCTAATGCAGGATATAACAGTGATGGATACCAAGAGGCTCTTAAAAAACTTGATGGAAGTGCAGTAAGAGAATTTAGATACGTCGAAATGGTTTAAATCTATAAATAAATTTATTTTATTAAAACTTCTCCTTCAATTTCTATAGCTAGGTTCATAGGTAATCCGGCTACCCCAATTGCTGATCTCGAATGTCTCCCAACATCTGGGCCAAATACTTCTAAAACAAGTTCACTAAAACCATTTATAACGATATGTTGTTCATCATATCCAGATGCTGAATTAACCATTCCAAATACCCTTACCCAATTAGTAATTCTAGAAAGATCCCCAATTTCCTGTTTCAAATTTGCAAAAATAGACAAACCAATTTCTCTAGATGCAAGTTTTGCTTCCTCAGTTGTCAAATCAGTACCAACCTGACCATATGGACCGTTAATAGATCCATCATTGGCTTGTCTAGGATGTCCTGATATTAAAGCTCTATTTCCTCTTAAATTTATAAAGCTAAATGGGAGTTCAAGATTAGGGGGTAATTTTATTGGGTCTGGAAGTTTTAATCCAAGCTCAATTATTTTTTTCTCTGGATCGTTCATTTTTAACTCCTTTGTTGTTAGATTCTAAATATTATTCTAAATAAATAAAATTATATGACTTTTTTTATTTGATTTAAGTATTATTTAAATTCTGTTCTTAATGAATTATAAAATGATCATTTCATACCCTATACGTCTAATTTTATCACTTTTTTTCTCGCTTTTATTACTTATCAGCCTCTTTAATTTATCAAAATTAGATCAAGAGATTTTAATTAAAAAACAGACAATCAACGAAACACCAGTCACGATTTTTGAACCAAAAAAAGACAAAAAAGATAATATTTTGGTTTTTATTGCTCACGGATTTGCAGGATCCTCAAGTTTTATGAAATCAATAGCGATTTCTTTAGCAACTACAGGTTACAAAACCGTTGCTTATGACTTCTTAGGACATGGAAGACATTCAAGAGCTTATTCTGGTAGTATAACTAATGAAAATGGAGCTACGCAACTTTTTGTTGAACAAACATCAGATCTTACAGATTATTTTCTAAATAAAAATGAACAGGATGAGCTTATTATCATAGGCCACTCAATGGCCTCAGATATTATATTTAGAGTGGCTAATACTTATGATAAATTTATTGGGTCTATTGGAGTGTCAAACTATACTGATCAAATAAAAAAAAATGAACCTAATAATGTGCTTATTATAAATGGTATGTGGGAAAAGCATTTAAGAAATAAAGCTCTAAATATACTTGAATCAATTGGCATAACTAATCCTGAAGAAAACATTTTATATGGTTCTTTTAATGATGGATCTGCTCGCAAAGTTTTGTCGATACAAAATGCAGATCATGTGGGTATTTTATATTCAGAAAATTCCCAATTATTAATAAATGATTGGGTCAATAAAATAGTGGGAAATCAATATAGTATTAAAACTAATAATCTAGGTATTTGGGCTGCCCTCTTGTTTATATCAGTTATAGGTTTATTCATCATTATAGTATCATTTTTTAAAAAACAATGTTCTAATAAAATTGATGTAAGTATTTTTAGATGTATATTTGGTAATATTTCTGCAGCAATAATCACTCCTATAGTAGTATATTTTATTCCAATTAATTTTACAGAATACCCAGCTCATTCTTATCTCATAAAACACCTATTCTTATATTCAATTCTAGTAATTATTATAAATAAAATTCCGCTAAATTTGTCATCACTCAGTAATTTTAAATTACTGGACTTTACTTTTTTATTTTGTTTTTTTGCTTTTATAATTGGAAGTATTCTTGATAATTATGTAAGCACTTTTTATTTGACACATTCACGTGTAGAGTTATTTTTCCCACTTATTATAGGTTGTATACCTATTTGTTTTTTGATTGATAGTTATTATACAAATAAAAGATTTATTCTTTTAAAATCTTTAATTACAAAGTCATTTTTAATTATTAGTTTATCCTTTGCAATCTATCTCAAATTTAATGAATTATTTCTTTTGGGATATGCGATTATTTTATTGATTGCATTTTGGGTGGTTTATGGTTTTTTAAGTCACTATCTCATGAAAAGAATAGGCTCTTTTTTATCTATTTCTTTTGCTAATGGATTAACTTTGGCTTGGACGTTAGCAATTGCTTTACCTATGTATATCGCTTAAAGATGTTATATATAAGATTTTGATTTTTGCTTATAAAGTTAATATATTGAAAATAAGCTAAAGGTTTATTTTCATATTTAATTTTAGTTGATCAATTATACTAAATATTAAATTTAATTCTTTTAGCAAAATTTTACTGTCATCAATAAAGTCTTCAGGTTCATAAATTGAACCTGGTTCAAACATATTTTTTTTAATCGGTATCATCATAAATAATTCTTTATTGTAGAAACAACATTCAATTGACTTACTACCAAATGATGAAGTAAGTTCCATCAATCTCTCCATAAAAGTTACAGTTAATAGATATCTTGCTTCTACTTGGTCGTCAGAATAAACTTCAAACATTTTTTCAAAGTGAGGATCTTCAAGTTTAACATTTTTTAAAGATGAAAATTTTTTTGTAAACCAATTTCCAATAACCCCACTATCTTTTCTTACAACAGTCTTAGCCTTAAATTTTTTGTTCATACTTAATGTAATCATAATACCTTTAAAAACAGTTTTATAATAACTACGGTCTTTTGTTCTTACTCTTTTTTCTAATTCTGTTTCAAATAAATCAATGGTAACTCCTTTGTATGTACCATACATGTGATCTTCACTTGTTTCTCTTTGATAATTGGGAATTAGACCACTATATTCATAAGATCCTGCACTTTTTTGGGTTTCATGATTATATTGAAATTTTCCAAAAAAATTTAAAATATTTGGAAAAATCTCGGTTTTGATAGTTTGCTGATATAAATTCATTGAATTTGTAATAAAAAAAGAAAGCAATCCATAAAAAATAATTAATATGCAAAATATAATTTCAAAGGAATTCTCTCCAAAAATCGAATACCAATCTATATAAGGAATTACAAAAGGTATCAAAACCATAATTGGAAAACAAATAAAAGCATTTTTTCTTGCTTTTTTAAGGGCTAAAATTCTTTCTTTTTCAAATTTTATAACTTTTTCACTTAAATATTTTTTATAATGCTTAGAAAATCCTTTTTCGTAAATTTCTGTTTCTTTAAAAGTATCACCCAGTTTTTTTGATTTTAAAAGATTTGGATTAAACAGTCTTAAGATTGAAAAAATAGAAATAACAATTTTTATAAAAAGTGACATTAAAAGGTAGTTAAAGAAATTTTTCTGCAGAAATTGGTTGCTTTGATGCCTCATCAGCTTCATAGAAAGGCATGATTTGAGCATTTGCATATTTAGCTAAAAAAGTCCCAGGGAAAATTTCTATGGAATTATTGAGTTGTGAGACTGCTGAATTATAAAAACGCCTTGCTGCAGCTATTTTTGCCTCAACTTCATTATAAGTTAATTGTGCTTGTATCATTGTTTCATTAGATTTTAGTTCAGGATATGCTTCTACAGAAATCATTACTTTTCCTAATTCTGAGCCAAGAGTTGCTGCTGCAGAAATATGATCTTTAATTGCTGTTGGGTCAGATTTATCATAAGGTTGATTTTCTTTTGTCCTTAATTTTGTGACGTTTTCAATTAAATCTTTTTCATGATTCATAAATTTTTTTGCAATAGTAAGCACATTTGGTATTAAGTTACTTCTATTTTTTAACTGAACATCTATACCTGCTAACGCCTCAAAAACACTATTTTTATTTCTAATGATTCTTGCGTAAAGGAAATATAGTAAAATCAATAAGAGAAGGATTACTCCAAAAATAATTTCCATTTTTTAATCTTCTTAATATGTTATGGGGACACACTTTGTATTAAAATATTAATAATATACTACAAAAACTAATTTTGGAAAATAAATAACTACAGCATTATTGTTTTATAATTTTACAGATGGTGAATTATTGTTATTTTAAATACTTTTTTATTAATTTTTTGTGCAAAATAAACAAGTAATTTTCCATAGTTTTATTAAAATTTACTTAAATTAATTTTTCCTATAAAATCTAAATTATAAATTTTTCTGATTGAGTTATAAAATAAATAAATTAGTAGTTGAAAAATGCATAAACAATTAAAAATTTTGTCATTATCATTACTTTTTTTGATTTCAATTATTATAAAGGCTGTTTCAGACGAAAATATAAAAGACCAATTTCCTAATAGTTTTTTATATTCAAAGCCTAATGAATTTATACCAAATGTATGGTCTGCAATAGGTGCTACTGGTCCTCCAACCTATGAAAATACAGGTCATAACAATAATCTTTCTTTTATAACTTCAAATGAAGGTGTTGTTGTAATCAACGCTGGTGCATCTAGCAGTTTGGCTAAAGCTTTACATAACGAAATAAAAAAAATTACTGATAAACCAGTAATACTTGTAATCAATGAAAACGGGCAAGGACACGCAATGCTTGGGAATTCTTACTGGATAGACCAAGGAGTTCCCATATTGGCCCATGAAGATGCTATTAAAGAGTTTGAAGATAATGGGCCACAAATTTTGAACAGAATGATTGGCTATAATCGGGATAAAGCTAATGGTACTCGTTTAGCTATGCCCACGATTTCTTTTACTGATAAGTATGTTATCAATTTAGGAAACCTTGTCATAGAAGCATTATACCTAGGTCCAGCGCATTCACCAGGAGATATTTCGGTTTGGATACCATCTAAAAAAATTGTTATTGCTGGTGATATGGCTTTTCATGAAAGATTATTACCTATTTTTTCGCATACTAATACCAAAGAATGGATTGATACATGGGATAATGAATTTGAAAAATTAAACCCTATTTACGTAATTCCAGGACATGGTCATCCAACAAATATGGATCAAGTGAGAAAATATACAAGAAATTATTTAGTATATTTAAGGGAAAAAATGGGAAAATTTTTAGAAAATGGTGGTGAATTAAAAGATTCTTATTATGTGGATCAAACCCCATTTTCTCACCTTCAAACTTTTAAGGAATTAGCGACCAGAAATGCAGGCAGAGTTTATGAAGAAATGGAATTTGAATAATTCATATCCTGCTATCCAATAGAGACCATTATTAAATATTCAGTTTCATACTTATCTATTCAATAAAAGGACTATACGTGGACAATTTTAACAAATTTAATTTAAAAGAATTAGAAGAAAAATTTGAAGAGTTTTCATTTATTTTAAGGAAAAAGAGCTATAAAGATCGCAAGATTATTCATGTTGGGTTGATCAATCAGCTTATAAATTTCTTTAAGTTAGAATACCCAAATTTGAATAGATTACCTCTAAAAGATTTACTTTCTTTTTTAATTGAAGTGGACATTAAAAATAAAGAATCATCAAATTCTGAGAACGAAAAAAATAAATACTCCAAATTTTCTAGAAAGAAAAAAACAGATACTTTAATAGTAGCCGGTTTAGAAATTTTGGTAGAAAACGGTTATAATGAAAAAGATGCAATTTTTAGGGCAAAAACAATTATAAAATCAAAAAATGAAAATTATTTTTTCAGATTATTAAATCTTTATAGGTCAAATCTTCTAAATCCAAATATAAAAAAATTACTTAAAGATCTTAAAGATGAGGCAAAAACAAGGGCTAATATAGAAGATGCAGCTACTATTTATTTTGAAAAAGCGTCTGAAAATATAAAATAAATATTGAGTTTTTTTATTTGAATTCTACTCTAAGCTTATCTTTTCCAACAATAATTTCAGTGTCTATTTTATTTTTAACCTTTTTTAGCCATTCTTTCCTTTGATTTAGTGTATTATTGTTCGGGATTAAATGATTAATCACTAGTTTTTTACATTTTGACAGTTTTGCTATTTTTTAAACTTCATCTATTGTGGTGTGAGAACTTTCTAAATGATTTTTAAGTTTTGAATTTAATCCAGTTTTTGTCACTATTTTGTCAATATATTCTGGGATTAAAGCTTCATGAACCAAAATATCTGTTTCATTTGAGAAAGAAGCTAAAGGTTTGAAATATTTAGTATCCCCAGAAAAAACTATTTCTTTTGACCCTATAAATTTAAAAGCATAACAATCTTTTAGGGGAGGATGCAGGACTTTTAAAATTTTCACTTTTATTTTCCCCAGATTGAATGTTTTTTTATTGGAATAATTTTAACGATTTTCTTTAATTTAATTCTTCCCTCATTTTTTTCCCTATTTTTAATATCTATTTCCATTGATGATAAAAATTTTTTCCAATAATCTAAAAGACCTTTTGGACCGAAGACTTTAATTTTTTTCTTAAGACCTGCTGTCCATGCAGTATGTATCAAAGGTCCTAATTCTAAATAATGATCAGAATGTAGATGAGTTATAAAGATATTTGATAGCTCATTTAAATTAAAATTAATTTCTGTAAGAGATTTTGAAACTCCTAATCCCGCATCAACAAGTATCTTTTGATTGTCCAAAATTAATAAAGAAGAAGAAGGCATCGAACCTTTTGGCCTAATTGCTGGACCTCCCTTTGTTCCTAGGAGGAAAAGCACGTTATTTTTTGTTTTTTTATCATAATTTTACAAAATAGATGTTGAAGAAAACAATTATTCAGAAATCATATTTTCCTGTTTTAAACATCTTGCTTGAACCGCAGTAATACCCTCATAAGTGAAAATAATATTATGAAAAAGCCCATTGTCAAAAAGAATGGTTTGAGCAGGTTGGTATGAATAAAATTTGTTTTGATCTATCCAATTAATTAAAATTTCTTCATCTGTTATATATCCAAGTTTTCCAAATGTAAGGTTATTTTTGGTTATTTCAAAATATATTTTACCTGGTAAAAATTGTTTTAACTCCCCCTGTTTATCAATAGATAACACAACAGATGTTTCGCATTCAAAAGATATATTTTGTGCTATTTCTGCATATGATTTTGTTAAAAAAAATACTAGAAAAATTTTAAAAAAAAGTAATTTTAACAAATAAATGATTTCCTTCTTATTATACTTAACTTGCGAGTGTATTTATATTTTTTGTCCATATGTTTTTATTTTGTATCATAGAACCCAATTCATCTGAAATTCCAATAAGATAATTACCTATTTTTTCACGGAATGAATCAGAAAAAGTACGTAATGGTCCGGTTGCACCTACGCTAAGGAAAATATTTGAGTTTTTTATAATTACAGGAGCTGCTACGGAACAAATCCCAATATCAATCTCCTCAATACATTCAGCATACCCTTTTGCTCTAATTTTTTTAAATTCTGATTTTAAAAGCGACGGATTCACTCTTGTATTTCTAGTATAGGATTTTAATCTACTATGAATAATATTTAATTGAAATTTATCACTGGCATATGCTGCAATAACTTTTGCACAAGAACATGCATGCATGGGTCTAAACCCATGACCAGGATGCAAAAAAGATATCTGGTTTTTAGAAGGTGTTTCCACATAAATTATTTCGACACCTTGATCCCTTAATCTTGAAAGAAAAAAAGTTACTCCATAATTATTAGCGGACTTTTGAAGTAAAGGCTTAGAAACAAATTTTACATCTACATCATGAAGATCTAGTCTGGCTATTTGTTTTAAACGCTCCCCTAAAATAAATCGATTTTTATCTTTTTTTTGTAATAAATCATTTTTAACTAAATCGTTTATAAGTTTATAACAACTTGGCTTAGGTATGTTAGTAATTTTATTTATATCAGAAACAGTTAAACCAGCACCTGATCTAACAACAACTTCTAGTATTTTAAATAATTTGTCTAAGTACATATATTTATTAATTATCATATTGTAATATTTAATTTTTATATTATGATAAAATCTAATGATTTTCAATATGTTTAATTTTTAGTATGGTGTAATATGGAACAAGAAATTTGCTGTGGGCCTGGATTTTCCTCTCCTGCTCAAGCTATGAAAGCCCCTAAAGAAAAAATTTTATATACAATAGCAATTTATACTGGAACAGGAATTCAAAAACCTGATTATTTAGCAACTATTGATTGTGATCCAAATAGTTTAGATTATGGCAAGGTCATACACAGATTAGAAATGCCGGGAATAGGTGACGAATTGCATCATATGGGTTGGAATGCTTGTTCTTCTTGCCATGGAAAATCTGATATTGAAAGGCGTTATTTAATTGTCCCGGGTGTCAGAACTTCTAATTTACATATAGTTGACTGTAAAGATCAAAGAGCTCCAAAGATACATAAGATTATAAGTGGAGAAGAAATAAAAAAAATAACTAATTTATCAGCACCACACACTGTTCATTGTCTTGGTTCGCAAATCATTATTTCAATGTTAGGTGATGCTAAAGGAAATGCACCTGGTGGTTATTTGCAATTGGATGAGAATTTTGAAATAGTTGGTAGATGGGAAAATTCAATGGGAAATATTAAGTTTGGATATGATTTTTGGTATCAACCCAGACATAATATCATGGTCAGCTCTGAATGGGCGGCTCCTAATACGTTTATGCCTGGTTTTGATTTAGAAGAAGTAGGACATCTAAAGTATGGAAGAGAAATTCATTTATGGGATTTTCAAAAAAAAGAACCAGTTGAGACTTTTTATCTAGGTGAAGACGGATTAATTCCACTAGAGGTTAGGTTTCATCATAATCCTGATAGTTCACATGGTTTTGTAGGAGCAGCATTATCGGCAAATATTTTACATTGGTGGAAAAATGAACTTGGAAAATGGGAGTGGGAAAAAATCATTGATGTTGATAACGAACCTCATCCTGAGTGGCCTATTCCTATACCTGGAGTAATTTCTGTCATTTTACTTTCAATGGATGATAAATATCTTTATTTTTGTAACTGGCTCCATGGTGATGTTAGACAATATGATATTTCTGATCCTCATAAGCCAAAATTGACGGGGCAAGTTTGGTTAGGCGGTCTTTTAGGAAAAGCTCCAATAGTAAATGGGCAGAAAATTACAGGTGGACCACAGATGATTCAATTATCTCTAGATGGTAAAAGACTGTACATTACCACTTCCTTATTTTCTACATGGGATAATCAATTTTATCCGGAAATAAGAGAAAATGGAGGTGTTTTATTAAAAATAAATTGTGATACTCAAAATGGAGGTATGAAAATCGATGAAAATTTTTTGGTGGATTTTGGTAAAGAGCCAAATGGTCCTGCAAGATGTCATGAAACACGTTATCCAGGAGGAGATTGTACTAGTGACATATGGTTATAACAAATTTTATATTAGTAATAATAATGGATGAGGTTATTAAATGTCTAAAATTAATCATGAGGAAGCATATGATGAAAGTTATATCGCTGAAATTTTAAAAAAAGTAAAAACAATAGCTATGGTTGGTGCTAGTAATGACAAAACAAAATTTTCATACGGCGTGTTAAGAGTTTTGCATGAAACAGGTTATAGAATGTTTCCAGTTAACCCTACATTAGCTGGATCACAAATTAGAGGATTAAAAGTATTCCCTAGTTTGAGTTCTATTGATGAAAAAATAGATATGGTACAAGTTTTCAGAAAAGCTGAGGATCTTCCAAGAGTGGCTATTGAGGCTGTAGAAATAGGAGCAAAAGTTCTTTGGGGTCAGATTGGTGTTAAACATCCTGAGGCAGCAAAAATAGCTGAGGAAGCTGGTTTAAAAGTAGTAATGAATAGGTGTCCTAAAATAGAGCTTTTTAGACCATTTTGGAAACCTAAACTTAATTTGAAAATATAGTTATTATTCTAAAATAATATCTTCTAAAGCAACTTTCATTTTATTTGGTATCTGAACAGACTTCCGTTTTTTTAAATCCATTGTGACTATGACAGCATTGGCCTCTGCCAATATTTTTTCCTTATTGATATCTATTAACCAATGTGACCAGGTATAAGTTTTATTTTTAATATTTCTTAATCCACTTAATAATTTTATACATGTTCCTGGTTTCACAAACTCATAAAAATAAAATTCATACTCAACTGCTGCTCCACCTATATTTGTCTTAGAAATAGAATGATTACTCATCATTAATAAGTTTGGTACTGCAGCCGATACAATTCCCATGTAATCTGCAGCATCTAAAATATCCAAATTATTATTATCCTTTTTTTTGGCTATTCCACAAAAAGTATTGAATATTTTTGGGTAATTAAGAAGTTTTTCATAACTAAATTTCAATTTATCAATATCAAGCAATCCTTTTATTTCAGCATAAGGTGGAGCTATTTTAAACTTATAAGGATAATTAATTAGAAAATTCTCAAATTTATTTTTAATAATTTTTATTTGTTTTCTTATTTTGAGTGATATTAAAAAAGCAGAACTTATTTTCTTTGTTTCTAAATTTTCCATTTCCTGTAAAACCAGAATTTTATCTTTCTCAATCTTAGAAATATAAAAGTTAATACTAAATGGTGCACCTAACCTTTGTTCATTTAAATATCTAATGGTTACTTTTTCTAAAAAAAACAACTCTTCTATATTGGAATGATTAGATATTAAATTATTAATTTTAAAATTAAGAATACATGAGTCTATACAATGTTTTAAGTAGTACTGTACATTCATGTGGCCTAAATTATCAATTTCATGTAACTGAACTGAGTTTTTATAAATATTTGAATCAATCAAAAGTTAATTCCTAATGCAAAAATGATTTTAAAGATTAAATCACCTTTTAAATAAACCTAGTAATGTAGCCTTTTCAAAAGTTTTATAATGTAATTGAAATGCAATTTGAGCAGCAGGTGTATCTTTGTGAGCCTCTATCTTAGATTTTAATCCATATAGTGTAAAAAAGTATCGGTGAGGGTGATCATTTTCTGGTGGACAAGGACCACCATAACCATAAGAACCAAAATCATTTTGAACTTGCAGAGATTTTGATAAGCATTCATCGCTTATTTCGCAATATTTCTTATCAATACCAACCAAAATCCAATGCCAAAATCCACACCCAGTTGGTGCATCTGGGTCAAAAACAGTTATAGCTAATTCAATAACTTTTTCAGAAACATTTTCCCACTTTAGGTGTGGTCTTATATTAGAACCTGAGCATCCAAAACCGTAATCACTACTAAGTGAAAATTTTTTATTTAAAAAATCACCATCTTTAAAATCTGAACTTAATAAAATCATTATTTTACCTGTTAGTTGAAAATACTTTAATTTAGTAGGAATTGGTATAAAATTGAAAAGATGATATTATTTTTGCAATTTAAATGCAAAATCTAATTTATAATTTTTAGTGAGTTTATAAAATGCCCCAAATACCTCAAAAAAAAAGACATTTTAATGTTGAAGATACAATTTATACCATCGGTGATAAAGCAGAAAGTGTATACTTAATTCATAGTGGTAAAGTAAGTATTCTCTCCACACACGGTTTAGAAATAGGAACTTTAGCTGATGGAGAAATGTTTGGGGAAGTTGGACGAGTAATTGGCTCACCAAGAACAGTAACTGCAAAAGCAAAAACTAGTTGTATTATCTATGAAATAGATTGGGAAATAGTTCAAAATAAGTTGGCAGAGGCTGATCCAATTTTAGTAGCAATAATCAGGGGTTTAGCACTTCGTATAGGAGATGCAAATGATTTAACTGAAAAATATTGGCGAGAATTAAGTATTTATAAATCACTTGAAAGCCTAGATAAAAATAATTGAGCTTTATTACTTTATTTTGGATAACAAGTAATTCTTTGTTTTAATTCTTCTTGATTTTTGCCAATAGACCGCCTTGTTTTAAAACCAATCAAACCATCTAATTCCCCCACATCTAGGCCTTTTTTAGTAAGAAAGTGCTGTAGTTCTAAAATTTTTTTATGATTTAATTTAAGAGTTTTTATCCACTTACCTTCAAACAATTTCTTACCTTCAATTAAATTTGCTAAAGTTGAAACATACAATGCATAAAAATCAGAAAAATTATACTTTTTTAACACATAGAAATTTTTAGTAACCAAGAATTTAGGGCCATACTCTCCTTTAGGCATTAATAATGACATTTCTGTAGAATAAGGAATATTTTTGAATGTATATTTATCAACTGGTATGATACCGAGAGTTTCCCAATCCATTAAGGATTTTTTGATATCTGGTCCTTCCAGGTAACAAGGGAATTTTTTTGTTTTAGTAACTTCAGTTCCCCATTTCAGATTTTTCTCCCAGCCAAATGAACTCAAAAAGTTTGCTATGGATGCTAATATATCAACCTCACTATCCCATAAATCTACTTTGCCATCATTATCATAATCTACCCCATATTTTAAATAGTTTGAAGGCATAAATTGAGATTGTCCCATAGCTCCATATGATGAGCTTAACATCTTATTTATTTCTATTTTTTTATTTTCAATTATAAAAAGAATGCTTTTGAGTTCATTCATGAAGTAATTTTTTCTTTTGTCTCTATAAATATGGAAAACAATTGATTTTAACGAAGTAAATGGAAGTTCTGCATTCCCAAAATCGCTTTCTACGGCCCAAATTGATAAAAGTATACTTTTAGGAATTTCAAATTTTGTTTCAATTGTATTTAGCTCTGCTTCAAAGTATTCACTTAGTTTTATTGCTTTTTGTGATCTAATTCGTAATTTGTTTATATCAAAATAATTTTCTGGATTAATAAAATCTCTATCATGTATCCTATTGATTATCCTATCAATTTTATAAAAGTTATTTTTTTTAAGTTTACTTTTATTTATAATGTTTTTAATAAATTCTGAGCTAAAATTATTAGTAAAGTTATTTATAAAAAAATTTTCTACCCAGTTTTCATAATGTTCGTAGTTTAATGATATTGCTGGCTTTGAAAAAATAAGGCATATAATTGTGGAACTAATGAAATATCTTTTTATATTCTTTTTAAAATCACTAATTTTCATTTAATGAATATAAACGGATTTTTTACAAACTTATATAAAATCTTGCTTATTAAAGAATAAAACTGAATAATGAAACCAAAAATTGGTATAACAATGGGTGATCCTGCAGGTGTAGGGCCCGAATTAATAATCAAACTTTTAAAAAACAAAAATTTTGATTTAACTGATTTTATTATTTTTGGTTCATATACAATTCTCAAAAACGAGCTTAATAAATATGGTACTAATATCCCTGTAAAAAAAATTACATCTGAAAAATTAGTTGATTGTAGTACTAATTCTGTAAAAGTTTTTGAAACAAGGGATATTAACTTCAATTATAATATGGGGGAGATAAATCCTGATTGTGGAAAATTGGCTTATGATTCTATATTAAACGCCATAAATTTTGCAAAAAAGGGTATAATAAAAGGGATAGTAACTGCACCTATTAATAAAGAATCTTTAAAATTAGCTTCAATTGATTTAATAGGTCATACAGAAATTCTATCCCTTAAAACTAAATCAAAAGATGTTTTTATGCTTATGGTAAATGATGATATAAAAGTTATCCTATGCACAATACACGTACCTTTGCTTAAAGCTATATTATCTCTTAGTCAAAGCCTCATTTATAATACGATCCATGGTGCGAACATAGCTTGTCAGCATTTTGGCATTAAAAGACCTAAAATTGGTGTTTCTGGATTAAACCCACACGCAGGTGAAAATGGAACAATGGGTGAAGAAGAGGAAATTTTTATTAAACCTGCAATAACAGATGCTATAAATTCTGGATTAAATGTTATTGGTCCGATTTCACCAGATGTTATTTATTCTATGGCTCGAGAAAAAAAAATTGATATTGTTGTTTCTCTTTATCATGATCAAGGATTAATACCATTTAAATATTTAGGTATTGGTAATGGCGTTAATATTACTATAGGTTTACCATTTGTTAGAACAAGTCCAGATCATGGTACTGCTTTTGATATTGCAGGAAAGGGCATTGCTAAACCAGATAGCTTTTTCAGAGCAGTCAAATATGCCCAAAAGATGATAAATCAGTGATTTTTTAAATTTAGTTTAACGGTAAACTAATTTTTTTATTTTAAAATATTTTATTTTTTTCTTGATATTTTGTGTATGGTTTATCATTTATATAGAAATTTAATTTCTAGGGTGAGGTTTAATAATGAGCAAACAACCGTTTGAAGCAGATACAGGTCGCGTTTTAAATATTGTAATAAATTCTCTATATTCGGACAAAGATATATTTCTGAGAGAGTTAATATCAAACAGTTCTGATGCTATTGATAAACGAAGGTTTGAAAGATTATCTAGTAAATCTACTACAGATGAAAAAATTGATTATGAAATTAAGATTGATGTTTCCTCAAAAGAAAACACTATTAGTATTAGTGATGATGGCATTGGAATGGACAAGGATGATTTGGTCAATTCTTTGGGGACAATTGCTAAATCTGGTACGACAGAGTTTCTAGCTAAATTAGAAGCGGCAAAGGATGAAGATAAATCCAAATCATTGAATCTAATAGGTCAGTTTGGTGTTGGTTTTTATGCTGCTTTTATGGTTTCTGAAAGTGTTGAAGTAATATCCAAAAAAGATGGTTCAAATAAAGCTTTTTCTTGGTCATCTGATGGTGTTACTGGATTTGAAATAAAAGATTCTAGTCGTGATAATGTTGGCACAACTGTTAAATTAAACTTAAAAAAAAGTGATAAAGATTATACGAAAAGAGAAAAATTAGTTGAAATCGTAAAAAAATACTCAGATCATATACAGTTTCCAATAATTTTCATTGATGGTAAATCTAAAGATAAGGATACATTAAATGATGCTTCTGCTATTTGGATGAAATCTAAAAGTGATATTACTGAGGAACAATATAATGAATTCTTTTCACAATCTGGTGGTGGTTTTGGACAACCTTTAATTACACTTCACAATAAAGCAGAAGGTATGATTAGTTATACCAGTCTTTTATTTATTCCCGAAATGAAACCTTTTGATTTATTTCATGTGGATAGATCACCAAAAGTAAAACTTTATGCTAATAGAGTTTTTATTACTGAAACTTTAGATAACGTTCTTCCGAGATGGTTAAGATTTATGAATGGTGTATTAGATACTTCCGATTTAAATTTAAATGTCAGTAGGGAAATGTTGCAGCATAGTCCAGCTCTCAGGAGAATTTCAAAAGCTCTCAAGAAGAAAATAATTAATGAATTAAAGAGATTAAAAGATAAAGATACAGACAAATTTAACAAATTTTGGAACGAATTTGGAGCAGTTTTTAAAGAAGGTATTTATGAAGATACGGACCACAAATTAGATATTTTAAAACTTTCAAAATTTAAATCAAGTAATAGTAAAGATGAAATTTATCTTTCTGATTATGTTGAAGGTATGCATAAAAAACAGGAAAACATTTTCTATATTGCTGTTGATAATTTAGATCAAGCGATGAATAGCCCACATCTTGAAGCATTTAAGTCAAAAAAAATTGATGTTTTATTTTTAACAGATCCTATTGATACATTTTGGCTTTCTACGCAGGATAACTATGATGGTAAGAAGTTTGTCTCTATCACACAAGGATCTATTGACTTATCAAATTTTGATGAAAAGAAAGATGACAAAAGTGACAAAGAAGATGTTTCAAAGAAATTTAAAGATTTAACGGAGGGTATTAAAAAGTCATTAGGAGATAATGTAACAGATGTAAAAATATCTGATAAATTAATTGATAGTGCATGTTGTCTAGTTGCTCCAGATAGTGGGATGGATGTTCAAATGGAAAAAATAATGAAAATGCAAAATAAAGATTTTAAGGGAATGCCTAGGATTCTAGAGATTAATCCCAATCATTCTTTAATGAATCATATGTCGAAAATTTTAAAATCAAAGCAAAATGAATTTGATGATTTATCAAAAATTTTACTTGATCAAGCAAGATTATTGGAAGGTCATTTGCCAAATGATGTGAGTTTTTATTGTAAAAAAATTAATGAGCTCATTACATCAAAAGTTTAAGTTTTCCAACTTTTTTAACAATCATAAACTCCAAGCTTTTTTTAAGGCAGGTCTTTCAAGTAACCGTTTAATGTAAGTTTCAAGAAATGGCTTATTGGAAAAATCAATTCCTAGATTTTTTGACATAATAACTGCATGGCCAGTCATCATATCAGCTGCAGAAAATTCACCTGTAAGATAATTTTTATTTTCCATATTTTTTTCTACAACATCTAACATTTTTGAAAGAAGTTTGTTTGCTCTAGCCAGATTTACCTCATTTCTTTTTTCTGGTGGTAGAAAAATTGTTTCAACTACTATAATATTCATTTGTGGCATAATCATACCTTCTGCATAATGAAACCACTGTAAATAGGACGGAAACTCTTTACTTTTTATTTCTGGAATAAATTGATTATTTCCATATTTACTAATGATATATTGGATAATAGCTCCCGACTCTGAAATTGTTAATCCATCATCCTCTAGTGTTGGTACCCTTCCAAGTGGATTTAATTTTTTATAGCTTTCCTCCCTCATTTCTTTATCGCCTAGTTTGTATTTTTTAATTGTATAAGGTAAGGATAGTTCTTCTAATAACCAAGCTACTCTTACTGCTCTACTATTCTGTGCATAGTGTAATAACATCTATTATCTCCAGCTTTTTTATTTATTTTCACAAGGCCAAAACTTATTAAAGATATTCCATAAATGATCAATTGCATTACCATTTTTCACCTTATTATTTTTTTGAGCATAAATTTCTAGTGCTTTAATGATTTGATCAAATTTAACACCTTTAGTATTTAATTTATGTAGTTTGTCAGGAAATAAATCAAATTGACAATTATGATTAGCAACTTCTAAATATCCCTTTATAAAAAAAAGGCATGCTACTTTATTATGATGATTTAACTCTGAGTTTGTATCAAATGAGCAAACCTTTGTGAGATCATTAAATTTTAAGCTATTTGCCATGCTTGATGTTGGAATTAAATTAATAGAAAAAAAAGAAATTAATGAAATAAGCCATAATTTATTGAAATAAAGGAATATTTTTTTAACCTTTAAAGTTTTTCAGTTTTTTCATTAATTGCTCATCATCATTTTTAGGCTGAAAATATTTACCCATTACCTTCATTCTTTTTTTGAGGATATGTAATTTAGCGATTTGAACGTAATATTCTATTATGTCATCAAGATTTTTTCTTGCTCTACCGGCTTCGGCTACCTCAATGTACTCATTTTCTAGTCCAGCTTTTAGTCTTTGGCTAGAATTCGCTTTTACTCGAGTTAAGTTTGATACTGTGCTTCTAGCTACTCGATCTAAATCATCTTCTATTCTCTCTAAATCCTCTAATGTAGGTGCTGGAACAATAATTGTAACACGCTGAAGCTCTATATCACTAGTAACATTTTTAAAGCCTGCTAACTTTATTTCCTCTACTACCAATGGTATTAATTCTCTACTATATACCATTAGGTCAAGGGATCTTGGTTTTAAACCAGGTTCTACATTTGCTACATCAGTAATTCTTCTTGGCCTTTTATCTACCATAATTTTTAAACCAAACAGGGCGTTTTTGTATGCATCTGAAGAACCTATTTGTTCTAAGTCAGTTCTTAGTTTTTCTATAGCAACTTTCATATTCTCATTCGCTTCTTGAGAATAAGAGTCAGTTAAATCTTCTTCATTCATTAGTTAACCTATTTAAAAATTAAATGTAGTTCAAATTACCATAAAATAGCTTTTTAGTCTACTTTCAAGATACGAATATGAAATATGGATTTAATTTTTAAAATTATTTCTATAATATATGTTTTTATGATTAAATACTAAACTAAATATATCTTCAAAAAAATGTATGGACTTATAGGATACGCATTATTATCAATTATAACCACTTTAATTTTAAGTCCTATAATTAAATTCGGAAAAGGATTTTCCTCATATTTTTGCGTATTTGGGATGGTTTATTTAGTAGTTCTTATTATTTCTCCTTATTCTCATTTTGAGCCAAATTGGTTTAAATTTATAGGCTATTTTATTGGCTTATCATGCATTATTATTTTTATATATTTAGTTTGGAAAAAAATGAAAAAGCAACAGCAGTTAGCTGATATTATGGAAGAAAATGAGCAAAATTGATATTTTTATTTTTTTGGCATTAATTCAATTTTATTTTCTAATAAAAAATTTTTGAACATCAGTACATCTGGATCAAGGTTCGTTTCTTGCAAATTTATCAGAAACCATTGTCTAACTATAGGTAAGTTTGCCAAATTTATAGCTTCAATTTTTCCCTCATTAAGTTCATTTAGTGCTGTGGATGCCGATATCATTGCAATCCCTAAACCGGCTAAAACACCCTGTTTAATAGCTTCATTCGATGAAAACTCCTTTTTATCATATTGTCTTCCTTTACCTATTGTATCAAGGAAACGTTCCAATAAAATTTTAGTTCCAGATCCTTCTTCTCTTACAAGGAATGTTTCTTTACTTAAAATTTTATATATTTGTTCATTTTTAAGAGTTTTGTAATTTTGTAATGATTTGAGAATTTTATGATCCTTTTTGGTTATAATGATATGAGGATTATCACCTAAAATTTCAGCTTTTACTTTGGGTACTATGGGTGGTCGCCCAGTTATTGCTAAATCTACATTTCCTTCTCTTAAGGATTTTATAATCTCATTACGGTTTCCTATTACTAAATCAATTAATAAGTCGGGAAATTCTTTCTGTGCTTTAGCTATAATCCATGGACAAAAGTATTGAGCTGTAGTAACAGCCCCAAGCTTCACATACCCAGTCTTACCGATTTTCAATTGTTCTATTCTTTGAAAGCTTCTTGAGATTTGATTATCTATTTGTTTATGAAGTTTAAGTAACTCATATCCAACATTTGATATTTTTATGAAACCGTTAGGTCCTCTTTCAAGTATTTTAACGTTCAAGTATTCTTCTAACTGATTTAATTGAATTGTAATTGCTGGAGGAGATAAATTCAGAAGATTAGCAGCATTTGCTAATGATCCTGCTTCTGAAATAGCATTTAATGTTCTCAAATGTTTTATTGAAATAAGTTTTTTCCAGTCCATTAAATAATTTTTAACAGATATTAATAATAATTCAATTCTATTAAATAAAAAAATATATTAACAGGAATAATTATGATGAGAGAATCAAAATGACATATCGTGTAAGCAGCTTTGATATTTTACCAAAAGATTTGGATTTAGATCTTGTTGAAACAATTGATAAAATTGCTAAAGTAGCTTGTCATCTGTCTTACCTTATTTCTATTGGACATCTATCCTCTATTAGTTTAAATCAAGAAACCTCCACAAATGCTGATGGTGACAAACAGAAAGCATTAGACGTATATGCGGATGAAGCTTATTTAGCTGAAATCAAAAATTCACCAGTAAAATTTTATGCTTCTGAAGAACAGGACGAAGTAATTGAACTTGAAAGTAATGGAAGATTAGCACTAGCAATAGACCCATTAGATGGGTCATCAAATATAGATACAAATGTATCAATAGGTTCAATTTTCTCAATAAGAAGCATTTCAGAAAAGCAAACTCTAGATAAAAATAATATTTTCTTGGCTGCTGGATCGGAACAAATTGCTGCTGGTTATATAATTTTTGGTCCCCAAACTATGTTTGTTGCAACGTTTGGTAATGGAGTAAAGTCTTACATACTAGATAGAAATAAAAATTTATTTATTGATGCAAAAATAGAAAATTCTATTCCTGCAGATACAAGAGAGTATGCTGTTAACGCATCTAATGCCAGGCATTGGGAAAAAAGAATGAAAAATTATATTGACGATAGTATAGCAGGAAAGTCTGGTCCAAGAGGAATTGATTTTAATATGAGATGGGTGGCATCTCTGGTTGCTGAAACTCATAGAATTTTATCCAGGGGCGGTATTTTTATTTATCCGGCAGATTCAAGAAAAGGATATGAAAAAGGAAGATTAAGAATGGTTTATGAATGTGCTCCTATTGCTTTTTTAATTGAGCAAGCTGGGGGCGCAGCAACTGATAGTTTCAATAGAATACTAGATTTAGAAGTTGATGAACTTCATCAAAGAACACCTTTTGCTTTTGGCTCAAAAAATGAGATAGCAAGATTACAGGCTTATAATGATCTACCTGAGGCTGAAGTTTCACCATTATTTGGCAAACGTGGATTATTTAGTAATTAATTAGAGGATTTTATGAGTATAAAACATCCTATCATTTCAGTAGTTGGTTCATCTGGAGCAGGAACTTCAACTGTAAAAGATACTTTTGAAAAGATTTTTTTAAGAGAAAATGTGTCAGCTGCAATGATTGAAGGAGATGCATTTCACAAATTTAATAGAACTGAAATGAAAGCAGAATTAGAACGAAGATATTCTCTTGGAGATCAAACATTTTCTCATTTTTCTTATGATGCAAATTTATTAGAGGAATTAGAAAAAACTTTTAAAAACTATGGTGAAACAGGTACTGCAAAAACGCGTACTTATGTTCATAATACTGATGAAAGTAAACTCTATAATGTTCCTTCTGGTGAATTTACCGATTGGCGTGATTTACCTTATGATACGGACCTTCTTTTTTATGAAGGATTACATGGTGCCGCTAAATTTGAAAATATCAATATTCCCAAATATACTGATTTAAAGATAGGAGTTGTTCCTGTAATAAATTTAGAATGGATACAAAAGATCCATAGAGATACTGACGCAAGAGGTTATACTACTGAAGCTGTTACTGATACTATTCTCAGAAGGATGCATGACTATGTACATTGCATTTGCCCTCAATTTACCGAAACAGACATTAATTTTCAAAGGGTTCCTGTTGTTGATACTTCAAACCCATTTATTGCAAGGTGGATACCTACTGCTGATGAAAGTATTGTTGTTATTAGATTTAGAGATCCTCATGGCATTGATTTCCCTTATTTAGTTTCCATGATACATGATAGTTGGATGAGTAGAGCAAACTCCATTGTTATACCTGGAGGTAAATTGGATCTTGCAATGCAACTTATTCTTACTCCCTTAATAAAAAGATTAATAGAAAGATCAAAAAAATCAGGTTAATAATTTTGAACAATTTATTGGTAATTTAGGAGAATTCTATGGCTTTAATAACTCTACGCCAACTTTTGGATCATGCTGCTGAATATTCTTATGCTGTTCCTGCTTTCAATATTAATAATATGGAGCAAGGTTTATCAATTTTAAAAGCGGCTAATACTGTTGATGCACCTGTAATAATTCAGGCTAGTAGAGGTGCTAGATCATATGCTGGTGATATTATGTTAAGTCATATGGTTAAAGCACTTTCAGAGATGTATCCTTCTATACCTATATGTATGCATCAGGATCATGGAAATAATGAATCAACTTGTTTTTCTGCTATCAAATATGGATTTACTTCAGTAATGATGGATGGTTCATTAATGTCTGATATGAAAACACCTTCAACCTATCAATACAATGTTGAAATTACATCTAAAGTAACTGAAATTGCCCATAATGTAGGCGCTTCTGTAGAAGGTGAGCTAGGAGTGTTAGGTAGTTTAGAAACAGGTGAGGCTGGTGAAGAAGACGGATCGGGTGCTGAAGGTAAACTCAACCATGATCAATTGCTCACAGATCCAGACCAAGCTGCAGATTTTGTATCAAAAACAAAAGTTGATGCCTTGGCTATTGCTTGTGGAACAAGTCATGGAGCATATAAATTTAGCAGAAAACCAGACGGTGATATTTTAGCAATGAATGTCATAGAAGAAATTCATTCAAAAATACCAGATACTCATTTAGTTATGCATGGTTCATCTTCTGTTCCTCAGTATTTACAGGATTTGATAAATCAAAATGGAGGAGAAATGCCACAAACTTATGGTGTTCCAGTAGAAGAAATTGAAAGAGGTATAAAATCGGGTGTTCGGAAGGTAAATATCGATACAGACTGCAGAATGGCGATGACAGGTCAATTTAGAAAAATAGCAAGTGAAACTCCAAAAGAATTTGATCCAAGAAAATTCCTAATACCGGCGATGAAAGAAATGGAGAATTTATGTAAAGATCGTTTTGAACGATTTGGTACAAGTGGAAATGCTTCTAAAATTGCTATAAAGTCAATGGATGAAATGGCTAAACAGTATAATTCTGGGGAGTTAAATCCCAAAACTTATAATTAATCATAATATTAACTACTGTAGGAGAAAAATAATGCCAGATGGATCTGAAAAGCTAACAGGAAAAGCAAGATATTCAGCAGGGGTTCTTGAATATAAAAAAATGGGTTACTGGGAACCTGACTATGAACCAAAAGACACTGACATAATATCTCTATTTAGAATTACACCTCAAGATGGAGTTGATCCTATAGAAGCAGCAGCTGCAGTAGCAGGTGAAAGTTCTACAGCTACATGGACAGTTGTTTGGACTGATAGATTAACTGCATGTGAGAAATATAGAGCTAAAGCATATAGGGTAGATCCAGTACCAAACTCACCTGGTCAATATTTCGCATACATAGCTTATGACTTAGATCTTTTTGAGCCAGGTTCAATAGCAAATCTTACAGCTTCTATCATTGGAAATGTATTTGGTTTTAAACCGTTGAAAGCCCTTAGATTAGAAGATATGAGGCTACCTGTAGCTTATATAAAAACATATAATGGCCCTGCTACTGGAATAGTGGTAGAGAGAGAAAGATTAAATTGTTTTGGTAGACCTTTGTTGGGTGCAACTGTGAAACCAAAGCTTGGTTTATCAGGAAGGAATTATGGTAGAGTTGTATATGAAGCATTAAAAGGTGGATTAGATTTTACTAAAGATGATGAAAATATAAACTCACAACCATTTATGCATTGGCGTGATAGATTTCTGTATTGTATGGAAGCTGTTAATAGAGCATCTGCAGCTACCGGCGAAGTAAAAGGTACCTATTTAAATGTTACTGCAGGAACTATGGAAGAAATGTACAAAAGAGCAGAATTTGCTAAGGATTTAGGTTCTGTAATAATTATGATTGATCTTGTTATTGGTTATACGGCTATTCAATCAATGGCAAATTGGGCAAGAGATAATGATATGATTTTACATTTGCATAGAGCTGGTCATTCAACTTACACAAGACAAAGAACACATGGAGTTTCCTTTAGAGTTATAGCCAAGTGGATGCGTTTGGCTGGTGTTGATCATATTCATGCTGGTACTGTTGTAGGAAAACTTGAAGGAGATCCGGCAACTACAAAAGGATTTTATGATATTATGAGAGAGGAGTATAATCCTCAGTCTTTGGAAACGGGAATTTTCTTTGATCAACATTGGGCTTCTTTAAATAAGATGATGCCAGTTGCATCAGGTGGCATTCACGCAGGTCAAATGCACCAGCTTATACACTACCTAGGTGAGGACGTTGTGTTGCAATTTGGTGGAGGGACAATTGGTCACCCACAAGGAATACAAGCAGGTGCTGAAGCAAATAGAGTAGCCTTAGAAGCTATGATTTTTGCTAGAAATGCAGGAGACGATTATTTGCAAAATGGTCCTGAAATTCTTGCTAGAGCGGCAAAAAATTGTACACCGTTAAAACAAGCTTTAGACGTTTGGAAAGGAGTTACATTTAATTATGAATCAACTGATGCTCCTGATTTTGTCGTAACACCAACCACATCTTAAGGAGAATAAATTATGAAATTAAGACAAGGAACATTTTCTTTTTTACCTGATCTCACAGATGCTGAAATACACACTCAAGTACAATATTGTATAGATAATGGTTGGGCAGTAAGCGTTGAATATACAGATGATCCACATCCAAGAAATACTTATTGGGAAATGTGGGGACATCCTATGTTTGATAATCCAGATGCTGCAGCTGTTGTTTTTGAAGTGAATGAGTGCAGAAAACAATTTGGTGACTACTATATAAGAGTAATTGCATTTGATTCTTCCCATGGATGGGAAAGTATTAAACTATCATTTATAGTTAATAGGCCAAAAGATGAACCAGGCTTTCATGTTTCAAGAGAGGAAGTCAAGGGAAGATCTATGAGGTATTCAATCAAATCGTATGCTACAAATAAACCTGAGGGTCGGCGATATTAATAGAAAATAATCGTATTATAAGGTAGTTAAAATTGACAAAAGATAGTATACCCGAAGAAAAAAAAGTCGTTAATAAAATTGATCTCCACGCTGAATTAATTGAAACTGGCGTGGAGCAAGTTTTAATTGATTTAGACAAAAGCTTAATTGGTTTAGATCCGGTAAAAACTAGAATAAGAGAAACAGCAGCACTATTGCTAGTCGAAAAAGCAAGAGAGAAACTTGGTTTAGCTCATGAAACACCAACCTTACACATGAGCTTTTCAGGAAATCCTGGCACTGGTAAAACAACTGTGGCACTGAGAATGGCTGAATTATTACATAAACTTGGTTATGTTAGAAAAGGCCACCTGGTTACTGTTACCAGAGACGATTTAGTGGGCCAATATATAGGCCATACAGCACCAAAAACTAAAGAAGTATTAAAAAAAGCAATGGGTGGTGTTCTTTTTATTGATGAAGCTTATTATTTATATAGGCCAGAAAATGAAAGGGATTATGGACAGGAAGCAATTGAAATTTTACTTCAAGTAATGGAAAATAATCGTGATGATTTAGTAGTGATATTGGCTGGTTATAAAAACAGAATGAACACATTTTTTGAAAGTAATCCAGGTTTCAGATCAAGGATAGCCCATCATATTGAATTTCCTGATTATTCAACTTCAGAACTTCTAGATATTGGGTCAGCTATGTTGGATCAATTAAATTATTGTTTTACAAAATCAGCTAAAAATGCATTTACTGAGTATATAAACTTAAGAAAAGAGCAACCTCATTTTGCAAATGCTAGATCAATTAGAAATGCCCTTGATAGAGTAAGATTGAGGCAAGCAAATAGACTATTTAAAGAAAATGATGGTCCTGTTGATGCGGAAAAGCTGAGTACATTAGAAGAAGTAGATATCAGAGAAAGTAGAGTTTTCAGTGGTGGAATTGATAATTAATTTATTAAAACTCCCTGATACTTTTAATTATTAAAAATCTTCATAAGGATCAAATAAATCTAAGTTATCTTCCATTGGTTCAGGTGGTTCGTTAATCCTTGTTTGAAGATATGTTGATCTCGTAGAATAATAACTATCTAAACTGTTATATAGTATTGTATCAACCATTGTGCCAAATTCATGTCGTTTATTAAGAATATTTAAAGCACTAAATGTAATCAGACTAGCTCCTTCAGCTGGTCCTGATAATAAACTCATTGGATTTAATGTATAATCCACTAACATTGATAGAGATCCTCTTAAAGAGCTGGGTCCTACAAATGGTAATTCTAAATATGGACCCACAGGAAATCCCCAATACGCAGATGTCTCGTCAAATTCAGTATCATCTGAGAACAAACTGATTCTGGAAGCAACATCAAAAATACCAAAAACACCAACTGAAGAGTTTATAACAAAACGGGTGACATCTGTTGTAGCTTTAATAAACTCAGCTTGACCGAGGTGGTTTACAAATCTTTTAGGTTCTTGCAAGTTTTCATGAAAATTTGCTGCACCTAATCTTATTGGCCTGGGTATAACATTTCCATAGACCTTTGAAGCTGGTTTTAGAGTTGTTTTATCAATGTGTTTATTAAAAGCGTGAACTTTTCTATTTGTTTCTTCAAAAGGATCATTAGGATTAGAACTATAATTTTTAAGATTTGTAGTATTACAAGCTGATAAAAAGAGTATGCAACATATACTAATAATTTTTTTTATTAAAATTTTTTTTATATAAAAAATGTAGATTGGTAATTTTAATTTCATTATAAGCTGTATGGTAAACCATATTTAGTATAACACTTTAATTTAATAATAGGAAATCCTTTAATAATAAAATTATTATTTTTTAATTTTTCTTATTTGTAGTACTTAATGTGTAATAATTAAAACTTTGTTGGTATAAAATTGAGACTTAAAATTTATAATACAAAATCAAAGAATAAAGAAATTTTTAAACCATTAGATTCTAATAATATTAGAATGTATGTCTGTGGCCCAACTGTTTACGATAGAGCTCATATAGGTAATGCAAGGCCAGTAGTTGTGTTTGATATTTTATATAGGTTGTTAAAATATTTATATGGTGAAAAATCAGTTACTTACGTAAGAAATATAACTGATGTTGATGATAAAATAATTGCTAAGTCTTCCGCAGAAAATAAGTCAGTTAATGAAATTACTTCAGAGACAATAAAATGGTTTATCGAAGATAATAATTATTTGAATGTAAATAAGCCAACACATGAACCAAAAGCAACGGATTATATTTCGCAAATGATTGCTATGATTGAAGTTCTGATTTTAAAAAAAAATGCATATGTTTTAGAGGATGGTGAAGTTCTTTTTTCAGTAAATACTTTCAAAAGTTATGGTTTCTTATCAAAACAAAATTTGGAATCAATGATCGTTGGTAATAGAGTAGATATTGATAGAAGAAAAAAAAATCCTCTAGATTTTGTACTCTGGAAACCAACATCAAAGAATAATATAGGTTGGGATAGTCCTTGGGGTTATGGTAGGCCTGGATGGCATATCGAGTGTTCAGCTATGAGTAAGGAAATTTTAGGTGAAACTTTTGACATTCATGGTGGAGGTATTGACCTTATTTTTCCTCATCATGAGAATGAAACCGCCCAAAGTATTTGTGCTAATAACAAAAATTCACTAGCTAACTATTGGATGCATAATGGGTTTGTAAATATTGAGGGACAAAAAATGTCAAAATCTTTGGGTAACTATCTAACAGTAGAAGATTTAAGAAACAAAAATATTGATGGAGCAGTTATTCGTTTTGTCCTTTTATCTACTCATTATAGACAGCCTTTGGATTGGACAAACAGAAAATTAACAGAAGCGCAAAATATTATAAATAAATGGTTTAGTGTAACAAATAATAGAGATTTAAATATCAATGGAATTCCAACAAATAAAATTTTGGAAGCCCTATGTGATGATCTAAATATACCATTAGTTATTACTGAAATGCATAACCTATTGAAAGAAGAAGATTATGATGGATTTGCAAATTCTTTCTTTTTTTTAGGCTTTAATTCAAACAATAGCATCAAATCAAAAAATAACCTTGATAAGCAAACTATTAAAGAAATGATAAATTTATTAATAGTAGAGAGGCAAAATGCAAGAAAAAATAAGGACTATAGAAATTCTGATCTAATAAGAATTAAGCTTGAAAAAGCTGGAGTAACAATTAATGATCATGGAAATGAAACAACCTGGTCATTAAAACCAAATTTTAATCCTAGTAGTTTATTAACGGAAAATTGATGGATCAAATTTTTTTATATGATACCACCCTTAGAGATGGTCAACAAACGCAAGGAGTTCAGTTTACTTATGAAGATAAGTTTCGTATTGTTAACGCTTTAGATAACCTTGGGTTGGACTATATAGAAGGGGGATGGCCTGGTGCTAACCCAACGGACACAGATTTTTTCCAAAATCCCCCAAAAATCAAAAACTCAATTCTTACAGCTTTTGGTATGACGAAAAGAGTAGGGATATCCGCAAATAATGATACTATATTAGCATCAGTAGTAAATTCTGGAACAAATGCAGTATGCCTAGTAGGAAAATCCTATGATTACCATGTAAAGAAGGTTTTAGGTATTTCTAATCAAGAGAACCTTATCAATATTGAAGAATCAATAAGACATCTTGTAAAATCAGGGAAGGAAGCCATTTTTGATGCAGAACATTTTTTTGATGGCTTCAAATCTGATCCAAAATATGCGTTTGAGTGTCTATTATCAGCATATCAATCTGATGCAGATTGGATTATACTATGTGACACAAATGGAGGCACTCTTCCTAACGAAATTTATGAGATTGTAAAAAGTGTTATAAAAATGGGAATACCTGGTAACAAATTAGGTATTCATTCTCATAATGATACTGAAAATGCTGTTGCCAATTCTTTTGCTGCAATAGATGCAGGGGTAAGACAAATACAAGGAACAATAAATGGTTTGGGAGAAAGATGTGGTAACGCAAACCTAATATCTATTATACCCAGCCTTATTTTAAAACAACATTTTAATAATAGATTTAAAATTAATATTGATAAAACAAAATTAAAAGAAATTACTAAGTTATCGAGAATATTAGATGAAATTTTGAATAGAGTACCCAATAAAGCTTCTCCTTATGTTGGTGCAGCAGCTTTTACTCATAAGGCAGGATTGCATGCAAGTGCTATTTTGAAAGATCCAAAAACTTATGAGCATATTAATCCAAGTGAAGTTGGAAATGTAAGAGTTATACCTGCATCAAATCAAGCAGGTAAATCAAATCTTATAAAAATATTGAATGAGTCAGGTGTAGAAATTGAAAAGAGTGATGATCGTATTTTTAGAATTCTACAAGAAATAAAGGAAAAAGAGGATAAAGGATATACATTTGATGTAGCAAGTGCATCTTTTGAGATTTTTGCAAGAAAACAATTAGGACTTATGCCACATTATTTTTCTGTTAATAGATATAAAGTAACAATGGAGAAACGGCAAAAAATTGAAAATCAATATTCAATCATATCGGAGGCTGTTGTTTCTATAAATTTAGGTAATCAAGAACAAGTTTCTATTGCAGAAAGTTTAGATAATAATGGTGAAGATCAAGGACCTGTTCATGCATTATCTGCAGCACTAAAAAAAGATCTTGGACCTTATCAATCTTTTATTGAGGATATAAAACTTGTTGATTTTAAAGTACGTATCATGAATGGAGGTACTGAGGCCATTACTAGGGTTTTGATTGACAGTGAAGATAGAAATGGCTTGAGGTGGTCGACTATTGGTGTTTCAGCTAATATAATTGATGCAAGTTACGATGCAATATTAGACTCCATCAATTGGAAGCTCTTGAGAGAAAATGCAACTCCTGTTTAATAGTTTATATGATAGAAATATCTCTATACTCAAAACATAATATTCAAGAAGGATTTACTTTTCTATCTAGAAAAGATGAAAAATTAGCAAAACTGATTATTTCAAATCCTAATTTTTCCTTATCAAAAAGATGTACGGGTTTTAAAGCATTGTTGAAAACTATCATTAGCCAGCAGCTTTCTACTTCAGCTGCAAACAGTATCTGGACAAGAGTTACTAAAAATAATCTGAATTCTAGTCTTAATATTTTAAAAGCAGATCAGCAATTATTATTATCTCTTGGGTTATCAAGACAAAAATGCATATATGTTAAAGAGCTGGCTAAACAAAACATTAATTATAGGGATTTAAATTTAAGTTCCTCTCAAGAAGTTATTAATAGACTTACCAAAATAAAAGGAATAGGGAAGTGGACAGCTGAAATTTATTGTTTGTTTTCATTGGGGCATGCTAATGTATTTCCTTCAGGTGACTTAGCTTTACAAGAATCAATAAAGTTACTTTTTAATTTTCAGGTTAGACCTTCAGAAAAAGAAGTAGTTAAAATATCTGAAAACTGGAATCCATGGAAATCATTAGCCGCTCATTTACTTTGGGATCATTATAGAAAAATAAAAAAAGGATCGAAATGACTGATATTTTAAAAGGCCCTGTAAAAAAATCTATTTCAGGTATAAATAATGAAATCGTTATTTTTTTTCACGGTTATGGGGCGGATGGAAGTGACTTAATTTCATTATCTGATGCCTTTTCAAAAATATTGCCCAACGCAGTTTTTTATTCTCCAAATGCTCCACAAAAATGTGAAATGGGAGGTTTAGGTTATCAATGGTTCCCCATTAAACAAAAAAATGATGGTAGCTTAGATTTAAATGCTAAAAATGAAATACTCAATTCTGTAAAGCTAATTAACCGTTATATTGATGAAATTGAATCAGAAACTGGTATTAGTTCAAAAAACTTCATTTTGGTAGGGTTTTCACAAGGAACAATGATGGTATTGGAAACATTATTATCAAGAGAAAAAAAAATTAGTGCAGTTGTTGGTTTTTCAGGAGGTTTTTTAAATGTAAAAAATAAAGTTTCCAAAATAAATTTGGATACTCCAATTTTACTTGTTCATGGAGATGAAGATAATGTGGTTCCAATGGAAATGACAAAGATGGCAAAGAAAAACTTAAATATTTTAGGGTATTTTGTTAATACATATTTTTCAAAAGGACTTGGTCACGGCATTTCATTAGATGGACTTGCAGAGTCTACAAAATTTTTAAAAAAATTAAATATATAAGTTCAGATTTTTGCAAAATTTTTTTATGTTTAAATTTTTACTTTAAATTACCTATAAAAAAAAATATTCTAATAATATGTCTACGGGTACACACAGCTATTATTTTAAATCAGCAGGAAAAAATCCTTCTCTAGTATTGAATGCTGATTATCGTCCATTATCATATTTACCCTTGTCGATATGGTCATGGAAAGACACAATAAAAGGTGTTTTCATGGATAGGATAAATGTTGTAGCTGAATATGATAAGTATGTTAATTCTCCATCAATGAAAATAAAAATACCTTCTGTAGTAGTTTTAAAAGAATATATCAAACCTGTCAGGTCTAACGCCTTTACAAGATTTAATCTATTTTTGAGAGATGAATTTCGGTGTCAATATTGTGGATCAAAAGATGATCTTACATTTGATCACGTGCTTCCACGTGCTCAGGGTGGAAAGACAACATGGGAAAATGTTGTAGCTGCTTGCAGTAATTGTAATTTGAAAAAAGGATCAAAATCTATAAAAAAATCTAGATTAAAACTTTTAAAAAAACCAGTAATACCTTCAACTGAGGAATTATTAAATAAGGGAAGAAAATTTCCACCTAACTATTTGCATGATAGTTGGACAGACTTCCTTTATTGGGATGCCGAATTACTTTCATGACTTCTTTTTTGATAATAAATTAATAATAACCATATCAAGGAGATAAATACTGTTAATATCATATTCCAACCAGTCAATGATAAGTTTAGAAAATTCCAGGCCTCTATTTCACAAGTCTTGATTGGAGTATTATTCAAATTTTTTAAAATTTCTTCAGTACTTAAATCATTAAATTTAATTTCACCACTACACGAGAACACATTATCCCATAGGTTTTGTTCTAACCCATAATGATATAAAGCTAAAATAAATGCTAAAAACATATTTATTAAACCTAGGACCATTATATATTTTGGTATTGAAGACGATGAAATAATAATTAGAGCTATAAAAATATTAAAAATATGTGGCCACCTTTGCCAAATACAGATTTTGCAAGGAAGAATTCCATATTCGTATTGTAAAATAAAAACAAACAGTAATGAAAATATAGAAAGAAACAATACTGTATTTATAAAAAAAAATGATTTCATAAAAGCTTAAAGCCTATTATAGTGAATACGAAAATGATTGTAATAATGATTACAGTTGTAGAAAAATAATTTTTTATAATATTTATAGCTGTATCTTTAAAAAAATATATTAAAAAAGCTAATAGAAAAAATCTTAGACCTCTAGATAAAGTTGAAGCCCAAAGAAAATCAAAAACAGGCATATTAGTTGTTCCTGAAATTATAGCAATTAACTTGTAAGGTATGGGTGAAAACCCACCTAATAAAACAGCAAGAATTCCATTTTCATTATAACTAACTGAAAAATCTGAATAATGATTTTTTAAATCCAAAAAACTTAATATTGGTAGACCTATTTGTTCAAAAAACATTAGGCCAATAAAATAACCAAAAAAGCCTCCTAATACAGAAAAAAATGTTGTAAAAAAAGCAAGAAAAAAAACTTTCCTATAATGTATTATAGCTAGAGGTATAAACAAAAAATCTGGGGGAATAGGAAAAAATATTGCCTCGATAAAAGCAATAAAGTATAAAATGTAAATGGAATAATGTGATTTTGACGTGTTGATAATAAAAAGTTTTGTACTTTTTAGGGCCATATTTTATAATCTTAACAAATTTTAGTTTTAAATATAAATCAATATTAGATTAAGCGTATTTATTTTATTAATTGGTCTATTTCAAGGTATAGATAAAAAATAGGAATATCATGAAAATAGTATGGGGACTTTATATATATTCAGTTTTAAATGGTATAGGTTTTGAAACATCGCATTCTATAACTAGTTTAGACACGTATTTTATTTCAAAAAAGGAATGTATAAATTCAGCTAGATTAATGAACTCGGGATCTGCCAAAGATCGTGAAATTGGTTTAGATCCAGGAATAAAAATCAGATATATATGTTTAGCTAAACCAAAGATTGGATTAAATACTTGATATAAAATAATAAATCTTGTTATATTTATTATAGAATTTAATTAAATTGCCCGAGTGGCGGAATGGTAGACGCAGCGGATTCAAAATCCGCCGCCTTTACGGGTGTGAGAGTTCGAGTCTCTCCTCGGGCACCATTAAAAATATGATTTTTGGTTAATTATTTATAAAAATATCTTTAATTAATGTGGTCAATATATGGAAAGAAGTCATGAATTTATTTGACGGATATCTGGATTTAGAAATTGATTATTTAAAATCTATTTTTTAGAATTGTAAAAGATAAACACCACCATCAACATCTTTTGCATCGTCTTTTCTTAGGGTTACTTTTCTGAAAATAAGTAATTTATAATCAAATTTTTTACAAAGAGAGCTGATGTAATCGATAGAATGACAATATCGCCCCTTTTTATTAATAAAATATCCTTTTCTATTTGTATGCTCAGTAGAAAAAATTAACTTTCCATTTCGCTTATTTCTTTCTTTAATTAATTTAAATATTTTTGAAAGGTTACCTATGTAAACAAAAACATCAGCCGCGATGAAAAAGTCATATTCTATATTACTTTTTGTTAGAAAATCCTCTATATCATTATGAAATAAATTATTATAAATTTTTTTATTATTAGCTTCTTCTAGCATATATTTTGATAAATCAACTCCATCAATATTTTTTGAAAAAGGTTTTAACTCAAAACCGATAAGCCCTGTTCCACATCCAAGGTCCAAAACTGAACCTAAATTGACCATATTATCATCTATTATCATTTCTTTAATGATTTTGGGTGTATTATATTTGAGATTTATGACTAAGGATTTTTCAAAATTTGCAGCATAATTATCAAAAAGTTTTTCAACATATTTTTTTGGTGCTGATTTTGTTGTTTTGCCTGACAAAGCATTTAGTATGTGATGTGCTTCACAAAAGGAAGGATCCAATTTCAGGGTTTTTTCATAGCATCTTTTAGCTAATTCAATTTTCTCTTGATTATGATAAAGTATCCCTAGATTGTAGTAGGCTTCAATATAGGTTGGGTTTATTTTTATTGCCTTTTTAAAATGAAACTCAGCTTTACATAATTTTTTTTGTTTAGAATAAACAACACCTAAATTAAAATTTGAAATCTCGTTATTTGAATCAATATTAAAAGCTTTATCAAAAAAAAATTTTGATTTTTGAATTTCATTTGTTTCAATATAGACTAATCCTATATTGTTATAAGCTTCAATATAGTCTGGTTTTAAATTTATTGCTTTGACATAACTTATAATTGCTAAGTTGATTTCACCCAGTTTTTTTAATAACACAGCCAGATTATTAAAAGCTTGAGCATAATTTGGTTTAATTTTAATTGCATACAAATAACTGTAAATTGCATTGGTAAAATCACACTTACCAACATTTATTGCTCCAAGAATATTATATAATAACGGTGAATTTGGATATTTAATAAAGAAATTCTTACATCTATCAAATGCTTCTTCATGCTTTCCAATATTATGGAGTGACATTATTGAATTAACTTCAATAGTTGTTGGATTTTTTTTGTATTCAATTTTAAACATATTACTCACATAAACCCTTTTCTGTTTAACGGCTTATTATTTAAAAATGTTAAAAATGGATAAATCATTATAAGCTGATTTGGGATACATAATTATTTACTTTAATAAAATCATCTAACCTCCAAAGGTGGTATTGACTTAAGGTAAATTGTAGTTGACTTTAAGTAAATTTTATAAGAATATCCTGTCTCATTCGAGATTTAAATATAATAAAAAATCGCCAGGCAGCTTACATTGATGAAGGTTCCAAGCCATTTTTAAAAAGATTTTAAAGTTATCAATTTAAATTTTATTATTTTTACATCTGCTGATGAATTTTTTGTTAAAAGGGAGATAAATATATGTTTAAAAAAACTTTCAAGAATTTTATAGTAACTTTTGCAGCTGCTTTAACATTCTTGTCCACTTTTTTTATTTTGAATATTTCAATGGCTGAAGAAAAACAATATTTCCCAATTGCAAGTAGTAGGGTTGGACCTTATTCAGCAATGGGTACTGGATATTATGGCGCTCAAATTGACTACATGAACTATGTAAATATGAATGGTGGTGTTAATGGAGTAATGTTAACATGGCAAGAGTGCGAGACAGAATATAATGCAGTTAAAACTGTTGAATGTTATCAGCGTTTATTAGAAAAAGATGGGCAAAGAATTGTGGTTTTTGACACGCTAGGAACACCTGGTGCATATGCTGTTATAAATAGAATGGCAGAAGATAATGTAGTTTTAGCTCAATACGGATACGGAAGAACTGATGGAGCAGACGGTCGTGTTTGGCCATGGGTTTTTAATGCAGCTAGTCATTACTGGTCACAAATAGCTGTAAAAATGAAGTTTATGGCAGAACAAGAAGGCGGCATTGACAAAATGAAAGGCAAAAAGATTGTGCATCTTCATATTGACTCCGCTTATGGTCGTGAACCACTTCCTGCTATGAGAAAAATTGCAAGTGATTGGGGTGTTAAATTAGTTGAAATTTCGATCCCACCACCTGGTTTGGAGCAACAATCTCAGTGGTTACAAATCAGAAAAGAGAGACCAGATTGGGTAACATTTTGGGGCGCTGGTTCAGGAATGAATTCCACTGCTATGACTAATGCTGCTCGTGTTGCTTTTCCAAGAGATAGAATGATGTATGTTACTTTTGGTGCTGCTGAAGAAGATATGTATCCTGCAGGTGATGCGGCAAAAGGTACCTATGCAGTTGCCAATGCATTACCAGGTGACGATTATCCATTAGTAGCTGCTATTAAAGATCAAGTTTATGGATCTGGAAAAGGAAATCTTGCTGATGAAAGTCGTGTAGGAACTGTTTATTGGAATAGGGGTTTAGGAGCTGCAGTAATGTGGATAGAAGCTCTTAGAAATGCTCAAGAAATGCATGGAAAAGTTGGAAAAGCGGTTACTGGAGCTGAATTCAGAGACGGATATGAAGCTCTGAACATGACAGAAGATCGTTTAGAAGAAATTGGGATTAAAGGCATGGTTGCACCATTTTCTATCTCATGCGCAAATCACGAAGGAGCTGGTAAATTTGCTGTAATGCAATGGGATGGTGATAAATTTGTACAAGTTACAGGTTGGGAAGAGCCATTAGACCCTGCATTTATCAGAAAATTGGTAGAAGATTCTGCTGCAAAATTTGCAAAAGAAAATAATATTACGCCAAAATCTTGTGGGTAAACTTACCTAAATACTAGTTGGATCAAAGAAGTTTTTTAAACCTTTGATCCAACTTTACTAAATTACCTTATTAGGTTATTTATAATCAGACCTCATATACAGAGAAATAAAAAGTGACTAGTAATTCAGAAGACATATTAAAAATTGAGAATATTGAGGTTATGTATGATAGTGTAATATCAGCACTTCATGATGTTTCCTTAACCGTACCGCGTGGAAAAATTGTAGCTTTACTTGGTGGTAATGGGGCAGGAAAAAGTACCACTTTAAAAGCTATATCTACAATGTTAGCTTCAGAACGAGGAAAAGTAACAAAAGGCAAAATAACATATGATGGGACTTCTGTTATTAATCAAAATCCAACTGAAATGGTTGGATTGGGAATGGTTCAAGTTTTAGAAGGAAGAAGATGCTTTGGTCATCTTACTGTTGAAGAAAATATCATAACTGGAGCTTACTCTAGAAAACTAACTAATTCTGAAATGAGAGATGAGCTGGATAAGATCTATACCTATTTTAATCGATTAAAAGATAGAAGGAAAAGCCAAGCAGGTTTTACCTCAGGTGGAGAACAGCAGATGTTAGCAGTTGCTAGAGCTATGATGGCTAAACCAAAAATGTTGTTACTGGATGAGCCATCCATGGGATTAGCTCCACAATTAGTTTCAGAAATTTTTAAAATTGTTAAAGAGCTCAACGATAAAGAAGGAGTAAGTATTTTATTGGCAGAACAAAATACAAACATTGCACTTAGAAATTCAGACTATGGTTATATTATTGAAACTGGAAATGTAAAACTTCACGGAACAGCAGAAAAGCTTTTAAATAATGATGAAGTTAAAGAGCTTTACCTTGGTATTTCAAAAGAGGGTAGAAAGAATTTTCGTGATGCCCTTCGAGAAGAAGGGAGTACCAAAAAAGAGAACAAATTTTCTAAAACTAATTAATTTGAAGGTAAATTTAAGAGATTATTATGACACAAGAAAGAAGATTTCCAATAGGATCTCCTATTTTAGAAGTGAAAAATGTCTCATTAAGTTTTGGGGGTGTAAAAGCCATAACTAATGCATCTTTTTCTATTCTTACGCATGAAATAAAAGCTATTATTGGTCCTAATGGTGCTGGAAAAAGTTCTATGCTAAATTGTATAAATGGTATTTATAAACCTCAACAAGGTAGCATAATTTTTAAAAATGAACTTTTATCAAAAGTAAATCCGAATTTGATTGCAAAAAAAGGTATTTCTAGAACATTTCAAAATCTCGCATTGTTTAAAAGAATGTCTGTCCTGGATAATATTCTTATTGGAAGACGCCTTCACATGAATGCTAATTTTATTCAAGTCGCTTTTCAAACTAATAAAGCTCGGAAAGAAGAAATAGAAAATAGGAAAAAATGTGAAGAAATAATAGAGTTTTTGGAAATAGATGACATTAAAAATACTCCAGTAGGTAAATTACCATACGGTTTGCAAAAAAAAGTTGAATTGGGCAGAGCCTTGGCAACGGAAGCAGAAGTTCTTTTGTTAGATGAACCAATGGCAGGAATGAATGTAGAAGAAAAGCGTGAAATGTGTCGGTTTATACTAAAAGTAAACGATGAAATTGGAACTACAATGGTTTTAATTGAGCATGATATGGGCGTTGTAATGGATATTTCAGATAATGTGGTAGTTTTAGATTATGGTAAAACACTTGCAGATGGCCCGCCTAGTGAAATTAGAGCTAATCAAGATGTTATTGACGCTTATTTAGGAGTTGCACATGACTGAACTATTATTTTTTGTAGAGGTTGTAGTTGCAGGGCTTCTAGCTGGAACTATGTATTCTCTCGTAGCACTTGGCTTTGTCTTAATTTATAAAGCTTCCTCTACTTTTAATTTTGCTCAAGGAGCTATGGTTTTTTTCGCGGTGCTTGCTTTTGTTGGTTTTATGGAACTTGGGCTTCCATTTTTTCTTGCTTTTATTGTGACTATTCTTTTAATGGGACTTGTTGGCTATTGTACTGAACGTTTAGTGTTGAAACCTTTAATGAACCAAAGTGAAGATACACTTTTAATGGCTACAATAGGATTAGGTTTTGTATTAGAGGGATTAGCACAGGCTGCTTGGGGTGTTGAGGTAAGACGTTTAGATCTTGGCATAGGTGATTTTCCAATACAGTGGATAATTGATACTTTTGGACTTTTTGTAAGTGCTCTTGATTTAACAGCAGGCTTAGTAGCCGCTTCCTTAATTTTAGGATTATCAGTTTTGTTTAAATATACTAAAATGGGTTTAGGATTAAGAGCAGTTGCTGATGACCCTGGAGCTGCAAGTTCTATTGGTATACCCTTAAATAATATTATGCTCCTAGTCTGGACCGCTGCAGGTGTTGTAGCATTAGTGGCTGGAATGATGTGGGGAGCAAGAGCAGGTGTCCAGTTTGCTTTGGTTGATTTAGCATTAAAAGCTCTACCAGTATTAATCATTGGAGGTTTTTCCTCTATTCCTGGAGCTATCGTTGGTGGATTAATCATTGGTGCTACCGAAAAAGTATTGGAAGTTTATATTGGTCCTTATTTTGGGGGGGCAATTGAAGGTTGGGCTCCTTATGTTCTAGCAATTTTCTTTCTTCTTTATAGGCCAGAAGGTCTTTTTGGCGAAAAAATTATTAGAAGAGTTTAGGATAGGAGTTTTTCTGTGAAAAGTAATAAAATATTTATGGAATATACAAAAAATGATTTAATTAATTTTTTGTTATTAATGATTATATCATTATTAATAATTCCAATTACGGTTAAGTCTGGATATTGGTACTCTTCTATACTTATTCCTTGGTTATGTCTTGCTCTGGCGTCGATTGGTCAACAAATTGTTATGGGATATGCAGGACAGCTAGCACTTGGAGCTGCTGGATTTATGGCTGCAGGTGCATTTGCATGTTATAACTTGATTTTACGTGTTCCTGATATCCCTTTTTTTGTTGCATTGGCTCTGTCAGGATTAATTGCTGCTGCTTTTGGAATTCTTTTTGGATTACCAAGTTTACGAGTTAGAGGTATATATTTAATGGTTGCTACTCTAGCATCACAGTTTTTTATTGTTTGGATGATTGATAAATTTGGCTGGTTTAAAAATTATGATTCCTCAGGAATTATTACCGCTCAAGATATTGTTATAATGGGTAAGAGTTTTACATCACCATTAGAAATGTATTTGGTAATTGTTTTTGTCGTTACTGTACTTACATTGTTAGCAATAAATATGGCTAGGGGTAGCACAGGTCGTAATTGGATGGCAGTTCGTGATATGGATATTGCAGCAGAATCTATGGGAATTTCACTTTTAAGGACTAAACTACAAGCTTTTGCTATAAGTGCTTTTTATTGTGGTGTTGCAGGTGCTTTGTTTGCATTTACATATTTAAAATCTTTAGAACCTGTAGCTTTTGACATAAAACTGTCTTTTAAAATTCTGTTTATGGTTATTTTAGGGGGACTTGGAACAATAAGTGGTGCATTTATTGGAGCTGCTTTCATATTGTTGTTTCCTGTTTTACTAAATAGCATAGGAAATAACGTTTTTCATGGAGCTATTGATGCAACAATTATTTCTTCAATTGAACAAGTTGTTTTTGGAGTTTTAATAATAATTTTTATGATTTATGAACCATTAGGTATGGCTAAACTTTGGGATAATATAAGATTAAAGTTTAAAAAGAGATAATTAGATAATTTTATTGAGCTAGATTTTTTGTGAGTTTTTCTTGGTTAGTTTAAGATACATTAATGACCAAATATTTGGTAAATATTTGGTACACTTTTGTTTTTTTTTATACACTTTAATTTTTAAATGTGTTTATATTTAATGATAAATGGGGGGAGTAATTAATTTTGTTGAATTCAAAATTAACTAAAGGTGTGAAAAGGGATCCTAGTCTTCCCAAAGGAAGACAGGCAGATGATCTCTCTGAAAAAGAAATTAAAGAGTTAGTGGGAAATTTATACTTTGATCGTAGTCAGTTGATTGAAGCATTACACCTTATTCAAGACAAATTTAACTGTTTAAGCCAACGACATCTGAAATCTTTGTCTGAATTATTTAAATTGAGCCAAGCTGAAGTTTTTGAAGTTGCTTCCTTTTATCATCATTTTGATATTGTTAAAGATGGTGAGAGTTTAGATCACGAGTTGACAATAAGAATTTGTGATGGACTTTCATGTGAAATGGCTGGTGCTCAACATCTTATAAAAAATGTTAATGAAATAATTGATGAGAACAAAATTAGAATACAAAAAGTTCCGTGTATTGGACGATGTGCAAATGCACCAGCTGCTCAGGTTGGAAAAAAAGCAGTTAATAATGCTACACCTTTAAAATTATTAAAATTTTCAAAAGATGATACAGCTCCTGAAATCCCTGATTATCAAAATTTGAGTGATTATCTTAACATAGGTGGGTACGAGTGTTTAAAAAAGGTAATTTCTAAAAAGCTAAATTTAGAAAATGCTATTTCAATTTTGGCTAAATCAGGATTAAGAGGATTAGGTGGTGCAGGTTTTCCAGCTGATAAAAAATGGCAAATTGTCAATTCCTATAATGGCATAAGATATATGACAATTAATGGAGACGAAGGAGAGCCTGGTACATTTAAAGATAGATTTTGGTTGGAGAGTGAACCACATAAAATGTTGGAAGGTGCACAAATAGCAGCACTTTTAGTTGGTTGTAATAAAATTTATTTATATATGAGAGATGAATATCCGGCGGTATTAGAAATATTGAAAGCTGAAATTGAGAAACTAGAAAAAACTAATTTCTGGTTAGTTCCTATTGAAATACGAAGAGGAGCAGGAGCATATATATGTGGTGAGGAAAGTGCAATGATAGAGTCTATTGAAGGTAAAAGAGGATTACCAAGGCATAGACCACCATATATTGCTGAAAAGGGTTTATTTGGAAGACCAACTTTGAACCATAATATTGAAACTTTATTTTGGATCCCAGAAATCTTGTCAAAAGGTTCTGAGTGGTTTGCAGGTTTAGGTTTTAATGAAAATCATAAGGGAGTTAGATCCTATAGTGTATCTGGCAGAGTATTAAACCCTGGTGTAAAAGTGGCGCCTGCAGGTATACCCGTAAGAAAACTTATAGATGATTATTGTGGAGGAATGTTGCCTGGTCACGAGTTTAAAGCATTTTTTCCAGGGGGAGCTTCAGGTGGTATTTTTCCTGCTAAAATGAGTGATATGGGTTTGGATTTTGGTATATTTGAGCCACATGGTGGATTTGTAGGTTCTCATGCTGTTATTATTTTGTCTGACCAAGATAGTATTTTAGATGCTGTAATTAACACAATTAAATTTTTTAAACATGAAAGTTGTGGCCAGTGTACTCCATGTAGAAATGGGACAGAAAAGTTGATATCATTACTGTCTAATAGTAACAAAGATGTTGAACTTTATGAAGACCTAATGATGGTTATGCGCGATAGTTCAATTTGTGGTTTAGGACAAGCTGCTACAAATTGTTTAAATCATTTGTTGAAATATTTTTCAGAGGAATTAAATGGCACTCGACGATAAAGATGCAATTATCAAAACAATAGAATTTAGTTTAAATGGTAAAATTGTTTCTGCTTCCAATGATGAAACTATTTGGCAAGTAGCTAAGCGATTAAGTCTTGAGATACCCCACTTATGTTGGAAAGATAGTCCTGGATATCGTGCTGATGGAAATTGTAGAGCCTGCATGGTTGAAATAGAAGGTGAAAGGACTTTAGCTGCTTCTTGTTTGAGAAAGCCCACTCCTGGAATGAAAGTAGTAACTTCAGGTAAAAGAGTTGAAAAAAATAGAGAGTTAGTCTTTGAGCTTTTGAAATCTGATATGCCAAAGCGTGAAGAAAGTCCTGATCCAGATTCACACTTTTGGGACCAAACCATCAAAGTTTTAGGTGAGAAAAGTTCTCGTTTTCCAAGTTCTCGGCCTGGAGCTTCTAAAGAAATTCCTGTTGATAGTATATTTCATGATGATTCACATCCTTCTATTGCTGTAAATTTAGATGCATGTATATCGTGTGGTCTTTGTGAAAGAGCTTGTAAAGAAATACAAGTCAATGATGTTATTGGTATGGGAAATAGAGGTGAATCTTCTAAACCTATTTTTGATTTAGAAGACCCTATGGGGTTAAGTTCGTGTGTAGCATGTGGTGAATGTGTACAGGCATGTCCAACCGGTGCTTTAATGGAAAAAAGTCTTTTAAATAAAGATTCCACCAAAAGAGAAATTTACCCGGATAAAGTTGTTGATAGTGTGTGTCCATTTTGTGGTGTTGGTTGTCAAACCTCTGTAAGTATAAAAGGGAATGACATTGTTAAAGTAGATGGGAGACAGGGTCCAGCTAATCGTGGTAAACTCTGCGTAAAAGGTCGATTTGGTATGGATTATGTTATGTCTCCAGAGAGATTAACAAAACCTCTAATAAGATTGCAAACAGCTAAAAAATATCCAGAAGCAAACCTGAATTTCAATGATATACATAAAACTTTTAGAGAAGCTACATGGGAAGAAGCCTTACAAGTAGCTGCAGATGGATTTTTAAGGATTTTAAAAAAATACGGTGGAGACTTTTTATGTGGATTTGGTTCAGCTAAAGGAACAAATGAGGAAGCTTATTTATTCCAAAAGTTTATCAGGCAGGCTTTTGGAACAAATAATGTGGATCATTGTACCAGGTTATGCCATGCGTCCTCTGTAGCAGCTTTGATGGAAGGTATTGGCAGTGGTGCTGTATCAGCTCCATTTACTGCAGCTGATGATAGTGACTGTATAATGGTTATAGGGGCAAGACCTGAGCAAAATCATCCGGTAGCTGCTACCTATCTAAAACAAGCCGCTAAGCGAGGCGCTAAACTTTTAGTCTTTGACCCTAGAAAACAAAATTTAATGCGTCATGCCTCTCATCCAGTAATTTTTAGGCCTGGTTGTGATGTTGCACTCCTAAATTCAATGATACATGTCATTATTGAAGAAAAACTCTATGATGAACAATATATTCAAGCGAACGTAGAGGGATTTGAAGCTCTTGAGAAAAAAGTAAAGGACTTTTCACCTGAATCAATGGAAGAAATTTCCGGAGTTCCTGCCGATTACGTGCGTGAGTTTTCTAGAATTTATGCTAATTCAGAAAATTCAATCATTTTTTGGGGTATGGGTGTTTCTCAACATGTTCATGGTACAGACAATTCTAGGTGTTTGATTGCTTTGTCTTTAATAACGGGTCATGTAGGAAGACCTGGTACAGGTTTACACCCATTAAGAGGCCAGAATAATGTACAGGGCGCATCTGATGCTGGTTTGATACCGATGGTGTACCCAAATTACCAATCAGTTGAAGATGTAGATATTAGAAATTTTTTCGAAGATAAATGGGGTCGCTCTTTGGATCCGACAAAGGGTCTTACAGTAGTGGAAATAATGAATCGTATTGTTAGCAGTCAAATGTTTGGAATGTATGTAATGGGAGAAAATCCTGCTATGTCTGATCCTGATCAAAATCATGCTCGATTAGCTTTATCAAAATTGCAACATTTAGTAGTTCAGGACATATTTTTTACTGAAACTGCTTGGTTTGCAGATGTTATTTTTCCTGCATCTGCTCAACCTGAAAAAGCAGGAACTTATACCAACTCCAATCGTCAAGTTCAGATCGGTTTTCCTGTACGAAAAACTCCTGGTGAAGCCAAACAAGACTGGAAATTAATTGTTGATTTGGCCAAGAGGTGTGGGCTCACTTGGGATTATAAAAATGTTTCGGCTGTTTATGAAGAAATGGCTTCCACAATGTCTAGTTTAAATAATATATCCTGGCAAAGATTAGAAAAAGAGGGTGCGGTATGTTATCCAGTAGATGACGAAACAAGTTTTGGTAATGAAATATTATTCTCTGAAGGATTTCCAACATCAAATGGAAAAGCAAAGATTGTTCCAGCAGATCTAATGCCACCAGATGAAAGACCTAATAAAAAATATCCTTTTATTTTAACTACTGGTCGATTATTAGAACACTGGCATACCGGAGCAATGACAAGAAGATCTTCTATGTTAGAAGCTCAAGAACCAATACCTACAGTATCCATGCATCCATATGATATCAGAAAGTTAGGACTGAAAAGAGGAGAAAATGTTTTGGTAGAAACTCAAAGAGGAATAATAGAAATTCTTTTAAGAGAAGATAGGGATGTTAGTAAAGGTATGCTTTTCATACCTTTTTGTTTTACAGAGTCCCCTGCCAATAAGTTGACAAATCCTCATTTAGATCCTTACGGTAAGATTCCCGAATTCAAGTATGCAGCAGCTAGAGTTTATAAAGTCAATTAACTTAATTTTCTCTATTAGAAAATCCTCTTTCTTTAAAAGGTGTAATTTCAAACTCTAGTTTATAACATTTCGAAAAATGAGACGAAGAAGTAAAACCGGTAGCCATTGCAATCTGTAAAACATTCATTTCTGTTTGTAATAATAAGTGTCTAGCCTTTTGTAGTCTTGTTTTCATATAATAATTTTTAGGTGACAAATTAAAAAAACGCTGGAAAAGTCTTTCAAGTTGTCTCAATGAAATACCCAAACTTAAAGCAATATCAGATGGTTTCAAGGGTTCTTCTATATTTAATTCCATCATTTGAATGGCAGTTAATATCCTTGGGTTTCTTACCCCAACCCTATTTGGTATAAGAGGGAGTTGTTTGTCAAATTCTGTTCTTATTGAATCATGTAGGACTTGATCAGCAATTTTTTTTGCAAAATTCACTCCTTGATCCTGAGATATAATATTTAACATTAAATCAATTGAAGCTGTACCTCCTGCCGCAGAAAACCATTTTTTGTCAATTGTATAAATTGCATCAGAAATATTTAAATGTTCAAATTCTTCCTTTAAAGCCTCTCTATTTTCCCAGTGAATAGTAGAAGGAATATCATTAATTAAACCTGCTTTAGCTAAAACATAAGTTCCAGTACAAATAGATCCTATATAAATTTTTTTCCGAGATTCTTTTCTAATCCAATTAAGTAATTTTTTTGTTGTATTTTTCTTAATATTTTGTCCAGCACATAATATAACAAAATCATCATTATCTATTTGAGAAATTGGACTATCAACTTTAAATAAAAAACCAGATGAACACTTCACTTTTTCACCATTTTCAGACATCAGTTTCCAAGTGTATATTTCTTTTTGAGCTTGTCTATTAGCTATACGTAATGGTTCAATAGCATTACTAAATGCAATTAAAGAGAAATCATTAATAAGTACAAAAACAAAGTTTTTATATTTATTTTTTTTTTGAATATTCATCATTAATTACTCAAGCTTCTTGCATAAACTATAAATAAGTGCTTAAAACAAAACTTATATTTTTGATATTCGATTGAAGAATTATTTTGGTCAATAATAAAATAGTATAATTATTTAGAATATTGAATTTGGTTTTGAATTTTTTTTGGTAAAAGCTATGGATGAAGTTTGGAAAAAATCCTCTTGGAGAATTAAAAAAAAGCATCAAATGCCTGATTATGAAGACAAAGATCAACTTAATAAAGTTGTAAATTCACTTTGTAGTCTTCCTCCACTTGTATTTGCTGGAGAAGTTAGAAACCTAAAAAATGATTTAGCAAAGGTTGAATCTGGAAAGGCTTTTTTATTGCAAGGTGGTGATTGCGCTGAAAGTTTTGAAGAATTCTCAGCTGATTTAATTAGGGATACTTTTAAAGTATTATTAAAAATGGCTGTGGTTTTAACTTTTGGGGGTAAAAAACCTGTTGTTAAGATAGGTCGAATGGCTGGTCAATTTGCAAAACCCAGATCATCTGATTTTGAAATTATAAATGGTCAAAAGCTACCTTCATATAGAGGTGATATAATTAATGACATTTCTCCAACAGTAAAAGATAGAATTCCTAATCCTGAAAGAATGTTGAAGGCTTACACTCAATCTTCCGCTTCTCTAAATCTACTTAGAGCTTTTAGCCAAGGTGGTTTTGCTGATATAAGCAGAGTACATTCTTGGGTTTTGGAAAGTACAAAAGGAGAAGATGGATATAAGAAATTCTTTGAATTAGCGACAAAAATAACAAATGCTTTAGAATTTATGAGCGCTGCTGGAGTAAATTCAAATAATTCAGATTCTTTGAGTAAAGTTGATTTTTATACAAGTCATGAAGCACTATTACTTGAATATGAGGAAGCTCTTTGTAGAGAAGATAGCACAACTGGTTTGCCTGTAGCAGGATCTGGCCACATGATATGGATAGGGGATAGAACTAGACAAATTGATGGTGCGCATGTTGAATTTTGTAAAGGAGTTCAAAATCCAATCGGTCTTAAGTGTGGTCCATCTCTAGATCCAGATGAATTAGTTCATCTTTGTCAAATTTTAAATCCAAAAAATGAACCTGGCAGGCTTACTCTAATTACTCGTTTTGGTTCTGATAAGATTGCCGAACATCTTCCTAAAATTATAAAGGCAGTGAATAATGCAAAATTAAGAACAGTATGGTGTTGTGATCCAATGCATGGAAACACAATCAAATCTTCGAATGGTTTTAAAACTAGGCCATTTTCAAAAATATTAGATGAAGTAAAGTCATTTTTTAAAATTCATATGAATGAAGGAACATTTCCTGGTGGAGTTCACGTAGAAATGACTGGAAAAGACGTTACAGAATGTACTGGTGGTATAAAACTCATAAATGATAATGACTTATCATCAAGATATCATACTGCTTGTGACCCAAGATTAAATGCTAGTCAATCCTTAGAATTAGCATTTTTAATTGCTGAAGAATTGGAATCTCTTGTTAATAATTCTTGATAATGAATGAATTAATAGGAATTATTACAAAAGATAATTATCTAAGTGATGGCCTAATCAAAGATGTTCTATGTATTGTTGGTGGATACAACCCATTAAGGTTAGGTGAAGCTGGTTGTCAATTCTCACTAAAAGATGCCGTTAATATTTCTAATTTGCAAAAAGTTAGATGTATGAAAGTTGATGTGAACATTGTTTCAAAAATAAATCAAGAAAAACAGTTGCTTATAGCTGACATGGATAGCACCTTGATCAATGAAGAATGCATTGATGAACTTGCAAAGTTTACAGGTTTTTCGGATAAAGTTTTCCAAATTACCAAAGAAGCCATGAACGGAAAAATTTTATTTGCTAAATCTTTAATCAAAAGAACGGAGTTGTTAAAAGGAACAAATCTTGATATTTTGGAAGACTGTTTTAATAAATGTATTAGTATTTCTAAAGGAGCAAAAACTCTTATAAGTACAATGAATTCAAGAAACGCAAAAACCTATATTGTGTCTGGAGGGTATAATTTTTTTGTTAGTAAGGTTGCAAATTTACTCAAGGTAACTGATCATTTTGCCAATGATCTTGTTGTTAAAAATAGGGTTTTGTCAGGAAAACTAAAAAAACCCATAATTGATGAAATTCAAAAATACAATTTAATAAAGAGTATTTGTAAAAAACATAACCTGAGTGTAAAAAATGTTATATCAGTTGGAGATGGGGCTAATGATATAAAAATGTTGGCAAATACTGGTCATGGTGTTGCTTTTAAAAGTAAAAATATAGTAAAAGAGAATACAAATATACATATTGATTATTCGGACTTAACATCACTTTTATTTTTACAAGGTATAAATGAAAAACAGTTTGTTAAGAGATAGTTCATGGTAAATCAACCTAAATTTAAAGGAATTTTAATTGTTATTTCCTCTCCATCTGGAGCAGGTAAAACCTCTTTAGCTAATTCAATTGTAGAAGAAAATGAAAATATTTCCTTTTCTACGTCTGTGACAACAAGACCGCCCAGAGACGGTGAAAAAAATGGAAGAGAATATCATTTTGTAGAAAAAGATCAGTTTAATCTAATGATCAAAAATAAAAGATTTATTGAATATGCAGAGGTTTTTGGAAATTATTATGGAACTCTCAAAGATCAAATTGAGAATTTGCTAAATGATGGAAAAGATATAATTTTTGATGTAGATTGGCAGGGAGGTACCAAAATAAGAAACTCTTACCTTTCTCCGCTCGTAGTTTCTGTTTTTATTTTACCACCTAGCATTAAAACTTTACATGAGAGATTATTAAACAGAAATAAAGATGATGATAGAACTGTTAAATTAAGAATGAAAGAGGCTCGTTCTGAGATTAGCCATTGGTCTGAATATCAATACATTATGATAAATGATAATTTCGATAAAGTAAAAAAAAATATAGTGAAAATAATTGAGATAGAAAAAATGAGAAGAAATAAACGAATACTCTTACCTGATTTTATATCAAAATTGAACAACGAATTTGAAGAATTTATAAGTAATTCTTAATATAATGAGTATCTATGGTCTTAATAATTTTAAACCTAAGATAATTGATCCTTATAGTTTTTGGGTTGCTCCTAATTGTTATATTATTGGTAATGTCGTTATTTATTCAGGTGTATCTATTTGGTTTGGTGCAGTAATAAGGGGTGATAATGAGAAGATCACCATTAAAAGCAAATGTAACATCCAAGAAAATTCAATATTACATACTGACAAGGGGTATCCTTTGGATATAGGTAGTGGTTGTACAATTGGACATTCTTGTATACTGCACGGGTGTAAAATCTCAAAAAACTCACTTATTGGAATGGGATCTATATTAATGAATGGTTCAAAGATAGGAGAAAATTGTATTATTGGTGCAGGATCTTTAATTTTGCAGGATCAAATAATTCCAGACGGGACATTATCAATTGGTAGGCCAGCTAAAAAAATTCGAAAACTCACAAAACTAGAAATTAACTCTATTCAAAAGTCTGCAAATGGATATTTTGAAAAAATTAAATTATACAAAAATAATTTTGAAAAAATTGTATTTTAAAATTTAATATGAATTTATATCAGAAAAGATTTGAAATTAGATTCACTAAAAATAAAGATGAGCTTATTGAATCACAAAGATTAAGACATAAAATCTTTATAGATGAGATAGTTGCTTCTAATAAAAAAAAAGCTAAATTCAGAATAGAAAAAGATAAATTTGATGATTGTTATAAGCACTTAATAATAATTGATCATAAAGACCCCACTTCATATCCAAAAGGCAAAATAGTTGGGGTTACCAGAATAATGCTTAGTGATGAAATCCATAAAGAAATAGGTTTTTATAGTTCTCAAGAATTTAATTTAAGCCCTATAATATCAACTCAAAAAAAATGTTTAGAAATAGGCAGAACTTGTATTGATCCTAGTCATAGGAATACATTAATTTTACATTACTTGTGGATAGAAATTGGTGCTTTTTGTTCTAAAAATGATGTTGAATTATTATTCGGTGTTGCTTCTTTTAGAGGTAATGATGTTAACAAAATTTCAATGGCTTTAAGCTTTATTCATCACGAATACTTAGCACCATCTGAAATGAGACCAAAAGCTTTAAAGGATGGATTTATAGCAATGAATATAATTCAAAAAAGTGCAATAAATAAATTAAATGCTTTGAAGCAAATGCCAAGTTTATTGAAGAGTTATTTAAGATTAGGTGCAAAAGTTGGGGAGGGTGCTTTTATTGATAAAGAACTTAATACAATTGATATCCTTATTATTGTTGATGTTTTAAAAATGACTAAAAAATATAAAGTTTATTATGAAAAAAAATAAGGAAAAATATACTTGGGATAAAGATAAAATTGAATGTTATCCCACTATAAGTTTTTCAAAATTTGTAGTTGGATTTTTTAGACTTATAGTTTTTTTACCAGTTACATTTTTTTTTGTGTTTATTTATCTTTTTTTCATAGCTTTTTTTAAACCATTAAAATTATATAGCCCCATTTTTTTTATTAGAAAATTGTGGTCTTTATTAATCCTTGGATTATTTGGGCTAAAGCTCAAAGTTGTTGGAAAACAATCTAACAATTCTAAAATATTTGTTTGTAACCATATTTCTTGGACAGACATTCTGGTAATACAAAGCGTTATGGATATTATATTTATAGCAAAGTCTGAAGTAAAAAAAATGCCTGGCTTGGGGTTCCTTGCAAGTATTGCAAATACAATTTTTATTGATAGGAACCCTCAAAAAATTTCAGAAGATTCTCATTTAATAAAAAAAATTATCAAAAAAGGAGCATCTATTTGTTTTTTTCCTGAAGGAACAAGTACTGATGGACTTAGGGTGCTCAAATTTAAATCTGGATTTTTTCAATTATTATTTGATAAAAATTTAAACATTAAAAATGAGTGTAGCACAGTTCAACCACTTTCTATATACTATAAGGTAAATAACAAAAAATTATCGAAAGATTTTTATGGTTGGTGGGGCAGCATGAGTATTATATCTCATATCATTAAAATTTTGTGCCTATCATCTGGATCAGTAATTCTGAAGTTTCATAAACCTCTTGATAGTAAAGATTTTAATAACAGAAAAGAACTTACAATTGCTGTAGAAAGTATAATTTCTGAAGATATTTCCAATCAAATATTAAATAATTAATTTTTATATTTTATTAGATCATCTGACATATAGCATTTTTTACCTAAGTCTTCTTCTATTCTTATTAATTGATTATATTTTGCAATTCTATCTGTTCTACTCAAAGAGCCTGTTTTAATCTGTCCAACACAAGTAGCAACCGATAAATCTGATATTGATACATCTTCTGTCTCTCCAGATCTATGAGAAAAAATTTGAAGAAAATTGTTTTTTTGTGCCATTTTAATTACATCAAGTGTTTCTGATATAGTCCCAATTTGGTTGTATTTAATTAGTATTGCATTTCCAGCTTTATTGGATATTCCTTTTTTCAATCTTTTTGGATTTGTAGCAAATAAATCATCACCTACCAATTGACATTTTTTGCCAAGTTGTAATGTAATATCTTTCCATCCTTCCCAATCATCTTCAGACATACCGTCTTCAATTGAAATAATAGGATAATTTTCTACTAATCTTTTTAAAAATAATACTTTTTCGTTAGAGTTAATCGTAATTTTTTCTCCAGACATATTGTAAACTCCTTGGGAGAAATATTCACTAGAAGCACAATCTAATGCCAAAAGAAAATCTTTCTCGGGTTTGTACCCCGATTTTTCAATAGCCATTAAAATTATATCAAGGGCTTTAATTGTATTTGTTAGTGGAGGAGCAAAACCACCTTCATCACCAACTGCGGTGGAAAAGTTATTATTATTCAAAATATTTTTAAGAGTATGAAAAACTTCACATCCCATTCTTATGGCTGTGTGCATATTGGTAGCTGAAACCGGAATTATCATAAATTCCTGTATGTCTAAATCATTATTAGCATGCATCCCACCGTTAAGGATATTCATCATAGGCATAGGTAATTTATATTTTGTACTATCTGGATTAAGATTAAGATATAATGGTCTTTTGTTGAAAGCTGCACTAGCTTGGGCAACAGCTATTGAAACTCCTAAAATTGAATTTGCTCCCAAATTTGATTTATTCGACGTTCCATCAGTGTCTATCATAAGTTGATCAATTGACTTTTGATCATTCACATTCTTTCCTATCAATAACGAGTTTATTATTTTATTTACTGAATTTACAGCTTTGGTAACCCCTTTACCGTTAAACTTTTTTATATTTTTATCCCTTAATTCTAAAGCCTCATGTTTCCCTGTAGAAGCACCAGAGGGAACTGACGCCCTACCAAAATCACTACTATCTAAGAATACATCAACTTCTAATGTTGGGTTCCCTCTACTATCAATAATTTCTCTTGCTTTAATTTTTTTTATACTACTCATTTTTCACTTTCTTTTTTGCGTTTTGCCATAATTCGAACTCTTCATCTTTTGTCATTTTCAAAGTCTTTGTTTCTTTTAAAGCGAAATAAACTTCACATCTTTGTGCAAATTTTTTA